>PARX01000037.1 GCA_002712045.1 Paracoccaceae bacterium
TTAGATATGGAGAATATGCACTTACAGTAACCCATCCAACAGGTTTTTCATCCAGGCATACTCGCAATCCAATTAAGTCCAAGTCAAGATTACTGACAGATTGCAAATCCAATATTTTGAAGCCAAATAAAAGACAATCTCGATTTGCATCCATTAAAGCATTTCTTCCAATAAACTCTTGCTTTCCAAAATCTACAAATGCTCCTAACCCTGCTTGGAATGGAGTCATAGTTTCATCAATATCTGTTTTATTGTTGCATATGCCTGCTTCTATGCGTCGAATGTTCATCGTGTCTAAACTAGAGGCAATTAAGCCAAATGGTTTTCCTGCATCAAGTATCACATCCCAGAGTTGACATGCATCGGTTTGCTCTCCCTGAGTGTAAACTTCATATCCTAATTCTCCAGTCCAACCTGTTCGCGATATTAATAACTTCTGACCACCAATTTCAAACCACCCAACATTAAAATAACCAAATGCTTCATTAATTGCCCCATTCGTGACTGCATTCATGACCGCAAGAGAGGTTGGCCCCTGTATCTGAAGAACCCAAGATTGAGGATCCTTAATTTCCACATCCAACCCGATCGAATGGGCTTTAAGCCAAGTATCAAATTCACCATCCGCTTTTACATACCAATAGCGATCTTCTGCCAAACACATCACGATACCGTCCATAAGAATGCCACCATTTTCAAGGCAAGCAATTGCATAACGAGCCTTACCTTTCTTAAGATTACTTATCGAACGACTTAAAACCTTCTCTAATAGAATTAGAGCGTCTGGACCTGCAATTTCAACTGGGCGTTCAGGCACATCAAATAAAACTGATTTACGTCTTAACACGCCATAAGCGATTTCCGGATTTTCACCCCAGTTTATAGCATAAGAACGACCCGCATAAATCCCAAGTGGCGTTTTCTCGTTGTAATATTTTGAGATAAATGGAGATATTTGAAACTGTGAGGACCCAACCATTAATGTTTTAGAAATATCCATCATATTTTTTCCTTTTTACTTAACTATTTATCAATTTTGAGTTGGTAAATGACTATTNAAATAATGNTNATGAATAAGAGCTGTAATATCAATATAAATTAAAGCGTTACTTTTAANGATAAAAAAATAANCATTTTTNGAAAATGCCNAGTCTTTTTTAAANTTAACTCTCTACTCTAAATTATAAGATATTCCTGTTAAAGACTCAGATAATGTCCAAAGCTTGGACGCATTCTCTCTATCATATGACAACCTATTAGATTTGACCAACGTTGGATATCCCCAGATCCCCCCAAATGATGGTGAGCCGTAGTACTGACCGGATATTGTCTTAGAGTCTACCGCTGCACGAATGCCAGCCAAGGCCCCAATAGTTGATTTTTGGGCAACAATTTTATTTAGAAACTTAAAAAATCCTGAATAACGTTGAAGATCTGTGTCACTGTATCCTGGATGAGCTGCTAATACGTTCAAAGTAGAATTCGTAGCCAACAACTTTCTTGAAAGTTCATAAGTAAAATATAAATTAGCGAGCTTACTATCACTATAAGCGCTCCACGTTCTATATTTTCGTTTTTCCCAGGCCAAATCATCAAAGTTAATTCTACCCGATCTATGAGCAATACTAGAAATATTTATTACTTTCGCATTTGATTTACTCTGCAGAAGCGGCAGCAATAAACCTGTCAATGCATAATGACCCAAATGGTTCGTACCCATTTGTATTTCAAAACCATCTTTTGTCTTTGAATAAGGACACGCCATAATGCCNGCGTTATTTATAAGACAATCTATTGCTNAATACTTTTTTTTAATTAACTCGGAAAAATTTTGAATAGATTTTAGGTCAGCTAAGTTTAACTCNTTAACATCTATTTTTGCAGTTTTATTTTTACCAACAATTTCTTTTTTTACTTTTTCAGCTTTTCTGACATCCCTTGCTGCCATAATAACTATCGCATTTTTNTTTGCTAATATTCTTGAAGTATCAAAACCNAGACCNCTCGTCGGCCCAGTTACNATAAAAACTTTATTTCTTTGATCTGGGATGTTTGANTCATCCCATTTTTCTTTTTCCATTATTTTCCTAAAACACCAATAATTATCTTCGTCAAATTTGAGCACAACTGACTAACGCTTATCATTTCAGCACACGACAAGCAAACCAAGCATTTACGGGTTTGTTAAACAACAGAAAAGGCTTCTGCATAACTAATTTTTGCCTGTAAATCACTCAGACAATTGCTTTTAAGCTGCAATTCTTGGAAATTTGCTGCATTATAATCACTGCTTATCTTAGAAACTTTAAAACTGAATCTTTTATAATAATTAGGATCACCAAGAACAAACAATGCATCGACACCAAGATTACGGCATTCAATGATTGCAGCTTTNATCAACTGACTGCCAATCCCTTTAAACTGATGACTTGGTCGTACAGCTAGAGGCCCAACACCAACACAAAACAAACCAACATCTGGATACATTTTTGTTTTTGAAATTATTATATTACCTAGAATTTGATCTTGCGACTGATAAACCAAGTTCACCAATATATCCTCGCCAGAGAATAACTTTCTTACCAAATTGCTTTCTACTTCACTTGAAAACGACTCATGCATTAATTTTGCAATTTTTTCTAAATCTGTCTGCTTGCTTTTTCTGATCATTTTTGCCTACAAAGATTTTAAAATAGTTTAGATTATCAATATCGATAGAATTGCNATATTTAGCAATAATTAAAACAAATTAGTTATACTTAAAATTTNTAATTTAAGCGGGCTTCAGGATGGCAAAAAATAGAAAATCAATACCAATAATTGATGTAGCAGAATTACTGAAAAACCGTGCTTCGCCTGACTTATTAAAATCATTCTATGAGGCNTATAATCAACTTGGTTTTGGTTACATTATTAATCANGGAATTGATCCAGCATTAATAGAAAAAGTTTTTGATGCATCCAATAGATTTCATGCAATGCATTTGAGCGAAAAAATGAAAGTTGCTCTAGATCACAAACATCGCGGATACATTGCGATTAACACCTCCACAGATGTTAACTCCAANCTTGAAACAATAAAAAANCCAAACCAATCAGCAAGTTTTATGACAATGCGTGAAGATAAAATTGAAGATCCAAAAATTTATCTTTCTGGCCCCAATCAATGGCCTGAATTGGAAAACTTTCGCGCAGTTATCGAGGAGTATACTACAAAACTCGAAGAACTCGCCAATAATCTTTTACGCGCAGCATTACTGTCTACAGGTGTTAAGGATCTATCCGTTATGAAAGCATTTGAAAAGCCCACGACCTGGCTACGGCTCTTACATTATCCCTCACTAGCCTCAGATAGCCCAGTAGACTTATATGGATCTGCTCCACACACAGATTTTGGTTGCCTGACGTTTTTGGCGCAGGACAATATAGGTGGTCTACAAGTTCAGGCACCTGACGGAGAATGGTTAAATGTACCAAAACTTGAAAACAGTTTCGTGGTCAATGTTGGAGACATGTTACANAGAATGACGAATGGCCTTTTACGCTCAACCCCCCATAGAGTCGTTAACCGTTCAGGGTCAGAGCGATATTCATGTGTTTTCTTTTACGACCCTAATGTTAGTTTCAATATCAAACCATTAAANGGTACAGGAAAACCTAAATTCAAAAGTTTGAATTTTGGTGAGTTCTTGCGAGAAGAACTAGTTGCTTCATATGAGAAACATAAAGCCTCGTGATTTTTTAAAATTCAATAATTTCAATATGAAATCGTTACNATTNTTAAACTAGNAATTAAACAACTTCACCAATCCAATGCCCCGCTCACCTCCACCCGAGTAAAGCAAATATATTTGGTTGTCAGTATCCTGGAATATGCAGGGATCTCTTAGCTCTCGTGCCTTCTCTTGGGCTATACCAATCACAGATTGCGAAATTGGCATATTGGCTCCCTCCCANTTTAATTCTGGCTCTAAAATTGGATAACTATTNTCTGTTTTCCATTCATTCCAATNTTNTGATAGTTNTATTTTACAATATAATATGTGTTCTGGAGCATCTCCTATATTACTAAAAAAAATATGTAATAAATCTTNCTCTCTAAAAACCTCACCATGTCTAAAGCAAGGTGTTGATTTATCTTTGCTATTAAATGGTAGTATTTTTGGACCTTTTTCAAATGGTGAAAACCAATCTTGTGATCGCCATATTTCACCACCCCANCAAATAGCAAAAACTGATTCCAAATACTGAAAAACGCGAAAATAAGGAGGTCCAAGAATTTGCTCTTTCACACAAAAAGTAACGCCATCTTGTGAGGTTGCAACTCGTGTTACTTGATCACCATTACTCAGCTGACCATGGAAATACATGACAATACGACCATTCTCATCATCAACGTGAACATCTGGTGAAGCAATATGCGCGTATAATGAACCATCAAAAGAATCTTGTAACATAAAGTAACTATCGTTTAATTCTAATACTCCATTATAGTAGATTTCCCATGGACCCATAAGAGAATTTGAAAACGCTAATCGAATATAGGTTCCCTTATGACCAGAAAAATATAGATAATATCGTCCCAAAGGTTTTTTTAGCCAATTAGGAGCTCTTATTAAGGATGGACCGTTAATATTGTCTCCCATTCTATCATCCATATGCGGATAAATAATAGGTTTATTCAAAAAACGCTTTACGGCAATCATCTATGCAGTACCGCGAGCAGGATATTCCCTAGGTACAACAAACTTAATCATTTCAATCAAATCTTTAAAAGCTGATCTCGCAAAAGGCATGGACTGCACGGAAATGTAATATACTGTATTATCAGGCCTAACCAAGAAAATACCCGGTTCAGGAAATAACTCTGGCTCTTTAAATTTATTAGAACTATTTTTTTCACCTTTAGAAATATAAAGGCCCCATTCTCGCGCTACTGGAATACTTAAGTCATAACCATAACGAATTTGATCAGCTTTAATCAATGAAGCTGTTTCCTCCGATCGAGTTTTATTATCACTTGAAATTACGATCTGGTTTACCCCATTGTCGAAAAATTCACTTTGAAGACGAGCCAGCTCTGACAAATAGTTTATACAAATTGGGCAATGTAGTCCGCGAAAAAAAACAACCATTGTAAAATTTCTAGACTTTTCTTTTGTTAGATCAAATATTCCGTGTGACAAAGTAGGTACAATCAATTTTGGCGCAACTTGATTGGGCACTAACATTTATTTCACTCCTTCAATTACTACAATGTTGAAACTGCATTATTCTAATAATTCAAAAGTACAATCAAACTGTTAAATAGACAATATAATCAGTTATAGAGAACATAGTTTATCAAAAAAATTCAAACTAAAGAAAGCGCTGCTTTTGATAGAGATTTTATAAATCTCTCTAAAAGAGCAGGTGAGGTCACAGAAGAAGTCACATCAGCTTTTGTATGAAAATACGGATTTGTTCCTGCTACAGACAACATAGGTGCATTCTTTGCAGCCCAACATTTACTTTCACCAACCCATTCATTCTCAGAGACATTATCATCAGGTGATTGTGCTAAAATTCCCAACTTAGCCAAATTATCAGAAATATCCTTAAAATTGTTAGAATAACATGTCCCAGTAAGTTCCGTCTTTTTATTCGCNAAACATGACCCCAAGTGCAATACCGCTTTAGGTTTTTTTTTGTAAGACTCTACAAACTTATAAGCGCCTCGATATCCTAACTCATGGCCATTAGCGAAGATTAAATCAACATAATGGTATTTTGCGATCTCCCGAGCNACTAATAATGCAATCGAAATACCGCATCCCCTCTCACCAGCACACGAAAACCAACCTGACATTGGAGTAGTTATTACAAACGGAGATTCATTTGTTCTTACATTACAAGTTGCCAGAATGTTAGACGAGTGGTTTTTTACGACGGAAGCCTCATAAGAAATACTAATATCTTTTTTATCCCCTATGTAATTAAAAGTTTTTTTATCCACTAAAATAATTGGGAAATTTAAGTCATAGGCGTTANGAGAATTGATTGCACTTAAGTGCTCAGACTTTGAGATACTTTCAAGTATTAATCCATCATAGCCAGATAATTGAGCATCGCTAACTAATTTCTGAATAATTGACACTTCAAGTTCATGCAAGTTTGACGAATTAGTTAAATAACTTTCCATACCATCATNAAGTCTGAAAANTAATGGATTTTCTATTTTACCCTTTCCTAGCACAGAATAATATAACAACATCCCATCGATTTTATAGGTTTGACTTTTAAATTTACCCTCATAATGCAGATAACTAAAGTCATCTAAGTGAACTTTCCAAGACGAAGCTTTGAGATAATTCGTTAGCCAATCTATTACTTGTTGATTACCTACTCCACCAGTTCTGTGAGGGGAAAAGCTTTCAAACTTTGTTACCAAATTATATGCCTCTATCCCCAAAGACATCTATTTCTCCCAACTCAGAAGTTTGCTAATTCTAAATCTAGTCATTACATCAAACTATCAATTATTAATGGATTGACCAATTCTGGGTTTGTGATTGGAGCCATATGCCCTCCACTATAGTTCTTAAAGTCCCAATTAGGACAATTTAGTCTAAATAGATCATTCAACTCCCGAATTGTACGCACCGTGTTTGTAGCACCTATTAAAGTTGTATTAATTGGGAGTATCTTTTTCCAGGCTTTTAAAGACGTTTCCTCAGAGAACACAGCGTCCCACTCAAAGTAATTTGGTTTTAAAATAATTGAAAATCTTTCCTTCTGAATTTCAGGCAAATTGCGCCAAGTACCTTTACCATTCCAATAATCAGCAAAGAAACTAACAGCCTGTTCCCAATCATTGTTGAACTCTGTTTTTATCTTATTTCTTAATACTAATACCTCTGCAAAAGCTTCTGCTTTTTTCTCTTGCCTCAATAGGTAAAAAGGATTTGGCTCGACTAAGACTAATTTTTCCACCTGGTCGCAGTAATGTTTTGCTGCTTTCATAGCAACACTTCCACCAAAAGAATGCCCTACAATAGAAAACCTCGATCCAGATAAGCTTGGTATTTTTTCTAAAAGTTTCACCTGATCTAACAGTGTTTGAACCTTGTTTTGGTTCCAAGCAGTGGTATTGCCATACCCTATTAAATTAACTGATATAAAATGAAACTTGTCTTTAAAATGATCCATAAGAACTTTCCACTGGCCAGCACCTGAAGCACTAGAATGAAACAATACAACTTTAGGACCAATCCCTTTTTCAAAAAACTCTACGTCTTGCAATTATTTCACTCCCAAATCTGAAAATAAGATTAAAATTAAAGGAACTCCATTTTTGACAAAGTATTGTAATAAACGATTAAGAAAGATCTAACCTAACTATACTTTAATGGGATTATGTTTTGTTTAAATTCTCTCTCAACTCTACGCGTCGAATTTTACCAGAGATAGTCTTTGGTAACGTTTTAAAGAATTCAACTTCTCTCGGATATTTGTAGGGAGCTGAATGTCTTTTAACAAAGTCCTGAATATTAATTACAAGTTCATCCGAAGGCTCGTAACCTTCTGCCAAAACAATACAAGCTTTCACTATTTCTCCTCGTAATGTGTCCGGTTTTGCAATTACCGCAGATTCCGCCACTGCTTCATGCTCAACTAGTGCACTTTCTACCTCAAATGGACTTATACGATAACCAGATGACGATATTACATCGTCAGACCTACCAACAAACCAAATATAACCGTCACAATCACGCGTTGCAGTATCTCCTGTATAATACCAACCATTCTTAAAAACTTCTTTGGTTTTTTCATCATCACGATAATAACCATTAAATAATCCTGGTGGATATGGTTGTGTTATTTTAACGCCAATATGGCCTATTTCATCGTCTCCTAAAATATTTCCAGCGTCATCAATTATATCCACCGTTAATCCTGGACAAGGTTTTCCCATTGACCCAGGTCGAATTTCCATACCTGGAAAATTTGCAACGATATTAATGGTCTCCGTTTGTCCATATCCGTCATAAATATCGCAACCTGTCGCATTCTTCCATACCCGCATTGCCTCAGGATTTAATGGCTCACCCGCACCAAAACAATGCCGAATAGAACTAAAGTCTACTTTAGACAAATCAGCCTGTGCCATTAATCGATAAATTGTCGGCGGAGCACAAAAGGTCGTAACTTTATAGCGTTCAATAATTTTAAGATGGGTTTCAAGATCAAAGCCCTCCCCATCAAATAAAACGATACTGCACCCCGCGAGAAGCTGTGGATAAAGAAGTCCCCATGCTGCCTTTGCCCAACCAGTATCTGTCAATGTCCAATGTATATCCGCAGCTTTTAAATCTTGCCAAAACGATTTTGTTATGATGTGAGAAAAAGCATATGCGTGATCACGCTCAACCATTTTCGGCATGGCGGTGCTGCCTGAGGTGAAATAGATCAGCATCGGATCAGAAGAAGCAGTCTCTTGCACCATTGTCCTGTCAATATAATCAGACGAATCCAAGCATAAAGCTTCAAAACTATGCCAACCTGGTTTTTCGCCTTTCACAATAATTAAATTTTCTAGAGTTGGGCATTTATCTTTTATATTTTCGATAAACTTCGCATGGGCTTCTGTTACGATCGCAGCTTTGGCGCCAGATACATTAATACGATATTCAATATCATTTTGAGTAAGTAAATTTGTTCCTGGCATAGCAACTGCCCCCATTTTGGCACATCCAAAAAGACTAAAATACCATTCTGGAATTCTTGGCAAAACTACCAATATATTATCATTCTTGGAAACGCCTAGACCCAACAACGCATTGGCAAATTTGGAGGAAAAATTATCCAGTTCTTTGTAGGTTATATCTTTTAAATGATCACCATTATTATCAATTGAGATCAATGCTATTTTATCGACTTCTTCTGCCCTTTTTGACATGACATCAAATGCAAAATTAAAATTTTCCGGACATTCTAATACAAATGTCGATCGAATTTTTTCGTAATCAAAGCTCATTAAAATTTTTTGCCCCCGACTATCAGAACTAAACAACTAAGTTAAACGGATTGTGCTTTGACAATCTGTGTTGTCAAGATAGATATTCTTAAATAACAGTTGATGACAGATCACAGTTTAGGCTTTGCTTAACAATAATATAAATCTTGCTTACTTTATTATACAATTTTTTGGCACAAAGGTAAAAACATGACTCTCAATGCTAAATTTCTAAAAATCAAAAAAGGTTTTTCTAACCAAAACTTTATGGCGACCTTAGGAGCAAAAATAAAAGAGAGTGACCCTGGAAAATGCACCATTATTTTACCCTTCCACTCTAAATTAACTCAACAACATGGTTTGTTTCATGGTGGCACAATCGCCGCGATTGCAGATAATGCTGCGGGTTTTGCTGCATATTCTCTTATGATGGAAAATTATCAACCTCTTACAATTGAATTTAAAATAAATTTTCTATCAACCGCAAATGGGGAAAAATTAATCACAGAAGCTGACATACTTAAGGCGGGAAAAAGCATATTTCATGCTCGATCAGATGTGTTTTGTGTTTCACAAACTAGAAAAACTTTAGTTGCCAGTGCCCTTGTAACTGTAAAGGCCACTAAAGCTATTTCAGAAATATAATCTAAAATAAAAAGAATTTAAGTAGCAATCTCACAGTTACATTTCAAATGTTAAAAACAAGCGCGTTAAAGTAATTTATTTTTGCCAAGCCTACCAAGTTTAGACCTTCTTAATATGGTGAACTCATACTTCGTCTCAACACCAGGATCCTAATTGTTCAAGAATAAAATCTAATTGCTATTGAAATATTTTACTCAAATCCAAAATATATGCTCTCGATAAGATTTTATTTATTGGAGAATATGAGTAAATGCGCTATCCTCCAGAGTAACGCTATGGAACATTGCTAAACAATTAGAAAGCTAAAGGTAAGGGTAAAAAATGATTACAACAATCGAAGATCTTCACGAGCACCTTCAATGGGCGATTGAGTTAGAACATGCGACCATTCCCCCCTATTTATGTGCACTTTACTCAATCAAGGATGGATCAAACATTGAGAGTGTAGAGGTCATTCAAAGTGTATTTATCGAAGAAATGCTTCACATGGCACTGGTCGCAAACATTATGATAGCAACTGGAGGTTCTCCAAAATTAGATTATCCTGAATTTATTGCAAAATATCCTACGCCCTTGCCCCACAGCGATGAATCATTTCAAGTTGATTTAAATAAATTTTCTCCAGAAAGCATCGAATGTTTTTTGAAAATTGAACGACCAGCAAATGCTGACGCGCCTTCTCAGGATGAAGGGTTTGCCTCTATTGGGCAATTTTACAAAGCACTAGAAGAAGGTTTGGTTTATTTATCTCAGAAATTGGGCGATAAAGTGCTTTTCACAGGCAACCCAGACCACCAAGTTACGGCTGAAACAACCTACTATGGTGGGGCAGGTCATTTGATTTGTGTTACTGATTTAAATTCTGCCCTAAAAGCTCTGGAGGAAGTGGTAGAACAAGGTGAAGGTTTAGATCACGAAAACATCTTTGATGGCGATAAAAATATGTTCCACCCTGAAAGAGAAGAGGTAGGGCACTATTTTAGATTTTTAGAAATTTTAGAGGGCCGTAATTTTCAGATAGGGGATACGGCAAAATCTGGACCTAGCGGTGAAAAGTTCATTGTAGACTGGGATCAAGTACATCCTATGGCAGCCAATCCAGCTTCAGAAGATTATACAGATAATCCAGCGGTGTTGGAAAAGCTCACTACTTTTAATCAAGAATATAGTGATATGTTGCGAGTAATTGAAAAAAGCTTCAACGGTGAACCAAAACTTTTAGGCCAGGCTGTAGGTGTGATGTATGAGCTAAAAATTCTTGCCAAAGAGTTGATGGAAATTCCTACCGGCGATGGTAAAACCACTGTGGGGCCAACCTTCGAATATCTCCCCAGAAAAATATCCGACTCAGAATTTATTGAAGTTCGTGAAAACGGTCCATATGTCGTTCACGGCGACATACCTCTAATCAGAAAAAAACGTATAACTGGAAAAAAAGGTGAAGCAATCGCTTGGCAAAAAACGAAAACACATGAAAGTGATACAATATATGAATTATGTAGATGCGGAAAATCTGCGAATAAACCTTTTTGTGATGGAACACACGATCGGATAAATTTTGACGGAACTGAAACAGCGAGAACTAGTAAAATATCCGAAACCCAAGAAATACTTCAAGGAGATGGGGTAAGAGTTAAGGTAGACAACTCATACTGCATGCACGCAAAATTCTGCTTTAATCAAAAATCAGGGATTAGGAAACTGATGGCTAAAGGAGCAGATGATGATGCGAAGATACATGTTTCGGCTATGACTGAAAGGTGCCCTTCCGGTACATTTGTTTATGAACTAGAAATAGATGGAGAGTATCAGGAAATCGAGGCAGACTTACCAAAACAAGTTTCCGTAATCGAAGCTGACAAGCCACAAGAAAGTGCAGGACCTCTCTGGGTAAACGGCATGATACCCGTGTTGCGTTCTGACGGCAAACCACTCGAGACTCGAAATAGAATGACACTGTGCAGATGTGGTGAATCAAAGAATAAACCTTTTTGTGACGGCTCACATGCTAAAGTGGATTTTAAAGATTAAGACTGAGTAATTTACATTGAGTGACAAAATTATCGTTAATAGACTAGCTGGCAGCATAGGTGCAGAAATAATTGGTGCCGACGTAAAAAATGAACACCACTGGCCCATAATTCGTAAAGCTTTTATTGATTTTAGTGTAATTTCAATAAGAGAGCAAAATATTACGCCCGACGATCATCTTACTTTTGCAAAACGTTGGGGAGAAATTAATGTAAACAGGTTTTTCAATTCGCTAGAAAGCTATCCAAATATAGCCATTGTACTAAAAGAAGCAGATCAAACAGCAGCGATTGGGGAAGATTGGCATACTGACCATTCTTACGATACCAAACCAGCAATGTGCTCAATTTTACATGCGATCGACCTGCCACCCTACGGAGGAGATACTTGTTTTTCATCTCAATATGCAGCCTACGATGCTTTATCAAATAAGATGAAAAAAATGCTGGATGGTCAATATGCTTGGCATTCATCTCGGCATGCATTTGGTGAGACAGCAAAAAGTGATGCGCAACACAAAACAGGTAACTTTAAGAACGCAAACAAAGCTACTCAAGACGCCTTGCATCCAGTAGTCATCACCCACCCATTGTCCGGTAAAAAAGCACTCTATGTTAACCCTGATTTTACGACCCATCTGGAGGGTTTCAAGCCAAGTGAATCTAAGGCCATACTTTCCTTTCTTTATTCACATTGCCAAAATGCCGATTTCCAATGCCGCATAAAGTGGAAAAAAGGAGATGTAACTATGTGGGATAATAGAGCCACTTGGCACAAAGCAATAAATGATTATCAAGGGTATAGGCGCTACATGCACAGAATTACAGTTGAAGGATGCACTGTAAATCCCTAATGTTTTTCTTATTAAGCACTAAGAGCGCTTATAATTAATACTTAAATTAACATCTGTTTCACAAGTATCACCAGAGCAACACTCTAATATATTTGATTTACAGTAAACACATTGCTCATGCCCATGCACGTTCACCGTATTTAATGGACTTTGACATCTCGGGCAACGAGGTCCAAGATCACTCTGGAAATCAAAATTTTGCTCCATATTTCACCTATACAGAAAATCAATAATTTAGATATCCTAACTATGATTATTCAAATCAAATGTGTAAAGAGTAGTACGTCTATAATCTTTGAATCTATTTACAATAAAATTACAATGTCCCAAAAATGATCTGATACATATGAAGTCTTCTGAATTAAAATCTTGGCTAATACTTACTGGGCTTGCATTGGGTTTGACGGTTACTAATGGATTTGCCCGTTTTGCATATGGCTTGCTTCTACCAGCGATGAAATTTGAAATGGGTTGGAATTATGCACAATCTGGCTGGTTAAACACAGCCAATGCTCTGGGTTACATAATGGGTGCTGTTTTAACGATGCTACTAATACGCAAATACTCACCCTCCCATCTTTTCGCCTTCGGTTTGATCACAACAACCTTCACACTTTTAGTAACTGGTTTAAATGCGGAGATGTGGTGGCAAACATTATGGAGAATTCTGGCTGGCATTTTTGGAGCAATGTCCTTCTCCACGGCTGGCGCCCTTACTGCTGGCTTATTTCCTAAAGAGCCCAAGAAAAATGCCTTAGCTATCGCAATATTATTTGGCTCTGGAGGTGGATTGGGAATAGTTTTATCNGGTNCTTTTATTCCANTAATGATAGAAACCTTTGGAACTAGNATATGGTCATTNGGNTGGATANTNATAGGAANAATTAGTCTCTTGTTCTTACCACTNGGTATTTGGGCTTCATTNCAATTAAGNCCTGCAATTCAAAAGACAGTTGNGNCTACCACNTTGCCAATNAANAAAATGTGGCCTGAANTAGCTGGGTATGCNGGTTTTGGACTTGGTTACATNGTATANTTGACTTTTTTATCNGCGTGGATGACCGAACAATCGGCNAGTGCAAGCTTTATTACATTAATATGGATNNTTCTNGGTCTNAGTATATGTTTTTCNCCAATCATTTGGGGACCTATNTTAAANNGATANGCTTCNGGNNTNCCTTTAGCATTAATNCTTNCNNGCATNGCAATCGGTTCAGCCTTACCAGTCATATTTAATAGTACTCTCACATTTTTTATATCTGCTTTAGTTTTTGGATTNTCAGTATTTATGGCACCTAGTGCAGTTACTAACTTTACTCGCCAAAATTTAAGTTCTGATAGTTGGGCAAAAGCTATGAGCTTATTTACAGTTGTCTTTGCTATTGCTCAAACCGTAGGGCCCTATGGCGCAGGTNTAGTTGGAGATATCTTTCAAGATCTTGGAATNAGCTTACTGACTGCNGCTTTTATATTGATAGTCGCAGCAGCAATATCCTTATCACAAAAGCCATTACACAACTCCAACAAATAAATCCTAAAACTATATAAAAATAATAATCGCTTTTTGATTATTCTCTGCTAACGTTTGGATTAATATTACTTACAGTGTCATATGGGTTAATCTAAAAATTTGTGAGGCCGNAAATGGAAATTGCAGTACTAGGTGGAGGAAACGGTTCTATAGCCGCAGCCGCAGATCTGACCCTAAACGGACATATTGTAAAATACTGGAGAAGAGACCAAAAGAAAATTAAAGAGCTAAAAGCGGCTAATAATATAATCCATTTGAAAGACTTTAACGGCGTTAANGAAGTAAAGATTCCCACAGTAACTTCTGATATTGCGAAAGTTATCAAGGGAGTGGATTTAATAGTTTGTCCCATTCCAGCTACTGGACAGCCAGATTTAGCCAAAATTGTAGTGCCCTTTTTAGAAAACAATCAAGTAGTTTTGNTGCCTCCAGGAAGCTTCGGTAGNTGGTTATTTGCCAAGNCACAGCATCACATCAAAACAAATATAAATGTTTGCTATGCAGAATCGGGAACTTTACCATATCTGGCACGCTTAAATGGTCCCAATACGATCGCGATCACAACAAGAGCAACTAGATTACCAACTGGTGTTTTTCCTCAAAAAAATAAAGACAGGGCATTATCAATCATCAAAAAAGCCTACCCATCTGTGGAAGATTGTGGAGATATTTTATCAGCAGCTTTGATGAATGCGGGGCCAATAATCCATCCACCATTAATAATAATGAATGCGGGACCAATTGAGCATTTTGATTATTGGGATATTCATAATGAAGGAACTCAGCCTGCCATTAGAAACGTAACTACTGCTCTGGATAATGAACGCATAAAAATTCGAGAAACCTTAGGTTATACTTCGCACCACTTTCCCTTGGCAGATCATTACGACAATAGTCGTGAAGAGTGGATGTATGGAAATGTTGCGCATGAAAAATTGATTGATAGCGGAGATTGGCGAGAGAAACTAATTCTTAAAGAACATAGATATATGAGAGAAGATATAGAAATCGGTCTAGCTCTAATGGTGTCAATTGCAAAATGGGCGAATGTATTAACTCCAGTTGCAGAAGGGCTCTTAAATTTAGGATCTTCAGTTTGTGAAATAAACTTTAGTGAAAAAGGTCGTTCATTGAAAAATCTAAACATAGAAAATTACAGCATCAGTCAACTCAAAGAGATACTTGATAATGGCTTTAAATGATAAAAAAATGCAAAATAACTCTATAACCGCGGTCGGTATGGGGCGAATGGGGCGAGGCATTGCAATTTCATTTGCCTTATCAGGTTACACAGTAGAATTAATTGATCTCAAGAGGAGAAGTAAAAAACAGTTTCTCCAATTACTGGAGGAAACTAATAAAGAAATTCATGAATCTATAAGTTTATTAGAAAAATTTAATGTTTTAACTCAAAATGAAGCCAAAAAAATTATAAACAAAATTTCATTACATGACCTCCAGGGATGCCAAGAGATCTTGAGAAATTCAAATATAATTTTTGAAGGTGTTCCTGAAACAATTGAAGCAAAAAAACAGGCTCTGACATTTATTTCAGAAAACGTACCTATTGACGCGATAATCGCTTCAACCACATCGACAATTTTATCCAATGATTTGCAAGTATTTGTAAAATATCCAGAACGTTTTCTGAATGCTCACTGGCTAAATCCTGCTTTCTTAGTTCCTTTGGTTGAACTATCTCCAGGAGCAAAAACACTTAAAACAACAACTGATCAGTTGAAAAATATTTTAGAAAAAATTGGAAAAGTGCCCATCATTTGCTCCGCGAGTCCTGGCTATATTGTTCCAAGAATTCAGGCACTTGCCATGAATGAAGCAGCNAGGCTGGTTGAAGAAGGCGTAGCATCAGTAGAGGATATAGATAAGGCTACAAAATATGGATTTGGATTTCGATTTGCGATTTTGGGGCTTTTAGAATTCATTGATTGGGGTGGAGGAGATATTTTGTACTATGCAAGCCAATATATGACCAAGGCTACCGGTGAGGANAGATTTTCCGCACCAAAAATAATCAACGATAATATGAAAAACAATCGAAACGGGCTTAAAGACGGNCAAGGATTCTTAAATTATGAAGGATTGGATATTAAATCCTATCAAGAAAATCGTCTATTTTCTTTTGTAGAGATGTTAAGACATTTGAACAAGTTACCGCCCAAACAATGAATGAATGATTAATTTACATGATATTTTTCACCAATTATCAAAAATTAATTTAGGAAAATAATCGATGCTTAGTGTAAATATAAATAAAACTGGAAATTACCTAACCTTAAANAATGCTAATCGTTCCACTAAATTACACGCGATCTGGTTAAGAGATAATGCCTGGGATGAGAAAACGCGCTCCCCTGAAAACAGTCAAAGATTAATAACGCTCAAAGATATTCCCAAAGACACATATATAAAATCAGCAACCATTAGCGACAGTAGACTAAAAATATACTTTTCACCTGAAAACAAAGAAATTTCTTACGACATCGATTGGCTTTTTAAAAATTCTTACGATGATAAAAAAGATTTATCAAACGGTTGGACTGCCTCAAACATTGAAAGATGGGATAATNCGCTTACGAGAAATATCCCAACTGGAGACTTTAATGAGATCACAAGCAACAGCTCCTNCTTAAAGAATTGGCTTGAGGCTATCGAATGCTTTGGCTTTGCAAAATTATCAAATGGACCTNTTANAGACAAAGCCTTATTTGATATCGTAAAATTGTTTGGCTATGTTCGTGAAACTAATTACGGCCGACATTTTGAGGTAAGAACCGAAGTCAATCCGACGAATTTAGCTTATACAGGCCTAAGCTTACAAGCTCATACAGATAATCCCTACAGAGATCCCGTTCCTACTATTCAGATCTTATACTGCTTGGANAGTACAGCAAAGGGTGGNGAAAATATGGTCGTTGACGGTTTTAAAATAGCCCAAAGATTGCAAGCAGAAGACATAGAATATTTTGATATCCTTTCAAGATATTGCTCTAGGTTTGAGTATATTGGAACTGGCGAAACTTCTCTGCGATCAAAAAGACCATTAATTGAACTAGGTCCAGATGGTGAATTANTTGGCATACGTTTTAACAATCGCTCCTCGGCAGCTACTGTTGACGTGCCATTTGAAAAAATGGAATTGTATTATGCCGCTTATCAGAGAATGGGTGAACTAATTGATGATAAATCTATGGCGGTAACTTTCAGATTAGAGCCTGGTGAGTCCTTTATCGTTGATAATACAAGGGTACTACATGCAAGAAAAGGCTATTCAGGGTCTGGAAAACGTTGGCTTCAAGGTTGTTATGCGGATAAAGATGCTCTTTACTCAAGATTAAATGTTTTAAGATTTAAAAGTTGAAATGAATTAGTAAAATGAAAAACTCAAAATTTTTNAAACTAAATTCNAAAAANATAGTCGCATTTCTTGAAGACCTTTTTGAACGCAGGGGAGATGAAGAGTATTTAGGAGAACCGGTAACTATGGCACAACACATGTTACAAGGTGCGAAACTAGCGGAACAAAAGGGGGAAAGTGANATTACTATTGTTTCCACATTACTGCACGACATAGGGCATTTTACTAGTGAATTNGGCATGTTTAAAATGTCCGACACTTCAGACAAGTTTCATGAAAACTCTGGAGCAGANGTGCTCAAAAGATTTTTTCCAAANTTAGTAACTGATTGTGTACAGTTTCATGTTGCAGCGAAAAGATATTTATGTGCAACCGATCCATCATACATGGACAGATTGTCAAAAGCTTCTATTCACTCACTCCATCTTCAGGGAGGGCCAATGAACACANCAGAGATAATCGAGTTTGNAAAAAATCCATATTTGAATGAAATCTTAAAAGTCCGACTTTTTGATGATGCTGGTAAAGATCCTGAAATGAAAACACCACCATTTTCATATTATGCTCCACGAGTTCAACATATCGTTGANCAACATGTAACANCACTAGAAANTTAAAANGAAAGNAAAAACTANGGCTAAATATNCGTTTGTNNAATTNAAAATNAATNATGANTTTTNCNATTGAGNAAAANGTTTTTANGCTGCCCAACCAATAGCTAGAAAGGCNGGAATAGTNGAAATTTTNCATNGGCAAGNATCNNNTGANTCATCTNCATNTGCGTGCTTACTTCATGTGGAGTNACAAGANAAAATGNAANNGNTCTTCAAAGAAATGGAAACNGAAGTTACAGCTTCTGNGCATATCTTANAGTCAANTGAGATNNCATGGTATGAGAATTAANAATTAATNACGCAATAAAGGACGGGTCAAACAAGTAGGCCCGCCTTCGCAACCAATGCATAAAGCATCCCCATTAAANACNTGAACATGGATTCCAAATTGTTCCAGCTTTTTTGTCGTTAAAGGTAAATTATTCAACATAACACATCTTCCAGGAGACAAAGCCAATACGTTTGTACTCAAGGTATTGCTTGTTTCAAATTCAGTAGCTGGTGCTTCGATAATTTGGAAACCTCGAGATTTTAACAATTCATAAAATCCAACTGGCAACAATTGCAAAGCTACCANAGCAATACGCGTATCAACCAAACTAATGAGAGACATCAAATGCAAACAGGCATCCGCACCTTTATAAAATGGCAAATCGTATGCCAATACTTCCACCCCTAGGGGCTCTAAGATATCTCTTATCTGATCAACTCCTTGCTGGTTTGTTCGAAACCCACGCCCGACTATCAATGTTGAGTTGTCGAGCCATAAAGTATCACCAGCTTCAGCTCGTCCAGTACCAGAAATANATCCTATAACTGGAATTTTGCAACTTTCATAAAATGCCTGATGTAAATCCTGCTCTCCAGCGCGGAGTGCCTTTCCTGGTGACATTAAAATTGCACCGTGCTTAGTCATTAAAGAAGCATCATATGTAAAAACCGCATCGGCAATTCCAGAATTCTTATCGTCTATCCAAAACACCTCCACGCCATTATCAATTAACAAATTAGTAAAAGAATCATGTACACCACTAATTTTATTAGGGTCAAAATCGGGTCCATAATGCCATTTTTTTGGGTCAGCTTTGATTAATGCTTCAGANGGCTTGAGCAATGCAACTTTTCTCAATTGCTCAGTCATTGATGACACACCAAACATTACTCGTTACCTTGCACGCGATTTAAATGAGAAGCATTCGCCTCACATAATAAAAGAGCATCATCTGTAGAAATNCCNGTACAGAANTCCCCATGNAAATTAGCGATTGCCATATCGTGTACTAGATCNGGATCATAATCTTTACCGTCATGGCCAACACCGTTCATAGCTGCACATGCATCATGAGCCAAATATGTATCAAAACCCATATTTCCCGCCATACGTACCGTTGTTTCAATGCAAACATTTGTAAAAAAACCCACAACTAAAAGACGTTGGATCCCTGCCCGTCGCAAATCCAATTCTAACGAGGTACCAATAAAACCACTATTAACATCTTTTACTACTACGATATCATCCATTTCAGGTTCCATTCCTAAAAGCTGCTGACCGCTTTCTAAATCTAATTTCAATGGAGAGCCTGTCTCTCTAGAATTGTGCTTCGTAAATGCTACTTTTCTATCAGACAAACGCCATTTTTTTAAGATTTTTAAGATGTTGTCTTCGGCATCAAAATTATTTCGTCTGCCATTCAAACCACCATAATATGATGTATCGTTAACACCTTTTTGAACATCAACTAATAAAAGTGCNGTGGAACTATCAAATTTCTTTATCATAAGGTATCCTATAATTCTTTATATTTTGTNTTCTCAAAATCTTACTNAATTNTTATTTTTATTTACCTAGTTTATTTGCAATTGATACAATACGATACATCTCGCGCATCACGGGCTTTTCAATCAATTTTCCATCAACAACAACAAGCCCAGTATCCGCTTCTTCGAATGTCGTAATTATTTTTCTAGCTTGGGCTATCCTTTCATCGGAAGGCGTAAAGATATCATTTAACAGCTCTATTTGCTTAGGGTGTATTGAACCTTTACCTGCAAATCCAAGGTCTTTGGCCTTTTTTGCTTCAAGACACATTCCATCAAGATTTTGCAAGTCCAAATAAGGGACATCAATAAC
This sequence comes from Paracoccaceae bacterium, assembly GCA_002712045.1. Classification (GTDB taxonomy): domain Bacteria; phylum Pseudomonadota; class Alphaproteobacteria; order Rhodobacterales; family Rhodobacteraceae. The sequence goes on from PARX01000037.1 coordinate 20,177, forward strand.
ATCCAAACCTGCTGAAGCAGCAGCATGAACAACTTTTGAACGGGCATNNAANANCTGTTCCCAATTGTTTTCACAACGCAGTTCTGCAGCCATATCAACACCACCAAAAAACATAGCCTCAATTCNTTTACAGCAATTCGCAATTTCATATGACGCTTCAAGTCCAGCATTTGTTTCGATAATCACGTGTAATCGTGTTTCATGCCCTCTTTCGGTTAATAATTGGTCTAACATAACCACTTCTTCCGGATGTTTGACTTTNGGCATCATTAAACTTGGTGGTGGATTTTCTGCTTCTAAAATTGCTAAAATATCCTCAATCCCAAATCGCTCTCGTATAGAGTTTATTCTTAGAATTCTTTCAACACCATCTTCTGCTTGAGGGGCTTCAAATAACTTTAAAGCTTTTATTCGAGCTTCCTTTTTATCTTTTGGAGCGATTCCATCCTCTAGCTCTATACAAACCATATCAGCACCAGAAGCTAATGCCTTTGGAAACATTTCAGGCTTTAAGCCTGGGGTGAAAATAAAACTACGGCGCGGTCTGGGAATACGTTCACTCATATAATCAATTTTCCTTTTTTTTCTAGCATTTAAGAATTAAAGATATTTCAATATTTTTTCAGTTTAGTTATCAGTTATCCTCAAGTTACCACGGAATGATCTCTCCCTTGTAATCCATAAAAGAACCTGAAGATTCACGAGTTAATTTACTAATTACATTTATCATTCCATCGACACTCGTTTTAACATCGATCAAAGCACCCTTTCCCCCTGAATCTGTTTTTACCCATCCAGGGCTCATCGCAAGTACATTAACATGGTCTTTTTCCAAGTCTATTGATAGTGATTTCACGACCTGATTAAGTGCAGTTCTAGTAGATCTATTCATATACATGCCACCGCTAATGTTATCTTCTATAGAAGCAGTTTTTGCGCTCATAAAAATAATCTTTTTTTCAACTCCCTGCAAAATATTTTTCTTTAGCTGTTGAGCAAGCATCAGTGGCATCACGCAGTTTAATTTAAGGACTTCTATCCAGATCTTTTCATCAATCGCTCCAAAGACATTCTTCTCTTTATTAGAAATGTACCCTAAATTTGTAGCAGCATTACTAATAAAAATATCAATAACATCGCTTTTTAATGTCTTTGAAAGATTCTTCACTGAGTCAACATCGTTCAAATCCATTTCAACAAGTTTAAGCTTATCTGAAAAATTTGAACTTAAATTATTGAGATTATCTGCATGTGCAATATTTCGACATGTTGCTATCACTTTATACCCTAGCTTTAAATATTGTCTTACAAACTCATAGCCTAAGCCTTTATTCGTACCTGTGATGAAAACAGTTGCCATTGCCAATTTCCTATCAATTTTGTTTTTAGAGTGTAAATTTTATCATAATAGTATCATTCATTTAATCTTACGAGCGCGGCTTTTAACCCAAAAGTAAACCACGATTGAATAAAACTCTGAGATAATCGGGTAATAGACTGAGTCTTTATCACTAAGCTCATTTATATATTCGATACTTAACTTATTCTCTTGAGCTGCTTNAACAATTAGTTTCAAATATCGGCGCGAAGTTTTNAATTCTGATAATTCTGANTTATAAATTAAGGTTTTTGACAACTCTCTCTTAGAACTTGTTTCTACCATTATTTCTTCTACCGAATAATCCTCTCCCTCCGANGCTACTATCCGCTTAAAATCATCCTCCGATATTTCGTGCAACATACCNTCCACTGTGGAACCTTTACTCCGAATAATATTGCCAAAACCTGGTTCGACAAAATTAGGTCCAGGCATATTCATCACGAATTGATAGTCTCTTAACTTACCCACCGCGCTCCAGGAAGTTTCAACATTTCGAAATCTTCTCAAATAAGAAGCAGACATATTAGAACCATAACTGAAGTACTTAATTGNCATTTTTTCTCCAAAAATGAAGGAATTCAGGATTTTTATTATTAGTAGACATGNCTAGATACAACTCTATAATTTCATTANTACAATATATTCATTTAAGGCTTTTTTAAAATGACCACACCTGAACAAAAATTAACTGAACTTGGTTATAAGCTTCCCAAGCCCATAACAGTTCCAAAAGAGTTACACCTACCTTTTAAATTTATAAATACACGAGACGAAAATGTTTTTATTTCTGGCCATCCTCGGCACTCAGTTGATGGGGTCATTAATGGCCCATACGGTAAGGTAGGTAGAGATCTAACTTTAGACGACGCTAACCAAGCTGCAAAAGAGATTGGACTTTCAGTCCTATCAAATCTGAAAAANGAAATTGGAGAATTATCTCGGGTCAAAAGCTGGTGTCGAGTGTTTGGGATGGTCAACTCTACACCAGAATTTGATCAACAACATCTGGTAATAAATGGCTTCAGTGATCTCATAATCAATATCTTTGGCGACGATATCGGACAACATGCTCGCTCCGCAATTGGNGTGGCAGGTCTTCCAATGAACTTTGCTATTGAAATAGAAGCAGAGATAAAAATCATTTAATTAGCCAAGGCTTTCAACAAGCTTCTTAAGCTTTTTCTTGGTTTTTCCAAAAGCCTTTGCCTTANCAATTTGATTTCTATTTGAAAAATCATTNCCAACGACAACCAAACCTATCATTCCCATTCCTTTATGGGGAGTACACCAATAATAATATATGCCTGGCGTATCAAACGTGATCTCAGCTTTTTTGTTTGGCTTTGATTTATATTTTAATCTATTCGGTGATGCTATCATTTCAACATTATGACCTTTTGAGGTAGGAAGCCAGGTAACTGTATCACCAACATCAACCATTATAATTTGCTCACTATAAACCATCTTGTTGCCATTAGCATCTTTATTTAACATTTCTATAATGAAGTTCTCAGCCATGGCTGGAACACATAAAATTGAAAAAATTACAAATGATAAAATTTTCATTTCTTTCCTTTCAGACATAAAAAGTTTTATTTTTACTCGATAGGATAAAAGTAGCTCTGACCTGAATTGTACAAAGTGACCAACTGACACAGGTAATAAACCTCAAGTTTATCAGAGAATTCTATTCTCCCTTCGACCAGAATATTTCGATGAAGAAAGTTCATTTCCAAATTCAATTGCCGCTTTATACCCACTATAAATAGCAGCAGCTATATGAGAGGGAGAATCTACATCTCCAATCTTAAGAATTTGTAAGCGGCTTTTATCATCTTTTACTTGGTATTCCTTAATTAGATCATGATATAAACCTACCCTTGGAATTCGCCGGGTCAAAGGAATTACCTTATCACATTCAATCAAATCTATTTTAGAAGAGTATATACATCTCGCTTGAACGCTTCCATTTTGTACATTGATAATTGTTTTATTTGTAATTACCTCAACTCCTGCGTTGTAAAGGGCAAGGTTTGACGATACTTGTTCATCAGTGTACTCCCCCCAACTACACGCTCGGCCAGCAGGGGTCACCAAAACAACTTGATACCCACATTTTGATAGATGTAGCGCGATGACAGATCCCATATAATAGTGGTCATCATCATAAATAACGATGCGACTACCATGTATTTCTTCACCACTTAAAATCTTTTCAGCTCCAAAAATCATGCTATCGTCCGTCTTTTCAAAACCAATATCGCTATGTCTTCCAAGGGCATCTTCAGCCCACTTTGCTCCCGTAGCAACTAAAATACCATCAACTTCTAAATCACTAATATCACCAATATTGAGTTTACTCTCTCNATATATTTCAATAGATTTTAACTTGTTTATTTGAGTTATTCGCCAATCTGTCACGCGACGCCATTCTGCTAGACCTAATAATTGAGACTCTTTAAATACTCGTCCACCTAAATCTCGGCTGGCTTCAGCCAGTATCACATCATAACCTCGTTCTCCTAATACTCTCGCGGCTTCCAAACCCGAAGGCCCTGCTCCAATTACTAAAAGCTTTTTAGTGGTTGTTTTTTTAACAATTCTTTCAGGATGCCATCCATATCGCCACTCTTCGCCCATCGTTGGATTTTGAGTACACCTTATTGGAACCCCTAAGGAGTCATGAGCATAGCAAATATTACACCCAATACATTCTCTGATGTCTTCAAGTTTTCCCTGCTCAATTTTTGCTGGCAAAAATGGGTCAGCNATAGATGGTCTTGCCGCTCCAATTAAATCCTGCCCCCCAGCTCGCAGCACTTCAGCCATCTTATCAGGAGATGTAAACCTACCAACCGCAACAACTGGTTTATTTGTGAGAGACTTCGCAGCAGTAATGCTTGGAATTAAGGAGCCCTCTTTAACAAATCGTGAATTACCCATCTCAATACTGTAATCATTGATTGTTAAATCCCATAAGTCTGGCAAATCAGCCATAAGTGCAAATGCATCGTAACTTTCAGGATCCTCTAAATCCACACTAAAGCGTGTCGCTACAGCCACCTTATCACCTACCGCTTCCTTCGTATCTTCAATTAATTCACGCACTAGTCTAATGCGGTTCTCCAATCTCCCTCCATACTCATCAGATCTATCATTTGTTGTAGAATTAAGAAATTCCGACAANAAGTAACCATGAGTTGCATAAACGTAAACTAGGTCAAAACCGGCAGAAACAGCACGTAAAGCCGCNTCTTTATGCCATTTTCTAATATTCTTGATATCTTGCTTGTCGATNACGCGATTTTGACCTGGGTGATTAACACTATAATCTGTTTGGGGNCGGTCTTTTATACCTAANGCNGGAATCCTAGTTCCNAAATTGACNATCATCCCTCCACCNATCCATAANTCNACTCCCGCCANCGCCCCATGTTCATGCACTTTNTCNGTCATNAATCTATGGGCATCNATATCATTTTTATCCCACAAAGCAGCGTATGGNAANGAGTCNTTNTCAGAAGTAGGATGAATNGAACAATATTCNGTGTTAACTACTCCCCAACCACCNTCGGCCTTCACACCACGCATTGCAGCGGCAGTTTTAGGTCTACGCCAACCCATTCCACTGCAATGAGGTACTTGGTAAAATCTATTTTTTGCAGTCACTGGCCCCAATTTTATTGGTTCAAACAATATATCGTGNCGTTTATCACGCATCGAAAATACCTCTTAAATTTCCTTCAACTTCATAGTTATATTTTGAGATTTTCCAGTCAATAATTCAACTTACTTAAATTCGNTCTAATCCGAACCAATGCCATCTGTTTCTTCCTTAACAAAACCCTTCCAACCTGACATATACTCTATGAATTTTTTTGATAAGCCCTCATTTCTCAAATGTTGTCTTGAAACAGGGTTTTCTATNGGCATGAAACTTGGATCAATTTGATACTTATTTGGAAAATCATGGTGTAAGATAGCCGCTCGTCCAAGCATTACCCAATCAACACCACTTTCCATGACTGTCTCAGCATCTTTAGGAGTTCTTATATTGCCAGCCACACCAAGCTTAGTGGTACCTCGCTCTAGTTCNGTAAAATATGATAAAAGTGATCGACCTTTGTACTCTTCTTCCTCTGGTTCCTTAAATACATCCCATAGAGACATATCTAAAAAGTCTATTTTTCCTGATATCATTAATTCTTGGGCCAATATTTTAATTTCTNCTAACCTTAATCCAAATCGCTCTGGAGATAATCTGACACCCAACATAAAATTGGTTTTACAGTTAGACCTTATACCATCAATTATTTTATGCAAAATTTGAGTTCTATTATCAAAACTACCTCCAAAAAAATCATCTCTTTTGTTATCTTTTGGGCTTAGGAACTGAGCTAGAATATAACCATGGGCTCCATGAATTTCGACTCCATCAAAGCCAGCTCTTTCTGATCTAATGGCTGCTGAAACAAAATCTTGTATCAAAATATCTATTTCTTGGTTTGATAATGCTCTGGTGTTATGCTTTTCATTAATAGATGGACCGACCGGTTGCTCGCCAACTAATTCTNTAGGCGACCTAATTCCAGCATGATGAATTTGGCAGATAGCAATGCTACCGTGAGATTTTATAGCGCCAGCTAATTTAGTTAACCCTTTAAGATGTGCATCTGAAAACACACCTAACTGACCCGGAAAACCCTGTCCAATAGCCTGAACATGAGCGGCACAGGTCATCGTCAAGCCNAAGCCGCCAGCTGCCCTCATTTCCAACCAATTAAATTCTTCCTCTGACAATACCCCATCACTATGNCTTTGAGTGTTTGTTAATGGTGCAAGCATGAAACGATTTTTCATTTCGAGGCCACAGTTAAATTTTAAAGGTTGTAATAACTTACTCATTACGTAAATCTCCGAATGTATAAATATAAATATCCGCTAATATAAATATTAATCAACTTATCAACACAATAGAATTCGCGCCATTAAGGTTATGAAATGATAATNCAATGTTAATAGATACAAAGAAAAGATAGATTAATGAACATTAAATACAGATTAGCAGTCTTATTTGTTATGACTGCTGGATTTTTCTGGTCAGGAATGGGCACCTCAATACGCTTTATTGACGAAGCCAGTACCTGGCAAATTCTTTTNTATAGATCATTGGGATTGATAATAATCTTACTGATTTTTGTTTCNTATCAATCATCCGGACACCCTATCAAAGCTTTGATAAGCACTGGGTTGGGAGGTTTCACCGCAGCGATTTCTTTAGTACTTGCATTCTCAGGGAGCATATATGCGTTTCAAGAAACCTCAATTGCAAATGCAGCATTCTTATTTGCTACCGCCCCTCTAATAACCGCGCTATTAGCTTGGCCAATCTTTAAAGAATCTATATACAAATCGACTTGGATTGCATTAAGCCTGTCTATTTTGGGCATTTTAATTATGGTAAGCCAAGGCCTATCATTCACCGGATTCAAAGGAAATATTGCGGCACTTATTTCTGCCTTAGGCTTTGCTGGTTTTTCTCTCTCACTTAGATGGGGAAACTTAAGAAATATGCTTCCAGCAATAATCTTAGGAGGTATTTTTTCAGCACTTATTTCTGGAATAATTCTAANCTTAAATCAAGACGGCTTNGCGGTTTCTATGAACGACTGTTTAATCTCATTAGCAATGGGCATAATTTTACTTGGGGGAGGTATGGTGTTCTTCTCAGTTGGCAGTAAAGTTTTAACCGCTTCCAATCTAGCTCTTTTAAGCATGGTAGAGGTAGTATTAGCCCCGGTATGGGGTTGGATTATCTTGAGAGAACAAGCAGAGTTCTCGACTCTACTGGGGGGTGGAATCCTATTCTTCGCTCTAATTCTCAACGCACTTTTAGGTGTACGTCAGAATACACAAAACAGTTAAGTCTGACTGATTATTTATCACTATTTGCTAAGTNCAAATTAGCAAGCTCTATGAATCTNTTAAAGCTTTCAGGATTAACCATAGNATCTTTATTAACAACTTTTTCTGCACTACCGCCTAAGAACAGTTTCTTGATTGGTATCTCCAATTTTTTCCCAGACAATGTTCTTGGTATTTGATCGACTCGAACAATCTCATTTGGAATAAAACGAACTGAAACTCCATTCTTGATTGATTGATTTATCAAATTTATCATTTGATCATCTAGATTTATGCCTTGTTCCAAAACTACGAATAAAATCATTAAACTTTCCTTGTTTAAGAATTCTAAATCGATAACAAGACTATCTTGAACTTGAGTTAAAGACTCAACAGCTTGATAGATTTCCGCTGAACCTAATCTCAAACCATTTCTATTTATGGTTGCATCGGAACGACCATAGATAATCGACTGACCTTTGGAAGTGAACTCAATCCAATCACCGTGCCTCCATACGCCAGGATAAGTATCATAGTAACTTGAGATGAGGCGAGTATTTTGCTTGTCACCCCAAAAATATAGTGGCATCGAAGGTATAGGTTTAACACATACGAGTTCACCCACTTCACCAATTAGCATGTCACCATCTTCATTGAATGAATAAACTGCCATTCCTAAAGCTTTTGCCTGCATCTCTCCATTTCTAACAACATCCATGGGATTACCAACAACAAAGGCTGCAGCCAAGTCAGTCCCTCCAGAAATGGGTGCTAACCAGACATCAGATTTTACATNATTATAAATCCAGTTATAACCATCTGNACTTAATGGAGATCCGGTTGAACCGATAGACTGTAAACTGCTTAAATCAAGGTCAGTTTTTGGAACAACTTCAGCCTTCAGACAGGTAGTAAAGAACGCCGCTCCAGCACCAAAATAGCTTAATTTTTCTTTACTAACATGTCTCCAAACTTCTAACATATCAGGTTTATTTGGAGCAAAATCGAACAATACCACTGTTGCTCCTTGCGATAATGCGATCCATTGCGCATTCCACATTATCCAACCAGAAGAAGTTAGCCATGCAAAACGATCTGAGGCGGTCAAATCCATATTTAAAGATTGAGCTGCAGCTACAACTAAAATACCGCCATGCCCATGAACAATTGGCTTTGGATTACCAGTCGTACCAGAGGAATAAACAATCCATAATGGATGATCAAAAGCAACCTGTACTGGCGTAAAATCAACATCTCGATTTAATAAGGAATTCCAACTCACGGTATCTTCTGGTAATGTCCCAATTACAGGCAATATGATTTTCTTTTCAAGACTTGGTAACCCATCAATAATAGTCTCGAGGACTTCTCGCCGATCAATTTTTTTATCTGAATAGATATAACCATCTTGCGCAATNAAAATTTTTGGTTTGATTTGCTTGNANCGGTCTAATATAGCTACATGGCCCATATCTGGGGCACAGATCGACCAAATTCCTCCTAAGCCTGCCGTTGCGAGAAAAGCAATTAAAGCCGCTGGAGAGTTAGGCAATACAGCAACTACTCGATCACCTTTCTCAACACCCATTTCTTTGAAATGATCTGCTACACTGGCAACTTGTTGGAAAAGTTCCAACCAAGTTAAGTTCATATTACCAAAAGTTTCTGAGTAGCTAACGATTGCCGTTTTATGAGGAGTAATATCTTTTGCTCGTAAAAGCTGTTCAACGTAATTTAACTCACAGTTAATAAACCATTCTGCTCCGGGCATCTCCCTATTACCCAGAATTTTTGAATAGGGTTGACTGGATTTGAGGTCAAAATACAACCAAATACTTTCCCAAAATTGTTCTAAATCATTGATACTCCACTCCCAGAGATCTTGATAAGTGGAAAAATCATTAGAGTAATGCTGCTTTAACCAATNCATGTATTTAGCTAACGCCGCATTCTTAGAGCGCTCTTCAGGCGGCTTCCATAAAATTTCACGACTCATGTCCACAATCATTCTCTCCAGCTTGGCTAAACTAACCACATAGCTTGCTCATAGTCAGTTTTATTTTCTTATAAATGCATTTTGTAATTTGATTGACAATATTCATTCGTGTAGTGAGTTTAGAAATGCAGTTCAAACTACNGAAAGGTGAGCTATGAAAGCGATGTTAAGTCACANTGCTGGAGGTCCAGAGACATTGAAATATACTGATATTTCAATAGGGGAGCCTAAGCCAGACGAAATACGTATTCGTATAAAAGCTGCAGGGGTAAATTTTCCTGATACCTTGATTATAAGAGATTTATATCAAATAAAACCACCAAGACCCTTTGCCCCAGGTGGTGAGATAGCTGGCTTAATAGAGAGTATTGGNGTTAATGTTAAAGGCTTTGAAGTTGGAGATAGAGTGCTTGCCGTCCCAGGTCACGGTGGCTTCGTGACACATATAAATGTACCTGCATTTACTGTGATCAAAATCCCAGACGAAATGCCGTTTGAGGATGCAGCATGCTTTATATTCACTTATGGAACTTCTCATTACGCTTTAAAAGATAGGGCTGCGATAAAAGCAGGAGAAACATTACTAATTCTCGGGGCTGCAGGGGGTGTTGGGGTTGCTGCTATAGAAATTGCTAAAGCTCTTGGAGTGAGAGTAATTGCAGCAGTATCCTCTGAAGAAAAAGCTCGATTTTGCAAAGATATCGGTGCCGATGATACAATAATTTATCCAAAGANTATGAATAAAGACGCGCAAAAAGAATTATCAGCAAATATTAAAAAGATTTCTGGTAAAAACGGCATAGATGTTGTTTATGACGCTGTTGGTGGTGACTACGCCGAGCCCTGCATTCGCGCTATGGCCTGGAGTGGACGGTTCTTAGTTGTTGGATTTCCCGCTGGAATTCCAAAAATTCCTCTTAACCTTGCCTTGTTAAAAAGTTGTCAAATTGTTGGAGTTTTTTGGGGAGCGTTCACGGTGCGTAATCCAAAACAGCATCAAGAATATCTAAAAGAGTTATTTACCATGTACCAAAATAAAAAGATAAAACCTAAGATTACCGCTTCTTTCTCTTTAAAAGAAGCGGCTAAGGCTCTTATAAGTGTAGAAGAACGAAAATCATTAGGTAAAGTCGTGCTAACAATGGAATAAATTATTTTAATGTNATGAGGATATCTAATACTGCTACAAGGAAAAAAAATGAAGACAAAAATTACTGAAATGTTAAATATTGAACACCCAATAATTCAGGGAGGCATGCATTACGTTGGATTTGCCGAACTTGCTGCAGCTGTATCAAATGCAGGCGGACTAGGGACAATCACAGGTTTAACTCAAAAAACACCGGAAGACTTAGCAAATGAAATTAGCAAATGTAATGATATGACAGAAAAACCTTTCGCTGTTAATTTAACTTTTCTACCTACAGTAACGGCTCCAGATTATCCCGCTTATGTAAAAGCGATAATAGAGGGTGGAGTGAAAGTTGTGGAAACAGCAGGTCGTAACCCAGTACAGGTTCTACCATATTTAAAGGATGCTGGAATAAAAGTAATTCACAAATGTACATCTGTTCGGCACGCCTTAAAGGCGCAAGATATTGGATGCGATGCCGTATCAGTTGACGGCTTTGAGTGTGGAGGACATCCAGGAGAAGATGATATACCAAACATGATTTTATTACCAAGAGCAGCAGACGAACTAGAAATACCGTTTGTATCATCAGGAGGGCAAGCAGACGCTCGTTCCTTGGTGGCTTCAATAGCCATGGGTGCTGACGGTATGAANATGGGAACTCGTTTTATGTGCACAACTGAAGCTCCAATTCATCAACGCGTTAAAGACGCAATTGTGGCTGCTTCAGAATTAGATACACGCTTAATTATGCGACCTTTAAGAAATACTGAACGTGTTTTAAACAATAAAGCTGTGGAGAGGGTGTTAGCAGTAGAGAAAGAAAAGGGTTCCAANATACAATTTGAAGATATTTTGGAAGATGTAGCCGGTGTATATCCAAAAGTTATGATAGATGGTGATATGGATATTGGAGCTTGGTCCTGCGGTATGGTCGCNGGCTTAGTTCATGATATCCCAACATGCAAAGAGCTTATTGACCGAATAATGGCTGAGGCCGAACAAATAATTCAATCGCGTTTGAAATACATGTTGGAATCAAAAACATGAAATGAGTTTTTTTAAACAAGAAGATAAGCAATTGAAAAATAACTAAACTTAAACTGGAGACGAAATATGATAGGATATGTGATGGTTGGTACTAACGACTTAGAAGCTTCCACAAAATTTTATGATGCTGTCCTTGATACATTGGGCTTGACCCGAGGGTTAACAGATACGGATTATATCGGCTATGGTTCTAAAACTTCTCCTGAGAACATTGAATTTTACTTAACAAAACCTTTTGATGGNGAAAATGCCACTTTTGGAAATGGGACTATGATNGCGATGTTAGTAGAATCCAGAGAAGAAGTCGATAATTTTCACGCAACAGCGGTTGCTAATGGCGGCATTGATGAAGGTAAGCCTGGTACGAGAATCGAGGGTGATAAATCCTATTACGCCTATGCTCGTGATCTTGATGGCAATAAAATCTGCGGGTATTGTGAGTAGAAGTTTAACATTTTAAAATTTAATTATTTAAAGAAAAGAATTATGGGAGAAAAAATGTCAAAAGTTTATCAGGTAGTAATATACACATCAATTTTAGATGAAGAAAAACTGGCAAGTTATGCAGCATTAGCCGGACCTGCGATGCAAGCAGCNGGGGCTAAATTTTTGGCGCGCGGTATTCCTGTTGCGGTAAAAGAAAATGGTCAGAAAACCCGGACAGTTGTAATCGAATGGGAAAGTATGGAGGCTGCCGAAAAAGGTTACGCAAGTGAAGCATATCAAAATGCTCTCGCAGCTCTAGATAATGGTGCAATTCGAGAGTTCAGATATGTAGAAGCTACTTAATTTTTTAGTGTGTAATTAATTTCACAACTACCAAAAGATTTTTTGTTAAAAAAGATGTTATAGCGCTATTTAAATCACTGAAATCTAATTGTTGTAATATTTGCTTTTAAACCGAAAATTTTTCTATCTTGGTAAAGTTTTTTTACGTATAAGCAGTTTACGTAAACGTAATAACTAGGGAGAATAAATTGTCTTTAACAGAAAATTATAGTGACTCCGCTTCGACTCCTCCACTGGGTCAAGCCGTGCCACTTGGTATACAACATGTACTCGCCATGTTTGCATCCAATGTTACGCCATCAATTATTATAGCAGGAGCAGCAGGCTTAGCATTTGGGGGAGCTGAACAAATATACCTCATTCAGATGGCTATGCTGTTTGCAGGAATCGCAACATTATTTCAAACAATTGGNTTTGGTCCTGTTGGATCTCGACTTCCAATAATGCAGGGCACTAGCTTTGCTTTTGTTTCAGTCTTATTTGTGGTTGCTAAAACGCAAGGTTTAGGTGTTGCCTTAACTGCATGCTTAATCGGTGGTATTATCCATTTTTTCCTTGGCTCTATTATTGGAAGAATTCGCTTTTTATTTCCACCATTAGTAAGTGGATTAGTCATACTCACTATTGGCTTATACCTTATACCTGTAGCAATAAAATATGCAGCCGGTGGTGCTGCAAAATTTCAAATGGAGGCTGCAAGTTATGGCTCTTTGATGCACTGGACTGTGGCCGGTAGCGTGATCGTAGTTTCTTTTATTCTCAAATTTTGGGGAAAAGGTCTTGTATCATCAGCTGCGCTATTGATTGGATTAATTGCAGGATATGTAGTCGCTTGGCTTTTTGGTATGGTAAACTTTGCTGGAGTTGGAAAAGCTGGTCTAATTGCGATACCAAAGTTTATGCCATATGGATTTGAGTTTAGTTTAGGAGCTGTGATTGCCGTCACGCTTATCTGTATAGTATCCGCTATTGAAACAGTGGGTGATACATCGGGAACAACCAAAGCTGGAGCGGGACGTGATGCAACGGATGAAGAAATAGCTGGGGCGACCTATGCTGACGGACTAGGCACNGCTGTTGCTTCAATTTTTGGTGGTTTACCCAATACCTCTTTCAGTCAAAACGTTGGAATTATTGGGATGACAGGTATTATGAGTAGACACGTAGTCACAATTGCAGGTTTGATACTNATTGCATGTGGCTTACTTCCTAAAATCGGTGCTATTGTTGCATCAATGCCGATGCCAGTGCTTGGTGGTGGCGTTATCGTAATGTTTGGAATGGTTGTTGCCGCTGGCATGAATATGCTGAGCGAAGTGAAGATGAATCGTCGAAATATGATGATCATCGCCGTCTCTCTCGCAGTNGGGTTAGGCTTAAACCTTGAGCAATCGGCAGTTCAATATTTACCAGGGGTTATTAAGACAATGGCTGTATCTGGATTGCTACCCACGGCTTTAATTGCAATTATATTAAACCAAGTGTTACCAGAAGAAGATTAAATTTATTGATGCAGGCTTTAATAATTTTAGAGCCTGCATTTCTTAAATTACNTTTTTAAAATCTATTTTCTATTTAATAAGTAATATTAATAAAGCTCCAATCGACGTAGCAATAAAATCGTTAGTTTCCGCTACGCCTTCCCCTTNTTTATCTAATAATTCTTTTATCGCACCAACCGACGATCCTATAAAAAAACNAGCTATCATTGAACCAGTTGATAAAAATATTGCTTTTGACACGCTTGCACCAACAAAAAAATGGAGTTGTTTATCTTTTTGAAGAATTATTGGAGTTTGTTCATTAGACAGTTCATTATTGGTATTTTCGCTTAAGGCAGCACCGTTAACAGACTTACAAAGTAAGCAAACAGCAAATATAAGATTCAAAATAAAATTTTTCAAAAAATTATGTCTCATTTATATTTTGTTTCAAAANCATATTTGTTTATATTCACCCGAAATAGAAATTAAATTAAAGAATGGTATCCTTGTTTATATCAATATTACTGTGATAATCTAATTTTCAGTTTTAGACGGTTTATTTTAAATGGATTATGTAGAAATAGAAGCACTTCTAAATACAAAACATCTAACTATTTTAGGTGGATTTTATCCTGACGCTGACGATGACACACCAACAGATTGTAAAACATTAATTTTATTAGGCCCAAGAGAGCCATATTTCTGGAAAGCATTCAAAAATAGTACCGAGTATCAAAGAGATCAAACTGATCCATTAGATGAATGGTCTAGACAAGTTATAATCAAATTTGCATTACACTTAAATGCAACACCCCTATTTCCATTTGGGAAAGCTCCCTACCTTCCGTTTTATAAATGGGCATTAAGAACACAAAGATCCCATGAGTCTCCAATAAAATTACTCGTCCATGATAAAGCTGGCTTATTCGTATCATTTCGGGGTGCTTTATCTTTTAATAAAAAGATTGAGCTCCCAAAACCACCACCAAATCCCTGTAATAAATGTTCTGAACCTTGTTTGAATGCTTGTCCCGTATCAGCATTCGCTTCTGACAATTATCACTCTGAACTTTGTAAAACTCATATTATGGGTAAAGATTCTAAGAATTGCGTTGACTCAGGCTGCGCCGCTAGGCGCGCCTGCCCAGTTAGTAAAAGTTTTCCAAGATTGCCAGAACAATCCGCTTTTCATATGAATGCATTTTTAAAACTCTGAAACAAAATGCTTTCTTGATTAATCATCAACAAATACGCCTTTTAAAAATTCTAGATCAATACTTTTGCAAGTTAATCCAGGTGGTTTAAATGTCGGAACACTCTCACCAGCAACCAAGGCGTTTACCACTGCTTCCTCAACACATTCAACTGCAGCCATATATAGGGGGTCTATAAAATCTGGATTTAACTCCAATCTTTCTTGGAATATCTCTGATTTCTTCTCCAGAGTTGACAGCTTTTGAGTTGAGAAAGATAAAAATATATCACCAGAGTTATTTCCACCTGGTGAGCCACCACGACCTATTCCAATTGCAGCACGTTTAGCAATTTGTCTCAATGATAACGAAGATACGGGAGCATCTGTTGCAATAATAGCGATAATAGAACCGCTCTCGCTGTCCATTAATCGGCCCTCACCAAGCAATTTCCCGATTGGTTTTCCCAAAATATTTAACCATGGACGAATTCCATGATTGGCTTGAACTATGGTCCCAATTGGATAACTCTCTCCCGCAATACTTATTACCCTGGATGATGTACCCGTCCCCCCTTTAAATTCATAACATATCATTCCATTTCCACCACCCACAGAACCCTCTTCCAAAGCCCCAAAGGTAGCATTATCTAAAGCATTAATCGCATGCTCTGGCATGATATTTTGCGCGTTTATATCATTGAGAACACCATCATATGTTTCCGCTACGATCGGCATGGCCCAAGCATGTTCTTTTTCAAAATAATTTTTATACCGATTTATCATCCATTTTGTTGTACCATGATGGACCATTCCTACTGAGTGCGTATTGGTAATACATATCGGACCTAAGAAATATCCTGCATCATTAACCCAATGGGTCCCTGTCATTTCTCCATTCCCATTTAGAGTAAATTGACCCGCTAATACTGGCATTGGTTCATTTTTATCTTCACGAGGGATAATCGCAGTCACACCTGTTCGTATGTTTTTTTCATGATTAGTTATTGTTGAAAAGCCTACACTTAACCCAGCTATATCTGTAATGGCATTATTATTACCTGTTGTCCCTGAAAACGGTAAACCCAAATCACGCGCTCGACACTTTCTTTTTGCAACTTTCAAAACAATCTTCCTTTAAAGTTAAAATATCGCATGAATAAGAGTGCAATATTTAAGGCATTTTTAATTTCTTAAATGATTGTAACTCAAAAAATGTGAAATGATATATAAATTAATTTAGATTTCTTAAGCCTATTTTGGACCTAAAATATTTGTACTTGAAACTGTTGATCTATTGAGCTTTGCTTCTCTTTGCGTAATGTAAATTGTAGAGGAAAATATCACTATACCACCAATCCAAGTCCAGTAACCTGGAACCTCAGAAAAAATTAACCAAGCAACTAGAGCAGTCATAGGTAATTTAATAAACTCCAAAGGTTGCAAGCTCGTAATCTCAGCAAGAGCAAATGCACGAGTGAAGCATAAATGCCCAAGAGTTCCAAAAATGGCTAACAACCACAGGTATATCCAAGTTTCAGGTCCTGGCCACTCCCACACTAAAATCGCTGGAATAATTGTAATCGGGACTATTAGAATTACCATCCACGCAACGATGGCATTAGCTGACTCTTTCGCAGTCATTTTTTTTACCAACAATCCATTACCCGAGTGAGCTACGGCGGATATAAAAGCCAATGAAACGCCCACAGAAAGTGCGCCAGAGCCAGGTTGAACGATAATTAACATTCCCAAAAATCCTATAATTATCGCTATAATTCTTCTTAGTTTTATAACTTCTCCAAGGACCAAGGCCGCACCAATCGTCACAAAAATAGGTGTTGTAAAACTAATAGCCGTGGCTTGTGCTAAGGGTATTAATGTAAAGGCAATAAAACCAGCTATCATTCCAATACTACCAACAATCGCTCGAAAAAAAAATAGTTTTGGCTCTCTCATCTTAAAATTGTGAAGTCCTGAAGACCCCAGTATCGGTATAATAATTATGCATGCTAGAAGATTTCTAAGAAATATGACCTCCATTATATGCAATTGCTCAGAGGACTTTCGGATAAAAATACTCATGCCTGTAAAAAAGAACATGGCTAAAAACATGTAGATAAGTGCTTTTTTTTGGGGATTTAATTTAGAAAACGCGCTCATAATTAAGAGAAGAACTATTAAATAAAATATTCAAGCATTTTCTTGAAAATTTAAACCAATGACAGTTTATTTGGAGCAAATAAGACGTAATCCTCCAATGGCTTTCATATTGAAATACTCAACAATTTTCATATAAAAATACTCCATTTGATCAAATAACTCTTTTCCATGTAAATTGATGAATTCATTTTTTCTTTCTAAGAAATTAGAATACCTATTTCTCGTGAATTCGGACCAATCAATTGTCATATCCTCGCAAACGTCAATTTTAAATCCAACATTTTCAAAACAACTTTTGTAATCATCAATGCTAATTAATGAATTCGCAAATAAATCACTTTTTAGTAAGGCCCAATTTACGTTTGCATTTCGATTCATTAGTGTGAGATCTTCTATGAAAACTCTCCCTCCTGGCTTTAAAAGTTCAAAAATTCTTAAACAAGATTTTTGTCTATTTGGTATATGATACAAGGCTAGCCAACTAACGATATTATTAAAATGATTACTCTTATTTTCATAAGTCAGAAAATCAGTACAAACATGTGCTACTCTATCTGCCAACCCACATCTTTCAGTCAAACTACATCCAACATTGTGATAATCTTTTTGTAATTCTAATGCTTCAACATTTGCCCCAACCATATGAGCAATATACCTAGAAGGCCCACCCCACCCTGAGCCAATTTCAAGCAGCTTATCACCTCTCTTTAAATTCAGAGCATTAATGCAAGCCTGAACAGACTGAATACCATGGTAATGAAGCTGATCAAAAGCAAACAAACTTTTTACATCAATAGCCTCATTTTCTTTAACTCCTAAATTATCCAGTTCACGAAAAATACGCTTCGCCTCAGGATATAATTTCATTGTTTTAATGTTTTTCAGAGCAGCCAACGTAGTTTCACTTTGTTTAAGAATAGTTTCAAAGATTGATAACAGCATAAGGAGTAGCCAAAAGCAATTTAAATTAGTGAACATCTTTTTCTTTTTTAAAAAATGTATAATAATTGCTTTTAATACCGAAAGGACATTTCATGACAATTACTAGTTTAGATATTACCTACCCAAAGACACCAAAAGGAATGAGCGACAATGAGTGGAAAGCGCGCGTAGACCTTGCTGCTGTTTATAGATTAACAGATTATTATGGATGGACGAGTGTCGTTTACAATCATATTACTTTGAGAATTCCAAATACAGATACATTTCTAATCAATCCTTTTGGTTTACGATATGATGAGATAAGAGCGTCGAACCTTATCCGTTTAGATCTAGAAGGAAACAAATTGGATAACGTGGATATGCCTATAAATAAGGCTGGCTATAATATTCATTCAGCCATTCATGAGGCTCGGTCGAATGATTTACATTGCGTAATGCATACGCATGAACCTATTAGCCAAACAATGTGCAGTATAAACGAAAAGTTTATCCCGATGGTACAAGAAGCCTGTCAACTGTATGAGAGAATTGGATATCATGACTTTGAAGGAATAGTATTAGATTCATCAGAAAAAAAACGCTTAATAAGCGCAATGGGTACCAAAAATCACACATTAGTGCTTAAGAACCATGGTCTCCTTACAGCAGGTCCAAGTGCAATATGGGCTTTTGTCAGACATCAGATTTATATTAGGAATTCTGACATTCAATTGCGAGCTTTAGCTTCAGGAGCAGAGATAAGTAAAATTCCAGAAGATGTGATAAAACATACTCGGCAACAATTTGAGGGGGGTAGCGCACAAGGTGGAGCTTTAGTGCGTCATCCTGAATGGCCAGCATTTTGGCGCTTGCTTGACAAACTAGATCCTGATTGGAAAACTTAACAATAAAAGTTAGGTCAACTTAGTTATCTTATCAATTATTTCACAATGATTATTTACTTGGCTCGTTGCTGCGATGTATTTATCTCTGCGTAGCAATAAAAAGTGATCTAAGTAACTGGCGTATGGCTTTTTTGAAAAAGATCTAGACTTATCTCTATAAACCGGAAAAGTTGTCTCAACAGCCTTCGTATCTTCAGGAGTTATACCAATGACGTATGCTCCCTCAGACTCAATTTGTAATTTTAATTTATCACAAATAAATCTATCTGGCTCACGTGAAAACAACATCACCGTTGGCTTGTCTGGAAGTAAATCATCTAACAATTCCAATTTACCCTTATAATCTTCTAACAACGGTTGAAAAATTAATTGCCCAACTAAAGAATTTTTTGTATTTCGACCATCAGGCCAAATGAGACCTTTTGTAAATCTAGGCTTAGGTTTATATTTCATTTGAGAAAAATAATCTCTTGCTGGTCCATACAATCCCAATAGTTTGAAAAAACTTCGAATAATTATACCTTGGAACACTGAGTTGGGCATCATTATCCTTCCCATATTTCTTGCTAATTCAATCATAGATCTAGCGTGGGGAGCCCTTTCTAACTCATAACTGTCAAGTAACTCCTCATAGTTTGGTGTTCCTAAGGAACTATGTAATTTCCACGCTAAATTTTGAGCGTCTCGCAACCCACTATTCATTCCCTGTCCTGCAAAAGGTGGCGTCAAGTGAGCGGCGTCTCCAGCTAAAAATATTAACCGGTCTCTCCATTTTTCTGCAACTCGCGCATGAAATGTGTATACTCTTACCCTCCGAAGAGTCTCGTTTTGATCAGGGCCAATTTCACCCAATAAATTCCTAACAAATTCATCCTTAACTACATCTTCAGCAAATTCATCAGATCTCAATTTAAACTCATAACGCCTTACACCTTTTGGTCCAGGCAATGTGATACTGGATCGTTTTGGATTGCAATATACCTCTGTGTGAGAGCATCTATTTTTGGTACTAATTAAATCTACAATCAACCAAGGTTCACTGAATGTACCCCCTTTTAGTTTAATATTGAGGAGTTTTCGAACAGAAGATCGACCTCCATCACAACCCACCATGTAATTTGAAGTCACAGCCTGTTTTATAGAATTTGAAGTCAAAAGCTCAGTATTAACTTCATTCTTACCTTGTTTAAAACTTAACATTTCAGTATCAAAAAGCACTTTGACATTTGGATATTTTCCCAAACCCTTAAGTAAGATTTTTTCTAGCTCAGGTTGTTGAAAAGCGTTTCGTTTTTCAAAACCGTAATCCTTTTGAAAAGGCTTAACGGACGCAAAAACATCACCTTTTGGTCCCTTATAAATCGAACCATACCCACTAACCATAATATTTTCTAATTGTGTACTCAGATTTACAGCTTGTAATGCTCGCATCGACTCATCGTCGATTGAAACAGCTCTTGGTTCTTGCACTGTTGATAGGTTTTTTTCCACTAATAGCGTTTTGACACCCATTTTCCCTAAAAAATTTGCTAATAATAAACCAGTAGGGCCTGCACCAATTATCAAAATCTCTGTATTTAAAAAATTGGATTCCATAAAAATTATTCAATATACTTCTAATAATTCTATCATGATCGCATTATCGCCTTTCCCCATTTATTTAGGGTTCGTGGGCTTTGAGGCCAATCATTTGTCTCTCGATCAATAACGGTCTCTAATTCAGCTGAAATCTCAATCCAATTTTTGTCTAAATCTTCAATAAACACAAAAAGATTATTTCCAGGACCATGGCGTCCAGGACCCCAAATCAATTGAATATCCAATTCTGAAAAATGATCACACCAATCTCTTATATACATCCAATTACCTGCCTCATAAGAGTGGTGATCAATCCCGTTATAATTTGCTTTAAAGCACGCTATTGTGTGGTGCTCATGATTAGAGGTCATAAATGCCGTTGCTAGATCTCCATTTTCGTGAAGGACTCTATCAGATAGAAAAAAACCTAACTTACCTTCATAAAATTCAACCATATTCTCAACATTCTTTGACGCAAAAGTTAAATGCTGTAACGGCGCGTGAAGTTTCTTTGAAACGGTCTTATCAGGTGTTGCCAATCCAAAACATATAATATTTTCATCAGGATCAGAAACAGCAAAAGCTCCAGCTTTCAAAAAACGACTCTTAGATTCTAAAATTTCTAACTCGGCACCTTGCGCTCGGTTTCTAATATTATTGAGCCCATCAATATCATGACACGCAAAGGCTGCATACGAGAGCTTATTACTTTCCCCTTTAGTGATCAGTATATTTCGATCAGTTCCACAGCATAACCAATTATTTTCTGAAATTTCTTCTAATTTCATATCCATAGCCAAAGAATAAAACTGAGCAAGTGCACCAGGATTTTCACTCTCAATTTCAAGATGATGCAAATAGGCACCCGCTCTGAGCGCATTTTTTATCATTTTCTTCCCTTCAATTACTAACTTTTTATTTTGAGATAAAAATAATTCTAGCAAACTCTTTAGAAACGCTAGCTTCACGATCTGTCAAATTACAATTCTTCTTCAAGCGTTACTACATTTTTACTTCCACAGTTTGGGCAAAAATATTGTTTTTTTGTTATATCAAATGCTTTATCCATAGAGGCATATGTCCAGTAAAACTTACACTCTCCACAAGTAATATGAAATAGATACTCTAAATGGGCGCTGAAAGTCATTATATTTAAGATCCTAGTTTCTTCGTCATTAAATTAAACTTCTCAAGAAATTACAATTCAAATAATCAGATCTCTCTAATCATTTTTAAACTTAAACAGACAATCTTGATCTAGCAACTGCAATCAAGTATTCAGCACCACATTGCAAAATTTCGTCATTAAAATCATAATACGGATTGTGTAAAGGTTCTGACTCTGAACCATTGCCAATAAAAGCAAATGAACCAGGAACCTTATCAAGATAACGAGCAAAATCCTCTGAACCCGTAATAGGTTCGTTTGCTCTTTTAGTTTTCCTTTTACCAAAAACACTCGAAGCGATTTCCAAAGATTTTTTCGATAGCTCCTCATCGTTGATAAGAGGAATAAACTCATTAGTGTATTTAAACTCGACTTCTAAATCATGCGCTAAGGCGATTGAATTTACTAATTTTTCCATTTCTATCTTGATTTTCTGACTAATACTTTTGTTAAAACTTCGAACATCACCAGAAATCACAGATGTTCCTGGAAGCGCATTTCTCAATCCATCAGATTCAAATTCAGTTACAGAAATAACAGCNGTTTCATTAGGATTAATTTTTCGAGACACAATAGTTTGTAATTCCATTATCAAACTACATGCGGGAACTAATGTTTCTCTACCTTTATGGGGTAAAGATGAATGCCCACCTAAACCTTTTAAAATAATTTCAAAATTATCTTCTGCTGACATAAATGGACCTTCACATGTCTCAAAAAANCCCAAAGGGATCCCAGGCATATTATGAAANCCCCAGATTTCAACAAAAGGAAATCGTGTCATAAGTTGATCATCAATCATGGATTGAGCGCCTTTCCCCCATTCCTCAGCAGGCTGAAATAAAAGACGAACAACACCATTAAAACCACCTTCATTATGCAAGACGTTAGCCGCCCCAAGTAAAGTGGCAGTATGACCATCATGACCACAAGCATGCATAAAACCAGGCCTTAAAGATTTATATGCAACATCATTTTTTTCTGTTATCATTAATGCATCNATATCAGCTCTCAATGCTATCGCCTTATTAGAATTTCCACACCTGATCGTTGCAACTACTCCAGTGCCCCCAACGTTTGTCTCTATGTCAGTGATNCCAAAATTCTTTAACTTTTCTACAATAAAGGATGCAGTATCAAATGTCTCAAAGCCGAATTCAGGGATTTGATGAAGAGATTGCCGCCATTTTTTCATACTTAAGTTCAAAGAAGAGCTAATCATTTAAAATTTCCTTTATTTAAATAAGCAAGAATTCAAGATAAACNCAGTGNGTTTTCTAAAAAGTTTTGTATAATGTAAAAATATTAAATATTTAAATAGCCTAAATCATATATAAATAATTTCAAACAAAATCAGGTATATTTTATGACGCAATTAAGAGAATTTAGAGTAAATGAAAAAATTGCCATAGTCATTGGTGGCGGGCAANGCAAAGGCGAAACGATAGGAAATGGGCGGGCATCAGCAATAACTTATGCAAAAGAGGGTGCAAAAGTAATAGTTGTAGATAATAATCTAGAGGCAGCTCAAGATACGGTTGATGAAATAAATTCAATTGGAGGATTTGGATTAGCTTATAAAGCCGATGTTACAAAGGAGCTTGAAATTGAGAAAATGATTTTGGAAACTCAAAAAAACTTTGGAAGAATAGACATATTACATAATAACGTGGGTATTTCGATTGCTGGTGGTGACTCAGAAATAACACAAATAGATAGTAAAAATTTCGACTACATTTTATCTGTAAATCTAAAATCAATGATATTTACCTGTAAATATGTAATTCCGATAATGCGAAAACAAAAATATGGAAACATCATCAATATTTCCTCAACNGCCGTTCATGAAGAGTATCCCTGGATAAGTTATAAAGTTAGCAAAGCTGGAGTAAATGCTTTNACCGAACAAGTTGCGATTCAAAATGCTAAATATGGAATTAGAGCTAATTGTATTGAGCCAGGACTAATGAACACACCGATGGCCATTGATGCACGAGTCGACGCGTGGCAAGAATCGAGAGAAGAAATTATATCGGCACGCAANGCTAAAGTACCTCTAAAGGGCAAAATGGGTACTGCTTGGGACGTTGCNAATGCTGCGTTGTTCTTAGCAAGTGATGAAGCACAATTTATAACNGGTATCACTCTGATGGTTGATGGCGGTGTGCATTGCAGAGTTGGGGGCAGTGGAAAGCCTGACAAGCATTAAAAATTAAATTAACTTGAAACAATTTTNTTACTTGTGACTTCTTTAAAGACCTCTAAATAGCTTTTAGCTAATTTCATTTGATCAGAATATCCTTTCTTAATCATCAATTCATGGACTTTTGGTAATCGCCAACAAGGAACATGCATAATTAAATGATGTTCCAAGTGATAATTAACCCAATATGGCGCAACAAATAATCTCATCAGCGGGCTAGCGTAAGTCGTTCGAACATTTTGAAGCTCATTAGATGTGAATTCAGTNGCAGCATGCTCTGCTATATTTCTAATGCGAACCACTATCTGAAACCAAGTAAATAGTGGTAGCAGCCAAAAAGCAAACCACCACCACCAAGCCCCTAAATACCCCATTATTATAAAAATGAAAAAATTTGAAACTAAAGGGCGAAATAAAGAAGAAGCCTTAAAAGTTTGTGGTTGTTTAGANGAGTTGCTAATTGCGTCTTTATCAAAAGCTAATCTATAAGAATCNAGTAATTGTCGAAAAAAAAGCTTTACTCCAGTTTGTCCCGTTAAGTCTCTCAAAAATTTTCTAAACAAACTCANCTGTGTAACTGGAAACGGTCGTGATAAAACTTTATCAGGATCTTTTTCAGTTTGCGTATATTTATGATGCATTAAATGAAAGCGCCTATATGAGAATAGGTCGGCTAGTATNGGACAACCACAAATCCAAAAACCCAAGAAATCATTGAAGGATTTTCTTGCAAATAACGCCCTGTGAGCGGCATCATGCATCAATATTGCTAAACCAAGCTGCCTTGACCCAATTATCACAATTGCTAAAAAAAATGTAAGGAAATTGCTCCACAGGAAAAACATTAACAATGCCACCACAATTAATAAGTAACAGTGCAAAATTAAAATAAGACCCATAATATTAGATCGCCGAGCTAGTGGACGTATTTCATCCGATGTGAAGTATTTTTTATCTGCTTCCATGCNCTTAGATAATCAGTGTCCTTGACTAACGTCAATTTGAAATACGCTGCTCCAAAAATATTATGTACTTCACAACTAATACTCCCATAATCGATGTAAAAACCATCAAAAATATCAAGGGATATGCTCCCGAATCTTCAGTAGAAATAAACCCAGCCAAATATGCAAATAAGGCACCAAAACCTAACATAATAGCGCCACCAATTCCCGATGCACTACCCGCTAAACTAGGTCGCACCGATAACAAGCCAGCATTAGCATTGGGTAAAACCATACCATTGCCAATGCCCGCCCAAATCATACAGCCAAAGAATATTATTGGATGTTCATATCCAGCAAGAAATATAACTAAGGCTGCCAATAGCCCAATTACTGTTATCCATGATCCATACAGCAACATAAATTGAATGCCAAATTTCTCAGAATATTTTCCTGAAATAAAGCTACCTGAAACATACCCAAGGGTAGTTAATCCAAAATAAATTCCAAATTCANTAGAGCTTAAATTAAAGGAATTTGTTGAGACGAATGGGGCTCCACCGATATATGCGAAAAATGATCCACTCGCAAAGACTGTTGTAAAACAATAAGCCCAAAAACGTTTTGAACCAAACAATTCCGGATATTCTCTTATCTGTTGTGAAATGCTTCGCGAAGTATTCTTATTCGTTTCACCAAGGTCAAAGTAAGCAAATATCGTAATTATTAAACAAATCAGTAAAAGCATACTGAAATTTGCCTTCCAGCCAAACAAATCATTNAGAAGACCACCAATCGCAGGAGCAAACATTGGCACGATAGCCATGCCCATTGTAACATAACCAATCATACTTGCAGCTTTTTCACTGCCTACAGTATCACGTACTATAGCTCGTGATAACACCATTCCTGTAACTATGACTGCTTGTAACATTCTAAAAAACAAAAATAACTCAATACTCTTACTAAGGAGGCACCCAATGGTGGCAACAAAAAATATAAAAAAACTAGTTAGAACTACTGGCCGCCGCCCAACTTTATCAGAAATAGGTCCAATAAAAATTTGCAGTAAGGCAGTAACCGCTAAATACATCGAGATAGATAAATTCATTACAGTATAAGTTGTCCCAAAATATTCTGTCATACCTGGTAAAGACGGTAAGAATATATTCATCGCCAGCGCACTCATTCCAGCCAAAGAAACTAATGTTACAATGTGNGGTGGAGAAGACTTATTTAAGTAAGTTACAGCTTTTTTTTCAGGCATGCTGAATGGGTATTCGTATATTTTAAAAATGTCTATTGATATAACAAGTCTTATCGAAATTTTTTTATTTTAAATGGATTTTAATGCTGCCAAAACTTCGCTTGCTATGCCAAAAGAACGCTTTCGCATATCATGGTCATAAATAGCTCCAGTTATCATTAGCTCATCTGGTTGAAAACGATTTAAAATACTCTTGATTTGTTTTTCAATTGTTTCAGCATCACCCACCGCGGAACAAGAGAAGGTTTGTTCTACTTGTGTTAACACAACTGGTGGGATTGAGTTCTTGATATTCATATCTGGAGGCGCAAGCTTACTCGGCTTACCCATCATAAGATTTGCAAAGGATATCATCTGAGAAGAGCGTAAAAAAAGCGCTTCATCAGTTTGTTCAGCAGCACAGACACCAGCACAAATCATAACATTGGGTTTGCTTGCCCATTTTGATGGATTAAAAGTTGAACGATAAACATGTAAAGCTTTCTCCAAAAGTGCTGGTGCAAAATGCGAAGCAAAAGCGTATGGCAAACCAAAATGTGCTGCTAATTCAGCTCCATAAAGGCTCGAACCCAAAATCCAAACTGGCACGTTAGTACCGATACCCGGTATTGCTGTTACACCATTGTTATTAGGTGTGTCAGATAAATAAGAAATCAATTCCAATACATCGGATGGAAAATGTTGATTGTTGTCTGATTTTTTTCTCAAGGCTCTGGCGGTTAATTGATCACTCCCAGGCGCTCTGCCCAAACCCAAATCAATTCTATTAGGAAAAAACGATTCCAAAGTGCCAAATTGCTCTGCGATTACAAGTGGAGAATGATTTGGTAACATAACTCCTCCAGCCCCAACCCTAATTGTGTTAGTTTTAGATGCTACACGACTAATAACAACTGAGGTTGCTGCACTCGCTATGCCAGGCATATTATGATGTTCAGCTAACCAATAACGATGATATCCACATTCTTCAGCATAAATAGCCAAATCTAAAGTATTATTTAAGGCATCAGATACATTACTGTTTTCTGATACTGGAGCTAAATCTAACATGGAGTAGTTTTGCATTTATTTAATTCTCAATATCACTCGAAAAAACTTTTTGCTTCNCTTGCNAATAAATCGACATCAGTTTTCTGACAATTTAAGTGAGTAACTAATCTTATGACATTATTCCAATCTGCACCAAGTAGCATACCTTTTTGTTCCATAAATTTACGAAACTTTGGCGCAATTCCATTTTCAAACTCGATAAATACCATATTTGTTTGAACCTTATCCACATCAACTTTAATTCTTGATATATCCTTTAATTGTTCAGCCAATCGAATTGCATTGCNGTGATCATCTACCATACGTTCTACATTATTGTCTAAAGCATAAATTCCAGCTGCTGCTAGTATGCCTGCCTGTCTCAAACCACCACCCAATAATTTGCGAATACGCCTAGCTCTTTTTATGAAATCTTTTGAACCTGACAAAACGGATCCCGCTGGAGTGCCAAGTCCCTTTGACAGACACAATGAGACAGAATCAATATTTGATACTATTTTCTTTGGTTCAATACCAAGTTTTGTAATTGCATTCATTAGACGTGCACCATCCAAGTGGATAGAAAGCCCATTATTTTTTCCACAACTAGCCATTTTTTCGATTTCATTCACATTTAAAACATTACCTTGGTGAGTATTCTCCAAAGACAACATTCTAGATATTGGATAATGCTCATTGTCAGGTTTAATTTTTTCTTTTATTTCTTCAATTAAGACAGCACCATTATCTTGTGTTGCAAGTGGTGCAAACATAACGCCACCTAGAACTGAAGCCCCCCCGGCTTCATCTACAAAAACATGATAATGGTCCCCTGTGAGTATTTCTTCGCCTCTTTGGCAGTGAGAAAGCATTGCACATAAATTTGATTGTGTACCACTAGATACTAATAAAGCAGCCTCTTTATTAAACAGTTTTGCTACTTTTTCTTCTAAGAAATTGACTGATGGATCATCCCCATACACGTCATCACCTAATGGAGCATTCATCATAGCGTTCTTCATTCCCTCGCAGGGCTGAGTGACAGTGTCACTCCTTAAGTCAACTAGAGTTTTAAAATTTTGNCGATTTATATTAGCGTAATTCATCTGTTAAATCCCAACGNNNCAAAAAATNATTNAAATAACTTAACCATAAGTTACTCAAGATAAAATAGTGATACTATACAAACGCGACTTTTAATGTCGCATATAAATTAAAAAAAATACTAATGTTAAGAATTAAGTTATTAGAAACAATTATTCCATTATCTGCAAAAACTATAAAATTTCTCGAAAAAAGAAAAATCAAATATTCGGTACCAAAACATTTAGAGGCTTCTGCCCAACACTGATTTTTACTGGAAGATCACCCAAATACTCTCCATCCCCATATACTAATTTCGCCCATGGGTGAGAGGAATGAGAGTCAATCTTAAATTTATCAATGTGGGTATTTGATACGTTTACATTGTTGATATGTTTTCCTGAAAAAACTTGAATGAGTAATTTGATTGCTTGCATTCTAGATACTTTCGTTGCGCTCAATAGATTTACCATATTGCTTTCTTTAAATGCATCCGGCGCGATAAACATTCCTCCTCCAGTATAAGGTGACGCTGCACCAGCAATTATTAAGAATGAACCATCCACTATATTTTCCTCACTTGAGATTTTATAACCATGGTTCTGCAATTTAAAAAAACTCAGTAAGGTTGCAACTGCGTAGAGAAGGCTACCTTTTAAAATCGGTATTTTTGAAGCTCTGAATGCCGCTTCACTTAAAAGACCGACACCTGTACAGGTAAGACAAATTTTTTTGTGTTGATCAAACTCTGCTATGACATATCTGGATTNATGAAACTCNCCAGAAGTTAGAGCAATTTTCACATCTTTATGATTATGAATTCCTAAAGAACTCGCAAAATCATTTCCCCTACCCATCGGGAAAGGTATCATTGAACCTCCTGTTTTCACGGCTTGCTCAGCAACCAGATTCTGTAAACCATCTCCTCCACAAGCGATAACTAAATTCTCATTTTTCATCTCTTCATAAGAGACCCTTGAGGACTCTTCAGGAGAGTTAGGGATAACTATTCTTAAATTTTTGTCCTGAATNGTTGATTTGATTAAATTGATTTTTTTCTTAAGAGGTAACTTTCCCGATAAAGGATTAACAACACATATCAACTCGCCAAAATTTTCTTTTTTCATTTTTGCCTCTTAGGATAATTCTGGACCCCAAAAAATATTATTTTCCTCGAATTATTTTATTACTCAATTTGAAAAAAATCTTTATAACGACTAATAATGTTTGAATAAACCTCTAGCATCTCATTGTTTGGCTGTTGGCAGTCCATTATTGGCGCAAGAGGATCTCCCGCATCAATCTTGCTACCTGACAATTCTTGCAATACTGCATGTGCNCAAAACGGCACATGCACTTCAGAATAACCACCCTCATGAGCGAATACCAATCGGTCCTTACAGATTTCTTTCGCTGTTTTCATCATTAATTTAGTCATTTCTGAGTAGGTCTTTGCGCTACAAATCATTCTACTTAGCGGATCAACACCAGAGGCATCAAAGCCACATGCAACTAAAATTACCTCTGGTTGAAATGATCTTAACTTTGGTAAAACCAATCGATTTAATGTCTCAAGATAAGTCAAATGACCTGAACCAGCTGGTAAAGGTATATTCATATTTGTGCCATGAGGACCTAATTCCTCAATATTACCAGTATCGGGAGGAAAACAGCGATCTTGATGGATTGATATGGTTAAAACATTTGGATCTTCAATAAATATCGCCTCCGTACCATTCCCGTGATGAACATCCCAATCTACTACAGCAAATTTTTGAGCTAATCCATTTGAGCGAGCATTTTTTATGGCAACTGCGATATTAGCGAACAAGCAGAAACCCATTGCTTTATCAGGCAAGCAGTGATGCCCGGGTGGGCGAGACAAAGCATAAGCGTTTTTATTTTTTCCACTTAAAACATGAGACAACGCATCTATTACCAACCCTGAAGATAACGAGGCCGTCTCATAGCCTCCNTGAGTGAAAGGAGTTGTGGAAAATGGAACTACTTCNCCACCGCCAGTATCTGATAATGATTTAAAATCATCGAGATATTTGGCTGTATGAACTCGCTCGAGGTCCTCTCTAGTTGCAAGTGGGCCTGACTTAACTTCAAGTTCGTTGATTAAACCAGTCACATTCAATAAATTCTTAACTCTTCGCTTCGTTTCAGGATCTTCAGGTAAACCACCAGAAGCAAGGGGTTGAACTAAATCACCAACGGGAATTGCAAAAGCATAACCTGTACCGGAATGCCAGAAGCAGCGCTCGTCATAAAAAAATCCTGTTTTCATTTAACCCGTGCCTTTCCCCTATGCTAAGTCTTTATCTGAAAATATCACCTTAAGGACTCGTTAAGTAAACCAAAAAATTTTGGGTATTATTAATACCACCCTATAATTATTCAAATTTTTCATTTTTTGCGAATTGACAATAAAATTTGCTTTACACCAAGGCTAATTTTTTGTAAATTCATTTTGTTAACATGTTAAGTATAATAAATATTTAAAATAAATAACTTGCTTACATAATACTTAGATGCCTAGTTTAAAAAATATATTTAAACTAAATTATAATGGGGAGTTTCTGGAACAGAAATCANATTTCCAGAAAACAANAAAGANAGGAATTAAAGTGTTTAAATCAAAATTTATGGGATTATTAGCGCTGCCATTTGTATTTGCATCCGCAACAAATGCGGCAGAAAATTTGTCAGCAGAATCTGCAGGAGCTGGAGGTGTTACGCACACTGTTACTAGCCACTTTGCACAAATTCTTTCTGAAGCAGGNGTTGCAGAGCTACAAGTACAGTCTGGGGCNACACTTACAAATACCCTGCAAAATGTTGCCAATGGGACTACAGATGTTGGTATAACACCTCTAATCTTACCTTTTCTTTTAAAGAATGGCCGTGGTCCTTATGCAAAGACCGGTAAGGAAGAAGGTTCAAAACAAATGGATAACATAAGAGCACTGTTTCCTTACAATCTTGGTGCCTTTCATTTATTTNCATACGAAAGTACAGGCTTAAAAAGTTGGGATTTGGCTGGAAAAGTTGTCTACAACGGACCTCCAAGAGGTGGCGCCTTAACCAATGCAAGACAGGTCATTAGTGTTGTTACTGGACTTAAAGACGGTGAGGGTTACACAGGATTACAGGTAAATTGGGGGCAGATGTCAAAGACAATAACTGACAATAGTGCCGAAGCAAATGTACTTCCTTTCACAATCCCATCAGACATTATGATTGGCGCCCTTTCAGCGGGAAACATCAATCTCATCTCAGTGCCTAAAGATATTTATGAGGGCGAAGCTTTTCAAAAGTTAACAAAAGGACCAGGAAGCGCTCCAATCGTAGTACCNATTGATGAAATGGGATACACAGGAGGCGTCAATATCATATCAGAAGACGGTTATTGGAGAGGTATGGTTACCACAGGCGCACAAGTCGTAAATAAAGACATGTCATTTGATCTCGCGAAAGCAATGACGGCAACGCATATCGCAAACATCGATAAACTAATCGCCAACACTGCTTATGCTAAAAACTTGGGATTGAATACAGCTGGAAGTGCTGGAGATTCAGGCTTTTGTGGTGCAGTTGGAATGAAGTACCATCCTGGCGCCGTAGCTGCTTGGGAAGAAGCAGGCGTAAAAATACCTGATTGCGCTAAACCATAATGACTTAATCCCGGTTGAATACAAAACAACCGGGATTATTCTTCTACTAGAAAGATAACCTTTTGGCATCCACTGGTGTTGATAATGAAAATCCAAAGCTTCAAGAAAATGAAGATCTTGGAATAAAGATAGCCACTATATTTGGTTTTCTCCTGGTGGTTTTAGGGATGGTCAATAATATTCCATCTATTCCAGGTTTAGAAGACACAATCGCGAATATTTTTAATGCAGAATCGGTGCTAATTCGTAAATTTCCTTATGAATGGCTTCATCCAATAGCATTTATTATTATGATGCTGGTTACAGTCCTTAAGCACTCATTTTTTCGTGATGCAAAAACACCCAGAGGAAGACAGTTTGGCATTATATTTGATCTTATGATGCTCTTTATTACCATTTTTATGGCAATTACCTATCTAATTGAAATTGATAGTGTTTGTCTTATTGACCAAATAACTGGTGAACGAGCAAAACTCATCGCTGAAAGTTTAAAGGAAGAAATAGCATTTGCAGAATTATACGGCCTACCCGCCCCAAGTGGTGTCGATGATCCTCAATGCATGGCGACAACTGGAGTGTGGTTATTTCTAATAATGGCTGCAACTATAACAGTCTTTCTAATCTATAATATTAAAGTGTGGGGATTCCCGCTTGTCGTTGTTACAATAATTGTCGTAGCTTATACTTTTTTCACTATAGCCGTTTGGTATTTCTACGGCGCCGAAGACATAAATAAATATCTTGTCACCAAACTAGGAAGTGACCCAAGACAACTCATTGATGGGCGTCCAAAAGTTCATGACATTATTGTCAATAATAGCAGTGGTTTATTAGGACGATTTATGGATATTTTACTAAATACTGTTTTCCCATTTATTATATTAGGTAGCTTGTTTGGTGCTTCAGCTGGTGGCAAGTCACTAATAAAATTAGCATTTAGATGGACTAGGAAACTAAATGGTGGGCCAGCTCACGCGGCAATCGTGAGTTCTGCTCTATTTGGAACAATTTCTGGTGGGCCAGTCGTTAATGTTTTAGCAACTGGCATTTTAACTATACCAATGATGATTAAACGAGGGTTTTCTAAGATTTTTGCTGGTGGAGTTGAAGCAGCGGCCTCAAGTGGTGGTCAAATAATGCCTCCTATTATGGGGGTAGCTGCTTTTATCCTGGCTGCTTTAACACAAGTTCCCTATAGAGAAGTAATAATTGCGGCATTAATTCCAGCTATAGCCTATTTTGGATGTTTGTTTTTATCTGCTGTTTTTCAAGCTAGGAAACAAAACATTAAAGCGATCGGT
Source organism: Paracoccaceae bacterium (assembly GCA_002712045.1). Lineage (GTDB taxonomy): Bacteria > Pseudomonadota > Alphaproteobacteria > Rhodobacterales > Rhodobacteraceae. The sequence continues at coordinate 53,347 of PARX01000037.1, forward strand.
GTTATAACCGATGATATGGTTTTAGATAGACAAGATAAATTTAATTTAATTATGATTATAGCGCCATTATTACTCATATTGGTTTTATTGCTCACTCCAAAAGAGCAAGTTGGATGTGGCTTTATCGGATCATTATTTGGCGTCGAAAAACTTCCAGGAGCAACCAGTTGCACTGCTGATCAATTGCCATGGTTTTTCAGAGTAATTCAAAACTCTGCAGGTGACGCTGGATCATCTGGTTGGTGGGCTTGTATATTGTTAATGGGACTTCTATTTCTTGATCCAAAAATCCGTGCAAAACCTCAAAAGATTCTTAAAGCATTAGGCGGCGCTGGTGTAATGATTTCAACATTATATCTCATGTTTTTAAGTGTTTCAGTAATTGATTTTTGTTTAAATCTAACTGGCTTTTCAACTTATATTGCTCGAGATATACTTGGACTTCTTACTGCTATGGACCTCAGCGTCACTGGATCACCTTTCCTCTTGTTCATAGCTCTTCTTTTAACAATGTTAATGGCAGTATTGTTGGGCATGGGAATGCCGTCTGTTCCAGCATACATTAACGTTGCACTTTTAATGGGACCAATGTTGGCGGGACTCGGTATTGCTACTTTTACCGCACATATGTTTATTTTCTATTTTGCCGTAGCTTCCGCTATCACACCACCTGTTGCAATCGCTGCTTTTGCTGCAGCATCAATAACAAAAGAAGAACCAATGGTAACAGGTTTTTCGGCAGTTAGGTCAGGTATAGTAATTTTTGTTATACCATTTGTATTCGCTTTTCATCCTGAATTACTATTAATTGAAGCAGCTGTTTTAAGCCCTGACGATAGCAAAGGAAAATACTTAACCGGATATGATGGTAACCTTAATTATACTGCCTTAGTTTGGTTAATAATTCGTTTAATTATTTCGTTATATCTTGTTGCAAGCGCATTATGTGGTTTTGATCATCGTCCTCTTAAAGCTTGGGAAGTTATAACCCGATTGGGATTAGCGCTTCTTTTATTGTCGGGATCATTATTTATCTATCTGCCAGCTCTTCTGCTCGCTATTTTAGTAGTAATTATCCATATAACCTTTGCTAAAAGAACAACTACAGCCGAACCTTAAAATACTTAAACTTTTGGTTCTTCTGGATATTTTATTAAATCATTGAACGCAAATTCTGTTTGACCATAAGTGTTAAGATATTTTAAGCGATCATAAGCTTCTTTTATGGTGGGCCTGTAATCTTTAGAAATGTACCACATAACAAAGGTTTCATCTGCACAGGTTTTAAACCACTCATCCCGCCTATTCATTACTGCACTATGCATCTCACTGATCATAAATCGGCGTAGACAATCCACGCTTGTCCAGGTCGATAAATTTGCAGCAGGATTATCTTTCCTGCCAAAAACACGATAAACTTCATTAATAGTATTATCCTCATGAAGCCAAATTAAGCCAGGGTTAGAGACAGCTATTTTCATAACCTTATCTAACTGTTCTATATAAGAACTCATCTCTGGGGCGTCTCTCGCGTATTTAAGATAGCCCAAATTAAATTGTGCAACGGGCATAGGAATATATCCTAACCAAACATTAATTTTGCGGTTACATTAATAATATACTATAGAAAGTAAAAGTATAAAAATCTTGCTTCGCAATATATAGTTAATTATATTTTTAGATCTAAACGTGGTTTCCAAAAAGGCCTAAAGAGCTCTATCTTGGGGCATCGATTCATAACAACTTTTATCCCTGCATTTTCAGCGACACGAGCTGCTTCATCGTTTCGCACACCTATTTGCCCCCATAAGACCTTAGCACCAATTTCAATAGCCTCGTAAGCAATTCCAAGCAAATCTTCTGGACGTCGGAAAACTTCAACAATATCGACTGGCCTGTCTATTTCAGCCAATGAGTTAAAGACTTTCATACCTCGAATTTCCTCGACATCTGGACGAGGATTTACGGGAATCATATCATATCCTGTTTCATGTAAGACACGTAAGACACCGTAACTAAATTTGGTCTTGTCCGGACTAGCACCGACCATAGCTATCGTTTTTGCAGATTTTAATATGTCCTGCAAATACTCATTCCTATATGGTTCATTGTGATCCATAATACCCATCACTTAACCTCCTTTGGGGTTGCAATATCAGCTTTTAATTCATGTGGTTGCAATGGATCTAAGAATGGATTTCTATAAAGCTTATCATGACTTTCCACGCCAATTTCCAACGTACAATCACTTTTTGGTCGCGCGACACACAAAATTATATAACCATCATTTAATTGCCGGTTATTAAGCGCAACCTGACGACGTTGATCAATTTTTCCCGAAGTAAGTTTCGCAGCACAGGTAATGCAACCACCATACTTACACCCATAGGGAAGATCCACACCTTGCTCACGAAGACTATCTAAAAGTGGTCGTTTAGAATCTACTTGATATATAGCATTTTCTCTATTTTCTATTTTAACAGTATACACCATTATAACCATATATCGCTTGTACAATCTCCACCAGGATAACGAGCCTCATGACATCGACTAGGTCCATTAGGTTCCTTGCCAAAATCTACTATAAAGTCTGGATTTATAGACATTCCACCATTTTCAGGATCACAATCAATCATAACCATAACACCGCCCTGTTCCCTGATCTCTGGATAGAATTGATTATCCCAAGTTGAAAACAATGATGTTGTTACATAGAGCCGTCTCCCATCCAGACTAAGTTGAAACATCTGTGGCCCTCCGGCCATTTTTATTCCATTCACCTCTGGAGCTTTTCCTAACAAGCCTCCCATCCAAACTTGTCCAGTTAACTTTGGATTATGGGGATCACTTATATCGTACTGTCGCATATCCCCATGCAACCAATTATTCAAATAAAGATATTTATCGTCCATAGATATCAATATAGCCGACATTACTCCAGGAATTGGAATTGGCCACTCAGCATGAGGTTCGTTTTCTACATCAATTATTTTTTCCCATTCCCATTTACCGTCTGAATTTTTCCACCAATGTATCACATTCGCACTTAATGCTGCTCCACAAAATCCATGAGAACTATCAGGATTATGGTGAAATTTTACCTCCAGAGGGACTAAACCATCCTCCCCTAAGTAAAAAGTTTCAACGGGTTCCTTTTTCTCAAAATCCCAAAAATGTAACTCCCTACCATATTTTAAGTGTCCAACTTCCTCTAAATCAAACCCAGGCATGAAAGTATTTGGCGCAGCCCACTCAGAGGATACCATTACATTATGACGAGGTTGATACCAAAAATCATAACCAAACTTTATATCACCCATTGAGTTTTCCCAACGGCCAACTATTTCAAAGTTCTTATCAAGTTGAAGATACCCGCCAGGAGCTTCACCCTTTGCATCACCTAAAAAGGAGATTATGATTTCACTCCCCAAACAATGAACCGTATGCGGACCAGACAAATTTGTTTTTGATTTAATCTCGTTACCATCAATTATCTTAGAAAGCTTAGGTGCCCTTGGATCTGTCTGCGTATCAACGATGTGAATATTGTTTGATCTTACTCCAGGTAAAAGGAGGTATTTACGCGCCATGCTGTTGTCGTCATGGCAAGATGAACAAGCATTCCAACCCATATGATGTAGCTCATCTCCTATTCCAGGCATTTCCAACCGGTGTATAACTTCTGAGTAGTTATTACTTTCAGGATCTACATCGACGGTTGCTAGATAATCAGGTTTTTGAATACCAGTGCCAGTATAGATTGCAATAGTATACAATAACTTTTCACGCGGCGCCTGTATCGCCAAAGCAGGGGAGGCATACCCTGGTCCACAGCATTCCATGATAAATCCTTCCAAAATAAAATATTGCTTAAATTACTTTTTTCTTATATTTTAATAGTGTTTCTTAGTAAATGAGAAAAATATGAATATTGAAAGAATGATGAATATCCTTGAAGTTGTCTCAAACTCAGGACAAGAAATCTCAACAACAGAAATTCACAAACTTTCAAAAATTCCAAAACCCAGTTGCTATCGAACAATTGTACAACTGTTAAATCATGAACTATTAGACGATCCTAATAAAAATAATCGATACATTATCGGTAAGAGATTACATACCATTGCGCGAACCGGAACTCCTGACAAAGATATCTGCCTTCTAACACGTCCTTTACTTCAAGAAACTGCCAAATCATTTGATGAAGCAGTATTCTTATCGAGATTCCGAAACAACGGTGTTGAAATTATTCATGTAGAAACACCAACAGACGTTGCATCATCTTTTGTACATCCTGGCTTAGGATTTAGACCATTACATGCATGTTCCTGCTCAAAGGCAATTTTGGCTTTTTCGGATGCTTCACTCAAACAAAGAATTCTTAACGGCCCAAAGAAGCAATACACCCAAAATACAAAAATCTCAAAAACAGAATTAGAAAGAGAACTTCAGCTCATACAAGCCCGAGGATATGCAGAATGCGTTGAAGAAATCCAAGATGGAATCGCAAGTGTAGCGGTGCCAATTAAAGTAAATAATAATAATAACCTCTTTAGCATAGGCACAATAGGTCCATCACATACTTTTACAGAGCAAAAACGCGATAATTTAGGTAATAAATTAATCATTATAAGTGACAAATTTCAGCGACTAGTGGAGCACAGCTCATTGTAAATCTTAATATTTTTGATAGTTAGTTTTCCAAACTAAGGTGTTGTGAAACTTTTTCAAAAAAACTAAGCCCCTCCCCTAACTCTGAAAGCTTTATGTACTCATCGGGTTTATGCGCCCGACTAATACTTCCCGGACCAAATACAACTGTTGAATATCCTTTATCACTAAAATAGCCAGCATCAGTCCCGAAAGAAACAACCCCGGTACTATTTAGACCAGTAATTGCAGTTATAAAAGATACAGCCTTTAAAGCATTTCGATCATCCAATCCGCCAACTGGCGCCTGTGTGATAATATTGATATCTGCGTCATTACTAACTTTTTTCATCTCTGGTAAAAGTTTTTCATTTGCAAACTTTTCAATTTCGAGGATAGTTTTAGATCCATCTTCACCCGGCATAGGACGATATTCCCAATCAAAATTACACCACCCGGCGGTGGCATTGCTAGCGGCACCACCTTCGATAATTCCTACATTAAAAGTAGCAAATGGCGGGTCGTATGGAGATCCCTCAATTGGATTTGCAGCACGCAACAATCCAATTTCCTCTATTTTAGAAATAAGTTTCATAGCGATTGATATAGCATTTACACCAATTAACGGATTGGAGGAATGGACCTCATAACCAGAAATTTCAGTCCGCATCTCATAGCTACCTTTGTGACCTGTAATTATTTTCATTTCAGTAGGTTCTCCAACCACAACAATACTTGGTTGAAAATGATTTAATGCCATACTGTCTAACAAAACTGGCATTCCAAAACCTCCTGTTTCCTCATCATATGAAAATGTTAAATACACAGGTCTTTTTAAATTGGCTCTTTTAAACATTGGCACCGATGCCAACATGCAAGCTAAAAAACCTTTCATGTCAACTGAACCCCTACCATACAAACGGTCATCAATCTGCGTTAACTTAAATGGATCAGTAGCCCATTTTTGTCCTTTCACAGGCACCACATCTGTATGACCGTTAAATAAGACACCGCCATCAATTTCCGGTCCAATTATTGCAAAAACATTTGACCTAATTCCATCCTCATCATAACTCAATTTAGGTTCAACATTATGCTTTTTTAAATAATCAATAATAAACTGGTTTATCTTTTCAGTGGATGTTCCTGAAATGGTCTCGAAGCCTACCAAATGATCTAATATTGCTATTGTTTCAAGAATTCTTTCCTTCACAATTCTCTCCGTTTAATTGACCATTTAAACTTCTTTGTCATTTGACATTACCACTTTGGTTCTTCTCATAACATATAAAATACATATAAAACCCATAAGTGCACTTAAAAACATTATTATTTGTAAAGCATATGCGCCCTCACTATTTGACAATAAAAACCCAGCTAGTGTCGCAAGCGCAGAGCCGCCACCAATCTGAATAGCCCCACCGATACCGCTTGCCGTACCCGCAACTGATGGACGGATCGAGAGCATACCTGCTGTTGAGTTTGCTAACGTTAATCCATTGCCAATACCAATAAAAATACAAAATCCAAAAAAGGTAAATGCTGTCCCAAAACCTAAAATAGAAATAATTAATGACATACCCATTCCGAAGATTTGGGCTATCGTTCCCAGCAAAATCATTCTATCAATTCCAATTCTCATTGAGAATTTTCCTGTTAAGAAGTTTCCTCCGAAAAATCCCAATGCTGGAAGGCCAAAAAGAACACCCATGGTTGCTGGAGATAGGTTGAATACTTTGGAGCCTACAAATGGTGCTCCACCTAAAAATGCAAAAAATGTTCCTGTGCTAAACGCAGCTGCAAAAGCGTATCCCCAAAACCTACGTGAAGCAAACAAAATTGGGTATTCACTAACCTGTTCACGCAGGCTTTTATTTTTCTCTTTATTGGTCTCTCCCAAATCAAACCAACACAACAAAAATAGACCAAAGCTCAAAATTATTACAAAAAGAAAGGTTGCTTGCCAATTATAATATGTTTCAAATAAACCACCAATTGAAGGTGCAATCATCGGAGCTACCGACATGCCCATTGTTACATAACCAAGCATTGACGCTGCTTTTTCTGGAGAAGCCATATCTCTAACAATTGCCTTAGAGATCACCATCAATGTCGCAATCGAAGCTTGTAAAATCCTAAAAAATAAAAATGTCTCAATACTCTTTGATAAATAGCAACCGATAGTTGCAAAAATCAAAATAATAAGAGCAGAAAGTACAACCCTCCGTCGCCCAAAATAATCTGACAATGGTCCAGCAACTAATTGGACTATAGCGGTGCAAGCCAAATAGAGAGAAATGGAGAGCTGCATTAAAGCATAATCAGTTTTAAAAAACTCTGTCATACTAGGCAACGATGGCAGGAAAACACTCATACTCATTACGGACATGCCCGACATTAATATCAGCGTGAGAAGATGAGGAGCAGTTTTATTATTCAAAAACATTTTATTCAATCATAATAGTTCTAGAGCTTTAAACAAATAAATAACTGTTTTACAATAGTTGCTGCGGCATCAAAATGACTGTTGTTTAACTTAGCAAGAGAAATAATTTTGTATGTAGACAAATATTCAAGAATTCAAATCAAATTCTTTTTTAATGATACTCGCTGCCTTCTCTGCAATCATAATTGTTGGCGCATTGGTATTTCCAGAAACTAAAGTTGGCATTATCGATGCGTCAATAACCCGTAATTTTTTCAACCCATGTACCTTTAATTTTGGAGAAACTACCGACATTTCATCATGGCCCATTTTACAGGTTCCAACAGGATGGTAAATTGTATCAGCACGCTTTCTGATATGCCTCTCCCAATCTTTTTCTGTCATATTCTTTTTAACCCCAAATAATTCTTTATGCCGATATTTTGATAAAGCTGGAGCTTTCAAAATTTTCTCAGCAATTTGCGTTCCTTTAATTAAAGTTGCCATATCTCTTTCATCGGAAAGATAATTTGGATCAATAAGCGGATCAGATGAGGGATTCTTATCTTTAATCCGCACACTTCCTCTACTGTAAGGTCTTAATGCACATATGTGACAACTATATCCATATCCCAAATGAAGCTTTCGAACGTGATCGTCTAAGATTGCCACTACAAAATGAAGCTGCACATCTGGATAATCTTCTTCTAGTTTTGTTTTAAAAAAAGCAGCACCTTCGGCAAAAGGGGAAGCTATCATTCCAGTACCATCTTTTCTCCAACGAAAAATATTCTTTAAAAGCGCTATTAAGCCCGCTGGCGCTAATCCGAAAACATCTCTATCCTTTGATCTATAAGCGAGCGCAAAATCTAAATGGTCCTGTAGGTTTTGCCCAACTCCAGGCAACTCCTTTATCAGCTTGATTCCATGAGGTAAGATATCTTCCTTTCTACCGACACCAGATCTTTGTAAAATTTGAGGGCTATTTAAAGCACCGCTTGAAAGAATTATTTCTTTTTTCGCTGAAACCAAGTGGCACTTACCCTTTTTCCAAAATACGACACTTTCCGCAGTATCATTTTTAAAATTTATTTTTTCCACATGGGCTTTTGTAATGATTGTTAAATTCTTTCTTTCCACAACGGGAAATAAAAAGGCTTCTGCTGCAGAGCATCTTTGCCCATTTTTCAATTTACTGTGAAACTGTGTTACTTGATAAAATCCTACTCCTTCATTTTCACCGCCATTAAAATCTGCTCGTTCGCGGTGCTGCATTTCCTTTGCAGCATCAATGAATGCAGTTGTTATTGGTCGCGGGCTCTTTTGATTTGAAACGTGCAATGGACCATCAATTCCGTGACTTTCATCACTACCCAACTCATTATTTTCTGATTTTTTAAAGTACGGAAGACATTCATCCCAGGACCAACCTTCGCAGCCATTTTCTGCCCAGCTATCATAATCTAATTTATGCCCCCTAATATACAACATAGCATTGATTGCACTAGAACCACCTAAGACTTTACCTCTAGGCTGATACCCTCTTCGGTTATTCAAATATTTTTGCCTGACCGTTTGATAAGCCCAGTTATATAGACGTCCATAACCTGGCAAAATTATAGCACCTGCTATTGGCGCACGAATAAGAATACTGTTTCCCCATCCACCCGCCTCTAACAAGCAAACAGAAATATTCGGATCTTCACTCAGACGCGCTGCAAGAACTGACCCTGCAGAACCACCTCCAACGATTATAAAATCATATAATTGATCAGCCATATTGAGTTTTAAAGATTAGTCTCTATATCCAGGCATATTTCTATCCACCCATCGTAATTGGGGTTTCCAATCGTCAGCTCCAGAAGGTTCATTCTTAGGAACATCACCATCAGTAAAAAGCCCATCAACAATCTTTTCACTCAATAATAATGGCTCTTGCCCAGAGGCTAAGACATCAACTTGAATCTTGCATGCAGTTTCAAGATAATAAAGATAATAAAAGCACTCTCCAATAGACCTACCACAAGCGAGTAATCCATGATTTTCCATGATCATGGCAAAGTTTTCTCCAATATCTTTTGCCAAAGCCTCACATTCATCTTCAGCAGTGGTAACGTCTTGATATGGGTGGATGCAAACTGTCGGCATAATCAGTCCAGCATGTTGGGATAAAGGCAACAAACCACATTTCATAGCTGATACGGCAGCACCAGCTCGGGAATGGGTATGGGCAGAATAATTAATATCAGGTCGGGCCCCCAGTATTGCAGCATGAATCAAAGCTCCAGCACGATTGACTTTCTTATCGCCATCCACTTGGTTTCCATTAAGGTCAACAATTGACAAAGAAGAGGCTGTGACCTCTTCCATCAAGTACTCATCTGGCTTTATAAAAAAAAGATCTGGCCTTCCCGGCACTCTGGCAGCGGCGTGAGTTTGGTTCAAATCAGTCCAGCCAAATTTTGAATATAATCTATAAAGTGCTGCTAAGTTTTCTCTACTCTGCTGCTCAGTTACAAATTCATTCTGTGAAAAATCTGAATTAACATTCATAATGATTTTCTCCACCCAATTATTTAAGATTTTAAGTTAAGATACACATTATTCAGATTTTATTGCAAACTATTTTATCACGATAAAAATTTAAAAGAGTTAAATTTCTTATAATTGAATGAGACAAGAATAAGTCGTATATTTACTTATGTCTTCGTTATTTAAAGTAATTGCACTTATTTGCATCTGGTCAACACCAATTCAAATCTTTGTTTTTTTGTGGGGGATTTGGATCACAATTGAAACTGAATATACCTTCTATAGCTTGACTAATTTGAAGTTTATTGAATTGAAATTTCATTTCTTAATTAGTTTTATTCATTGGTTGTATACTTGGTTTTGGGAACCATATTTGGATTTCGTCCTCTCATTACCATTGTTAATACATCAACCAATTAAAGCGATCTTTAGCACATTGATTGGATTTTGGATCTTAAAAAAACTTGATTAATTAAAAGTTGTTCAATCAAGTTAATTCTCTTAAAGTCTTTCGAGGTAATTCAAGAGATTAAGATCACCAGCTTCTTGTCAAATACTGAGAGTCCAAAGATCAACAACAAAATAGCTGAGAGACATTTCCATGTATAATTTAAGCTTGTATGGCGTGACAATAATAATATGGGGATCAACCTGGATTATCACCAAATATCAGGTGGAAGAATCAAGCGCATTACTGGCAGTTATGTTTCGCTATATTCTTGCGGCAGTCATATTACAATTAACCGTTAATTTATTTAGATCAAAAGAATATCACTCAAGAAAATCCCATCTTCTATTTTTTCTGCTTGGATCATCACTGTTTTGTTGGAATTACGTATTTTTTTATAATGCGGCTGGTTCCGGATTAAAGACTGGCCTTATCGCCGTAATTTTCTCAACGATAATTTCCATGAACATATTAAATAATGCAATATTTTTTAAAGAATATCCACGTTTAAGTACAGTCACTGGCGCCTTAATAGGCTTGATTGGAATCTCATTAGTTTTTTCAGAAGATATAATGGAGTTCATAGAAACAGGTCTATTTGGTTCCATTATCTTTTGCTTGCTTGGTACATATCTTGCTTCGATTGGAAATATGTTATCAAAATTCCTACAACAAAAGGATATTTCTGTCGTGAGCGCTAACAATTGGGGTATGACTTATGGTGCATTAACTCTAATCATCGTAACTATTCTTTATGAACAAAAGATTTATATTCCAACGAGCTACTCATTTTTATCAGGGCTTATATTTCTTTCAGTATTTGGTTCTGTGATTGGGTTTTGGACTTACCTAACACTTCTTGGTAGAGTTGGCGCCGATAGAGCAGCTTACGCGATGATTGTTTTCCCGATATGGGCATTAATATTGTCATGGATATTTGAAGGTTTCGAGTGGACACCCATAAAAATAATTGGGGTTATGATAATAATAATGGGGAACCTCTTTATGCTTAAAAAATCAAATTTAACCTTTAAGCCCAAAAATTATGGATAGTTACAAAACAATAATTGGTATAATATGCACATTGACTGCGGTTCTGTTTGGATTGGGAACTGGTATGTTAGTGAAGAAGGTGGGTACTGATGTTACTGTTATTACTACCTTGTTTTATAGATTTCTTTTTTCAGTACCTTTATTGTTACTCTTTGCTCTTGTGGCCAGAAAATCCAAATTCCTGGAGATAAAACAAAAGAGAACACTCATTCTTCGTATAATCTTCGGATTTAGTGGAATAACCTTTTGGTTCTTGGCAGTTCGCTCAATGCCATTAGGCCAAGCTACAACATTATTTCAAAGTTCTGTAATATTTGTAACTTTATTATCTCCTTTACTATTAGGTGAAAAAGTTGGTCCTGTTCGATGGTCAGCGGTTTTAGCAGGATTGATTGGCATAATTATTGTTACCGAACCATTCTCATCAGCTTTGAATGCAGCTGCTCTATACGGAGTGATGGCAGCATTTTCAGGTGCAATTCTAGCCATTCTACTTAGGAAATTGGGGCGAAGTGACAAACCTACGAGTGTAGCTCTTTGGTACAATTTTGCGGGAGCAGTAATATTGGGTTTTGTGATAATTTATGCCCCGGAACAATTATCCCCAATTGGCGGGCAAATATTAATTGATTTAATTTTACTGGGTGTCGTCGCCTCTGTTTTACAAATCTTTTTTACAACAGCTTATAAATATCTTGATGCTGTTGTTGTATCCGCTTTGAGGTACATACAGATACCCTTGTCTGGAGTAGCTGGATATTTTTTATTCGCTGAAACCATGAGTTCTAGTCAAATACTGGGTGCACTGATAATTATTACAAGTTGCTTGGTTATTGCTTGGAGGGAATTTATCCGAAATGAGAAATAAACTTATTAAACTTTACATATTGAAAATTTGATATGTTAACATTTTCTCTTGCTGTAACTCTTTTGATGTTAACCCCCGGCCCAGCTGTTTTGATGATTGCAAATATCGGCGTTAACTTTGATTTTCGCAAAGGTGTACCCTTTGTATTTGGAGTAATTGTTGGAGCAAACATCGTGGCCCTATCCGTTGTGCTTGGAATTGCCTCGGTAATAAATACCTACACACTACTACGGCTTATTCTTCTTATAATCTCATCAATTTTTATCTTCTATTTGGCAGTAAAAATTTTAATGCAAAACTCAGCAGAAGAAACAACTAGTAATTTTAAAAAAATAAATTTTTATGATGGTTTGGTTTTACAAATCTTGAACCCAAAAAATTATATTGTACAAATCACACTTTTTTCTGGATTTTTAATTTGGAATGACAACTTTATACTTGAAGCGTTTATTAAGTTGGTAATTGCAAATATGATTTGGTTTCCAATGCATTTACTCTGGTTAATATTGGGAGTTACGGTAAAGAAAATGCAACTATCCAGAAAAAGTCTTAAAATTTTGAACATGGTCATGGCTGGCTCGCTGTTGAGTTTTATAGCTATGGCATTCTTCAATTTTGAATAAATTATTAAATTATATCAACATCAGAACCTAATTTACGCCCCATATAATTTAGAAAATCCCAAATCGTACCCTCCAAGTCATATGGAGCCAAATAACCTGGTTTATAATATCTCGTATTCTGCGCAATTTGAAGAGTTTCTAATTTTTCTTTATCCTCAATATTGAATGCTTTACATAAATCTATATACGCTACCACTTCTGGATCATTTGGGTCTTCCTTCAACCCAGCGATACCCCAACGAATAGCTACTTTATCTACGCCCACAGGCCTCAGACATAAATATAGAGTATAATTAGCAGCCACTGCGATTACGAAGCTTGGGAAAACATTGAAGAGCACAGAATTTTTTTGCTCATCTTCTGTCATATCTTCATGAAATGGGCCGCGTGGAGGATAACTTGGGTCATAATATGAACGATATGCAGTCCACGCATCTTCTCCAGGCACTTTTTTACAAAGCTGAGTTGGCGTCATGGGTTGTAAAGTTTTTGGGTGCGTCGCAAATAAGTGGTAACCTTCCATAAAATTCTCAGTTAAGTTCTTCCAATTGGTGTTCCAAACGGATTCTTCCGTAAAAAGCAAATTTCGTAATTCATGATGATAATTGTGAAGGATTTTATCCAGTTTCTTCAACTGTGGCGATAACGGATCCGCATTTCCATCCAAATTAACAAAAATAAAATTATTCCAAATCTCAGAATTTAACCTTGGCAAACTACATTTCTTATAATCAAAATTCTTTACTTTTTTCATTAAGGGAGCAGTTTTAAGCGTACCATCAATATCATAGGTCCAAGCATGATATTCACACACAAAGCTACGCTTGTTACCTTTACCTTGGGCTACAAGATTTCCTCGATGGCGACAAACATTTGACAATACATGAACTTGATTTTCTTTATCCCTTGAAACAATTATTTGTTCTCCGATTAACTCAGAAGTAAAATAATCACCTGTGTTAGGTATTTCTCCCACATGACCAAGGCAAACCCATTCTTTTCGAAAGATTTCCTCCTTTTCTAACTCGTGAAAACTTGAAAGTGTATAAAATGCCGACGGCATTGTTCGCGCCTCAGCAGAGTCTGTAGATTTAATGATTTCCAACTCTTTTCTCAAAGCATCTACGTTATCAAATCTTTCTAACAGCATTAATAAATCCAGTCTTTCTGTGATCACAGATAATTATCATGAATTTTTGTCAAAAACTAGACAAATTTTAAATACCTAAGAAAACCTAACGTAAAATTTAAGAAATTTAAATCTACTCAACGCCTTGCATTCGATTTAATTCTGCAAGCAACTGCCTTCGCTCCAATACAGCGTTATCTAACCAATCAGTCCTCATTTCCGGTACTGAATTTAACAGCAATTGTGTATATTCATGACACGGTGGGGTTAGCACATCTTCAACAAAACCCTGTTCTATGATTTTTCCTTCTCTCATAACAGCTATCTTCTTTGATATCTGTGCAACAGTAGCAATATTATGAGTAATAAATAAATAGCTTAACCCTAATTCTTCTTGTAGCGATTGAAGCAAATCAAGAATTTGTTGCGCGACGATCGTATCTAAAGCTGAGGTTATCTCGTCACAAATAATTAACTTTGGTTCAGCTGCTAGAGCCCGAGCCAGATTCACTCTTTGTCTCTGCCCACCAGATAATTCTGTTGGATACCTTTTACTGAAATCTGCTGGTAATTCCACCCGACTTAATAATTTCTCCACTTCAAACCGCACCTCTTTCTTAGAGAAATTTTTATAAAATAGCATTGGGCGCCCTAAAATCTTTTCAATTTTTTGCCTCGGATTTAAAGCCACATCTGCCATTTGAAAAGCAAATTGAATATCGCGTAGTTCGTCCCTAGATCGATTTGCAAGATGTCCGTTTAAAGGCTTTCCATTTAACATTACAACACCACTTCTTGGCGCCATTAGTCCAGATATAATTCTACCAAGAGTTGTCTTGCCCGACCCAGACTCCCCAATGACGCCAACTGTTTCTCCAGATTCAATGGTCAAATTTACATTTTCTACTGCAGTCATTTCTTGTCTTTTCCCATAACCTGCTGTAATGTCTTTTACCTCAATCAATGGTGCAGTTTTTGAAGAGATAAAATAGGAAGAGCTCAATTCCTCTGGCATAATATGTGCGGCCGCAATTAATGCTTTTGTATAATCTTCCTTTGGATTATTTATAATCTGACTGGTACTACCATATTCAATCTGCATACCATCTTTTAGTACCAAAATATTATCTGCGATTTGGGCTACTAAAGATAAATCATGTGTCACATAAATTGCTGCGGTCTTGTTGGTTTTAATTAATTTCTTAAAAGCATGCAGTACTTCAATTTGTGTAGTAACGTCTAAAGCAGTTGTTGGCTCATCCAAAATTAATAGGTTTGGGTCACTAATCATTGCCATTGCAGCCATGAGACGTTGCAATTGACCACCCGAAACTTGGTGCGGATAGCGGAGACCAATAGTAGTTGGGTTTGGAAGTTCTAAGTCCTTATAAAGTTTTTCTGCTTTATTTAATGCTTCTTCCTTAGTCATAGTTTTCGTAATTATTGGTATTTCAGTGACCTGTGCATTAATAGTCATTGCACCATTAAATGAAGCAGCAGCACTTTGTGCTACATAGGTAATTTCCTTGCCTCTAAGAGTCTGGAGTTCCTTTAATGTCTTCTTTAAAACGCTTTCACCATCCAGTTGAACTTCACCATCGGTTATAAAACAACCAGGTCGAGCAAATCCCATGCAAGATAAAGAAATAGTAGTTTTACCTGAACCAGACTCTCCAATTAATGCGATAACTTCCCCAGGCTTTATATCAAAAGATATATTATTAACGATCTTATGCTGCTTATCTTGTTTGTCTTTAACGCAAACACTTAAGTTCTTTACTTTTAATAATGGAGTGGTCATATCAAATCTCTTCAGATAATTTTGCGCTTGATCTCTTGAGAAGCCAGTCAACAAAGACATTCATCGAAATCGCTATCGCAGCAATGGTTACTGCAGGATAAATGTTCGTGTACTCGCCATATAATAATGCTTGCATATTCTCTTTCACCAAAACTCCTAAATCAGATTGTGGCGGTTGCACACCCAAACCAAGAAAAGAAAGTGCTGAAATAAACAAAATAGCGTAGGTAAATCTAATACCAAACTCAGCAGCTAGTGGTGTCAAAGAATTTGGTAAAACCTCTTGAAGAATAATCCAAGTTTTCCCTTCCCCTCGCACAACTGCAGCTTCAACGTAATCCATAACCATAATATTTACCGCTAAAGCCCTCGCCACTCTATAAACCCGAGTCATATCGATGAAGGCAATTGTAACCACTAAAACAGTGAAGGAACTCCCTAAAGAATTTATCACAATCAAAGCTAGCATTAATGAAGGGAAGGATAATAGGGCATCATTAATTCTGCTAATACTAGAATCAACCTGACCCCCAAACGCTGCCGCCAAAAATCCCAATCCCACACCCAATATAAATGAAAGGAATGTGATCAGTAGGGCTAAAAATAGCGTTACTCTCACGCCACTGATTAATCTTGACAACAAGTCCCTACCCAAGAAATCACTGCCGAGCAATAACATATCTGAGGGAGGTTCAAAGCTTTCATTTGTTAATATTTCTGCTTGATCAAATGGTGTTATCCAAGGTGCAAACAAACCGACTAATATAACAAACATCAAAAATAAAATACTTAAGAATGCGCCAGGAGTTAAATCTTTAATAATCTCTAAAATATATGACTTCCAATCGTTTTTCTCCAAAATCATTTCGGATACCTCACTCGAGGGTTTGATAAAATCGCAATAACATCAGAAATCAAATTAACGATCACATAAACTGAGCAAAATATCATCGCACAGGCTTGTACAACGGGAATATCCCGATTTGTAACGGCTTCCACCATATAACGCCCAAGGCCATTATAGTTAAACATCGTCTCAATAACCACCACACCACTAATCAGATAGGCTAAATTCAGTGCAATCACATTCACAATTGGACCGATCGCATTTGGAAGTGCATGCTTGATCAATAACCTGCGTCTAGGAACGCCCTTTAAAATGGCCATTTCGATAGCAGGACTAGACAAAACATCAATTACAGCGGATCGAGTCATTCTAAGCATGTGCGCTAAAATCGTAAAAGTTAATCCAGCTACTGGTAAAATCAAAATTCGCACCCAATCGAAAAAATCATAAGATGGTCTTATTGAGGCGATAGCAGGTAACCAGCGTAACTTGATCGCAAAAACGGTCACTAATAGGACAGCAACTAAAAAATCAGGAAAAGATATTAATGCAAGAGATGTTGAGGTTAAAATTCGATCTACTAATCCACCAGGCTTGATTGCAGCGGTTAATCCAAGAAAAATTGCCAAGGGAACAGCAATCAGTGCGGTCGAGCCGGCAAGTAACATCGTATTCCACCCACGATTTAGTAATTCAGTCCCAATATCCTGGCCTGCTAATGATCCCCCAAATGTAGCCAGAGATGCTCCAAAGTCTCCTCTAACAAAATTAAATAACCAAACAAAATACCTTACGTGCACAGGTTCATTCAATCCCAAACGATTTCTAACCAACTCCAAAGATTCAGGGGTAGCAGCTTGGCCCAGAACCGCATACGCAACATCTCCAGGAAGAATTTCCGTTCCTGCAAAGACTAAGACAGAGACAAACAATAGTGTTAAAAGCCCAATCAACAACCTCCTGCCAATCATAGCGAAAACACTCATAAATATTCCCTTAGCTAATCGAGTCACATAAATAACTGTGATCACAGCAAACAATATGAATCAAGGTTAAAATCTTCGGAAAATCATCACAAAAATAGATTTAAATAGAAATTAGAATCCTATTTATTCATTTTTACAGAAGCTCTTTATTCCAAAAAATAACAAATTAAAAATGACAAGAGCACTAACTGATTTGTCAAACTTCTGTCTGATAAAGCTGCTTCCCCCAGCTAGAATCCTCTTCAATCAACTTTCGTGCCAAAACTGAATCTTGTTCAGATAATGCCTTTATAATACCATCATGGCTCTTTTCCCAAACATTACTGTTTGATAAATTCTTAATTCCTTGCGCTAACCAGGGACCAGTGCGGATGTATAAGTTTTCAGCCATCCTTTCTAAAACTGAATTTTGTGCCATAGAATATATGTACGAATGAAACAAAAAGTTTTGCTCTAAAAAAGAGCTTGCATCATTTTTTTTCCAAGCAAAATCCATATTTAAAGATAGTGATTGTAAGTATTTTATATCCTTTTTTAAAACTTTTTTTGCAGCTATTTCTGCACTAGCGCCCTCCAAGGCAGCCCTGACATAGAATAACTTTGACGCCTCTTCTGAAGATAAATCTGGAACCCGGTATGCCTTTTTTGCGGCCCCAACGAGAGCATCCTCGGATGCTAGTTGCCTTAAGGCTTCACGAACAGGCATAGCACTATAATTATACTCATTTGCTAAACGCCTAATCGATAGTGCTTCCCCGGGATTAAGGTCTCCTGTTATTAATTTTAGACGCAATTGAGAATAAACATTAGAACTTAGATTTAATGAGTTCTTTTGAAACTTTATATTTTGAACAACCATCGCTTAATCCAATAAATAAACAAATTCCCCTAAGAAATTTCAAAAACAATATAATACTATAGATATTAAACTGATTAAGGAAGTTAAATAACACAACTAAATGTAAATGACCAATCAGCCTTTTGATAATTAATCTTAATACTAACTTGATTTCTAATGGATACTGTGATCACAGTTATCTTATTAATTATATATTTATATATGAAGACTGCTATTTATAGTTAAATTAATATAAAAAAATGGGAGAATTTGGAATGTCAGATAAAAAATTTAACGAATATCTTTTTCAAAAATATCTAAAAAATGATATCTCACGAAGAAAATTCATGGGAACTCTTGCTGCAGCTGGTGCATCCAGCACAGTCATTAATAGCTTACTTTCAAAACGTGCTCACGCAGCGTCACCTAAAAGGGGTGGAAGACTCGTCGTTGGTATGGAACAAGCAACAGCTCAAGATAGTTTAGATCCAACAAGTTACTGGGGAACTGGTAATAT
>PARX01000038.1 GCA_002712045.1 Paracoccaceae bacterium
GGTGAAGACAAATAGTCAAAACTAACAGGTGCTCCTGCATCAATGGCTCTCCTTAGTTTTGACATCTTATTATTTTCATTACCTACTAAGAATTTATCTAACATTTTAACAGCTTCTTTATTCTTTCCTAGTTGGGCCATTATTTGGGCATGAGCAATCGCCATGTCGCGCTGATCTATTGATGCCCCGTTAGATGTGTTGGAAAGGATAAGGTCAGCTTTTTCAAAATTGCCAACCAAGGCTAAAGCCAATCCCAGATGATTTTGTGAGATATATCCCAAACGTTTAGCATTTTCTGAGTTCTCAAAATAATCTAAACCTTTTTCAATATTACCAGAACCTATTTCTACCCAACCTGTTAGTATAGCTTTTAAGAAAAAATTAAACTGATCTGGTTTTTCGAGTAATGATTTTGCTTTCTTGAAGTTTTCATTTTTAATCTCATCAGCAAGTATCATTAATGATGAGATAGGAGTATCAGATCCTATTTTGACTAAGTTTTTCGAATATAATTTAGCTTTAACAAATTTTCCACTGCTAATGTTTGATCTTATTGCGCCTAATAGAAGCTTTTGGTTGGTAGGTTCTATTCTTAAACCGTTACTATAGAACTGTGAGGCTGATACAAAATCAAATTTTTTTTCAGCATGAATTGCCGACAAATAAGAGCCAGCATGACTTTCTGCCGAAGCATTAGAGAAATTTGTTAACCAGAATACCATGAGGTAGACGAGATAAATTGTGAATGACTTCAAAACTAAACCTTACATTTATAATATTAAGAAGTAGCGCTCTAATTATTTCAAATCAACAATATTGTTGATTTAAATAAAATATCTAAATTAATCACATATTAGGATAATTGGGGCCTTCTCCTCCTTGAGGAGTAACCCACGTAATATTTTGACTTGGATCCTTTATATCGCAAGTTTTACAATGAACACAGTTTTGTGAGTTGATTTGAAATATTGGATCAGATCCATTTTCTGTTTCTACGATTTCATAAACCCCGGCTGGACAATATCTTTGCGCAGGTTCATCAAATTTTGGCAGATTGACCTCAACTGGAATTGTATTATCACTTAATTGTAAATGGCAAGGTTGCTCTTCCTCATGATTTGTAGCTGAGAANCTNACATTAGTCAGGCGATCAAAACTAATTTTTCCATCTGGGCGGGGATAATTTAGTATTTTGTGATTAGAGGCCTCTTCAGTTGAATCAGCATCATTTTTCCCGTGCTTTAATGTCCCAAGCGGGTTCCAACCAGTTAGATTTGCCACCCACATATCAAAACCGCCTAGTATAAGTGACGGCAGTAAGCCAAATTTTGACCACAAAGGTTTTACATTTCTCACTCTTTTTAGATCCTTAGCGATTGGCCCTGAAAGTAATTTTGCTTCGTACTCTTCTAGTTCATCGCCGTGTCTACCTGATCGAATTGCATTTGCTGCAGCTTCTGCAGCAAATATACCTGATAACATGGCGTTATGATTCCCTTTTATTCTAGGAACATTAACCAATCCCGCAGAACACCCTAGCAATGCACCGCCGGGAAAGGTAACTTTTGGAATGGATTGCCAACCGCCTTCAGTTATTGCCCGGGCGCCATAGGCGACTCGTTTTCCACCTTCTAATAATTTCTTAATTTTTGGGTGATGTTTAAATCGTTGAAATTCCATGTATGGAAACAAGTGTGGATTCTTATAATTTAGGTGAACGACAAACCCGACATATATTTGATTGTTATCAAGATGATAAATGAAAGATCCACCACCAGCATTATTACCTAAAGGCCAGCCCATTGTGTGAGTCACAGTACCTTCTTCATGGTTTTCAGGAGAGATTTCCCAAATTTCTTTCATACCAAGGCCAAATTTTGGAACATCTGAATTTTTATCCAATGCGTATTTTTCTATTACTTGCTTGGATAGAGATCCTCTGACACCCTCTGATAGGAATACGTATTTTCCTAATAATTTCATACCTGGTTCATAGCCGTCACCTACTGATCCATCTTTATTTTTGCCAAATTCACCTGCAATCACTCCGGCTATTTCATTTTGTTCTCCAAATACTAAATCTGAGCATGCCATACCTGGAAAAATTTCGACCCCAAGTTCTTCGGCTTGCTCTGACATCCAACGGCAGACGTTCGCCATTGATACGATATAATTTCCATGATTATTCATTAATGGAGGCATTGGAAAATTGGGTATTCTTATACTACCAGCAGCCCCTAAAATAAGAAAATTATCTTTTTTTACCGGCACGTTTATAGGTGCACCTTTTGCTTTCCAGTCAGGTATGAGTAAATCTAATCCGCAAGTGTCTAAAACAGCGCCTGATAGTATGTGAGCGCCAACTTCAGAACCTTTTTCAAGAACCACTACGCTTAGGTTTGTGTCAATTTGCTTTAATCGTATAGCTGCCGATAAACCAGCTGGGCCAGCTCCAACTATTACTACGTCATAATCCATACTTTCACGTTCGATTTCAGACATTTGTTCTAACCTTCTCTAAAATTCAAAGTATTTTCCTTACTATCTTAAGCACTAGAGTAATGTTGGATATAACTCCAATAAATATATTGCTTCATCAAGTCGCATCTGTACCATTATTAACATTATTAATATGTATCAGAAAATTGTAATGTTATTGTTTTTAAGCGTTAGCTTGACTTTAAAGGCAATGCAAATGATAAAATAAAGGTATTATANAAATTTAGGAAGTTAGTTTTAATCATGGAAAAAATCCCTATGACAGTGTCTGGTTACANCGATTTGGATATGGAACTGAAAAAATTACGTAGTTCAGAGAGACCTGCAATCATCAAGGCTATAGCAGAGGCTAGAGAGCATGGAGATTTATCTGAAAATGCTGAGTATCATTCGGCTCGTGAAAAACAGAGTTTTATAGAGGGCAGGATAAAGGAATTAGAATCTTTAATTGGATTAGCAGAGATTATAGATGTTTCTAAGCTATCGGGTCCAATAAAATTTGGAGCTACTGTCACGCTTATTGATGAAGATACTGAGATCGAAATTACTTATAAATTTGTAGGTGAGTTTGAAGCTGATTTAGAAAAAAATCTTCTCAACATTAAGTCCCCGTTAGCTAGGGCGTTAATAGGAAAAGATGTTGGTGATAGTGTGGATGTGAAAACTCCGGGCGGGTTAAGGAGTTATGAAGTTATCAAGGTAGCTTATGTCTGAACTAAATCAGTCACATAATAAAATTCCTGAAAGATTTTCAGATTCGAAATTAGATCTTGGGATTTATGGAAAAGAAAATAAGTCTAATTCCACAATTATCGATATTAGTACAATATTAATAAGTATAGTGTGGGTAGTTTTCAGTATATTTTTTCTTACCTTTGGAGAGGATCGGACCGATGAAAATTTGGAAAAAGCAAACTTTTTGCTCAATTGCTTGGCTGTTTTTATTCCCGTTGTTGTGATTGTAACATTTTCAATNGTTCTAAAAATGTCTGGAAAATTAAAAGGTGAGGTGCTGAAGCTTCAAACAGAAATTGATGCGATGCGAAGAACATATGTTACTCAACAGCAAGTTTCTGGCTTAACAATNAGGCCGGGTATCGAGAGAAAGATAAATGAAATTGAGGCAGCTCAAAAGAAAACCGATAATGAGGTTGCAAAATTTTCCACTAGACGAGAAACAAATGAGCATTCTGATCAAAAGGCTGCACTATCTAAAAGTAAAGCAACCTTTAAAAATGATGAACCACCTTTACCTCTTGAAGTGAAAGAGAATGGCGTTGGCGGTTCAAATCCATCTATTTTGATTGGGGATTTTATAAAAGCAGCTGATTTACCAAATAGTCCTGATGACAAGGAAAGCTTAGATGCGCTTAGAAAGGCTTTAGAGGATCGAGATTTAGCTAAACTTTTAAATGCGACCCAGGATACCCTTCAAATTCTATCTAAGGAGGGAATTTATTTAGATGCCTTAAATNTTGAGCCAGGTGATGTTAAGCTATGGCGTGAATTTGGAAAAGGAAAAAGAGGAAAATCACTTTCTGGAATTGTTCGTTTTTCTGAGGATGAAGTTATAGAGAAAGTAAATATGAGATTTCGTACAGATACAGTATTTAAAGATGTTGTGCATCATTTTTTGAGGCAGTTTGATAGTGTGTTTACAGAGTTTAATAATAATGCATCTGATGATGATATTGCAATTTTCTCAAATACGAGAACAGCCATAACATTCTTGATTTTGGCAAGTGTTGCAGGAACTTTTGACTGACAATATACCATTAAAAAGATAAGTAAATTATGATCTCACTAATTCCTCATATTCCTGAGAAATTGCTTTTGTTAGTTTTCCTACAGTAAATTTATGAGGTCCAATCTGACCAACAGGTGTTACTTCTGCAGCCGTTCCTGTTAGCCAGCATTGTTCAAAGCCATTTAATTCATTGGGCAGTATATGGCGCTCATGAACGATAATTCCTCTAGCGGTTAAAAGATCAATTACGGTTTGTCGAGTTATTCCATTGAGAAATGTGTCAGCAAGGGGTGTGTGCACTTCATTATCCTTAACAAAAAAGATATTAGCGCCAGTGGCTTCAGCTACGTATCCACGATGGTCGTACATCATGGAGTCAGAACAACCTTTTGCTTCTGCGTCGTGTTTAGACATGGTACAGATCATATAAAGACCAGAAGCTTTGGCATGACATGGAATTGTCTCTGGAGACGGGCGTTTCCATTTTGATATATCTAACTTCGCGCCTTTCATTTTAGCATCGCCATAATATGCCCCCCATTTCCAAACAGCAATAGCCATACGAACGGGATTTGCAGCTGATGCAACGCCCATATCTGTACCAGAGCCACGCCAGCAGATAACTCTTACATATGCGTCAGATAAGCCACTAATCTTTAAGATCTCGTATTTTGCCGCTTCAATTTCTTCCAAACTATAGGGTATTGGCATATCCAACATTTTCCCACTTTCAATTAATCTAGAAGAATGGTTTTTACTTTTAAATATTTTCCCATTATAGGCACGTTCGCCTTCAAATACTGAACTAGCATAATGTAACGCATGAGTTAGAATATGTACTTGAGCCTTACGCCATGGAATAATTTCTCCGTCCAACCAAATAAAACCATCGCGGTCATCATATGATCTTTCCATCTTTATGTCCCTGTCTTAAATTTCAACCTAAAGCAATGATGGGATTAAGCCCAAACTTTTTCACCTCAAAGAGGGTCATTTTGCATTCGAGTCTTGGAAAGTCAATAAGACTGACATAATGTTGATCTTATTTAGGTGAGAAAAATGAGTGATAACAGATCCAATCAACAAATCTTATTTCTGACAGATGAGCAACTAAGGTTAGGAATTGAGGCAATGTTTTTCGCTTACAAAGGGTTCACTTCCGATCCTGACAAAATATTAGAAAATTATTCTTATGGACGAGCGCATCACCGCGCAATTCATTTTATAAATCAATATCCTGAAACAACTGTTAATAATTTACTGGATATATTGGGTGTTACAAAGCAGTCTTTAAATAGAGTTCTCAAAACCTTGGTAGCTGATGAGTTAGTAAATGTAAGTATTGGAAAAAATGATAGGCGGAAAAGAAATTTATCATTAACAGACAAAGGAAGAATGTTAGAAAAAGACTTGTCCACTGCTCAAAGAAATAGGATGCGGTTGGCTTATAAAGCTGCTGGACCAGATGCTGTATCAGGTTTTAGGACTGTATTAGATTATATTATTCAGCCAAATTATCCCAAAATTGATGGCAATAATGCGCCAAATGAAAAGAAAAGAAAATGATCGATCAAAAGGCGCATTTGTTACTTATTGATGATGATCAGCGAATATGCCTTTTGTTAAAAAAATTTCTGTGCAAAGCGGGCTATCGGGTTACTGTAGCTTATGGTTCTATGCAAGCTAGGCAACTTCTAAAGAGCATGCGGTTTGATTTACTCGTTTGTGATGTAATGATGCCTGGCGAAGACGGTATATCACTAACAAAATTTGTTAAAGAATCTTTAAACACCCCAATTATATTATTAACAGCTAAGGGCGATGTAAAAGACCGTATATCTGGTTTAGAAGCGGGGTCTGATGATTATATTTCCAAACCTTTTGAGCCCCAGGAACTATTATTAAGAATACAGGCAATTTTGCGAAGGATCCCAAGCGATAGCAATAAGGTATCTATAAAAAAATCTTTAAGAATTGGGGCATTTACGTATAAAATGGATCGTGGAGAACTTTGGCATGGGTCAGATTTAATTCGACTGACGACAACTGAAGCAATGTTAATGCAAATATTTTCTAAGAACCCAAACGTTCCTATAGATCGTACGAAGCTAGTAGCTGCGCTAGGTAGAGATAGAGGACAAGCTCAAGAAAGAGCTATTGACGTGCAAATTACAAGGTTGAGGAAAAAAATTGAGATTGATGCTAAGTCACCGCGATATTTGCAAACAGTAAGAAGTGCAGGCTATATGTTTGTTCCAGATTAATTGGTTTCCCACAAATGCGTTATTAATTGATTTATATTTCCTTTTCTTTTGTCTAACATAGCTCCAATCTCAGTTTTTTCTGAGGAGCTAACATTTATTCCTTCAATAAACAGATTAAACATTTTAGGCGTACCGTCTTTACTTGCAACAAGCCATCTAACTTCAAAGGGAGCTTGATTCTTCAANTCTACGATAGAAATTACTTCAAAAACTGAGTTTACTTTTCTCGATTTAGTCACAGTGATAACTCCACCAAGAAATTCCCTAAACCGTTTACCATATTTTATACTAAGGTAATGCTCAAATGCTTTTTGGAAATCCTGTCTCTGTCTAACTGTTGCCCGACGCCAATCAATACCTAATACTTTTTGTGCCATTATTTTTGTATCGCCATATTTGGTAAGGACGGTTTTGAAATCTAGATACATATATGTGGGTGGTTTGTTGGAATTAATTATTATATTTATATCCTCTACTAGAGAAGTAATTAAGTTGTTTGCCTGTTTGGTTGTTAAGGCTTGTGCTTCATGGGATACTACTAATAAGGATAAAACACAAAATGCAAAGATTTTTTTAATCTGAAGCATAAGGGTCCTCATAAACACCAGATTCTAATTTACCTTTTAGACTAAATCTCATTCGCTCAAGATAAATTTGCCGACTTTGAGAGTAGCTGTCATCACTATCGTATAGTATACCTTCTATTGCATCAGAATATCTATGTCGTTTACCCATTAAATCTAACACTTTGGCGCTAATTGGTATAGCCTCCCGAGCTCCGGTAAAAACACCCTGATAAGGGTTAACTGCAAAGTTTAAAATTAAACTTGCGGCACTTCTTTCGGTATTCGAACTAAAAAATGGCAACTCAGTGTAAGCACCCTCACCCACGCCATATGTATATAGGGTTTCGTTGAAGTCGGTACTTTTACCATAAATTTGAAGACTGGATGCGACATCAAATATACCTAAAAACCCGACTGATGAGTTTATTAAAAATCGCCCAGTATTTTTNGAAACCCCTTCAAAATCTAATTGTAGTAATCCATTTAGAATCATAATGGGTATTTCTAGATTAGATGAAAAATTTGATACTCCAGTTACAACTGGTCTGGGTATAATAGCCACGTAAGTATTAGATGCTGGCTTTAAAATAGCTTTATCCAAACCTTTGTTGAAAGCATGTGTTTTTCTATTTGTTTTTTCATATGGATCAAAAATAACAGCGTCTGAAGTATTATTTGTACATCCGGTTAGGGTGATACCTGTAAAAAAGGCTATCACACAAAGGGTTATTTTACTTCGCCACTTCATACCTAATCACATACTTCCATTTTTTATATTATCAAGGCAGTAAGTTGAAAAGAAAAGAAAAATGTACCTAAAACCCACAGATTATTTCAATAAAGATGTTAAGTGTGGTAATTTGCCAAAAGATATAAACCGCTGTTCACAATAATTTTAATGATTTATATTATTAAGCATAACGATAGAACCTAGCACCATTTAATTATTTTGAGTAAAAGGATGAAAATGAGCAATCTTGAAATGAAGCTGAATAAAATGGGCATAATACTCCCTAATGCCCCTCCGCCAGCAGCTAATTATTTGCCTTTTGTCAAAGTCGATAAGATTGTCTATGTGTCTGGGCAAATCTCAGCTGACTCTGGTACTTTAATTAAAGGGCTTCTTGGAGATAATATGACAATTGAAGAGGGAAAGTTTGCAGCTAAGCAATGTGCAATTAATTTATTGACTCAAGTTAAGATGGCATGTGGTGGAGATCTAGACCGTCTGGAAAGAGTCGTAAAATTGGGGGGATTCGTGAATTCGACGTCTTTATTTTGGGATCAACCAAGTGTTATTAACGGTGCTTCAGATTTTCTTGTCGATTTCCTGGGTGAAAAAGGACGTCATACAAGAACTGCAGTTGGTGCGACATTGCCACTTGGCGTTGCTGTGGAAATTGATGGCATATTTCAAGTGAAGTAATGAAGATTGATTCGGAATTTTTTTGTACTCCAATAGCGCATCGGGGACTCCACAGTGTAGGAGAGGGGTTTCCAGAAAACTCAATTGAGTCAATTGAAAGGGCTCTCAGAAAAGGTTATGGCATTGAAATTGATGTACAAATATCATTAGATAAACAGGCTATAGTTTTTCATGATTACGAATTAGAACGCCTAACTGGTCAAAACGGATTAGTTGCTAATAAGTACGCCACTGAATTATCAAACATTAAATTACTTGGAGGATATTCTGGCTTACCCTTATTATCTGATATTTTAAACTTGGTTGATGGGCGNCAGGCTCTTTTGATTGAGATCAAAGATCAAGATGGTAAGATGGGAAAAAATGTTGGTGAACTGGAAAGTGAAGTTGCGAGGCTTTTAGATAACTACAATGGCCCAGTTGCAGTAATGTCTTTTAATCCAAATTCAATTGATGCATATCGTTTGTCTGGTGGTAAATGTCCCATTGGGTTAGTTACAGATTCATTTAGTGAGATTTCTTGGCCAAATATACATCCAGAAGATTTAATTAAATTAAGAAAAATTGAGAGTTTTGACAGAGTATCGGTGGATTTTATTAGTCATGATTTTAAGGATCTTCATTCTACAGAAGTGGCTAAATTGAGGGAAAAGAAAGTTCCTATTTTAAGCTGGACTATAAAATCAGAAGCTGATGAAGAAATAGCGAGAGAGTATTCAGATAATATTACTTTTGAAGGATATATGGCGAAACATATCTGTTAACCATTTTATTAGGGTATAAATAAAAACATGTCTGAAAAGTATAAGGTTGATATTTCTGTTTTTGATCGTATCGATCAGATTAGTGAGCTGGATTGGGACAGATGTGCGCAAAATGAGAAATCTAATTTTTCCAAGGATCCTTTTACTACTTATAGATTTCTAAAAGCGTTAGAGGATAGTGCTAGTGTAGGGGGTGTTAGTGGTTGGTTGCCCCGATACCTTGTTGCGAAGATTAATAATTTAGTGATTGGAGTGGCTCCAATGTATGGTAAGTCTCACAGCCAGGGAGAGTACGTTTTTGACCATAGTTGGGCACATGCCTATCAAAGGGCTGGGGGGCGTTATTATCCCAAAATACAAATTGCTGTACCTTTTACGCCTGTAACTGGGCGAAGGTTTTTGGTTTGCGAAGGCTATGAGGAGCTTGGAATTAANGCATTNATGAACGCAGCAAAACAAATGTGTTTACAAAATAATATTAGTGGTGTTCATATCACATTTTGTACACAGTCTGAGGTTGAAATTGGACAAGAACAGGGCTTTTTACATAGAAAAGGTCAACAATTTCATTGGTTAAATAAAAACTATGGTAATTTTGATGAATTTTTATCTAATTTGGCTTCAAGAAAACGGAAGGCAATTCGTAAAGAGCGGCGAATAGCTAACACATTTGGTGGTGAAATAGTTTGGTTAATTGGGGANCAGATCAAACTAGAAGATTGGAATGACTTTTGGTTGTTTTATCAAGATACAAGTGCAAGAAAATGGGGACAGCCTTATCTTACAAAAGAGTTTTTCTTGAAGTTACATGANGTAATGCGAAAAGATGTATTGCTTATAATGTGTAGACGAGAAGGAAAAAATGTTGCNGGAGCATTAAATTTTATTTCAAATGAAGTATTGTATGGNCGTTATTGGGGTTGTTTGGAAGATCATTCGTTCTTACATTTTGAAGTCTGTTATTATCAGGCGATTGAATATGCCATTAAGAATAACTTATCTAGAGTGGAAGCTGGTGCACAAGGCCATCATAAATTAGCCCGAGGTTATATGCCAGTATCAACTCATTCCTTGCATTGGGTAAGAGAAGACAATTTTAAAGACGCAATTGGTCAATTTCTTGAGTCAGAAAGNAATGTTGTAGATGATGAAAATGAAATTTTAACTAGTTATGGACCATTTAAAAAAAATAATTTGGAGGAAAATTATGAATAAAAAAATAAATAAAAGTGAACTAGAATCATTAATAGACAATGGTTGGNTTTTTTTGGATGAAAGAGNTGCTGTTTCTAAGACCTATAAGTTTAAGTCTTTTAATGACGCCTTTGCTTTTATGACTGGCGTGAGTTTGTACGCAGAGAAGCTTAANCATCACCCTGAGTGGTTTAATGTATATTCACGTGTGGATGTTGTTCTAACTACACACGATCTTGGTGGATTGTCTCAATTAGATGTTAAATTAGCAAAACATATGGATAGTTTATCAGCAAAATTAATATAAATTTCGTTTATAATNTAATTTTAAAGAAGCGCATGGATTGTTTCGCCTGCTGATAGGTCACATGTTCCAGAGTCTTCATCCACATTTAGTACTTTAACTTTCTTNTCNTCTACAATCATAGAAAAGCGTTTTGATCTATTAAAAAACCCGATCGGTGCTGCATTAAAATTTAGACCAATCNCTGAAATAAAAGTGCNAGTCGGATCACAAAACATTTCAATTCCGGCATCAACTGCTCCAGAGTCTATCCCCCAATTTGCCATAACAAATGGGTCATTCACGGAGATACAGACTACTTTGTTTACGCCAATTTCTTTAAATTTAGGCATTGTCCTTATAAAACTTGGTAAGTGTTTTTTNGAACATGTACGGGAGTAAGCTCCAGGGACACCAAAGATAATTGAGAGACCTGATGGAATAATTTCATGTAGTTTAGAGCTTTCTAAACCATTTGTACTAAATCTAGTTAATGTATGGTTTGGTAACATGTCTCCAACGCTTATAGTCATAACTGCCCTCTCAATAATATGTTTTAGCTTGCCTGTAGTAATGGTATCGATAATAATTAACAATAGTTTTGTTGAAGGTAAAACAATATGTCAGGTGTAGTTGTAGTTGGGGGTGGGCAAGCAGGAGCTTCTGTCGTAATTAAATTGAGAAAATTGGGATTTGATGAAAAAATTACCTTAATTGGCGACGAGAAAATCCTTCCATACCAGAGGCCACCGTTGTCAAAAGGATATCTTTTAGGNGATATTTCTTTGGAAAGATTGTTTTTTAGGCCGCAAAGTTACTATGAAGAAAATAATATAAATTTAAAGCTTGGATCTCAGGTTAATGAGATCGATCGGAAAAATCAAACGATTGGTATCGATAATTATAAATTAGAATATGATAATTTGGTTTTAGCAACAGGTTCTAGACCTATTTCNCTCCCCTCTTCAATTGGCGGTAATCTGGAGGGTGTTTATAGTATCCGAAGCTTAGAAGATGTCGATCGGATGAAGCCTGAGTATCTAAGTGGAAAAACTGTGTTAGTTGTTGGTGGTGGNTATATTGGATTAGAAGCAGCAGCTGTTGCAGCGAAAATGGGTTTGAAGGTAATTTTGGTCGAAATGGCTGATAGAATATTGAAACGAGTTGCGGCATCAGAGACGTCAAATTATTTTCGAGATTTACACAAAGCTAGAAAAGTTGATCTAAGAGAGGGAGTTGGGCTTAAAAGCCTTATTGGAAATAATAAAGTATCAGGAGCGTTGTTAACAGATGGTACCGAGCTCAATGTTGATTTCGTAATATGCGGTATAGGAATAAATCCTAATACTGATTTAGCGGAAAAGTCTGGCTTGAAGGTTGATAATGGAATTGAAACAAATATTTTTGGGGAAACTTNGGATTCTAATATCTGGGCAGCAGGCGATTGTGCTAATCTGCTTTTTAAGGGAAAGCGCATTCGCTTAGAAAGCGTTCAAAATGCAATTGACCAGGCCGAATGTGTAGCAGAAAATATAATGGGTGGTGCAAAGGAATATAAACCAAATCCTTGGTTCTGGTCAGATCAATATAGCACAAAATTGCAAATTGCTGGCTTAAATATTGGTTATGATAAAATCATCACCCGTGCCGAAAATGAAGAAACTGTTTCTTTTTGGTATTTTAAGAATGAAGAACTTCTGGCGGTTGATGCAATGAATGACCCACGAAGCTATATGGTGGGTAAAAGGTTAATAGAAATGGGAATATCCCCTGATCTGAAAGCAGTAGGGGATAAAAATTTCAATTTAAAACTTTTATTAAAACCCTAAATTTGACTCAATTTTAATAAAATATACTATTTATTTATGCGTATAATTTCTGGAAAAAACCGTGGTGTAAAATTAGCTCAGATCGGGTTAGGGGATATAGCAAATAACCTGCGACCTACATCTGATCGAGTCAGGGAAAATACATTTAATCTGCTGATAAATGGAAAATTTAATTTATCATTAGAAGGCTCAAGAGTTTTAGATGTTTTTGCTGGAACCGGTGCTTTAGGTTTTGAATCCCTTAGCCGCGGCGCAAAATGGGTCACCTTCATTGAAAAAAACAGTATTGCTTTAGAAATATTAAAGAAAAATATAGTTTTGTGTAAAGAAANTAATTCATTCGAAATAAAACAAGAGGATGTTACAAAAATAAAGAAAAATTGTGGGAAGGCTTTTGACTTGATCTTCTTAGATCCCCCTTACGGGACTGGAGTAGGGGAGCAAGCATTATTAAGGCTAATTCAGGAGGAATGGATTTCTAAAGATGCAANCATAGTTTTTGAAAATGATAGAGAAGTTGATTTAGAACCGTTTAGGACGTTAGAATCTAGAAAATATGGGAAAACAATTATTAATATTTTAAGACCCCTTGTACGATAAAAAGTTCTTAATTATTGTGNCGCACTATAGCTTGGTGTCTAACTTAAAGACTATTTATTTACTTTTATGACTGTTATTCATTATTCAGTTGGTATAATTTATAATTGTTATGATCTAGGATTTAAAATGACTTCAGTTTTACAGATAATCTTGATGGCATTAGATATTGCTTGGTTTATTATTCTTATTCATGTCGTAATGAGTTGGTTAATAAATTTTAGAGTTCTTAATTTAGAACAGCCACTTNTTTTTCAAATATGGCAAGGAATAAATCGGTTAGTAAANCCAGTTTATAGTAGAATTAGACAATTTCTNCCCAATACAGGAGGTCTTGATTTTGCACCATTGATAGCTTTGTTTGCAGTTTATGCGCTGAGAATCGTTATTCAAAATAATTTATATAGTTACTAACTAATTTGAAATAAAGGCGTCAGATCCCCAAAGTTCTTTGAGCCTTAAATCTCGCCCACAGCCTTTTCGATAATATTTGTAAGCCTTAGATTGTTTGATTAATCCGTATCGAGTGAAGATTATATTTTCGCCTTTGTAGTAATCTTGATGTGTTTGGTCTGCAGGATAAAAATTTTTCAATTCTAAAATAGGGGTTAATATCTCATCTTTAAGTTTTTTTTGAGCCTCTAATTTTGAAAGAATGGCTATATCCTTTTCTATGCTGGATTTTACAAAAACAGCACTTTGATAACTGAATCCNCGATCACAAAATTGACCAGTTCCATCGGTTGGATCAATAGTTCGCCAGAAAATATCAATCAGGTCTTTGTATTTAATAACATCACTGTCATAAGAAATTTTGACGGCTTCAAAATGTCCAGTTTNCCCTTTTATCACTTCTTTGTAAGTTGGGTTTTTCTTGTGGCCCCCACTAAATCCAGAGATTGCTTCAATTACTCCAGGAATTTTTTCGAAATCAGCTTCGACACACCAAAAACACCCACCTGCAACCACGGTGAATTCTACATTCTTCGATAACACTTGCGTGGGAAACACAAAAATGAATATAGCGAAGTGGAGATATATAAGTAATTTTTTCATAAGCTTCTTAATANTAATATAATTATTGTATCTATGGAATTAGTATTTAAAAGTTTAAAGACAAATTTAAGANCAAACATTGAAGCTNNTAAACAGAAGAAGGTTAATGTTTATGNTAGAAAAAATTACNACTCATCAATCTGAAGAAGATANTCGCAATAGATCTATTTTCATATACATAGATGGTAAATTGGTGCCTCGGGAAAAGGCAACAGTAAACGTATATGATAGTGGATTTATGTTGGGAGATGGCATCTGGGAAGGCCTTAGATTACTCGATGGATCATGGATATTTTTAGATGAACATTTAGATCGCTTGTTAGAAGCNGCCATAGCGATTGATTTGGATATAGTAATGGATAAAAAAGGTCTGATTGAAGCATTAGAAATCACTCGGCAAAAGAACAAAATGTTTACTGATGCACATGCCAGATTAATGATAACTCGGGGGGTNAANATAAAACCATTTCAGCATCCGAGTCTATCGCGGTCAGGTCCAACAATGGTCATTATAATGGAGCACTCTAAAGCATTATCTCAAAGAGCAATTCGTCTNGCAACTGTACCACATATTAGAGGGTTGCCAATGACTCAAGATCCAAAACTGAATTCACATTCTAAATTGAATTGCGTTTTAGCTTGTATAGCAGCAGAGAAAGCTGGTGCTGATGAGGCGTTAATGTTGGATGTGAACGGTTTTGTTAACACAACGAATGCTTGCAATTTTTTTATTGTTAGAAATGATGAAGTTTGGACTTCTACTGGAGACTATTGTATGAATGGTATAACGCGTCGTAAGGTTATAGAAATCTGTAGACTTAATGGAATACCAACATATGAGAAGAATTTTTCTTTGGTAGAAACTTATGGCGCTGATGAAGCTTTTATTACTGGAACTTTTGGAGCTCAAACACAAGTTTCTGAGATAGATGGTAGAGTGATTGGCAACGGTAAGCTGGGTCCNATTACAAAAAGAATTCAGGGTTTGTACAAAGAGCTCATTAGGAACGATAAAGTAAGATGATTTTGGCNATGTGGTCTGGCCCACGAAACTTATCTACCACTATGATGTACAGTTTTGGGGCGAGAAAAGATTTTTCAATTTGGGATGAGCCTTATTATGCCGCTTATTTAAATATGACCGGCCTTGAGCATCCAATGAGAAAAGAAATATTAGCGCAAGGAATCTTGAATCCAGAGGAAGTTCGTTCAGCGTGCGTTGGAAAGATACCNAATGGAAAATCCAATTATTTTCAGAAGCATCAAACCCAACATATGTTGCCTAGTTTTGATAGGAAATGGATAAAAGATGTAACAAATGTGTTCTTGATAAGACATCCTGCAAGAGTGATTTCTAGTTATGAGAAGAAGCGNGAAAATCCAACTTTGGAAGATCTTGGTTTCAAGCAACAATATGAAATATTTGATTATGTGTGTCAGAAAACAGGAAAAAAACCACCTGTTGTTGATAGCTATCTTGTTAGAAAGAATCCCGAAAAAGAATTAAGGCTTCTATGTTCAAAAATTGATCTTAAGTTTGATTCCAGAATGTTAAAATGGCCATCTGGAGGGCATATAAATGATGGAGTGTGGGCTCCGCATTGGTACAATTCTGTTTGGAGTTCAACGGGCTTTATGCACAGTGAGGAGTCTTTACCTGTTTTATCAAAAAATATGCAATTACTTTGCGATGACGCGCTTGTATTCTATGAAAAAATGAAACTTTAATTTAAGGTATATATCCCTTGCTTATTTACCCTTCCATATAGGGTCCCGTTTTTCCGCAAAAGCTTTAGCACCTTCCAATTGATCTTCTGATGAATACAAATTATCGATCGTAGGATATTGCCTCTTTGTAATTTTGTTCATGACGTCTTGGAATTTTTTATCCTCTGCATCACGAACCACTTCTTTTATTGCGGCATATACTAGCGGCGGTCCACTGACTAATAAAGTGGCCATCTCCCAAGCAGCTTTAGATAGTTCTTCCTGCTTTACAATTTTATTAATTAAGCCCCAACCTAGAGCTTCTTTGGCATCAAACCATCTTCCTGTTAACAATAATTCCATTGCAATATGATAAGGAATTCGTTTGGGAACTTTCACGCTTGCGGCATCCGCGATTGTTCCAGATCTAATTTCAGGTAAAGCAAAGGTGGCATTCTCAGAGGCTATTATTATATCTGCGCTAATTGCAACTTCTAAACCGCCGCCACAGCAAATCCCATTCACGGCAGCGATAATTGGCTTATTCATATCTCGCATTTCCTGCATTCCTCCAAACCCACCAACGCCATAATCTCCATCTACAGCATCACCGTCTGCGGCGGCCTTTAAGTCCCACCCTGGGCAAAAGAATTTATTTCCAGCTCCAGTTATGATCCCAACACGTAATTCTGGATCATCCCTAAATTTTTTAAACACTTCTCCCAATAA
Source organism: Paracoccaceae bacterium (assembly GCA_002712045.1). GTDB lineage: Bacteria > Pseudomonadota > Alphaproteobacteria > Rhodobacterales > Rhodobacteraceae. Next base: position 16,662 of record PARX01000038.1, read on the forward strand.
TTGACTGGTCTTAAGATCAATTGCATTTGCTTTAGGCCTATTTATTTTCACTTCGAGGATTCCATTTTCCTGGTGGGTATGAATTGGGGAATTAAGCATTATGATCTCCTTAATAATATATCTGCGGCAATTGCTTTCTCGCGGCCACAAATCAATGGATTTATTTCTATTTCTTCCGTTGAATTTGAATTATCAACGACGAACCTTTGAATAGACATTATAGCATCTAATACTGCATCTAGATTTGCTTTTGAGTGACCTCTGTACCCTTTAACCAAATTATATATTCTTAAATTTTTCAGTGCTGTTAAGATTTCGTCCCTCTCTACGGGGATAATAAGCGAGGTTGTATCCTTAATTAGTTCTGTAAAGGTTCCACCTGCGGCTATACTTAAAATAAATCCATGCGCTGGGTCACGGACAACGCCAACTAACAGCTCAACAATATTATCAGTGATCATTTCTTCTAAAAGAAAAGATGTTGAATCAATGCGCGTAGCATCTTTAATAACTTGCTCCTTACTTAAGATGTTAAGTACAACAGCATTAGCTTCTGTCTTATGGGCAAAACCCTCACCTTTTAAGGCCAAAGGAAAACCGATTTTGCTTGCGTTATTCGCCGCTTGACCTGGGCTGTTTGCTCGAGTTGATTTGGGTATTTCCAATCCATAACTAGATAAGATTTCTTTAGCTTTCCCCTCTGGGATTAATTGAGTCTTCTTTGAGCTTAAAGGTTTCAAAATAGGTTTAATTGATTTTGGTGGTTTAATAGCTGCGGCTTCTGCAGCACTAATGGCCTCTTCAATACCAAATATTGGTACAACTCCGGACATAATAAGTTTCTGAGAGAATTCTTCTGGTAACAATTCTGGCAGAGTTGCGACCACAGCAACATTGGTATTAGTGTTTTTCTTAGATAAAATTGCTGCATCAATAGCACATTGCCAATCACTCGCATCACATCTGTCAGTGCGTGGGAAGTCAAGAATTAACAATGTTAATGCAATGTTAGGATCCATAATAGCGCTCCAAGCAAGGGTCATTGCTTTTGTGTCACGCCAAATATACGTGTGGTAATCTAATGGATTGGCAAGAGCAACCATTGGTCCTAGTACCTTACGTAGGTCGTTAACTTGCCGATCATTCAGCTCAGGAAATGCAACCTCATGCCCATAAGCAAGATCAGCTACTAATGAAGCTTCACCTCCAGAACAACTGACGGAAGCTAGATTTTTTGACTTCAAAGGTCCAGTTACATGTAAAAGTTTTAAGGTTTCTAAAAAAACTGGTAGATTTCTAACCCGAGCTACACCTAAGCGCTCAAACAGTGCATTTGCTCCAGCATCAGTTCCTGTTAATGAAGCAGTATGAGATACTGTTGCTAATTGAGCTTGTTTAGATAAGCCGACTTTTAATACAATGATGCGTTTTTTTAATTTGAGCGCCATTTTTGCTAATTCTTCAAAAGCGGAAAGATCTTTTATGCCTTCAATGTGGATTCCTAGAGCTGTTATTCTGTCATCCTGGAGTAAGTTAGATCCAATTGTAGCGATATCTATTTGTGCCTGATTTCCAGCGGTGACCAATGCGGCGATTGGCAAGGCGCGTCGCTGCATAGAAATATTTATTGCGATATTAGATGACTGTGTAATTATTCCAACGCCACGTTTAACTCTAATTCCACCATGTTGGTCTGGCCAAAGTAAAACACCATCTAGATAATTTATGAACCCATAACAGTTAGGCCCCAAGATTGGCATATGCTTTGCAGCTTTTAGAAGTTTTTGTTGCAAGTCCTCGGCATCTGTGTCCTCAGTTTTTGCTTCTAGAAACCCGCTGGCGAAACAAACTGCTCCACCAGCGCCAAGTTTTGATAATTCTTTAACAATTTCGATTGTTTGAAATCTGTTCACGCCTATGAAAGTAGCATCTGGCGCATAAGGCATGTCAGTCAGGTTTTTGAAAGTCTTTATACCACTAATTGACTCTCTTTTTGGATGAATTGGCCAAATCTCTCCATTAAATTTAATCTTTTTTAATTGTTTAATTACGGATTCACACCATGAGCCGCCACCCACAACAGCAATTGATTTTGGTTTGAATAATCTATTAAGGTCTTTCATTTTTTTATCTTAAAATTATCATGCACCCAGAGGTCTCAATAGATCGCGACTAATGATATGTCTCTGAATTTCAGATGTTCCGTCCCAAATTCGTTCAACCCTGGCATCTCTCCAGAACCTTTCAAGAGGGTAGTCATCCATAAGCCCCATCCCACCATGAATTTGAATGGCTGTATCGGTTACTCTTGCAAGCATCTCTGTAGCAAATAGTTTTGCACTCGCAATTTCTCGATTTGATGGTAGTCCTTTGTCTAAACGGTCTGCGGCTGCTAGCGTTAAAAGATCGGCCGCATCAATTTCTGTTATCATATCTGCTATTTGAAAACTTACTCCTTGAAACTTTCCAATTTTTTGTCCAAATTGTTCTCTTTCGGAAGAATAGTTGAGCGCATAATCAAATACCCTTCTAGCTCGACCCACGCAGTTGGTAGCAACGGTCAGACGAGTAGCATATAGCCAAGTGTTCATTACTGCAAACCCACCATCTACTTCCCCTAAAACCTGTGAGTTTGGAATCCGACACTCATCAAATTCCAAAATCATATTCTTATATCCCCGGTGACTGACAGATTTATATCCTTCCCGTATGGTAAAGCCGGCTGTTCCTCTATCGACTAAAAATGTAGTAATTCTTTTTTTAGGGCCTTTTGGTGTTTGGTCTTCTCCGGTAGCTACAAACACAATAACAAAATCTGCATGCTCGGCACCACTAATAAAATGTTTAGTGCCATTTATAATCCAATCGTTTCCATCTTGTGTGGCAAAACATTTCATTCCTCTTACATCTGAGCCGGCATTTGGTTCTGTCATGGCTAATGCATCCATTTTTTCACCTTTTATCGCAGGTAAAAGATAACGTTCTTTTTGCTCAGAGTTACACGCCATCAAGATATTTTGTGGGCGGCCAAAAAAATGACACAAAGCCATTGAGCCTCTACCAAGTTCTCGCTCGACTAGAGTAAATTCTTTGTGATTTAAACCTGCTCCACCAACCTCTTCTGGAAAATTACAAGCATAAAATCCTAAGTCGATTGTTTTTTTCTTTATTTCTTGAGCAATTTCTTTCGGTACAGAACCTGTCTTTTCAACCAATTCTTCGTGAGGATATATTTCTTTTTCCACAAATGACCTTACTGTTGAAACGATCATTTCTTGTTCTTCATTTAAGCCATATTGCATTTATAAAACTCCAATTCTTAGAGAAATGGTAGAGCTACCACTTTACAATTGCACTCACCATTAATTGTTTTAACCACAGCACTTTCACCGATTTTTACGTTTATATCAATTAAGCTTAAACCAATGTTTTTTTCTAATCGACGAGACCATACGCCACTAGTCATTGAGCCAATCTTCTTTCCATCTTGTTCAATATCTAACCATTCAGCTACAATATCAGAAGGAGTACTTCCCTCTAAAATTACTCCAACTTGATGTCGCTTCGGACCATCTGAAGCAATTTTTCTAAGTGCCTGTATGCCTATTGTATCATCTGGAATATCTAAATCTATATATTTTTCCATACGAATTTCGAAAGGATTTGTATTGTCGTCAGTGTCAGAACCATAGGACAGTAATCCGCTTTCGATACGTTCACTCATATTGGGGTTTCCAGGCCCAATATTCCAAGGTTTACCAGCTTCGCGCACTAAGTTCCAAAGTTCTGATGCCTTACTTCCATCCATCAGATATAATTCAAAACCACCTTGTTTGGACCATCCAGATCTTGCCACCTGTAGGGGAATTCCACTTATCTCAGCTTCTTTAAACCAGAAATATTTTAATTCCCTTACCCAGTCGCCGAATATACTTGCTATTACATTTTCTGCTTCTGGGCCCTGTACTGCCAAAGGAGAAACATCTGGCTCAAATACGTCAACATCTAGTCCTCTCTCTGCAGCTATTGCTCTTGCAAATAACACTATATTATTGTCGGCAATGGACAGCCAATAACGACTCCTTGAAAGCTTTAGAATGATTGGGTCGTTAATTATCACGCCACTATGATTACATAATGCAACGTATTTTCCCTGTCCTTCCTTGCATTGTTGTAAATTTCGTGGACAGAGAATTTGTGCTAATTTTTCTGCATCGGGCCCATTCAGCTCGACTTGTCGCTCAACTGCTACGTCCCACATTGACACACCATTAATAATACGCCAGTATTCCTCTTCTGGGTGTCCAAACCCTGTTGGCATTAACATATTATTATACGGGTAAAATCCAGTCACGCCTTCTCGCACAGTAGCATCAAAAAAAGGTGATCGTCTTAAGCGGGTAGTGGGGCTAATTTCAAATTTTCTAGTCATTAAATAGTTCTCGTTAATCAATTACTTTAGATATCTTATAAGGTCATTAAAATTAATATTGTAAATGTCAATTTATAATCATCGATTCATTATGATTTCAGCTTTCGACGTTTCGTGAAAATTGCACAGCTATTATTCCAACGGAGATTATTATTACACCAATGTAATCTGAGGTAGTGATATTTTCTCCTAAAATTATGTAAGCGATTAAAACTCCAAAAAATGGATTTAAGAAATGAAAGGAAGCTCCCCTAATGGCACCTACTTCGGACACTAGTATAAACCAAATCCAAGTAGCTAATAAGCCTGGTATTAAAGTTGTGTAAAAAAAAGCAATGATTAAAGAAGATGACCAGGTTATATTTGTGTCTTCAAATAAAATTGCAAAAGGGATCAAGGCGAGGCTTCCAATTATCATCTGATAGCCAATAATTATCCATAAATTTCCACCTGATGTAGCATTTTTCAGGAAAAGTGTTGCTATTGCTAGTGAAATAGCACCGATCACGCATAATGCTATCCCTAGTAGGTTATCCATATTTTCAATACGGTTATTGATTATGAGATAAACGCCAAGGAAACCCAAAGTTAATCCAAGAATGGAGATTAATGTTAGCTTATCTCGAAATAGACTCCATCCTAAAAAAGCAACAATCAATGGCATAGTGCTTGCAATAATAGCAGCGATGGCTGCTTCTACTTTCTGCATTGCTATAAAATTGAGCCCCAAATAGATTGAATTCTGACATATTCCAAAAATTAATGTCGCTTTCCACTGGCTTCTATTGAGTTTTAACGATTGACCTAATATCCAGCCAATGAGAACCGCTAGCAATCCAGAAATAATAAATCTAATTGATAAAGCTGACAGAGGTGGAGCACTATCAACAATTATTCTTGCGGAAGTGAAAGCACTCGACCACATTAAAGCAAAAGTTATGCCTAATATAAAAGCTCGCAAATTTATAAAATCTCTAGAAAATAAAAAGGTCGCTGGATTAGCGACCTTTTTCAATTCGTTCTAAACTAAAATGTTAAATTAAAAAAATTAGCTATTTACGCTATCTTTAAGCGCTTTTGCTATTGTCATTTTAACAACTTTGTCTGCATCTTTATGCATTTGCTCGCCAGTTGCAGGGTTTCTAACCATTCGCGCAGGACGTGCTCGGCAATAGATTTTTCCAACACCTGGAAGAGAAACCGCTCCCCCACCTGATACTTCGCTAGTAATAAGCGCACATAACGCTTCTAGTGAGGCTCCTGCTGATTTTTTGTCTGAACCTGTTGCTTCTGCCAAGGTGGCGATCAACTGTGATTTTGTCATAGGCTTCTGTGCCATATAGCTGCTCCCTAAAGTGAGGTCTCAAAATGAGACTATTAAAATGTATTAAAACTGAATTATTCGTCTTGTATAACAATTTGTATGCTTAGACACCAATAAAATAAAGAGTTTTTTTTAAAGGAATGCAGTTTCTTCAAAACTTCTTAATTTTCGTGAGTGTAATTGCTCTAAAGGCATCAATTTGAGTGATTCCATCGCCTTGATGCCTATGCTTAAATGTCTTTTAACTTGTGTATTGTAAAATTCATTTGCCATACCTGGCAATTTTAACTCACCATGCAAGGGCCGATCCGAAATGCAAAGCAAAGTCCCATATGGGACTCTAAAGCGAAATCCATTTGCAGCTATAGTGGCGCTTTCCATATCTAAAGCAATAGCTCTGCTTTGGGAGAGGCGTTGCACAGGCCCTGACTGATCTCGAAGTTCCCAATTTCTGTTGTCTATTGTGGCCACTGTGCCAGTTCGCATAATATTTTTTAATTCAAATCCAGATAGTTTTGTAATATCTTTAACCGCTTTTTCCATAGCAATTTGAACTTCAGCTAATGCAGGGATAGGGACCCAAACAGGAATATCTTCATCTAATACGTGATCTTCTCTGACATAGGCATGGGCAAGCACATAATCGCCTAATCTTTGGGAAGCTCTCAACCCAGCACAATGACCCAACATAATCCATGCGTGGGGCCGTAATACTGATACATGATCAGTGGCAGTTTTTGCATTTGATGGTCCAATACCTATATTAATTAAGGTTATTCCACTTCCATCAGGGCTTTTGAGATGATAGG
>PARX01000039.1 GCA_002712045.1 Paracoccaceae bacterium
TGTAATAGTACTTACAAAGATTGATCGGGCCTCAGGTGAACGCAGATTGGAGGCTGAGAAAGAAATCAATAAACTCCTGAAGAAATTTGAATTTACTGATTGCGAGTTATACTGTGTCTGTGCTCCACAAAACATTGGGATTGAAGCGTTGCGAAATGGACTCATCCAACGCGCTCATCAAAGATTTTCTAAAGATCCGGATCACTATTTTCGTATGTCCATTGATCGAGCGTTTAGCTTGAATGGGATTGGTTTAGTCGTAACGGGAATGATCTTTTCTGGTTCAGTGTGTATTTCTGACAAACTAACGCTATCATCAAATGGTGTGCCCGTGCGTGTACGCGAAATTAGATCTAACAATCAAGTTACCAGCAGAGCTAAAGTTGGCGAACGGTGTGCACTTAATATTTCTGGTCGTGGTATTAGTGAGCGATCCATCAAGCGGGGCACTTGGCTCACCCATCCTAATCTTAACGTCCTTACAAGGCGCATTGATGTTGATTTAAAAGTATTAAAAACTGAGCCAAATTCTTTGAAACATTGGACACCAGCACATTTACATATTGGTTCTGATCATCTTAGCGTGAGAGTAGCAGTTTTATCTGGAGGAAANATTCCTATTGGTAAATCTAGCTTAGCTCAACTAGTACTTCCAAGAGATATTCATGCTGTGTATGGAGATCGATTTGTNNTNCGAGATCAGTCTGCGCAGAGAACAATCGGCGGTGGGCGTGTTATTGACCCATTTGCGCCCAAGCGTGGCCGATCTAGACCAACCCGTATAGCAACTTTGATGTCAATTCGTAAAGGGAGTACGAAAGAAGTTCTTACATCATTAGCGGAACGAAGTAATACNGGCGTGCCTTTAAAAGAGTTTACAGTGTCTCATAACGTACAANCGTCTGAAATTGATAATCTTATTTCATTACTATCGTTACGACGGGTTGGAAAATCTACAGGGCAACGCTTGTTCAGTGAAAAAAAATGGCAAGACTTACTGGATAAAGTNATCAAATGTATTTCTGACTTTCATAAATTAAAACCTTCGTCTGATGGAGCAAGTGTTNAAGAAGTACAAACGCTACTTAATGACCATATTGATACATTAATTCTTGCAGATGTTTTGACAGAATTGCTATTTAAAAAAAGGTTGGTTGAAAAGGGTAGCAGGTTTCGGTTGCCGCAACATGAAGCCGTTATCTCTGATAAAAACCTTGGCCATATAAATCAGGTTTTGATGGCATTGTCGCCCAAATTTGGCACTCCTCCAAGCTTTGATCAACTTGCGCAGAAAACAGCGATTAAATCGGAAGAACTTGAGAGAATTTTAAGAATTTGTTTAAAACGTAGAGAAATTGTGATGATTGGAAAAAATCGTTACATAACAGATANTCAAATCAATAAATTAAAAGCGATTGCTAAAAACTTGTCCCTAAAATCGACAAATGGATTGTTTACAATTGTGGATTATCGGGATGCCAGTGGTTTGAGTAGAAATTTTGCAGTTGCTTTACTAGAATATTTTGATCAGGTTGGATTTACGNCGCGTACTGGCGATTATAGAGAAATCCGACTTTACGCAAAGCCTAATCAAAAAGTAGAAAGTAGTAATTAATGTGGAAGAGGAACGAACCCTGGTGGGGCGCCTAGACTTCAAATCTAGTGAGGGGCGTACCACGTCCCTGGTGGGTTCGACTCCCACGCTCTTCCGCCAGAAAAGAATATGTCCTAACTGATTAATAGCGACAATCTCACAAATTTTGTGCTGTTAATATTTTTACAATTCCACCTGAATGGTGCCAGCTTGACTTCCAATCTCAATTTCACCAATTACAGCGCTTTCCAAAACATTATTTGATCTTAAATTACTGAGGATTACATCGACTTTTTCTTTAGGTACGGCCATGAGCAGTCCACCAGAGGTTTGAGCGTCAGCAAGCAAAAGTTGTTGCTCGATCCCTAAACCCTTTGAGAAAGTTGTCAAAGATGCNGCGGTCTCAAGGTTACGTTGGCTTCCTAAAGGGCACAAACCCTTTTCTAGAAGAAATTCTACATCTTTAAAAAGAGGAATTTTAGCAAAAGATAGTTTTGCACTGAGTGGTTTATTAAGTTTAACAGAGGACGCCCTTAGCATATTTCCCAAGTGCCCTAACAAACCAAAACCAGTAACATCAGTAGCAGCCTTAATAGAATGCTCTTTCATTACATAAGCCGCCTCATCATTGAGTGTGCTCATAGATACAATTGCCTCGTCTAAGCCGATTTCCGAAAGCTCTCCTCTTTTAGCTGCGGTTGTTAAGACACCAGTGCCAATTTTTTTTGTAAGTATCAGACAATCTCCAACCTGAGCACCAGAGTTATCAATAATTTTGTCTGGATGTACTAAACCATTTACAAAAAGGCCAAATTTTGGCTCTGAATCCACAATAGAATGCCCACCGGCGATTGAAATACCTGCCTTACTACAAATGCTTGCTGCCCCTTTTAATACTTTTCCCAACTGGTCCACACCTAAAACTTCTACTGGCCAACTGACAAAGCTAAGGGCGCTAATAGGTTTCCCTCCCATGGCATAGATGTCACTTAATGCATTTGCAGCGGCGATTTGCCCATAATCAAATGGATCATCAACAATTGGTGGAAAAATGTCGACTGTTTCGACCAATGCGACTTCTGAAGAAAGGCGGTAAACTGCTGCATCGTCTGATCCTGCATGATCAACCATTAGATTGGGATCACTTGAAATGGGTAAGTGAGCTAGTGCCTCAGCAAGATCCGCTTGCCTTATTTTTGCGGCACACCCTGCTGATTTTGCTAGGCTAGTCAAAGAAGGAGTTTTATACATGGAACTTATTCCTAACTAAAATAATTAAAACTCGCCCTCTAACTTATCTCAATGAAAAAAAATATAACAGTCACAATAACCAAAAGTTTCAAAGAGCTGGCAGTTAACGACAAAAGTAATGCCGATCATCATCTATCATTTTAGCTTTGAGCTTGTGTTAGATCAATATTTATCTATCAAATAAGGCATTTTAGTTCAGTTAATAACTTTACCAACCAGCTGCCGATGTTCCTGGTAGTGGACCCTCTGACCAGAACCTAGGGGCCATTAAAGACATTTCTACAATTTGCAACATAACTTTATTATCAGACGCAATAGAGACTGCNTCAAGTAAAAGTAATAACCTACCAGCCTTTGTTTCCTCCCAGAACCACTTTCCCATGAGTTCTAAATCATCAATATTATCTCGATGAGTACGGGTCTCGGTATAATAAGCCTCCAAATCCTCCACCACCAATTTTAATAAGGGGATTGCGGGCAAACCCTTCCTCGGGCTTTTAGGTATATCNCCTGAAAAAAATTCAGCGATAAACGGTGCTAAATCTCTGACATTAAGTTCGCTTGCNCCAACTGTCGTTCTACCACGAGATTTCATCGCAGCTTCGTAGTCAGGTCGCAATGCCTCCATCTCGACGCGTATTTCATCTAAGAGCTGATTAAGATCTCCAATATCGNTAATATTTAAAACCAGGTCGGGTGGTAGTGCATACCCCATGCGCCCATCCCTAACAGGGATGATTTCTGGAAAGTCCTCAATCACTGGACCATTTGGCTCATTCAATAGATCAAAAGCAGCACGGATAACTTTTTTCTGGAAGTTTGGATCATTTGGCTTTCCCATTCCACGACCCATTGGAAAATCTAAAAATAATGCCCGAGCTGGCTTTATAGCCTCCATTTGCTCTCGTACAAACCCCACAAGAACTGTCGCTAAACCTTCAGATTCAAAATAATGGGCAAGCCCGCACACGGCGCGCGTACAAAATGGTCATATAGGGATCAGAAAAACTGTATCNACACCTTCTAGCTTCATTCTTTTTGCTNCTTCNCGAGCAGATTTTTCCATGGTTACTGGATCCGCTGCCCCCATAAATGAATAATGCTCATCTGCAACAGATCCAATCTCTCCTGCCTGCGCCATCTCCTCAAGTCGATCAAGTGGGACAATTACATTTAAGTCTTGTTGCCAAGCAGATCGNTCAAACTCAACNGCCACATGTGTCATNACAAGGTCACGATCTGTCTTATGAAANACCCTATGGTCTCGAGCAAGCCAAGAGAATGGCTTATCACCACGTTTAGAGATTGCGGCTGTNGTGACAACCGAAACTCGACGCTGCGCAGAAGGAGAGGGCGNTGTCCAGGCTCGNTCTTCAACTATAGGAAGTTCAAGATTTGAAATAAAGCCTCGAGCGACAGCAGGCATTTCTGAAATTTTTGTCACATTAAGCTTCCTTCAGACAGGTAAGAATTGTTATCGTCTATTAGTGAACTAATCATAATTGCATGACAAGTAAAAATTATATTTAACATGATAATTAATGAATATATTGAGAGAATTTTTCTGCATATTTATCCTGTTATCTGATTTCATTATAAGGAGTTCACTGAAAGAGAATTAGCAACGGATCACTTGCTCGAATACAACTTTATGGCTTAAGTTAATCTAAGACATTAAAGGAAACTTATTATGGGTAAGAAAAATCAAATAAGCGAATCTATATATTCAGGTGCTTTAATCTGGGATGCACACGCTGGTTTTGAACTAACTAGTGAACGGGACATGGAAACCTTATCGGTTTGGAAAGATGCAGGAATAAACTACCTATCGGTTAACGTGGGCTACGATGTGAGAGATTGGCGCACAACTATTAAGAACTTAAGCCTTGCAAGACGGTGGGTAGATAACCAGCCAGATATTGATCTTATTGGAACGGTATCAGAACTTGATTTAGCACACTCAAAAGGACACTTAGCAGTAACATTTGATATTGAAGGTATGTGCGCATTGGACGAGTCAATTGAAATGGTTCAACTTTATTATGATCTTGGTGTCAGGCAGATGGCTTTTGCATATAATTTAAATAACGCAGCTGGTGGTGGCTGTCACGACGTGGATATTGGCATAACAAAATTTGGTANAGACGTCATACGCGAAATGAACAGAGTAGGCATGTTCATTGACTGCTCTCACACAAGCTACATGACCACTATGGAAGCTATGGAGCTTTCAGAGTCGCCAGTGATATTCTCACACTCAAATTCTCGGGTGATTAATGACCATGAACGAAATATATGGGATGACCAAGCTATAGCGTGCGCCGCAACGGGTGGGGTTGTTGGCGTCAACGGGATAGGCGTTTTTCTTGGTCAGAACGATATAAGCAGCGCCAATATGGCCAGACATATTCTATATTATGTGAATTTAATTGGTGCTAAACACGTCGGGATTGGCGTTGATTATGAATTTATTGACCTGCACAACATAGATAAAGATAGCGAAACATTTGACGAAACCTTAGCAGATAATCCAGATTTCTGGCCCCCTGAGCAATATCCAGGTGGTGCCGTTAGATGTGCTAGTCCATTACAAATCCAAGAGATTGCAGACATTTTACTTCTAGAGGGTCTAAAAACANAAGAGGTTGAANGCATATTAGGTGGAAACTTTCGAAGAATTGCAAAGAAAATCTGGAAGTAAGTCTCAATTGCACCTTTGAAANTACTTTTTATCTCATTCCCTAGGTTTAATGATTGATAAAACTTCATCAACATCTGGGGTGGGTGAGGCAGTCACTTCAAATTTTTTAGGTACATGTCCAGCTCCAATCATAGTGATTATTATTTCATAATCAGGAATATTGAACNCTTTTCGNATCGCTTTATCGCTCTCACAATCTTCAGACCAATTNAGCATACACGTACCCAAACTGGCAGCATGTAGTCCGTATACAAGTGACATNGCAAACAGGCCACCATCTATCCAGCCCTGGTTACGCTCACCAATCAAATCAAAATGCCGCAAATCCACTGTTACCATCAAGACAACACCAAGTTTGTGACCAAAGCCACGATTGCCATTTTGATAGGAAAGTAATTGCTCTTTTAATTTCTGCTCATATGCCACATATACCCGACGAGTTTCACGATTGCAGCTTCTCGGAGCCTTTAGCGACTGTCGTACTGCAGTTTTAACTATTTCAGGATCAACCTGANCACCAGTAAAATGCCTTACACTTGAACGGCTCTGAATAAAGTTCTCATAATCAAAATCTGACGCCTTCCTTAGTTCCTCTAGGCTTAAAGTGTAGGAACCGCCTGGGTTATTTTCATTAGGCATTCTGTTCACAAATTGAATCAAATCATCTTTTATTTTTTCATCAATCTCAAAGCCATTTTCATNATGAAAATCCACGTAGGACTGTAACATTCCGCGACCACCTTTAGNAGCAACACCAATCANCCCTAAACGCTCCAACTTCAAAATTGTTGCCATCGTTAGAATAATTGCATCCACACCAAAACCAGGACGAGGAACCTCCATCGTCAAGCCCTTTTCTAGGGCATGGTATGCGTGCGTTAAAATAGCTTCTAGTGCTACTGGATCTGAGCTGATCTTAGTTACACTTGAAAACTTAAGGAATTTTTCAAAGTCATAGGTNTAATTTTTCTGCGCCTCCGCATGTGTGATAGAGGGTGTATAAACCTCACGAAGTTTGTTTAACTCATTATCAGATAATACAATTTCAGTATCAGACATAGCTCAACTCTTGATTTTTAATATTTCTATTATTGTAGAATTAACCCGTATCAACAAGAATTAAATTATGCGGATGTAATCAGTTTTTTTGGATCAAAAAATGGTTTTTCTACGACCATAGCGCCTAATGTTCCAGCATAGGTATTTATTTTAACCTCTGTACCTATCGTAGTTAAATCTGCAGAAATCATCGCAAGCGCGATGTTTTGCTTTAACCTTGGTGAATAAACTGCTGAGGTAACCTTGCCAACTATCTTTTCATCATACTTTATTTCCCAAAACCGAGTATTTGGGCCAGACAATGGTTGGCCCTCAATGATAAGACCAACCTGTTTTCTCGAAACACCCTTCTCTTTNATTTCTTTTAGGGCTGTCTTGCCAACAAAATCTTCTTTTCCCTCCAAGTTAACTAATCTATCCAAGCCCAGCTCAAAGGGGTTTGTATTAATATCCATATCCGCATGATATGATAACATACCGCCCTCAATCCTACGTATTGACGAAGTATGCCCAGGTTTTAAATCAAAGGGGATGCCTGCTTCCATTATTNGTTCCCATAGCTTGTCACCTTTTGTATGATCCCTAAGAAAAATTTCNTAGCCAAGTTCACTAGACCAACCNGTTCTTGAAACTAGAAGCGGTATCCCATTTAATACTTCTTCACGATGCCAATAATATTTTAGATCAAGAATGTCTTGACCAAATAACGCCTCCATAATTTTTCCAGAATTGGGTCCTTGTAACTGTAAAGGAGAAACGTCAGGTTCGGAGATTTTTACTTTTAAACCTGAGTTAACAGCTACGCCTTGAGCCCAAAGCAGAATATCACTATCGGCCAAAGAGATCCAGTAACGATTTTCTTCTAATCTTAACAAGATTGGATCATTCAGTATTCCCCCTTCCTCGTTAGTAATTAAGATGTATTTACATTGCCCAACCTTAAAATTTGATAAATCACGAGGAGTTAATAATTGAATAAATTTAGAAGCATCATCTCCTGTAATCTCTACTTGCCTTTCAACAGCTACATCACAAAGAATTGCGCTATTGATTAAATTCCAAAAGTTTTGCTCAGGGTCTCCAAAATCCCTAGGTATGTACATATGATTATATACAGAAAAATTGGTAGCTCCCCATCTAACAGTTGCATCAAAAAATGGTGATTTTCTGATTTGAGTGCCAAATCCAAAGTCTTTTAAATTGTTCATAAAAGTAGCCTTTAATTGTGGGGTTATTTTAAATTAGCCCCTATTAAATATAAAGATACATAACAACAATTACTTTAGGTCATTTAAATGGGTAAAATTAATCGATCCAAAATTATGAATCTAACGTAACAAGAACATAAAATAATGCAAAGGTGGATAATGATAAACAGACTTTTAAAAATTAAACCAGCAGGCACAGTAATAATGGCTGTAATAATGTTAACTTTTGGCTTCTCTAATTCAGTGCGTGCAGACTTTTTTGATTTTTTATTTGGTGCAGAGCCATGTAAAGTAGGAAGTAAATACACTTGTGATCAATTAGATAGAGCAAAATATAATGTATATTTTTATACTCCAGAAGATCAAGAAAAATACTTAGGGGTCGCTATAAATTTGGCATCCGCTAGGATTATGAGCGTACAATATGCAAACCAACTAGGTTTAAAGAGAGATGCCGGATGGCAAACAGTATTTTGTTTAAAGACTAATAATTCAGAATGCGAGGAAAAGCATTAATAAGCCTAATCAATTAGTCTGAAATTTGCTTTGAGCTTTTGAAAACGAGCTCAAAGCACATGTTTATAAATAATTTTAATTTTTAAAATATTTCTTTCTATATCTAATCCTTACGATTATCGTGTAAATAAGCAAATTTTTTTTGGTTTTACATGAATACTTCATCATTAATTATCATAGATGGAAACATCCTAAGTATGGACGAATTTGGCTCCACTTTCGAAGCTCTTCACATAAAGGGCAATAAAATTAATTGCCTTGGCACTAATAAAGAAATTTTAAAAAATAAAGATAGTAATACGGTTGTTATCTCTGCAAGAGGTGGAACCGTATTACCAGGCTTCATTGATAGTCACGTTCATTTATTTCCCGGATCCTCTTACTTAAACAAGCTCAATTTAATGCCCTTGAAGACTTTCAGTGAATTAAAAGACTTAATATTTTATTACATTGAAAATAATCCTAGCGGTACATTTGTTTTTGGACGCGGAGCTAATTATCAACTTTTTGATGAAACAGAACTGAAGACCCGCAAACAACTAGATCAGATCTCAACTAAAAACCCAATATTAGTTCAAGCACCAGATGGACATACGGCATGGGCCAATACAAAGGCTCTTAAAGATGCAGGTATTTTGGAAGGAATAACACTACCTGTTGGAAATGAGGTGGTAATGTCCAGTGATGGATTTGCAGAAGGTATGTTAAAGGAAAATGAAGCTATTAGGCTGGTATTGGCATTAGCCGGCTCAGATCGCTCAAGATTGGGACTAGATACGGGTGGTGAGCCAAACCCTCCAGCCTCAGATGAGGAAAAACAGAGTGATATATCGGTTCTGAAGTCAGGCCTTTCACATTTAGCAAAGCTTGGCATCACAAGCATTCACAACATGGATGGAAACTTTTACACTTTAGAGCTTCTAGATGAAATTCGAAAATCAGGTGAACTGACTTGTAGAGTCAAAGTACCTTTTCATTTCAAGAATAATATGCGGATTGAACAATTGGAACAAGCTTCGATAATGAGCAAGAGGTGGAATGATGAGTTCTTAAGTTCAGGTTTTGTAAAGTTTTTTATGGATGGTGTATTAGACTCCAGTACTGCCTATTTAATAGAGGATTATGCAGATCAACCTGGAGTGAAAGGTGAAGCATTATTTGAAGAAGATGAATTTAATGAATTAGTTATTGATTGCGATAACCGCAGTCTGCAGATTGCTGTGCACTCAATAGGAGATGGAGCAGTTCAAAGGGTCTTAAATGCTTATGAGAATGCCCAAAAGGTAAATGGTGTAAGAGATAGTCGCCATAGAGTTGAACACATAGAATTAATCCAGAAGGTTGATATTAAAAGATTTAAAGACTTAAATGTGATAGCTTCGATGCAACCAGTTCATCCGCCCGGTTGTGATGGATTGCCATTAGAGCCAACGATATCAAAAATTGGAGTGAATCGTTACAATGAAGCCTATGCCTGGCGTTCAATTAAAGAAGCCGGTGGGACTGTTACTTTTTCAACAGACTGGCCAGTTTCAAATGTTGATCCAATTAACGCCATATCAAATGCCTTAAATCGCGAAAAATGGAGTGAGGACACAATCGATCAAAGGCTGAGTTTGATTGAGACCTTGAGAGCCTATACAATTGAGGGTTCTTACGCTGAATTCAAAGAACACAGTAAAGGCATTTTAAAGGAAGGGTATCTCGCAGACATCGTCATTCTCTCAGAAAAGATAGATCGAATACCAACCAATGATATTTCAAAAATAGAGGTGATCAATACAATTATCGATGGTAAAATTGTTTATTCTCGAGATTAGTAGGAAATAAAGAATAATTCCCAGAACGAAGTACCCACAACTAACGCCACATTTCGTAATAGACCAAATAATTGAGAGAGTTTTATTACGTTTTTTTCAAAATATAGATCGTTGAGCCAACATTAATTGAGCTCAGATGAGGCCCATATTCTGAAAATAATTCGGTAGCTAAGTCATTTTGAAGAATTTTATTTAATTCTCCTTGGCAACTCTTCTGCGCCATAGCAGCATCATTTAGTGAAAAGGCTAACAGGCCACCTGGCGATAATGCATTTAAAGCCTCACTCATTAACTTAGCAGGCGCCGCACCTGCACCTATTACACCAACAGCTACAATCGCATCATATGATCCTACCTTATGTGGAAATTGGTTAGAAATATCTCCAATTTCTAAAGATTGATAGGCACCCGATAGTTGAGCCTTTTTTAACATATTTGGATTAATCTCAGATCCATGTATATTTAAGAAACCCATTTCTTTTAATGCAACTCCCGATAGGCCAGTGCCACAGCCAACATCATAAATTGGCGCGTCAAAAGATAAGAAAGATTTTAAGGCTGAAGCTAGGCGGGCAGGGGAAACATACCCATTTTCTTTGACTTCAGTATCATAAGTTTCCGCCCAGTCATCATAAAGATTATTAATATCCGATTGGGTTTTTAACCCATATGCTTTTGGAAAATATTTTGGTTGAGTTCTCATATGTTTATTTCAAATAGAGTAGAGGATTATTCAATTTCTTTAATTCGCTTTGGGTCAATTCCCCACATTGGATTGGTGCTTCTTTGTTTCCTTTTAGAGTACCCATGTTTTTTGTAATGAAGTTTTAATTTCTTAAATAATTCAATTAACTTTCTTTGTTCTTTGTCTTTTTCTTTCATAATACGTTAGATTTTTTCCTGTTTAATTTCATGTTTGTTTGCTTTTTTTTTAAACTGCAAGTATCAGCCTTATATCCATTATATTTATATTGAGAAAAATATGAAGCTTAAACATTGTCACAACTTCAGAGACTTTAGAAGGTTAGCTAAAAAACGGCTACCATCTCCTGTCTTCAATTATATTGATGGTGCGGCTGATGACGAAGTTACTTATAAAAGAAATACTTTAGCCTTTGATGACGTAGATTTGGTGCCAAATGTCTTAGCTGGGGTTGATAAAGTTGATCTTTCAACGACAATTTTTGATAAAAAAATTGATATGCCACTCTACTGTGCTCCAACAGCTGTTCAACGTCTCTTTCATCACGAGGGAGAACGAGCAGTAGCAAGAGCAGCTGAAAAATATGGAACAATGTTTGGGATTTCGTCATTAAGCACGGTAAGCGTTGAAGAAATCGCAGCATTAAACAAGGGTCCAAAAATGTTTCAATTTTATTTTCATAAGGATCGGGGTTTAAATGATAATCTGCTAGAGCGGGCAAAGACGGCTAACTTTGATGTATTGGCATTGACAGTTGATACAATCACCGGTGGCAACCGAGAAAGAGACCTAAGAACTGGATTTTCAATTCCGCCAAGATTAACACCAAAAAGTCTATTCAGTTTTATTGCTAAGCCAATGTGGGGGATTAATTTTTTAACTAAACCAAAATTTGAATTACCTCACCTGCAAGATTATGTCGGAGCCGGCACTAAGGTTACCACTTCGATTGGTGAATACTTTTCCACGATGCTCGACCAGTCAATGAATTGGAAGGATGCAGAACAACTTTGTTCAAAATGGAATGGTCATTTTGCGCTTAAGGGAATTATGAGTGTTGAGGATGCAAGAAGGGCTGTAGATATAGGAGCCACTGGAATTATGGTTTCTAATCATGGCGGTCGACAATTGGATGGATCGAGATCTCCATTTGATCAATTAGCTGAGATTGTTGATGCAGTTGGAGATAAAATTGATGTTATCTGCGAAGGAGGGGTTCAGAGAGGCACCCATATTTTGAAAGCTCTTTCAATAGGAGCCAAAGCATGTTCAGGTGGCAGGCTTTACTTATACGCTTTGGGAGCGGCGGGGCAGGCCGGTGTCGAGAGATCACTTGGGAATCTTAGGACCGAAATGGAGAGAGATCTTAAATTAATGGGCTGCACCTCAATAGACCAATTAAATAGATCAAATTTACGATTTCGTTAAATAAAGTAATACCAAGATGAATAAAAAAAATTTACCTTTTAAAATATGCCCAGTTTGTAAAAAACCATTTAATTGGAGAAAGAAATGGGCAAGAGACTGGCAAAACATAAAATTTTGCTCTGAGCGGTGCAAAAGATCTAAATAATATCACTGAGAAAGAATACATCTAGTTATTCAAGATATAAATTCTTATAATGCTCTCTTAAAATATTTTTTTGCACCTTACCCATAGTATTTCTTGGAATCTCTTCTAAAAGTAATATTTTTTTTGGATGCTTAAATTTAGCCAATTTATCATTTAGTAAATGCCTTATATTTACTTCAAATTCTTGGTTTGTTTCTTGTAAGATAATTAAAGCTGTCACTGCCTCACCAAAATCACGATGTGGGAGCCCGATAACACAGCTTTCCTTAATAAATTCAATCATATCTAAAGCTATCTCAACTTCTTTAGGATATACGTTGTAACCTCCTGATATAATTAAGTCTTTTTCTCTACCGACAATCGTAATACGACCCTCAGAGCTCTTGGAAGCCATATCCCCAGTTATAAAATATCCATCCGGAGTAAATTCTAATTTAGTTTTCTCGGGCATCTTCCAGTACCCCTTGAAAACATTTGGTCCCTTCATTTCAAGAACACCAATTTCTCCGTCGACTACCTCTTCACCTTTTTCATTAATGATCCTACCTTCAATTGAGGGTAGAAAAAAACCAACTGTACCCGCAACCCTATTGCCAGAATAAGGATTTGACGTGATCATACTAGTCTCACTCATTCCATAACGTTCTAAAATCTGCATGCCTGTCCTTTCTTCAAATGAATTAAAGGTTTCGGAAAGAAGAGGAGCAGATCCAGATATAAATAATCTCATATTTTGACAAACTGATTTATTGAAGCCTTGCTCGTTTAAAAGTCTTACATAATATGTTGGAACACCCATCATAACAGTCGCATTAGGCAATTCTGAAATAACTCTTTTACTATCAAAAAAATCTAAGAAAATTACTTTCGAAGAATTTAATATCGCAATATTTAAGGCGACAAATAAACCATGTACATGGAAAATTGGTAAAGCGTGTAGTAAGATATCATTTTCTTCCCAAGCCCAATAGTCTAATAATACCAAAGCATTAGATAATAAATTTTTATGTGTTAACATAGCACCTTTTGATCGACCAGTTGTGCCAGACGTATATAAGATGGCTGCCAAATCATCATCCTTACATACCTCAACAAAACTGGATGACTGAACTTCCAATAACCTATGAAATAAGGTACCTTCTTTTCGCGAATTCATACTTATAACATTATTTAATTTTAATTCTTTCGCTAACTCTCTCATGCTATTTTCTTTTTGCGGGTCGCACACAAATAACTCAGGCATCGAATCTGATAGAAAATATCGAAGCTCTTCTTTTGTATATGCGGTATTTAACGGGATATAAATTGCACCATATCTGAGGCAAGCTAAGTATAATAAAACAGCTTCAATAGATTTCTCTACTTGAACGACTACTCTATCTCCTTTTGAAATTCCCATATTAGAGAACATAGCAACATATAAGCCAGTCTCCTCATGAATATTTTCAAATTTTATTGAACCATGATCAGAAGATAAAAAATCCCGTTTTGGATATTTTAAAAAATTCTTGGCAAAATAGGCATATAAATTATTATTAACCATCAAATAATAGCTTAAGATCTGTGTTTATTCTCAGGCTTAAAACTTGTCTCAAGCGGGGATCTTGGTTCATTTACCCATATTTCTCGATTTGGATGCATTCCCGCACCATAAACCGCTGAAACTGCAGAAAATCGCATACGGTTTAATAATCGAGTGTCTGCAGTCCCAACATCTGGATGAGTACCTCCATTATTCTCAACTTCTTCTTCCCAAGTAGCTTTGCGCCTCTCCGCAGTTTCTGGATCAGAGAGTTCAAGACAATTTAATTCATTTTTATTTAGATCAACCGTAATTCTGTCCCCATCCATTAATAATCCAATAGGGCCACCCACAGCAGCTTCGGGCCCAACATGACCAATTACCAATCCTACAGATCCTCCTGAAAAACGCCCATCCGTCATTAATCCAACAACAATATTTTTTTGCCGACAGAGCGCCGTAATTCTAGAAGTAGAATCTAACATTTCCGGCATACCTGGACCTCCAACTGGGCCTTCATATCTGACGACAATCATATCAAAATTTTCAAATGAGGCTGGGTTTTTTTCTAATGTATCAAGCAAAGCTTGCTCTCCATTGAATACTTTTGCTTGACCAGTAAAAATATTATTTTCTAGGCCTCCCTCCACACCGGCTAATTTCAAAACAGAGCTATATTCTGGTGATAAGTTGCCACCCAACACTCTTAAGCCGCCTGTGGCTTTAAATGGATTTTTTACAGAATAGATTACATCACCGTCGGGCATTGGAGGATTAAGTCTCTTAAGTTGCTCAGCAAGAGTTTCACCGGTACATGTTAGGGTTTCGCCATTTAATAGGCCTGCCTCAAGTAAATCTTTAACTATCACTTGCACGCCCCCTTTATCATCGATATCCACCATTGAATATTTTCCAAATGGTCGGGCATTAATAACGACTGGAATTACGTTTTCAGATAAGTGGTTAAATTCGGCAGCGCTCATAATATCCGTCGTAAAATTTTTATANCCTGAAGCTCTTGCCAACTCTGGCGCGTGTAACATTACATTCGTTGATCCCCCGACAGCCATTGACACAATTATAGCGTTTCGTATGGAGTCACTTGTAACAATATCCCTGGGTGTNATATTTTTCTCAATCATTTGAGAGAGGTTATTTATCAATTCATCAGGAAATTCACTAATTCTTCTACTGTCTTGGGATGCTGGGGAAACCATGTGTAGCGGCTGCATTCCCAGAACACCAATAAACGTCTGCATTGTGTTATAGGTAAACATCCCTCCACAGCTTCCAAAGCCAGGACAAGCTTCACAAGCTATTCTTTTCTTTAGTGCCTCATCTTCACTACCGGCTAATTGATAGCTCGTTATTAGATCTATAGGTTCATTAGTAACCGAGTCGATTCCCGGACGTATTGAGCCATCAGACATCATAATGGCAGGNCTGTTATGCTCGAGGATAGCCGCCAATGTGCCAACTGGAGGTTTGTCACAAGCGACAACTGCAATAAGACCTTCCAATCCACTTGCGCTTAGATGCTCACAGATAGAGTCATTAGTGACCTCTCTGCCAATTAGAGAATAACGCATTTCCTTAGTACCATTTCGAATACCATCAGATGTTGCGACNGTGTATTCAGGTTGAACTAACCGCATCTTGAGCTGTTCTGACCCAAAACCAATGCGTTGACGCAATCGCTCATGGATCGTTTGAACCTTTTCTTCAACGCCAATATAGCACTGGGAGTCCCCTTTATTACCAACCACCCCAATTGAAGGCTCGTGGATCAAGTCCAGTTCAGTATTTAATTCCCTAGCAATTCCATAGGTTTGTGAATTTCGACCAGGGTTGCGGTCAATTAATACAGTTTTTGAATTTTTCATGTGTACTCTCAAGTAAAATTTAAATGCAGATAATAAGAAAATAATAATATTTTTTAAAAAACAATATAGCTACTTAATCAAGAGTGAAAGGGATAATCTATTTAAAAGTATAGCTAAATTTTTAAAAAAATAAATAATAAAAACCACATTCGAGTGAGCCTAGAATTACCAACCCCCAGATTGGAAATTTTGTAAACTTTAATATANAAAACAAAATTAAGGCTAAAATGAAGTCATGAAGAGATAAAATGCCACTCGTAAAAACTGGTGAGTAAAAAGCTGCAATCAAGACACCAACAACGCAGGCATTTATACCAATAATAGCCTTTTTGATGATTACGATATCTCTAATTCTGCTCCAAAATGGTAAGATACCAATAATTAGCAAGAAAGAAGGCAGAAAAATTGCAACGAGAGCAATTAGGCCTCCAAGAAAACCATTTGGATCTTGACTAGATACTGTGCCCAAATATGCAGCAAAAGTAAACAAGGGACCAGGCATTGCCTGAGCCAAACCATATCCTGCTAAGAATTTTTCGTTTGAGACTAACCCAGATGATACTACGTCAGCTTGTAACAAAGGCAAAACTACATGACCTCCACCAAAAACAAGCGATCCCGTCCTAAAGAAGCTATCAATCAAATTAAGAACTGGATTATTGAACACAGAGCTTAGAGCAGGCAAGGAAAGTAAAATTACAAAAAATGAAATCAGNATTAAAAGAGCATATTTTGTAGAAATTAAAAATTCAGACAATTTTTTATGATTTTTATTACTAGCTGAAAGTACAAACATGCTGATAATGCCACTTATTAAGATGACTAAGAATTGATTCAATGGAGTAGGCCAAATTATAATTATTATAGCACTTAGAATTGCTATAATAATTGACTTATAATCTTTGCAAAACGAATTTCCCATCGTCCAGATTGCATGTGCCACAACAGAAACGGCGAATATCTTTAAACCGTGAATAACTCCGAAAGGGATATATTGCTCATAGGCAACGTAACCATAGCCAAACAGAATTATAATTATTGCCGATGGAGATGTGAAACCTAACCATGCAACAAAGGCGCCTGAGATTCCCTTTTTAATGAAGCCAATACTCAATCCAACTTGACTTGAAGACGGACCNGGTAAGAATTGACATAACGCTATTAACTCTGAAAAAAGGCGATTATCTATCCATTTACGATTTACAACCAGCTCTTTGTTAAAGAACCCTAAGTGTGCAATAGGACCACCAAAGGAAGTAAAGCCCAACATTAAGAAAACTTTAAATATCTCATAAAGGGTCGGTTCGTAAAGATTTTGAGTATTTTTTTGCATAATGTTCACAAATTATTTGTAAAATTTATACCTGGCTACCATTAAAAATTAATAAAAGATAATTTAATAATGTTTTGGTGTGATGGGCCCTATGCATTAGCAGGCCCATCAATTAATTTATATTGTTTGAAGAACTCTAGATTTCTTTAATGTACCTAACTCATCTGCCTTCATCACTAAGGAAACAAATTCTTCATTCACAGACATATGATCTAACGTTTCACCCCAATGATCCATTGATTTAAATCTATAAATAACTCTCATCATTTCATGATCCTCACCATGTATCACTTGCCCAATTGCTACATTAACATCTTGACTACCCATTAATTTATTTAATTGAGGCGCCAGTTCCATTACAGCTGGCATATTTGAGCGAGACATCTGATAATCTCTATGAACNGAAATTGGTCTGGGTGCACTCGCCGGTTCACCGAATATCAACCGGCCAACCCAGGGGCCTCGCATGTCAGCGACCTGTGCAGTTTGTGCTTTATTTCTAAGGGCAATCATGTCTGGATCTGCAGAGAATGCCTGAAAGGATTTTGCTCCAGCAGAAAAGCTAGGATAGGCTCCATAAACATCCATTGCGCCAGCTCCTGAGCGATCTCCAGCCACAACTCTTGCCACCCAAGCGTTCGCGCCATGTTTAGTCATTATTGCTGCTGCTTGCTTGCAACGCTCTTCCGCCTCTTCAGCTCCTCCTGGAAGAGGAGAAACTTCTCTCACTGATATAACTGTCATAGTACTTCCTTTCTGTGTTNTATTTATATANTTTATAATTCCTTAAAGTTCACAAGTAGTGTTTTCCTTACCTAAACTCCTTAACTGAAAGCAGATGCTAATACCTAAGTCCTGTTAATAACATGCTTATGACGATAAATTAGCAAATTTTTAGGTTATAAAAACTACACGCGCTGATACCTTAAATGTCAAAGATTATCTAGGTTGACCGAAAGTAAACCAAAACCTTTATTAAGTAAGGGCAATAATTATTCCAACTATTATTAATAAGCTGCCAGATACAATATTTGTATTTTGAAGAGCTCTTTCAGATGACAAAAACAACCGCGCGCGCGCAATAAACAAAATCATAATTACATTTCCAAACATTGGAATTAAAAACGAAAAAATACAAANTATTAGGATATCCCAAATGACAATTTTACTAAAATCGAAGAAACTTGGCAAAAGAGTTAAGTAAAATAATGTCGCTTTTGGGTTAGCGGTAACTGCTATTAGTCCAGCGGTAAAACCAGCCCAAAATCCTTTTTTAGTCAGGCTACCATCGCTTTCAATGCCTTTTTTACAATTTCGTAGAACCTGTATACCCATTAAGATTAAGATAATAGCTGCTATATATCGTATAAATAATAGAATATCGGCATATAAGAAAATTAAAACACCAAGGCCAAAATACACAATAATTGGCCACAATAGATCTCCTAAAGAAACCCCTAATACAAGTGAAAAGCCAGACTTTAAGCCTCCAGAGACAGTACGCGCAATAATTGCTATCCATACCGGTCCTGGTGTTAAAAATAGTATAACGAGCGCCCCACAGTACAGCACTATTTGACTTAAGGTTATTGTCATTACGAATTATAATTAAGCATGACTTAGTCGACAAAAACATGATACATTAATCGGTATATCGGCCCGTCCTAATGCTAGATCTAAATTTTGCTCAATTAAATTTAGCTCAGATGTTTTGTTTTGCTTTCTTAGACATTCGGCCAATCCATGAAGAGCCCAAACATTATTTGGGTGACGTCTGGCACGAATAACAGAATTGTCAAAACCTAAATCAGCCCGATAAACAAGTTCTGCCTTATCTACATGCCCTTGTTCAAGTAATAGCGCCCCAAGAGCGTGTCTTGCTGGTTGCATCCAACCCCATGGCTCATCGTATGGCAGGGAATCTTCATTCTCAATTGCTTCATTTAAGAATTTAAAGGCAATCTCAAAATTACTTCTTCGGTATTCTATTTCCCCATTTAGCATTGACTCCGCAATCCTTAATATATCNACACANTTATTATTAAACATTACTCNCGNCTCNGGCACNTTTTNGTAAGCGGAATTAAANCTTATNTGNGCTGACAATGCAGACTCTACATCACCCAAAGCAGCGTGAGAGAGTGATTGCGCGTAATGATATATTGCCGTGGTTACCAAGTATAGATCAGGATCACCTGGAGGCGGTAGGTTTAATATTTCCCGCCATTTACCAAATCTAATATAGGCATGGTATTTTAACGAGAAATAGCCTTCATAGAGATCAGCCATCGGTGGACTTTTTACTTTAATTAAAGCTTCTGGGATGTATTTATCAAACTCNTTAACTGCCTCCATTGCACTTTTATACTGTCCTAAGAAGAGGGCNCCATAAAGTTTAAANTGGATATTATGAATTATAGATCCAGCAAATAAATTTAAATCGTGGCTTGGAAGCATTTTTACATCAGCTTCAATTGCTTCTGAGTTTCGNGANACAACATCATTATAATTTCCACACTGAAAATCGATATGTGTNGGCATATGAAGTAAATGACCACAATCAGGAACCAGCGTTCTCATTAAGTCTCCGGCTTTCAATGCCACCTCAGGGGTAGGGGACATCTCCATTGCATGAATATAATAATGCAAAAGNCCAGCATGTGGATGAGAACCACTTTCTTCAACCAGTTTAATTGCTTTCTCTAGAACCTCTTTAGCTTCTAAGGTAGATGCACCTTCTTTTGGCTCTCCAGTTTTCAAATTCCATAAAAGCCAAGGCGTTCTTGACATAATTGCCTCAGCAAATAATGCACTAACATCGGGGTTTTNAGGATATTTAAAATACACCTTCCGCATTGCGTCCGCGTAGTCATTTGTCCAATCATCAAAATTACGAGGCGCTTCAGGAGAGGGATGTCTACTTGACAAAGCTTNAATCAAATCTTTTTCAACCTCATTTACATTTGAACTCAAACTTAACGCATTTTGAGAGGCTTCAAAGCATTCTTTCAGAGCAATCTCTAGTTCATTTTCATCTAATTGATGCCACATGCGATTGTATTCAGGCCCTACTGAATAGGCCACGCCCCACCATGCCATTGCACAATTTGGATCTTCCTCAGTCGCTTTCTTAAANCACACGACAGCTTCTTCCCAATGAAAGCCGTANGCCCATATGAGTCCTCTATCAAACCAGATTTGAGCTTCAGCTGAAGATGTTGAAATTTTATAGCTATAAGTACCCGTGTTGAAACGATAATTCATTCAGTTGCCTTGATTTAATATTTAGTAAANAACACACTGTGGTGAACTATCCGTTATCTAATTAAAATGGTCAAGATTAATAGAGATCCAAATANGTCTTACGAAAAAAATTCAATCAGATATCCATTCAGGNTATTTTATTNGAAACTCTCTACCATTAATTCAGCAACCTTGTGGTTTATAGCAGTAGGTACCGATTGCGGACCGTTACTCAAAATCTGAGAGTCTTTAGCGAGCAATTCAAGACTAAGGGCCTGCAACATAAAACCTAGGTCCATAGCCTCAATAGAGTTTCCCTTTGGTTCAGTTCCCGCCAACTCTATCATTTGTCCACCAGCCAGTAATATTAATTTTTTACCATTTGGTAATTCAAACTCTTCCAGGTCTGATCCTATACTATTAACGTTGACGGCTAACTCTCTCAGANCATTAACATTGATCTCATCTGGAAAGTGTCCACTATTGGCAAGTATAGACCCATCAGGCATTCTATTAAATTCCTCAACACTTATTACGCTTTCTCTAGACGTAGCAGTGCAAAAAAACTGACCCCAGGATGCTAAATTTTTCATAGTATCCACCCGAAAACCATCCATAACCGCTTCTAGATTTTTAACTGGATCTATTTCAACAATTGATACTCTGCCGCCAAACGACTTTATGTAATGAGCCATACCACGGCCACACCATCCGTACCCAACAATTACGAATCTACGTCCATTGATCATCAAATTAGTCATTCGCATAATACTTTCGACATTTCCCTGACCTACTGCGTGTTGGTTCTCAACAATCCTTTTCAGAGGGCTATCGTTTATTACAATTATAGGGAAATTAATTTTATTTATAAATTTAGCACGCAGTTTGTCATCGCCAGAAGTTGTTTCTTCTGTTCCTCCTAAAATATAAGAAGTTAAATTATTTTTGATCGCACATTCAACTAAATCAGCGCCATTATCTAAGAGCAAATCCGGTCTAACAGAAACTGTTTTAGCAATATTTCTTAAATGTTCTTCCTTTTCAGTGGATCTTGCGCCGTAAATTGTCATTCCCCACGATTTTAAAACTTCAACGATGTCATCTTGAGTGCTCCCAAGATTCCCAGTTCCAACAATCCTTGCCCCACCAACTTTAAGAGTTTCCAATAAAACTGCTGTCTTTGGTTCTAAATGTAAGGAGACACCAATTGTTTTGTTAGAGAACGGTTGTTCCCGTTTAAATGTCTCTTGAACATTTCTTAAAAGTTGCATTCGTGATCGAATCCAATCTACTCTAGCTTGGCCCTTTTCCAACAAGTCATTCATAAAAGTCTCTCTAGTCTAAGTATGATCAATTTCCATTCTTCTATAACTTTGCTAAACATAACTGAAACAATCAACGCTAAATTCTAAAAATAAAGAAGACTTATTACAATGAAAAAAATATCAGGAAAATTAGCGAAAGTCAGTGGCCATAGCTCAAAAGTGGATTCACAAACTTTGTATGATCAATGGGCGGGCAGCTATAACACAGAGTTAATTAATGAATATGGTTATTTAGCGCCATTTATAACGGTTGATAAGCTGAAAAATTTTCATTTAGATAAAAATATTGAAATAGTAGATGTGGGCTGCGGCACTGGCCTTGTTGGAGTTGAATTAGATAAACTTGGTTATTCAAATATTGACGGGTACGATATATCACAAGAAATGTTAAAGGCTGCAAAAAAAACAAAAATCTATAAAAATTTAAAACAAGTTGACCTTAATTTAGACTCATTTAGCCCAAGGAAAACCTATGATTTACTAATTTGCGTAGGTAGCTTTGGTTATGGTGCGTTAGGTTTTAATGCATTTATTAATCTACTAAAATTAGTAAAATCAAAAGGGCTAATAATGATATTAATGAACTCAGAACCCTTTATATCTGAAAATTATCAAAAATATATTTTAGAACTTGAAAAACAAAAATTATTTTCCATTAAATCAATCGAAGAACACAATTACATGAGCAAATTAGAGAGACCTGGCAAATTAATTATAGCAGTCAAATGCTAATAAATGAGGAAGAATGAAATGGCAAAAGCTTACGTTTTAGTAGATACGAAAATATCAGATAAAGAAAAATACGAAATATATAAAGCAAAGGCGAAACCAATTGCTGAAAAGTTTGGTGGAAAATACTTAACGAGAGGTGGGCTATTGGAAGTTGTGCAATCCGATCTATGGTCTCCAACGCGTCTCGTACTTGTTGAGTTTCCCTCAATGGATAAGGCTAGAGCTTTTCATAATAGTGAGGAATATGCAGACGTAAANAAAATTAGNCTTGATCACGCTAAATCAACACTGGTTATATTGGAAGGNTTATAAAGTTTATAAATTCAATTTAAAGANGCAATTAAACTCAAGGCTCTNGTTAGNTTNTTAAATTCCAAATTGGCTTGATTACTTTCATCTCGACAACGGATAAANCCATGTATCATNCCCTTNGCNTCAAAATAAATTGANGGAACATTTGCATCCACTAATCTTTTCATTAGCATTTTGCCTTCANTATTGAGAGGATCCAACTCTGCNGCNACNATTAGNGTTGGTGGTAAATTNGAGTAATCNTTTTCGTAAGCNGGGATAGCNAANGGATCNTCTATATCTAAGTTNTTTTCTAAATAAGTNTTCCAAATCCAAATCATAGANTCCTTATCTAAAAACGGAGCATGNGANTGTTCAAGATATGAAGAGNTATTAAAATTCAAGTCTACACATGGNTAAATTAATAATTGCGCNAAAGGCATCTCAAACTTTTNAGCTCNTAGCTTTAAACATAAAGCAAAAGCTAAATTTCCACCAGCGGAGTCACCACCAACTATTATTTTANTTGGATCAATNCCGTAAAGATCNGAATTNTCATAAATATTCTNAAANANCCAGGCACATTGATTGAGTGCAACCGGATAAGGGTTTTCAGGGGCTAAACTATATTCAAGGGCAATAACAGTTACATTGCAATCTAATGCTATATCTACACACACTGCATCATGAGAGTTTAAGTCGCCAATTATCCATCCACCACCATGCATATACATTAAGACTGAACCATTATCTAAACAAGAATCCGGATTATATATTCTAGCATTCACAGCTCCAAATTCTGTTTCAAAGCATTTATCTTCTACCTGAATGTTTGTTGGTCGTTTAAGAGTTAACTTTGAGGCCTTTTCTGCCATCATTCGCCTGAATTCAAATGGATCGCGATTATCTGCAGTCGATTTACTAATAAATTCCATCTCACTCACAAAATTTACCAGTGATGGATGCAAACCAGGATAGCTCATTATTGACACCTTATTTTAAGATCGTAAGGTATCTTCTTAAATTAATTAAAAAAAACAAGTCTTTATTTTTACGAATTTTAATCTGAATTTAGTTTACAAATAAATATGGAAACAGTTTTTTATGCATGATGATTTAATACCAGGCAGCCCAATACAGGTTTTTTATAGTGGCAATTCAAAGACTTTCCCTACCATAAGCCATGCCAAGGGCATATACATGTGGGATAAAGATGGAAATAAGTATTTAGATGCTTCATCTGGACCCGTTGCGACAAATCTCGGGCATGGGAATCCTCAAGTCTTAAAAGCAATGAAAGAGCAATCAGAAAAAGTTTGCTTTGCCAGTTATTCAGTCTTTGAAAATGAGCCAAATAAGGATTTAGCTAAAAAACTAGTGCAGCTTGCCGGCCCAGGATTTGATCAAGCGTTCATTGTATCAGGTGGATCAGAAGCGGTAGAGGCCGCATTTAAATTAGCAAGACAATACTCTTTACAAATTGGCAAACCAGAGAAATTCAAAGTTCTTTCCAGAAGCGCAAGCTATCATGGATCTACAATGGGGGCATTTTCCACATCAGGAGACCCCGAAACTCATGAGACATT
>PARX01000040.1 GCA_002712045.1 Paracoccaceae bacterium
CGATGAGTACAAAAAAACAACCCAAGCCCATTAAACCCCAGCTTAAAATATCGTAAAACATCTCTAGAGTCATTATTTAGACTCCTGATTACGCACTGGAACATCTCCAATGGATCTATATCTAAAAAATTTCAATACAGCGATCGTACCAACAAAATTTATTAGCGCGTAAAGTAAAGCAATATCTAGGAAATCAGGCCGACCAAATAAAAATCCTACCACTCCAATAAATAAAACAGTCTGTGTCCCAAAAACATTTGATGCAAGGACTCTATCGTATAACGTCGGTCCAAAGTATAAGCGTAATAATACAAGGATCATTGAAATGATTAAAACGATGGCCACAATTAAGAACATCAAACTGCTCTTTCTATATTTGACACTCTTGAATTCATATCAGCTAAAGCATCTAAATCTTCTTCAGAATATGACAACGCATGTACCCAGATTTCATCGCCCTCATGTTCGACTGAAATTGTTCCAGGTGTCAAAGTAATTGAATTTGCAAAGGTTGTTTTACCCACCTCTGTTTCCTGCGTGCATGGCACCTTAAAAAAATGCTGCTTAATGCTCGGATGTAATCCCAATATCGTCTTGGTCACAAACCAATTTGATTTTGCAATCTCAACTAATAACCAAAAAAAGTAACCAATAGTGTTTGTTATTTTTAATCTTATTTCTAATCTACCCGTATCAGCCACATCGTCCATGCGACGAACAACAAATACAGCGATCGCCGCGGCAATGAAGCCAAGCATTACGATAAAACCTTGATAAATCCCAGACATAAGTAACCAAAGACAAAAAAGCACCACGACTGTTATAATTGTTCTCAACACGTGCTACTTTCCTCCCCTTTTACTCAACAAATACACATCTAACGCGTGCCTTACACAAGATGTGCCTATTATAGGGGTGTTTTTCAAGAGAATACGGTCCGATTCTCATCAAAAATTTAATTTATTCGCCCAAATACAACAAATACCAATATTTTAACTATATTTGAGAGATGCAGAGGGTTTGTATTTAATATGCAAGAACGTTATACAGCTGATTAATTATTACAAATGGATTAGGGTATGAATTTTGAGGTAGGTAACACTAATATTGGAAATGATCAGCCACTAAATATTATTGCGGGTCCTTGTCAGTTGGAAAGTTCTGAACACTCTCTAATGATTGCTAAATCCATGGCAGATGCATGTGCTAAAGTGGGTGCTGGTTATATTTTCAAAGGGTCATTTGATAAAGCCAATAGAACTTCAATTTCTGGAAAGCGCGGCGTTGGCTTATCCGAAGGGTTAAAAATAATGGAAAAAGTAAAGGCATCGGTAGGTTGTCCTGTGCTTACAGATGTTCATGATGCCAGCCAATGCTCTGAAGTGGCTTCCATTGTTGATATTTTACAAATTCCAGCATTTTTATGTCGTCAAACAGATCTACTAATTGCGGCAGCAAAAACAAACGCGGCAATCAATGTGAAGAAAGGGCAATTTTTAGCACCGTGGGAAATGCCCAATGTTGCAGAAAAGCTTGCCTCTACTGGTAATAAAAAAATTATGTTATGTGAACGTGGGACAAGTTTTGGATACAATACTTTAGTGACTGATATGCGCGGAATTCCAGAAATGCTCAAAACGGGCTACCCCATAATAATGGACGCCACACATTCTGTTCAGCAACCTGGAGGACAGGGCAAGTCATCTGGTGGTCAACGAGAATTTGCACCACTAATGGCACGTTTAGCTACAAGTATTGGAATTGCTGGCGTCTTTATTGAAACTCACGAAAATCCTGATCACGCACCATCTGACGGACCTAACATGATCAAATTGGATCAAATGCCAAATATTCTTGAAGACTTAATGAAATTTGATCAACTAGCCAAAGAAAATCCCTTCCGGCTTAATGGTCAAAATTAATAGTAAATAAAGTAATATCTTGCTCATAAAACTCATAATTACCACAGCAAAGAAAAGTTAATGCCAATGGAAAAGTATGACTACATTATTATTGGCGCTGGTTCAGCAGGTTGCGTTCTTGCCAACAAACTAGGCGAAGATAAAAAAAATAAAATTCTGATATTAGAAGCTGGACCGATGGATTATAACCTCATGATTCATATCCCAGCAGGGGTTTATAGTGCTTATCGTAATCCAAAGATAAATTGGAACTACTATACAGAAGATGAACCGGAGCTTTTTGATCGCAGCGTTTCAATGCCAAGGGGAAAAGTTGTTGGAGGGTCTTCTTCGATTAATTCAATGGTATATATGCGTGGGCATCCACTNGATTACGATCGATGGCAATCTGAATGTGGTTTAAGAGATTGGTCTTACGATCAATGTCTACCATATTTTAAAGCGGGTGAGAGCTCTGANCGTGGAGAAAACGAATGGCGTGGNGCTAATGGCTATCTGGGNGTTACCAAAGGTTCTTTTAACAATCCTCTGTTTGACGCTTTAGAAGAAGCCGGTCCACAATCTGGCCAAGGACATTCAGACGACTTAAACGGTTATAATCCAGAAGGTATCGCTAGACTTGATGCTACGCGTAAGAATGGGAGACGATGTAGCGCTGCAGTTGCTCACTTGAGACCAGCAATCGCCCGAGGCAACGTGACTTTGATTACAAGAGCCCAAGTTGAAAAAATCAACCTCAATGGCAACTCAGCAACCGGTATNTCCTATAGATCAAAAGGTAAATTNCACACAACAGAAGCAAANAAGGAAGTCATTCTATCNGGGGGTGCAATAAATTCTCCCCATCTNCTCATGCTATCAGGTATTGGNCCTGCAAAGCATTTAAAAGAACANGGTATTGATACGCANATTNATCTTCCAGGTGTTGGACAAAATCTCCAAGACCACGCGACAACGATNTTACAATATGCATGCAAAAAAAGTTTTCCAATCCACAAGGTAAATCAACCTCATCGAAAACTAGCAACGGGCCTAAGATGGGTCTTTACCCGAAAAGGAATGGCAACCTCCAATATCTGGGAAGCGGGGGGATTAATTAAAAGTGAAGCCAACGCAATCTATCCAGACATTCAATATCATTTTGGACCCGTTGGTTTTGAAATTGATGGTCGTAAAATATCCTTACTTCAAGCGTTTGCTATTCACGTGGATCAGTTGCGTCCTAGAAGCAGAGGCCAAGTAACATTAAAGTCAGCAAATCCATCTGACAAACCATTAATGACGTTCAATTATTTACAGGATCCCCAAGATTTGCGTGAACTTGTTAACGGCGTCAAAAAAGCTCGTGAACTTATTTCTCAACCATCTTTTGATGAATTTAGAGGAATAGAAATGATACCAGGTCCAGAAATTAAATCTGATTCTGATATTGAAAAATGGGTACGAGAAGCAGCTGAAACAGATTATCACCCAAGTTGCACCTGTGCGATGGGCCAAAGTGATATGTCTGTGGTTGATGATCAAATGAAAGTTCATGGAATTGAAAAACTTAGGGTAGTTGATGCATCTGTGATGCCACAAATTATTTCTGGAAATCTAAATGCACCAACCCAGATGATTGCAGCAAGAGCTGCAGATATGATTTTAGGTAAGCAGCAATTAAAATCTTTAAAAGTGAATTTTGCTTTCGAAAATTAATCTAAAATCTTACGCATAGCCGTTAAAAAGTCTGCTACTTCCTCGATCGTATTATAGTGACACATCGAAACTCGAGTGCAACTTTCTAAATTTAACGGCTTTAAGATATTACCAGAATAATGGTCTGCTTTTCGAGCATGGACGCGAATACCATTTTCTCTAAGACCTTCAACGACTTCTTCAGCATTCATTCCTTCAACAGTGATCGAAACCAAACCTTCTCGAAGAGCGTTTTCTTCTCCACCAAGAATGCCTACATCTGCCAAATTTGCTAAGCCAGTTAAATTGCCAACACCGTATATCATAGCGTTTGTTAAAACTTTTTCCTGTTCATGGATTGATTTTCCAGCTGCTACAACTCTATCTCGTTTAGTGCTCTCATTTGAAACCTGCGCACCAAGCCAATCCAAATAATCTACCACATCGCTAAATGTTGCATACGCTCCAGTATCGCGTGTGCCAAGCTCCCAATTCTTGACCGGCCCACCAATAAGGTTTTCATGTGGTAGCTCTTGTAATCTATTTGCTAACCAACCAACTCCGTATCCATGTCTTGAAAACATCTTATAAGGAGAAACTGCATATCCATCGACACCATAACTCTTTAAATCAAGTCCCCCATGAGCTGCATGTTGAATTCCATCAACAATTATAAAACATTCCGGTGAAACAGTTCTGATTGCATCTACGATATCTGTAATATTAACGGTCATACCAGTTACAGGTGATGTGTGGATGATGGTAGCGACGCGAACATCAGGTGTCATTGCTTGNANNTAAGCATTNGCCGATACCGACCCTGTATCATTATCATGCTTGACACTCACATATTTTTTATTGCCTTTCTCAGCCCAATTTTTACAAGCACTAACTGATGCAGGATGCTCTAATGTACTTCCAAGAACTATTCCATTTTGTTCAGAACCCATGATCGCTGAACGAATTAATCGAAAAAGGATCTCTGTTCCACTTTCTCCAACAATAAAACTACCTTCATCAGTTCCAAAAAAAACTGACATATCCTCTTTTGATTTATTAATTATATCGACTAACGCCTGGCTTGCCTTGTTTGCCCGACCCTGATTATCAGGTATCGCAGCAAATTTTGCTGAAGTNTCCACTACAGAATTTAATGTCAAAGCCCCNCCAGCATTTTCAAAAAAAACNCGTTTTCCTTCAAAAGGGCATTCTTCGATATGGGCAAATTTTTGCCTTACTTTTTTAAGAAGATCTGGATTATCGTGCAGCATATTTTTGTAATTTCGCTTAAACTAAAAATAGAGCAAATTTTTATTTATGTTAAAATTTAATGTCCTAGGATCTGACTCAAAAACAACTTTGTTCTATCCGATTTAGGATTATCAAAAAATTCTTTTGGTTCATTTTCCTCAACAATCTGACCATCATCCATAAAGATAACTCTATTAGCCACTTGCCGTGCAAAGCCCATTTCATGGGTAACACAAACCATAGTCATCCCTTCCTCAGCTAATTCTATCATAGTATCCAATACTTCCTTAATCATTTCTGGATCTAAAGAAGAAGTTGGCTCATCAAAGAGCATAATCTGAGGCTTCATGCAAAGAGAACGCGCAATGGCAACTCTTTGTTGTTGACCACCTGACAACTGCCCGGGGTATTTATCAGCTTGTTCAGGTATCTTAACCTTTTCCAAAAAATGCATTGCTGTTTCTTCAGCTTCTTTTCTGGGCATTTTTCGAACCCATATTGGTGCTAATGTACAGTTTTCTAATATTGTCAAATGCGGGAAAAGATTAAAATGTTGGAAGCACATCCCAACTTCGGATCTAATCTTATCAATATTCTTCAGATCTGAAGAAAGTTCAGTGCCATCAACAATGATTTTACCTTGCTGATGCTCTTCNAGCCTATTTATGCATCTAATTAATGTGGATTTTCCAGATCCTGATGGGCCACAAACAACAATNCGTTCGCCNCTTCGNACCTCAAGATTTATATCNCTTAAAACATGGAAGTTACCAAACCATTTATTCATATCTGAAATATGAATNGCAATTTCATCAGATACTTCCATTTTGGAGCGGTCAATTTCTCGTTCTATATTCACATTAGACATTTAAAACTCCTCAACTGTTATCAGTTTTCAATTTACGTTCTAGGTATTGCGAGTATTGGGACATTCCAAAACAACAAATAAAGAACAATAGTCCTATTGCAACGTATAATTCCCAGTATATTCCATTCCATTTTTGATCAGCTCTAATTAATGACGCCAATCCAACAGGATCTAANAGACTAATAATTGATACCAAGGTTGTATCCTTAAAAAGTCCAATAAATGTATTAACGATACCCGGTATCGATATTTTTAAAGCTTGTGGCATAATAATTAACCTTTGAGCTTGCCAATAGCTCAAACCAAGTGCTGCAGAGGCCTCATGCTGACCAACCGGTAAAGCTGCAAGACCACCACGAATAACTTCGGCCATGTATGCAGCTGAGAAAATAGTAACCATTATGATAACTCTAATAATGATATCAAAAGAAGTTCCAGGTGGTAAAAAATAATTCAGCAATACAGAAGCGACAAATAGCAATGTGATTAAAGGNACACCTCTAATAAATTCAATAAACCCAACACAAATCATTTTGACTAATGGCAAATCTGATTGCCTCCCAAGCGCCAGAAGGATGCCGATAGGAAATGAAGCCGCAATACCCGAAAAACCGACAATCATGGATAACAAGAAACCTCCGAATTGCAGAGACTCTATAAGCATTAGATTAATTGGCAGGATATATTTAAACAAAGTTATAAAGGGGCCAGCAATAAATAAGAAATAAACAACCAGTGAAACAAATCCTATTAACAGACTGAACCCAGAAGAAATTCTTAACTGGTTTTTTGCGATGAAAAAGCCTAAAGCGCCAAAAGCTAAAGCAAGATAAATTGAAAACACTGGCCAAATCGAACCACCCCACAAAAGCCAAACAGCTAGACCAGGGTAAATTAATGAAAACCAAAAATATTTGATAAAACGCGGCATAAGAATTGGAGCGATAGAAACAAATAGCAAAATAAATGTTAATATTGGCCGCCAATATTCCTCAGATGGATAAAATCCAAACAATAACTGACGCCAACGAGCGCCAATAACCGAAAAACATGCAACATCTGGATTGATATCCAAACACTCTCTAATTGATCCTGCCGTCCAAATTCCGCCATAAGCCCATGGGATGAAATCTCTCAAGCAGATATAAATAAAATAGACTGACAAGATGGTTAAAAGTGAATTAAACCATCCCGAAAATAAGTTTTGCCGAACCCAACGAATAGAATTACTCTCCGTAATTGGTGGTGGAGACTGAGGGATTGCTTTTTCTCTTACAAAACTAATGCTGGACATTTTACATACCCTTAATTTGAAAAGAGCGATTAAAATAATTTATAATGGCCGATACGATAAGTGATACACAGAGATAAAAGCCCATCAATAAAAGCATCGACTCTAGCTCTCTTCCAGTTTGATTCAAAGTGATACCACCCAAAGTTCCTCTAACATCCATATACCCAACGGCAATAGCTAAAGAAGAGTTCTTTGTTAAATTTAAATAATTAGAGATCATTGGTGGAACGATAACTCTAAGAGCCTGAGGCAATATAATTAAATTCATTATTCTTCCAGGCCTTAATCCTAAAGAGGACGCCGCTTCGGTTTGCCCTTTTGAGATAGCCAATATTCCCGAACGAACAATCTCCCCAATAAAGGCTGACGTGTATAAAGAAAGAGCCAAGGTAAGTGCAATAAATGAGTTTCTTACATATAAACCATCTTTAAAATTAAAACCTTTCAAATAGGGATATTCAAGAGTGACAGGTGAACCTAGCAAAAAATAAAATAAAGTTGTAGGTAAGAAAAAAATTGCTAAACTAATCCAAAACTTAGGCAAATTCTTTCCAGTCTCTTCCTGGAGTTTCTTGGCATACCGTCGAAAGAAGAAAATTGCGACGAGACTAACAGCAAAGATTATTAACAAATACATAGAACCCTCGCCCCATATTGGACTTGGAAAGTAGGCTCCTCTGTTCGTAATAGCTGTGCTTTGGAAAAAAATCATAGAAGCTTCAGGGTCAGCCCCTCTGAATGCTTTTGGAGCAGGCGTAAATTCAGTAAGAAGAGCAAATATCATTACTATCCAGAGTAAAATAGGAATGTTTCTAAAACCCTCGATGTAAACGGACATTAACTTAGCAACTATCCAATTTTTAGATAATCTTAGGATGCCCACAAACACGCCAAGAACAGTTGCGACTATGCAACCAATAAAAGCAACCAAAAGAGTATTTAATATTCCAACNAATGCAGCGCGACCATGTGTACTATCATTGGTGTANGGAATTAACCTCTGATTTATATCATAACCTGCNCGCATCCAGAGGTAAGAAAANTCAACATCTTTTCCTAAAAGGGCTAAGTTCTTGACTGTGTTATCCACCAACCAAAACACCACAGCTACAAAAATAATAAAGGCTATTACCTGCACTGTAGTAGATCTATAACGGGTATCGCCTAACAGCATCCCTAATCTAAATTTTTCGACAGGAGCTTTAACTGAACTCATAAATTNTCAATCTCTAAAAAAGAATTAAGGGCGCATTAATTATAAATGCGCCCTTAATATTTAGTTCTTATCTAAATGGTGGAGAATATAAAATTCCGCCATTAGTCCAAGAATTGTTAACACCACGCTCAATATTTATGCCACTTGTAGCACCAAGATTTCTCTCAAATATTTCACCGTAGTTTCCAACATGCTTAATAGCGTTGTACATACCATCTTTTGGCATACCCATCATCGCCATCATATCATCATCACCAGTACCTAACAGACGATGGATCTCAGCGTCCTTAGAGTCAGCAAAGCTATCGATGTTTGCAGATGTAATACCTTTTTCTTCAGCAATAACCAAAGCATTTAGAACCCAACGACCTACGTCAGCCCACTGATCATCCCCATGACGTACAAGAGGACCTAACGGCTCTTTTGATACGATTTCTGGAAGAACGATGTGATCATCTGGATTTTCCATATTGATTCTTGTTCCATGAAGAGCAGATGCATCAGTTGTATAAGCATCACACGCACCAGCTAGATATTGCTGCTTTGACTCAGCGTTATCTGAAGTTGGTAGTGGTTCGTAAGTCATACCATTAGCCTTAAAATAATCAGCTAAGTTAAGCTCAGTAGTAGTACCAACTTGAATACAAATTGTAGCTCCATCTAATTCTAATGTAGAGCTAACACCCAAAGATGTTTTAGCCATAAAGCCTTGACCATCATAATAGGTTACACCTAAGAATGTTTGTTTTAGATCTGTATCTCGGCTGTAAGTCCAAGTTGTGTTTCTTGCTAGAATATCTACTTCGCCAGAAGCCAACGCAGTAAAACGTACTGAAGAAGACAACGGAGTAAATTTAACAGCCATTGGATCGTTAAAAATAGCTGCAGCAAGAGCACGACAGTAATCTACGTCGAACCCAACATTTTTTCCTGAGTCATCAACTCCTGAAAAACCTGGTGAGCCAGTAGACACACCGCATTTTACGTGACCACGTGCCATTGTATCATCTAAAGTTCCTGCAGCTGCTACACCGGCTGTAAAGCCAACAATAGCCGCTACACTAAGAAATAGTGATTTTTTCATAATTACCTCTTTTTTAAATCCCCCCCAACAGCGGGCGGGCGTCCCAGCCATTATAGCCAGAATCATCTGAATAGAAGAGCCCGAAAGCTCTCTGAAACGCTACAATGAACTTTTAGGACCCCACACGTCAAGTCCGAAGGTCCAGGAAATCGTATTTTAAGGAAATTTTAATACAAAATTTGGGAAATTAGGATCATTTTTAATATAACTATTATCTTAGAGTTTCCCAACCCTTAAGACAGAGAATGGTAAACCTCATAAGCCTTAAAAAATGCTATTTTCTTACGGTTTAAATTTATTTTTTGCTCATCATCTTCGCCCCAGACACTCGACTGCCAGTTTTCATCAAGAATTGCTGCTTTCCATATTCTCCCAGGACTCGTTATTCTTTCAACAGCAGCCAAACTTAATATGAAAGACCCAGATATCGTTACAAGCTCATGGAAGCAAGCAAGTTGAAAAATCGACATTTTATTCAATTGAGATTTAAGACAGTTTAAAGATTTTTTTGGTTGATCAATTGGCATAACACCATGTGTAACTTTAAGACTGACCTTAAACCGCTCTTTAATCCAATTTAAGAATGGATCCCACAATGCAGACTGTTTATCAATTAACTCCTCTGGTTTTTCAGATCTGTAATATAGCAAATCTGTTTGCGCATAATCCTTAAGTAAATTTCTTATTTCCTCCTCTTCATGCCTAACTTTATCGATGGCTAAATTTACTAGATTATTAGCTAACATATTTTTATAATTAATTTCCCGTTCTTGTTCCAACCATTCATTAGCCACCATATTAGCTATTTTTCTGTTGGGTAGTTTCAATAAAGATTGAGCAGGCGTTTTTAGCAAATGTTTATCAAGGTAAATAACATAATGTTTATCCTCTTTTTTCACTGAAACAGATTTCCAAAACACCTTTTTAATTGATGCCTTCATATTTTTTTCTCATCACTTAAGAAGGGGTCTAGGTCTGCTTCCTTTGGTGTCCAATCAAGAAAGTCCCAAGTTCTTGACATATGTTCTGGTAAAGGTGCGGAAAAATTAACTATTTTTTTGGTAAATGGATGAACAAATGACAAACTTTTTGAATGAAGATGTAATTTGCGACTAATTTCACCCCCTAACTGTGAACCCCAGCCATCACCTTCATTTGTCTGACTATTTGTTCCGTATTTTCCATCACCTACTATTGGATGACCAAGCTCTGCAACATGAGCTCTTAATTGGTGTGTTCTTCCAGTAATGGGGACCAAAGCTAACCAAGCCACTCTTTGCCCAGCATTATCTATTATTGTGTAATCAGTCGTTGCTCGTTTAGCATTATCGATTTGAACCACCTCATCGGGATGAAGGCATTTCATTTTCTCGCCCATCCCGTCTGGACCATGCCCTTTCATCTTTACTAGCCCGTATTTTATCGTTCCCGTTTTTATTGTCGGAACTCCTGCGACAGCAGCCCAATAGATTTTTCTTGTCTCCCGATTCCTAAATGCTGCAGTTAAATATTTAGCAGCTTGAGCCGATCGTGCTAACAACAATACCCCACTCGTATCTTTATCTAATCTATGTACAAGACGCGGTTTATCAGGATAGCCAAATTTTAAAACTTCAGACATGCCGTCTAAATGTTTTAACTGACCCGTTCCTCCCTGAACTGGAAGCCCAGGTGGTTTATTAATTACGATTAGATGCTCATCCTTATATAGAACAGAGTCCATGAGCATCTTTGCATCAGAATCTGAAATCACTTGTTTCAAATTTTTAGGTCTAATATATTCATTTTCATTGATGGGAGGAATTCTTACAACTTGGCCAGTCTCAATCCTCGCTGAAGGTTTTACCCGACGGCCATCAAGCCGAAGGTCGCCCTTACGGCATATTTTTTCAATGTGTGGTTGTTTCAAATTTGGAAATTTTTTCTTCAGCCAGCGATCTAATCTTTGATCTTCCTCTTCTTCTTTTACCGTGATCTTCTGCACCCGGCTCATGTAAGTAATTCACGTGCAATTAAGAATCCAATTG
The DNA here is from genome assembly GCA_002712045.1 of Paracoccaceae bacterium. GTDB lineage: Bacteria > Pseudomonadota > Alphaproteobacteria > Rhodobacterales > Rhodobacteraceae. Next base: position 11,340 of record PARX01000040.1, read on the forward strand.
TCAAAGCCAGCAAAGACAAAAATACAGAGGCGACTATATAACCACCAGCCGCTAAAAACCTATCATCCTGATATAACTTTAAGGTATCTAACGAAAATGCAGAAAATGTCGTAAATCCGCCTAAAAAGCCAATAACCAAAAAAGGCTGCCAGCGATCAAATTCTTTATGTTCCAAATAAACAAACAACACGCCCATCAAAAAACATCCTAAAACATTGATACTCAATGTTGCGTAGGGAAAGCCAATTGATAAACCCACAATATAACGAATGACTGCTCCACAAGCACCACCAAATGCCACCCATATAAAAGACCAAGTCACCATAACTGCCTTTGAACCTTTGAAACCCATAAAGTCAAGTTTTTCGTTGAGCTCGAATTGACTTTAAATATTTGGAGTATTCACCTAACTTCTTTTCAAATCCACGATTAACTGGCCTATAAAATACTTCCGGATTCATTGCTTCGGGAAAATAGTTCTGGCCAGAGATACCTTCAGGAAAATCATGATCGTAAGCATAATCTTTTCCATAACCCTCATTTTTCATTAAATCTGTTGGCGCATTCAATATATGTTTGGGGGGAGGTAATGAGCCATTTTCCCTCGCTGATTTTGTAGCATCAATATAACCAACGTACGCTGAATTGGACTTTGGAGCCAAAGCTAAATAAACAACCGCTTGAGCCAAAGCTAATTCTCCTTCCGGGGAACCTAATCTTTCGAATGTTTGCCAACTACTTAAACAATGTGCCTGTGCATCTGGATCCGCTAGACCGATATCTTCAATTGCCATCCTAACAAGACGCCTGGCCAAATAGCGTGGATCCTCGCCACCCTCGATCATTCTTGCAAACCAATATAACGCCGCATCAGGATCTGAGCCGCGTACAGATTTATGCAGAGCTGAAATCAAATTGTAGTGATGTTCCCCTGCCTTATCATAAGCTGTTGCTCGCTTGTTCAAACCGTTTTGTAACATCTTTAGATCAATTTCTTGAACTAAATTCCACGAACTTATCTGCTCAACTAAATTTAAAAGAACTCGGCCATCGCCATCTGAAATATCTAACAAATGTTCTCGTGCCGCTTTGCTAAGTGGTAAGACAACTCCTAGTTCATTTTCTGCTCGTTTTACAATTAAATCCAAATCCTGCAGACTTAAACGATTAAGAACCATGACTTGAGCTCTACTTAAGAGTGCAGAATTCAACTCAAACGATGGATTTTCAGTGGTAGCGCCAACCAAAAATAGCGTACCGTCCTCCATTAATGGTAAAAAAACATCTTGTTGAGCTTTATTAAATCGATGGATTTCATCGACAAAAAGTAACGTTCCAACCCCATTTTGCTGTCGAATCTTTGCCGATTCAAATAATTTTTTTAACTCAGCAACACCCGAAAATATCGCACTTAATGATACAAAATGCAACTTGGTTTCATCTGCGAGCAATCTGGCAATAGTGGTNTTGCCAACCCCTGGCGGACCCCAAAAAATAATTGATTGAAACGTGCTTCCTAACAGCATCTTTGTTAGAGAGCCATGCTGGCCCAAAAGTTGGTCTTGCCCAATGACATCTGATAATTTTGATGGCCGCAACTTCTCTGCTAGAGGTTTAAATGCATTCGTTGACTTTGACACTTCATCTTTATCATTAAATAGGTCACTCATGCATCAAGCATAGGTTAATTAAACATTAAACAAAAGTCCCGAAAACTTTCGTAATTAATACACCTTTAAATATTAATTAGTAATTTAAGCAGCTTTACAGAGGCATTTAATACCTCTTCTTTACATGGTATTATTCAGTTTCCTCAACCTCGACATCTCGAGCTTTATCTGCNGAACCCTTCGCCTCAGGATCTCTATCTACAAGCTCTATAATTGCCATAGGAGCCATATCGCCGTAACGAAATCCCGCTCTCAAAACACGCGTATAACCACCATTTCTTTCTTTATATCTCTCTCCTAAAACATCAAATAGTTTTGAAACATGAATATCTTGCTTAAGTCTACTTGATGCCAAACGGCGAGCATGAAGATCACCTCGCTTAGCCAAAGTAATAAGCTTTTCAATAATNGGCTTTAACTCTTTAGCTTTTGGCAAAGTGGTTTTAATTTGCTCATGTTCGATTAAAGAGCCTGACATATTAGCAAAAAGAGCTTTTCGGTGCTCATGTGTACGATTTAATCGGCGGTAACCTCTTTTATGTCGCATCNTAAAATTCCTTATCTAATTATACTTTGTCCGACGNCAGTTAGTTTNNCCGTTCACCTTGGAGCAAATGCTCATAATTTCCCGGNATNTCCCGGCATTNNATAGTNNATATNATATTTAAAAATGNTCCTCATATTTCTTTGCTAAGTCTTCAATATTCTCTGGAGGCCAGTCGACCACATCCATACCCAAATGTAATCCCATCCCAGTGAGAACTTCNTTAATTTCATTTAAAGATTTTCTACCAAAATTTGGGGTTCTTAACATTTCCGCTTCTGTCTTTTGAATCAAATCACCAATATAAACTATATTGTCATTTTTCAAACAATTGGCTGAACGCACTGACAGTTCCAATTCATCAACCTTTTTAAGCAACAATGGGTTAAACTCTAAATCGTCCTCGTCATCTTCCTTACCCGTGCTTTCAGGTTCATCAAAATTGACAAATATAGAAAGCTGGTCTTGAAGAATACGTGCTGCAAATGCAATCGCATCCTCCGAAGTCANTGAGCCATCAGTTTCAACNTTCATTGTCAACTTATCNTAATCTAAAACCTGACCTTCACGAGTTGGTTGAACATCGTATGACACTTTTCGAACCGGTGAGTAGATAGCGTCAATTGGTATTAAACCAATGGGCCCATCCTCAGGTCTATTTTTATCAGAAGAAACATAACCCTTTCCAGTATCAACATTTAATTCCATTGAAAGTGTNGCTTGGTCGTCTAAGTGGCATATAATGTGATCTTTATTNAGAATTTCTACATCTGNTACTTCTGAAATATCACCTGCCGTCACGACTTTAGGTCCTGTAGCATTTATCGAGAGGCGCTTTGGCCCTTCAACATCCATTCTAATAGCGACGCCCTTTAAGTTTAGGACCACGTCTGTGACATCTTCTCGAACACCCGAAATAGATGAAAACTCATGAAGAACATTATCGATCTGAACAGAAGTGATCGCAGCGCCTTGTAAAGATGACAGAAGAATTCTTCTGAGCGCATTGCCTAACGTTAATCCAAATCCACGCTCTAATGGTTCAGCTANTAANGTAGCCATTCTCATAGGGTCTGNACCCGATATTATCTCTAATTGAGTAGGTTTNATCAGCTCTTGCCAATTTTTTAGGATCATGTGTTGTTCCTCCATTCTTGTCCTCCAACCTAGATCCTTAGGTGGGGACGCTCGAGGTTTTAGTAAACATACCGATATTACACCTCCCGCAATATCAGTGCGAAAGTTAGACTCGTCGACGCTTTGGTGGCCGACATCCGTTATGAGCAATCGGAGTAACATCTCGTATTGCTGTAATATTAAGACCTAAAGCGGCCAAAGCCCTTAGGGCACTTTCCCTTCCAGTGCCAGGCCCCTGAACTTCAACTTCTAGAGTTCTCATTCCATGCTCTTGGGCTTTTTTTCCGGCATCTTCAGCCGCCATTTGAGCAGCATACGGAGTTGATTTCCTTGAGCCTTTAAAGCCCATAGTTCCAGCTGACGACCAGGCAATTGCATTACCTTGCACATCAGATATTAATATCTTTGTATTATTGAAAGACGAGTTTACGTGAGCAACTCCTGTCGCAATGTTTTTTCTCTCTTTACGTTTAGTACGGGTCTTATCTCTAGCCATTATACTCTACCTTATTTTTTCTTACCAGCGATCGCACGGGCAGGGCCTTTACGCGTTCTTGCATTTGTATGAGTCCTTTGACCACGGACAGGAAGATTTCGTCTATGCCTTAAACCACGATAACATCCAAGATCCATTAATCTCTTTATATTCATTTGAGTGTCACGTCGCAAATCACCTTCTACGTTGAAGTTAGCATCAATATTTTCTCTGATTGACAATACTTCTGCGTCTGAAAGCTCATTTACTCTTTTTGTGAGATCAATCCCAACAGACTCACAAATCTTTTTTGCTGAGTTATTACCTATACCGGTGATATATGTTAATGCAATTGGGACCCTTTTATGGGTTGGTATATTTACGCCAGCTATTCTCGCCATGCGATTTCCTTTCGTTGCGGCTTCCGTAATTCCGGAACCTTTTTTCACAACGGTGTCCTAAACACACGACACCGACAGACTATAACAAATCAAATAAAAATTACTTTTAAACGACTGCTAAATTCTATTTCAGAATCAGGCAATTAAGGTGTTTAGGGACCTTCGTCAAGTACAGATTTCATGATTCTTAACCCCAAAGAACTGATGCAAGTTCTTCTGCTACCAAATTGATATCTTGCAGACCGTTTACAGAACGTAAATTACCCTTTGCGTAATAATATCCTATCAGGGGCGAAGTGTCCTTATAATAAGCCATCAGTCTCGTTTTTAGAGCCAATTCATTATCATCTGCCCGTCTACTGAAAATCTTGGAGCCACACAAACCGCAGGTGACTGGCTGAGGCTTAGTGACACTGTGATAAACCTCTCCACACCCGTCACAAGTGGACCGACCAACAATACGAGAAACCAAAACATCATCATCTACTCGCATTTCTATAACAAAATTAAGCCTCTTATCTACCTTATCTAATAACTCCCCCAAAGCATCCGCCTGCGCCAAAGTGCGGGGAAAACCATCAAAAATATATCCGTTAGAGTTTTCGTAAGATAACTGTTCTTCAATAAGACCAATTACAATATCATCAGTTACTAGATTTCCAGAATCCATTACTTCGGCTACCCGTTTTCCCATCTCTGTTTGGCTAGTTCGGGCCGCCCTTAGCATATCTCCTGTACTCAATTGAACCATACCACGCTCTTCGACAAGTCTTCTTGCCTGAGTACCCTTACCGGCCCCAGGGGGACCAAGTAAAATTATATTCATCTTCGAGCAGATCCTTTTTTACGGTTTTTACCCCGTAATTTAGATTTTTCTATTAATCCCTCATATTGGTGCGCCAACATATGGGATTGAACTTGATTAATCGTATCCATTGTTACAGACACAACGATCAGAACTGACGTGCCTCCAAAGTAGAAAGGAATCGCGAATTGAGAACGTAATATCTCAGGTAGCAAGCAAACAGCAGCTAAGTAACCTGCTCCAACAACCAGTATCCTATTAACTACATAGTCCAAATACTCCGCCGTTTTTTGACCAGGTCTAATACCTGGTATGAAACCATTCTGATTTTTTAAATTATCAGCCACATCCTCCGTTTTGAACGCAACATTAGCGGTGTAAAAATACGAGAAAAATACAATCATTGCTACAAAAAATAACAGATACAATGGTTGGCCAGGTCCAAAATAAGCTAATAATGTCGACATAAAAGGACTCGTTTGATTACCACTGAACGTACTGACAGTAGTTGGTAATAATAACAATGATGATGCAAATATCGGCGGAATTACTCCCGAGGGATTCAATTTTACAGGTAAATTACTTGTACCACCGTCGTAAGTCTTCATTCCAACTTGACGTCTGGGATACTGAATATGAATCTTTCGCAGTGCTCTTTCCATAAAAACAACAAAGCCAATGACTGCAATAACCATTACTATCACGCTTATTATGACAGCAGGACTGATAGCTCCAGACCTTCCCGAAGCAAAAAACTGAGCTAAAGCTGCTGGAATTTCTGCAACAATTCCAACAAAAATAATGAGAGATATACCATTTCCAATGCCTCGAGCGGTGATTTGTTCACCTAGCCACATCAAGAACATGGTTCCGCCAACGAGTGTTATTATGCATGATGCCCTAAAATACCACCCCGGATCGGTCGCTAGATCTCCTGCTTCTATACTTACAGCCAATCCATAAGCTTGAAACAATGCCAATAGTACAGTGCCATATCTAGTATATTGATTTATTTTCTTTTGACCCTGCTGACCTTCTTTTTTCAACTGTGCTAATTGGGGCACCATAGCAGTCATTAACTGCACAATAATTGAGGCAGAAATATAAGGCATTATCCCAAGAGCAAAAATACCCATTCTACTGATGGCTCCACCAGTAAACATATTTAATATTCCACCAATGCCTTGACCAGCTTCTTCAAAAAATTGTTTTAGAGCTAAGTTGTCAATCCCTGGAACGGGTATGTAAGTACCAATTCGATAAACAATCAGAAGTATTAATGCGAACAGAATTCGCTGACGCAATTCAGTCGCTTTCCCAAATGCACTCCAACTCATATTCGCTGCCATTTGCTCAGCTGCCGATGTCATTTGACTTCCTTTCAACTACATTTGAGACAAACTTTATCATAAAATACTCATCCCTAATATCTATAGACACTCAATACTTAGGTAACGTTTTTAATCGATACAAGTACTAATCACTAGCTGGCACTGATTTCAAAACTTTTACCGTACCACCCGCTTTTTCAATTGCAGCTACAGCTGTTTTGGACGCTCCAGTTACCTCAATGTTAACTTTTGAAGTTATCTGACCCTTATTCAAGAGCCTTACCCCATCCCATACACGTCGAACGAGGCCACTATTAAGAAGCACCTCTTCATTAAGTGTGCTTTTTACATCCAACTTACCACTATCAATAAATTTTTGTAGTATACCCAGGTTAATAACTGCATAACGCTTAGCATTTATGTTGTTAAACCCACGCTTAGGTAACCTTTGATACAAGGGCATCTGGCCACCTTCATAACCATTTATTGCTACACCTGACCGAGATTTTTGACCTTTTATCCCTCGTCCAGCTGTTTTACCTTTACCAGAGCCCGGTCCTCGACCCACACGTTTTTTTTCTTTAGTAGCACCAGGATTATCCCGTAATTCATTCAATCTCATTTCGCTCTCCTTTGCCGGATACATTCCCAGAGCGAATTAGGACGACCGCGGCTTTAATAATATTACTTAATATGACTTCAAAGCTTTTCAGCTTTTTCCATCAAGAACAATTAACTTTTTTCTTCTATGATTTTGACCAAATGTGGTATTTTATTAACCATTCCACGCACTGATGGGGTATCTTCAAGCTCTCTAGTTTTATTCATTTTATTTAGACCCAAACCAATCAATGTTTGTCGCTGTTTTTCAGGACGCCTAATTGGTGAGCCAATTTGCTTTACTACTATTGACTTGGCCATCAGTTATGCCTCCTCTTTTTCTTTTTCCACGCTTGCAACAGAAGCAGCTTTAGGAAATAAATCAGATACTTTTTTACCACGCCTTTGGCCAACCATACGAGGGCTAGCACTTCGAGTGAGACCGTCAATCGTCGCCCTTATCATATTATAAGGATTTTGAGACCCCAAAGACTTTGCCACCACATCTTGTACACCTAACATTTCAAAAACAGCTCGCATTGGTCCGCCAGCTATAATTCCTGTACCCTGAGGTGCTGTACGCATCACTACCTTACCAGCACCGTGACGCCCCTGCATGTCATGATGAAGAGTACGTCCTTCCCTTAATGGAACTCTTACTAATTGGCGTTTTGCTTGTTCAGTAGCTTTGCGTATTGCCTCCGGCACCTCTTTAGCCTTACCTTTGCCAAAACCAACCCGACCTCGCTGATCCCCAACAACAACAAGTGCTGCAAAACCAAAGCGCTTACCACCTTTAACAGTTTTTGACACCCGGTTTATTGCTACGAGTCTATCCGCAAACTCTGGATTTTCATCACGCTCACGACGATTATTTTCTCTGGCCATATTGTCGCCTCCTTAAAACTTCAGACCGCCCTCACGGGCAGCATCTGCGAGAGCTTTAACTTTTCCATGAAAAAGAAAAGCTCCTCTATCAAAATAACATTTTTCCACACCAGCTTTTTTGGCTCTCTCTGCAATAGTCGAACCAATCTTAGCAGCTGTCGTAAGGTTGTTCGATCCAACAACTCCTAATCCTTTTTCTAAAGACGATGCCGAAGCGATAGTAACACCCTTAGCGTCATCAATTAATTGGACTGATATATTCTTATTTGATCTATTTACACATAGTCGCGGTCTAGCACTCGCTGAATTGCGTAATTTGTTTCTAACGCGCAGACGGCGTTTTTGAAACAGCTGATTTTTTGTGTTAGCCATATTTTCCGTCCTTACTTCTTCTTGCCTTCTTTTCTAAAGATATATTCATCCTTATATTTAATTCCTTTACCCTTATAAGGTTCTGGCTTTCGCCAGGCGCGAATATTAGCTGCGACTTGACCCACTAACTGTGAATCAATACCCTCTACAATCACCTCTGTTTGCTTAGGAGCGGTAACTGTCACACCTTGAGGAACTTCGAAATCCACATCATGCGATAAACCAAGGCTCAATTTCAGCACATTTCCTTGCATCTGTGCTCTGTATCCAACCCCATTTATTTCTAGTTCCTTTTTAAAGCCAGTAGTAACGCCAGTCACACAATTTGACACGCAAGTTCGTGACATTCCCCACTGCTGTTTAGCTCTCTTTGAGGAACCACGAGGGAGTACCGTTACAATATTACCATCAACTTTCAGATCAACATCATCAGTTGCCTTAAAACTCAAAACACCTTTTGGACCCTTCACTTCAATGGTTTGTCCAGTCACAACTGCCGTAACTCCTGAAGGCAACTCAACCGGTTTTTTTCCAATTCGAGACATTTTACACTCCTAGAAGACAGTACAGAGCACTTCACCGCCAACATTAGCGGATCTTGCTGCTGCATCAGACATTACTCCACTTGGTGTGGATACAATTGCTATTCCTAAACCTTGCCGAACCGATGGAATATCTTTAACCCCAGCATAAACCCTACGACCAGGAGTCGATACTCGTTTGAGTTCTTTGATAACTGGAGTCCCATCAAAATATTTTAAACTAATTTGAAGCTCAGGATGGCCATTTTCA
>PARX01000041.1 GCA_002712045.1 Paracoccaceae bacterium
AAAGTCTTCTGGTTCACCTTTCTTTTGACGATCTGCGATAACATCTACTGGAAACCCGAGCCCAGCCCAAACATTATTATAGTTTATCCCAGTAGCCATAACATAAACAAGCACATCCTTTGGGCCAATTTTTGGCGTATCAATCACTTCACGTGCCCAAGCTTTATTTGGCTCACCAAAGCGATCTTGCCTAACACTAAAAGCATGCATCTTTTCGGGGACCTCACCTAACGGTGGCATTTCTCCCAAGTCATAAAGTGATTTAACAGCCATATCTTTCTCCTAATCTCTGTATAAAAAAATTAAATCTGCGTAAAGTTTCAAAAAGTTACAAAATGTCTTATCTTTGAACTATTTTTTTCAAATTTTTGTCATATGAAAACTTTCGTTCCCCTCTCCAATTTATTGGACAAATTTCAGCTGACCTGCCATCAAAATCCCATACTCGACCATAATCTCTGATTCTGCTTTTATTACCTTTAGCAACTATTATATCTGGTCCCATCCAATATTTGGTATTTTTGACAATTACTGGCTCTTCGTTATTCTTGCCAGTTACCATCTCGATCTCACCTCTAATCTTGTTTTCAATGATTATTCTTCTTTTTGTACCATCGCGTTCGATTACGACTGGTGCTCGCTCAGCCCCAATGATTTCTGAAACTAACTTAGTAAACAAACCTGTTGTACCACCCGCTTGGCCAGAAAAAATCTGCAAAATTCCATTATATGCTTTACCACTTGCCCGATCATCTACATACGCAGCAACTTTCCAATTTCCTTCACCCATGCGTCCTGGAATATCGACAAGCAACCCAACATTCAGCCCAGATAAATCTTCTCCTTCAAAATGGCCATCATCAATAATAATTCCCATCCAGGCATGACAATGGCCTTCTGTCGGTGGATGCGCACCCAAAGAAACAACGCAAGGACAAAAAACTGTACATGAACAATTTAGAATCAATTCACCATTTATTGCCCAATCTGTTGGAGTCGCCTTGCGTCTCATCGGATTGTCTAATTTAGCCGAAATTTTTGAACGAGTTGCTATCCTATCTGACTTATCAGAAGATGCTGTCGATGCCATATCTATTCCCCTATCAACAATTATTTAAACAACAATACGTATTCTATCACCAATGGACAAACCAAGTAAGATTAACGTTACGCCAATTAGATCTATAAAACAGTGATAAACCACAATTTTTTTCTAAATACTCCAGAAAACGTTAACTTAACCTTAATACTTAAAACATTAATCAGTTTACCGTATAGTCGTATTACTTATTGAAATTCAATCTAATAATTTAAAATAAAAAAACTGATAAACGAATGACAAGATTAGTCTGCTCTATTTGCCATAGCTTGATCCATCAAATCCCGTTTTTGTTGCCTGAACATAATATAGGCAGCAATAGCAACTAGAATTGCTACAAATATAATTATGAGGGTGGCTAGAGCATTAATATCTGGTCGCAATCCAAGACGTATGCGAGAAAAAATTAATATAGGCAATGTGTTAGCACCAGGTCCGGTTACAAAACTAGCGATAACGAGATCATCAAGAGATAATGTAAATGCGAGTAACCAGCCAGCCAACATGCCTGGTGCAAGTCTCGGCAAGGTAATTGTTGTCATAACTTTGAAGGGCTTTGCACCTAAATCTGCGGCAGCCTCTTCTAGGTCTATGCCCATACCTGTCAATCTTGCCTGAATAATTACAGCTACATAAGCCAGAGAAAAAGTGATGTGTGCTATAGTAATAGTGGTAAACCCTCGTTCACTAGGCCAACCAATCATTTGTTTCAAAGATATAAATAGCACCAATAACGATAACCCAGTAATTACTTCTGGCATTACTAAAGGCGCTACCAACATTCCTCCAAAAATCGTACGACCTTTAAAACGGCCAAATCGCACCATTGCCAGTCCTGCTAAAGTACCTAATATTGTTGCAAATGTGGCATTAACCAGGGCTATTCTTAAGCTCAAAAAAACCGCCTGCCACACGTCAGGGGATTTGAATAAAACTTCATACCAACGAAATGACCAACCACCCCAAACTGGTACAAGCTTTGAATAGTTAAACGAATAAATAATTAACAAAAACAGAGGAACGTATAGGAAGGTAAAACCTATGATGAGCATCATTGTTAAGAATTTAGATCGATCATTATTCATTTCAAAACCTATCAGCCGCTTTACCTTGATAATGTTGGTATATCGCCATTGGCAAAACCAACAATAACAATAACACAATTGCTACCGCAGATGCGATTGGCCAATCAATATTCTTTGCAAATTCGTTATATAATTGCCTCCCAATCATCTGTACGTTGCCACCACCGAGTAGATCAGGAATTACATATTCTCCAGTAGCGGGAATAAATACTAACATTGATCCAGCAACGATACCAGGTATCGTTAAGGGTACAGTAATTTTGATAAAAGTATTTATAGGATGTGAGCCAAGATCAGCAGCAGCCTCATTCAAGGTCGGATCGAGTTTTTCCATATTTGCGTAAAGTGGTAAAACCATGAAAGGAAGGTAAGTGTAGACAATACCGATATATACTGCAAATTCAGTATATAACATGCGAATTGGGGTCTCAATCAAACCCACCATAATCAAAAGATCATTAATTGTACCCTGATCTGCAAGTAAACCCATCCAAGCGTACACTCTTAAAATAAATGATGTCCAAAAGGGCAAAATTATAGCAAATAAAAGCAATGATTTGGTCGTTGCACTTGAACGGACGATCCCATAGGCGATGGGATAACCAAGCAGTAAACAATAAAACGTCGATATTGCTGCAATTTTCAAGGAGTTTATGTATGTGCGTGCATATAAAGGGTCTTCAAAAATATATATAAAATTATCAAATACCAATCGAATTGATATTATACTTCCATCTACCCATTCAATCATTTTACTAAAGGGCGGGCTTGCAATCATTAGTTCAGCAAGGCTTATTTTTGCAACAATAAAAAATGGGGTCAGAAAGAAAATTAACAGCCAGACAAAAGGAATAAAAATGACTAGTGTCTTCCACCTAGATTGCAAATTTCTTACAATAATATTGTTAACTTTTTTTAACTTAGTAAGTGAAAGGTACGAATGATCAGCTCTTATCATTTGGATAACATCATAACGCTAGAAGTATCCCATTCAAGGTAGACTTCATCTTTCTCTGAAATCTGTTTTTCCAAATCTTTCAATCGAACTTGATTGGGCACAGTCACATCAACAATACGATTACTTTTCAACTTTACTTTATATCTTGAGCTATTTCCAAAATAGCCAATATCATCAATTACTCCGATTAACCCATCCTTCTTTGTTAATGTTGAAGAAAGCTTAGTTAATTTAATTTTCTCTGGTCTTACACCAATAAATACCTTATCGCCAACTGTCAGCTTATTGTTAGTTTCAACTCTAAAATTCCCGATATCAGTTTGTATTTTTATCCAACTCGAAGAATTTTCCACTACACTTCCTTCAAAAATATTTGCGGACCCAATAAAATCAGCAACAAAACGATTTTTTGGAAACTCATAAATCTCAGTAGGAGAACCAATTTGCACAAATTGACCTTCATTCATTACTGCTATTCGAGATGAAAGTGTCATTGCTTCTTCTTGATCATGGGTCACAACTACGAAGGTTACCCCAACTTTTTCTTGAATGTTCATTAACTCAAACTGAGTTTGATCACGTAATTTTTTATCAAGAGCACCAAGTGGCTCATCTAGAAGTAAAAGTTTTGGTTGCTTTACTAAAGCACGTGCAAGAGCAACTCTTTGTTTCTGCCCTCCCGAGAGCTGCTGCGGTCGTCTTTTCTTGTAATCTTGAAGTTCAACAAGTCTTAGAATATCATCTACTTTGTCTGCTATATCCGTCTTATTCAAACCATCCTGTTGAAGGCCAAAGGCCACATTTTTTTCTACTGTCATATGAGGAAAAAGAGCATAATTTTGAAACATCATATTTGTTGGCCGCTCATATGGCGGCACATTAGACATATCTTTTCCATCAATTATTATTTGACCAGATGTTGGTGACTCAAACCCCGCCAACATACGCAACAAAGTTGTCTTCCCACACCCTGATCCTCCTAGCAAACAAAAAAGCTCACCTTTGAATATTTCTAAATCTATGTTGTTTACAGCTAAAAATGATCCAAAGGATTTTGTTACGCCACGAATTTGTAATAACGGTGTATCATTCATATCTAACCCTCGCGACCAATGATTTTTTAGAAAAAGTACTGATGATTATTAAGCCTGAGATAGTTCTAATGAAGAGATAGTTAGTATAGGCTGGCGGATCGATAGATCACAATCCGCCAGCCTTATTTATCAATTACCAGCTTTAAAATCTGTCCATGTTCTGGTCTGCATACGCTGAGCTTTAGGCGGCAAGGATGCATTAGTATACATGTTATCAATTTGACCGCTAGTAGGGAAGGCCGCTGGACTGGAAGTAACTTCCTCATCTACCATTGGCTTAGCCGTAAGATTTGCTGTCGCATACCATGTGTAATTACTGTCGGCAGCTCCAACTTCAGGTCTCATCATGTAGTTAAGGAACAAATGCGCATCTTCCACATTACCGGCATCAGAAGGAATTAACCATCCATCAATCCACAAATTTGCTTTGCCTGGTCCCTCGGGTAAAAAGAAGTCAAGCACAACTCCGGTATTCGCTTCAGCCGCGCCAGCCATTGCTAGCAATCCGTCTGGGCCCCAAGTTACTGATACACAAAACTCTTTTTCAGGCATCCTTCCATAGGCATAGTTATCAAATGTCTTAATATAAGGTCGAATTTGTGCCAGCATCTCTCCAGCCTTTGCATAATCGTCCTTGTTTGTTGACCCTGGATCTAAACCAAGATGGGCAAGAGCCATTGGAATTATATCTTGTGGAGAGTCCAAAAATGACACACCACACTTCGCTAATTCTTTCATGTGTTTTGGATCAAAAATCATATCCATTGAACCGATAGGAGCACCCGGATAAGTTTCTAAAACTAATTCCTCATTATAAGTTACCCCATGTGTACCCCACATGTACGGAACAAAATGTTTATTGCCTGGATCCCAATCTTTACCCAGTTGATCCATGATTGCGGCATCCATATGTTTTACATTGTCTAATTTTGAAAAATCTAACGGCGCTAAAATACCGGCCTTGATCAGCCTAGCAACCATACTCCCGGAGTGGCTAACAACATCATATCCACTATTACCAGCTAACAATTTCGCATCAATCGATTCAGCTGAGTCGTAAGTATCGTAAATAACTTTTATTCCAGTCTCTTTTTCAAAATTCGCGATAGTTTCTTCACCAATATACTCAGCCCAATTCGTAACTTTCAGAACACGTTCTTCGGCTATTGCAGCGCCCGTCATGAAAGCACCAACTACAACGGTACTAAGTAAAATTCTTGAATAATTCTTAATTTTCATAATTTAATTCTCTCCCTATAATTTTTTGGCCTAATATTATTTCCCAATCGTTATTAAAAAAACCCGCTGGATTAGACAGTTTTATCATACTTGATCAAGTTACAAATGTCCAAATACCTGAACTCGAATTCGCTTATCACTGCACGAATTAGCTTTCCTGTCAACGCTTAACAGACACTTTATTATCCTTTTACCAAAGATTTAAAGGCCATTTTTTCAGGCTCCTCCGGGCTATCAATTACTGGAATTTTTGACCTCAAATGGTCGTGAAAAGTTTTCAGCCCATACTCTAAATCAGATAAAACAACCCCGTCAAACGCAGAACTTTGAGCCGCTTCACAAGCCCATACACAAAGCATTTGATCCTCAGCCATCGTATCTCTGTCAATACGGTTAGATAAATACCTAGAAGCGCGTAATTCACGGCTCTCATTTTTATGACGATAAACTGCACCCTGTTGAACAGTCTTTGTGGCTGAAATTGGGATTTCTTGATAATAAATTACACTATTAGGATAAAATCCAAAAACTATATTTGGAAACATTCCAATGTATATCCAGGCTTGCTGATTTGAAGGTGGCAGATGTTCAATTTTAGGTAAAATATTCTTGTATCGCTGGACAGACCAAAGCTTTGACGGGCCTCCACTGAAATATCCAACAGATCTGGAAGCTCCTTCAATATATGGTTCATCGAAATAATCATTACCGTATAAATCATGCAAACCTGGATGGGCTTGCCGCACGTGATAACCTTCATTATCCACGTCTCGGATAGCTTTCCAATTAACATCAAGAGCGTCTTTCCATACGCCATTACCGTCTGGAAGCATTGTGTTCAATTTATAATGACTTACCTCTTCATCAAAACGTTCTAAGATCTTGCTAACGGGTGGCTGTATTGAAGATTTAAACCTAATAAAAATGAATCCATGCCAGATCTCTTGCTCAATTGGNTTCAGACCCCAATCTTCCTTTTTCATCGGAGGAAATGAAGCTCTTTCAGCAATTCCTCTNAAAGTACCATCTAAATTATAGGCCCATCCATGATACGGACAAATCATAGCCTTATTGCATCGGCCTGAAGATCCAGAAACTACCCGAGCCCCTTTGTGCCGGCATAGATTATGAAAACTTCTAATAACCCCATCATGACCACGGATAACAAAAGCTCTTTCTTTTGCAATGTCATAGGTATGGTAATCACCAGGCTCTGGAATGTCATTAATATGACAAACTAATTGCCAATGCTTTCGAAACAATTCTTCATTTTCGACGTCCAGTAGATCATCGCTAAAGTAAGTCCATCCTGGCAAACCATTTCGATCCCATTCTTTGGGAATTAAGTTATCATTTTTCATTTTACTTCTCTTCTACACCTGGAAGAACACACAACAATTCATAAAGAATATTTGCGGCAGTTAAAGCAGTATTTCCAGATTGGTCATAAGGTGGAGATACTTCGACCAAATCACAACCAATAATATTTAAACCTTTTAAGCCTCGAATAAATCCTACCGCTTGAGGTGTAGTTAAACCACATATTTCTGGAGTGCCAGTACCAGGGGCATACGCAGGATCAAGACTATCAATATCAAAAGTTATATAAACCGGATGATCAGCAATTTTATTTTTTATNTNTTCAGCCAATGGTTCTAATGACTTGTGCCAAAGCTCTTCCGCTTGNACTACGTTAAAACCCCAATCGCGAGCCTCATTAAAATCTTCGGCTGTATATCCTGTTCCTCTTAGGCCAATCTGATAAACAAGCTCAGGTTTTATCAAGCCTTCCTCGTAAGCACGTCTAAACGGCGTACCATGTGCTATCTTCTCACCAAACATATGATCATTGACATCTGCATGAGCATCTATGTGAAGCAACGCAACTGGGCCANATTTCTTTTTAATTGATCTCAANATGGGTAAAGTCAGAGTATGATCACCGCCCATAGCCATGGGAATAACTTCTTCTAACAATAAATTATCATAAAATCTCACAATTCTTTCAACAGAGTCTTTTAAATCAAACGTGTTTATTGGAATATCGCCAATATCTCCACAATTTAAAGAGTCAAAGGGAGCAGCCTTAGTCCACATATTATAGGGTCTTAGCATATTGCTTTCTGCTCTGATCTGCTTTGGTCCAAAACGAGTTCCAGATCTCCAACTAGTGCCAATATCCATTGGGATACCAAGGAAAGCCACATCTAATTCGTTTATNTTATCGGAGCTCGGAAGACGCATAAAGGTACCGGATCCTGAAAAGCGCGGTTGTTCATTACCTCCAATGGGTTGGTTTTTCATAATTTTACCTATCAAGTTCTACTTTGCATTAATTTTAAATAATCTATTTATATCTATTTAAATCAATTATTTACCTATTTTTATTAAAGTTAATTAGGAATAAAACTAAAATTTAAAAAATATAATGTCCTAGGATATTCTAACCCCCGCTTTTATTAAATCATCAGTAACNGTTTTAATTGCCTCTGTTAATTTTTCTGTAATAAAATCAATATCTTCAATTGTAATATTTAAAGCTGGTGACATCACATTCAAATGGCCTAGAGGCCTTACGAGTAACCCAAGGTCTTCTGATTTGTTAGATATAAGCTTTCCAACATTTAACTCATCAGGTAATAATTCTTTAGTCTCTTTATTTGCAACGTTTTCCACACACATCATCATTTTTTTACCTCGAACATTTCCAACTAACGGCAAATCGTTCAATTTTGCTAATTTACTCTCAAAATACAGCCCAACATCATGTGCATTTTTTAAGATTTCTTCTCGCTCCATGATCTCAATATTTTTTAATGCGGCAGCACATGAAACCGGGTGACCAGCATAGGTAAAGCCGCTCGTAAACCAGCCACTTTCACTCTGGCTAATTACATCATGAATTTCATCAGAATATATCATTGCACCGATTGGGAGATACCCAGACGACAAGCCTTTTGCGCTGCAGATAATATCAGGAATCATATCAAATTCATCCTCTGAAGCAAACCAATGACCTAATCTACCAAAAGCTGTAACAACCTCGTCCGCAACAAATAAAATATCATTAGAACTACAAACTTCCCTTATGCGTCGTAAATAATGATCAGGTGGTACAATCACACCTCCTGAGGCCTGAATAGGTTCAGCAAAAAATCCACCTATATTATCGACTCCAAGACGTTCGATTGTATCTTCAAATTCTTTTACCAAAAGCTCGGTCAAATCACCCTCTTCCATACCTTCGGGTCGCCTATAGGGATTTGGACAAGAAATATGATGAAAAATATCATTCATATATTGAAATTCGGGCACATGATCACCAGGGCGTTTACCAGCAGACATAGCCGCATAAGTTGATCCATGGTAAGAATGATTACGCGCAATGATTAATTTCTTTGAAGGATATCCACGAGATGCCTGGTAATAATGCACCATTCTAACTGCAGTATCTATTGCTGTAGAACCGCCAGTGGTAAAATGAATGTGATCAAGACCTTTGGGAGTAAGTTCCGCCAATTTAGAGACTAATAATGCGGAAGTTTCGTTCGTCATATCAGTAAAGGTGGATGAGAATGATAATTTTCTAACCTGATCTGCTATTGCATCTGCCATTTCATTTCGTCCAAGCCCAATGTTTGTGCACCAAAGACCACCAACAGCGTCAAAATACTCGTTTCCAGTCGCATCCTTAAGCCGAGCCCCGGTTCCTTCCATCACAACCAATGCTCCATCTCTGTTAAAACTTTCAAAATGAGAAAAAGGATGTAGAGCATGAGCGCGATCCATTTCCATAAGTGCTTGTGCAGTATTACTATGTGCCATCAAGGCTCCTACTATAAGAGTTTAACTTGTTTTTGTATTAAATGCAGATTAACAAGATTAACCAAAAGAGCCAACTCTTATGTTGATTACTGAGACAATCTGAGTAAGAGAGTATTTTCGAAAATAAGGAATTTAGATTTTGTCACGAATATATGAAATGGAAGCGTATGATACAGATTCATTTCCAAGCAGTTATTGGTCTCAAACGATTGAAAGGCCAAAAAAATCAGATTCCCTCAGTAATAATTTAAAAACTGACATATTAGTAATCGGCGGAGGATACACGGGCTTAAATGCAGCGTTAGAAATTAAAGAAAAGTTCAAACAAGATGTAAGTATAGTAGACGCTGCTCCTGTAGGATGGGGTGCCTCCGGACGCAATGGAGGTTTTGCATGTATGGGTGGCACAAAGAAGTCCTTTAAAAGTCTTTTAGATAAATATGGCAAATCCAAAACTGTTGAAGTGCTAAACGCCCAGCTTGCAGCTGTAAAACAGGTAAGAAAAAACTTAGATAATTACAAAATTGATGCAGATATTGTAGACGGTGGGGAATTATTATTTGCACACAGTCAAAAATCTGTTCAAGCCATTGAAAATGATCAAAAGTTCATGAAAAATGAATTTGATTTTAATACAAAGTTTCTTGATATCCATGAGCTCAAGTCCTTCGGAATATCTAGCCCAGAAGCTTTTGCCGGTGTATTAAATCCTAATAGTTTTGGTTTAAATCCATTAAAATACGTGATTGGTTTGTATAAAGCCGCTCTTAAGNAAAACATCGGATTATATTATAAAACTACAGTCAAAAAAATTCAAAACCTTAATGGAAATTTCTCAGTAATTACAGACAATGGGACGATAATAGCAAAAAAACTAATTATTGCGACTAATGGCTATTCCAGTGATGACATCCCACAAGAACTAAGAGGTGGATACTTGCCCGCCCTGTCTTCAATTATGGTTACAAGACCTTTAACAAAAGAAGAATTGGATAAGCAAGGTTGGACAAGTTACATTACAAGCTACAATACTAGGAATCTACTCCATTATGTAAGGTTACTGCCTGATAACCGCTTCTTGTTTGGCGCACGTGGTGGAATAAATGCTGATAAGAAGAGCCAAATTAAGAACCAACAACTATCCAGAACTGAATTTGAACGCATGTACCCAGCATGGTCACATGTTCAAACAGAATTTTATTGGAATGGACTAATTTGTTTAACAAAAGATTTGCTTCCTTTCATCGGTTCCGTTGGTGATAATATATTCTGTTCGTTTGGCTATCATGGAAACGGTGTAACAACCGCAAGCTTAGCCGGCAGACAGATTGCAAATATTGCTTTTGGAGAAAAGCCCGAAAATTTACCCAAAATCTACCAAAGATCATTACAACGATTTCCTTTTGCGAGTTTGCGTAGGCTTGGCTTAAGAGCAGCCTACGTCGGTGCAAAAACTCAAGATTGGCTAAGCTGATCCAAAACTGAGGCAGTTTTTTCAATATCACCCCCTAAAGGACGATCTTCAGATAATTTAGGAACGATCAAACGTAAATTTGAAAGGAATAATTTGGTTGAATGACTCGCCTTTATTTTTCCCCTTAAATCAATTGCTTGAGCAGCAACCATACCCTCGATAGCGATAATCAGCCTGAAATCATCTAACTGCTTAGAAAGCTTTTTAGCAACTTCAGAAGTCATTGGAGCCATATCCTCTATCGTATCAGATACTGGAGCTGGATCAAATGCTAAAGGTAGCGCTGCGTGTCTAATTCGAGCTAATAAAGCAGCTGCTGTTTTTTGAATAGGTACCATTCCGGCAGAAGACCCTCCAATCGGTGATAGATACTTTGGCAGACCTGACAAATTACAATCCATCATTTTTTGAATTCGTTGAACTGATGCCGTGGCAACTGAGGAAATTGACAGACAAACAGCCTCTAACTGAAGTGAGAGAGCTATACTATGAAAATTAGGAGTTGAAATAAGCTTATTATCTATAACCGAGGGATTATCGCCCGAACACAATAGATCTTCTAGCCACAATATCTCAGCACGTTCAATCGCTTTGCCTAACGCCCCGAAAACTGGAGCAATTGTTCTAAACGATAGAGCGTCCTGAATNTTTCTTTCATTAATCTTAGAACCGCTCAAACGCTTCTCAATCCCAACTGCAGCATTTATTTGCCCACTCTCTTCATGCCCCAAATTTACAGATGGTGAAAAAATTGAAATATTTGCTTGATACGCTTCTAAACTNGAACAAATTACTATTTCCTGAGCGATATATAGCTGTTTAACTTTTTGAAGCGCAAAGCCTGCTANACTAATCGTAACNCCTTTATGATTGATTAAAGCCAAACCATCCTTAGGTTTTAATCGAATTGGTTCAAGTGTTTCCTCTTGTTTTAACTTTTCTAGATTAATCTTTTTTCCACTCGACCAAATATCGCTCATTCCAATCAAGCCAAGTGCAAAATGTGCATTTTGAGTTAAGTCACCAGCACCAATGGAACCAATTTTTGGTATCGTAGAGCTAAAACCCCCATTCCAGAATTGAATTAAATATTTATAAGCCTCAACCGATATGCCACTTTGACCTTCTCGCGCAGATAATATTCGTGCTAGCAAAACACCACGGCAAATTTCCTCAGAAAAACTTTCCCCAATAGCTACTGCTCGTCCCTTTATTAGTTGCGCTTGAAACTCCTGGATATCCTCTTCATTCAGCTCATGTGCTAAGTTCCCTCCCAAGCCAGTATTTAATCCGTAAACAGGTGTTTTTAATTGCATCGCCTCATTCACAGGCGCACGCTCTGAAGAAATTTTCCTTATAATAGATGGTTCAATTTTTAACTTTGTTTTTTTACGTACGAACTGTACGAAACTGTTTGGGCAGGTTGGATAATTAACTTCCATTTTAGTAATATCTCAAACGTTGACCTAAATTTAACAACTTAGATTTCTCCAACATTGCATGACCCAATGCAATATCAGACAATGAAAGCCCACGGTGCCAGAACAATATATTTTCATTATCATTAGTGCGGCCAGTTTTTTTACCAGCAACAATTTCTCCTAATTCGGCGTGTAAATTTTCCTTCGTAAGCAACCCATTATCCACGTGAGCTCTTAATGATCCAAATTTTCCATGCGCTTGGCCCCAATCATCCATCACTATTTTATCCATGTTATCTAAGATATTTAATTCTACTGCAGACATAGTCCCATATGGAATTACTAGGGATCCTTTTTTTATCCAGGCCGTCTTAAATAAAGCCTCTGGCTCTAAAAGCCTGGAGGCCTCTACAACTATATCAGCATCTTCAATACAGTCTTGCCAATTATCTTTTACAAGTATTTCTCTGTTTAAATCTTGCCGCAGTTTTTCTGCAAAAGCTTTACGGCTTTCTGGTCTTTTGGAATGGATCCTTACTTCCTCAAAATTATACAAACTGCATAACAACCTAACATTCCAGTAAGCTGTNCCTCTAGCCCCAATGTGAGCTAATACTTTGGGCTCTGATGGTGCTAAATATTTTGCACCCAAGGCCGTTATCGCACCCGTTCTCATGTCAGTTATTCCCGTNGCATCTATAATTGCTTTTGGGGCTCCATTCTTTGGATCAAATAAAGTTAAGACTCCATACTCAGAAGGCCTATCTTCTTTGAAATTGTCCACAAAATCACCGACTACTTTTGTTCCAGCGCTATCGATGGTGCCACCAATCCATCCTCTAAGAACATTAAAGTGTCCCTCCACTCCAGCACGTGGTTGAATATGCATCCTTGGTTCAATTGAGGTTTCTCCCTTTCCTTGCATACGCAGAGAACTTTGAATGGCTTCTAATATCTCATCATTACTTATTTTAAGAGCCTCTACATCAAATCTATTCAAAAAATCTATATAAACCGGTGGTGTCATGACTTACCTTCCAAACCATCTACTGCCTTCTCAGATGCTCCTGGAATCCGCATTTCAAAAACTTTATCAACAAATGTATAATCGTAATATCCAAGCCGTGCTAAAGGCTTTATCTTAGTAATATCTAATTTTCCGTCATCATTTATTATATTATCATCAACATGAATTCTCTTAACTTCTCCATAAACCACTTCCACCCATCCGTGATTAGAATTTCCAGGCAATCTATGGGTCGAAAGATATTTGCATTCAAAATGAGCTGGGCTTTCTGCCACTCGCGATCCAGGCGCATAGTGGCATGGAGCTTTGGTCACACCAGCATGCGCAAACTCATCTTCATCCGATGTGAGCTCCATCGCAGAAATATTTACCGCATCTCTCAAGTCATAGGTCGCCATGTTCCATACAAACCAACCAGTTTCCTCAGCATTTATGACAGTATCTTTTCTTCTACCATCAGAAAGTTGGTTAGCAGCAAACATCACCATTGGGGGNTCAAACGTTAAGTTCTGCCATTGGCTAAATGGTGCAAGATTAGCAACTCCAGCCGAACTAATTGTTGATAACCAACCTATCGGCCTTGGTACTGTGCAAGCCTTGAACGGTGAATAAGGTAAAGGACATTTTTCTAACTGCGGAGAATATTCCATTAATTTCCACTTTCTTTTTCGTATAGCATCAATAAGATTCTATAAGAAAATTTAACAAGCACCAAGTCAGTATTTTATACTTAATCTGTAACACCTGGTAGATTTAAACCTTGTTTTTTTGCACAATCAATTGCACTTTCATAGCCAGCATCAGCGTGACGCATTACGCCCGTTGCAGGATCATTCCACAACACTCTCTCAATCCGCCGATCAGCATCTTCAGATCCATCACAACAAATCACCATACCAGAATGTTGTGAAAATCCCATCCCAACACCTCCACCATGATGCAAAGACACCCAGGTTGCACCTGAAGCTGTATTCAATAAAGCATTTAAAAGTGGCCAATCACTTACCGCATCAGATCCATCTTTCATAGATTCTGTTTCTCGGTTTGGAGATGCAACAGATCCGGAGTCCAAATGATCCCTACCAATAACAATTGGAGCGCTCAACTCTCCAGTCCTTACCATTTCATTAAAAGCNAGGCCTAACTTATGTCGTTGCCCAAGACCNACCCAACAAATTCTTGCTGGNAAACCCTGAAATGAAATTCGCTCTCGTGCCATATCTAACCAATTGTGCAAATGTTGATCATTAATTAATTCTTTTACTTTCTGGTCAGTTTTATAGATATCTTCTGGGTCTCCAGACAGTGCCACCCACCTAAAAGGGCCAATACCTTTGCAAAANAATGGCCTAATATAAGCAGGGACAAATCCTGGAAACGCAAAAGCATTCTCAAGTCCTTCATCTTTTGCTACCTGTCGGATATTATTTCCATAGTCCAAAGTTGGGACCCCTGAATTCCAAAAATCAACCATCGCTTTAACATGCACTTTCATTGATGCTCTAGCTGCTTTCTCAACGGCTTTTGGATCTTTTTCTTTCATCTCACGCCACTTTGCCATNGTCCATTTTTGAGGAAGATACCCATTAATTGGATCATGAGCAGAGGTCTGATCTGTAACAATATCGGGGCGAACATTTCGCTCAACCAGTTCTGTAAATATATCAGCTGCATTACCCAAAAGCCCAACAGATTTTGCCTCACCCTTTTTGGTCCAACTAGAAATCAATGCCAATGCTTCATCTAAAGTTTCTGCTTTTTCATCAAGATATTTTGTTCTCAATCTAAAATCTATACTCTCCGGATTGCACTCAACAGCCAAACAGCTTGCGCCCGCCATAACAGCTGCTAAAGGTTGCGCACCACCCATTCCACCAAGACCACCAGTCAAAATCCAACGTCCGCTTAAATTACCGTCATAGTGCTGCCTTCCGGCTTCAACAAAAGTTTCATAAGTTCCTTGAACTATGCCTTGCGTACCAATATAAATCCACGATCCTGCCGTCATCTGACCGTACATCATCAAACCTTTGCGATCTAATTCATTAAAATGATCCCAGGTTGCCCACTCAGGAACTAAATTTGAATTTGCAATCAAGACTCTTGGGGCATCACTGTGCGTGCGAAACACGCCCACTGGTTTTCCAGACTGCACTAATAACGTCTCATCTTCTTTCAAAGCTTTCAATGAAGAAGAAATTTGATCAAAATCTTTCCAGGTTCTAGCTGCTCGACCTATGCCGCCATAAACAACAAGCTCATGAGGATTCTCAGCTACCTCAGCGTCTAGATTATTATGTAACATTCGAAAAGGTGCCTCAGTTGACCAACTCAAGCAGTTCAATTTGTTTCCTCTTGGCGCGCTCACATCTCGTGAGTTTTTTCTTGGATCTGACATAAAAATTCCTACGTTATATTTTAAATTTCATCTTTTAGTACAATGCCATCTAAGTCATCACAAAAATGCCCTGACATCACTCCATTAACTGCTTCCTCTATATCCAATGACATGTTTCGATCATCACTTAAAAACTTAACGCTAGATCTTAACTTAATAATTATATTTGTTAGAGGAGGACTTGTTTTTAAAGGCGCGCGTAGATCAATCCCCTGAGCCCCTGCTAAAAGTTCAATACCAATAATTCCAGCTAAATTTTGCGCCATTTCACTTAAACGTCGCGCACCGTGGCAAGCCATAGATACATGATCCTCTTGGTTTGCGCTCGTAGGTGTACTATCAACGACTCTCGGATTAGAAAGAGATTTATTTTCNGACATTAATGCTGCCGATGTTACTTCAGCAATCATAAAACCAGAATTTAACCCAGGATTAGGCGATAAAAAAGCAGGTAAACCAAATGATAAGGCTGGGTCTACCAAGAGCGCAATTCGTCTTTGAGCTATTGCCCCTACCTCTGATATCGCTATCGCAATTTGATCGGCTGCCATTCCTACGGGTTCGGCATGAAAGTTTCCACCTGAAACAATTGAGCTGTCAGACAAAACCAATGGATTATCGGTTACAGCATTAGCCTCTATTTCAAGGATCCTAGCTGCATGATTAAGTTGATCAAAAGCTGCACCTAAAACTTGCGGTTGACACCTTAAGCAATAAGGATCTTGCACTCTATCATCATCAACGCGATGACTTTCTCGGATGGGTGAGTTTGCAAGTAAACTTCTTAAACCTTTGGCGACGGAAATTTGTCCAATCTGACCTCTTAATTCATGTATTTCAGATACAAATGGAGCATGAGATCCCATCGCAGCTTCAGTGGAAAGCGCTCCTGAGACCATTGATGTTCTTGCTATTCGCCAAACTTTAAACAAACCTGCCAATGCAAAAGCTGTTGAAACCTGCGTTCCATTTATGAGTGCCAAACCTTCTTTGGGACCCAGCACAATTGGACTTAAATTGTTTCTTTGAAAAGCATCTTCAGAACTCATTNAGTCACCCTGATACCGAACCTGCCCTTCACCAATTAATGATAATGCCATGTGTGCAAGTGGTGCCAAATCACCTGAAGCACCAACAGATCCTTGCGACGGAATGATTGGAAGAATTCGTAAATTTACCATTTTTATCAATAGTTCAATTAATTCCCACCTAACACCGCTGGCACCTCGAGCAAGCG
Source organism: Paracoccaceae bacterium (assembly GCA_002712045.1). Taxonomy (GTDB): domain Bacteria; phylum Pseudomonadota; class Alphaproteobacteria; order Rhodobacterales; family Rhodobacteraceae. The sequence goes on from PARX01000041.1 coordinate 16,858, forward strand.
AGATTACTTTTAAAGCCATAATCAGCCGAACAATATCATCATCTATTTCATGCCCTACTCCTGCGCTGTGACTCAAAATTAGGTTTCTTTGCAGAGTAGCGGTATCTTTTTTGGCAATTTTTACAGATGCTAACTTTCCAAACCCAGTGTTTATTCCATAAACAGCATCTTTTCCATTGATGACATCCTCGACAACTTTTGCAGTGCGATCGACTTGAATTTTTGAATCATCAGAAATTTCAAAAGGACCCCCCCAAAAAACTTTCTCTAGCTCACTGATTAATACTTTTCCTGGCTTAAGCATCCTCACCTCTGTAGATTCGTGTGAATAAAGAATTGAAACCAATCCGATAGCTTAATTCTGCAGGATGTTCGCAATTCCAGACATTTAAATCAGCATAATATCCCTCCTTTATTATTCCAACTTTTTCTAAGCCTAGTGCTTGACCAGCTACACTCGTAACTCCGAGCAAAGCTTCTTCTGGCGTTAATCGAAAAAGAGTACACGCCATGTTCATCGTTAAGAGAATTGAGAATAATGGGGATGAACCAGGGTTTCCATCCGATGCGATCGCAATTTTCACTGAATTATCTCGTAAGCTTTGTATCGGAGGAAACTGTGTTTCCCGAAGCGTATAAAATGCTCCAGGTAAAAGTACTGCAATGGTATCATTTTTCGCCAACACTTTGGTATCTTCATTTGCCAAATATTCTATATGATCAACAGAGAGAGCACCAAGTTCTGATGCCATCACCGCTCCCCCTAAGTTTGACAATTGTTCTGCATGCAATTTGATTGGCAATTTTAATGCTATTGCCGTGTCAAACACTCTCTTGATTTGTGCAACATTAAAAGCAATTCCTTCACAAAATCCATCCACTGCATCAACCAATCCTTCAGAATTAGCGACTTTCAAGCCAGGAATAGTAATCTCATTTATATAATCATCTTCCCGACCTTTGAATTCCGGAGGTACTGCGTGAGCAGCTAACCAACTTGTGACAATTGTAACNGGCCTTAACATAGAAAGCTTTCGGGCTGCTCTTAGCATTCTCATCTCATCATCAATAGTTAAACCATACCCTGATTTAATTTCTAAAGTTGTTACTCCTTCTGCGATCAATGCATCCAATCTAGGTAAAGCACTCTCAACCAACTCATCTAGAGATGACGAGCGAGTTGCTTTCATTGTGGAAACAATTCCACCNCCAGCCTTTGATATTTCCTCGTAAGATGCACCTTTTAAACGCATTTCGAATTCACGAGCTCTATCACCTCCAAAAACAAGATGAGTATGGCAATCAATTAGTCCAGGCGTTACGAGCCTACCACCAAGATTTTNCATATTTGTTTTATCCCCTTGGTAATTTTCTTCTGAGCCAACCCAAGAAACCACATCATCAGAGATTTCAATGACACCGTTTTCGATCAAATTGTAACCAGTCTCCATCGTTGCTATTCGACAGTTTNCCAAAACACGTATAGCCAATAGACTTCCCCACTTGAATGTTATGCTAATACCGTATTATGTATAGACATAATAACTGTCAACTAGGAAGATTTATGAAAACCGTTTGGGCTAAAAATGCATTACTAAAAGATGGTTGGGCAAATTCTGTTCAAATTGATATCGAGAATGGCTTCATTACTAAGCTTGTAAAAGATAGCAAACCATCAGGGTTTAAAACAAATGTCTTAATTCCAGCACAATCAAATCTTCATAGCCATACATTTCAAAGAGCAATGGCGGGAATGACAGAAGCCAAAGGAAATCCCACTGACAGTTTTTGGACCTGGCGAAAGTTGATGTACCAGTTCCTAGACATCTTAACACCAGATGATATCGAAAGTATTGCAACTTTTGCGATGATGGAAATGGCTGAAACAGGTTTTGCGGCCGTAGCAGAATTCCATTATATACATAATGAAAAAAATGGNGTGCGATATAATAATCCCGCCGAGATGACTAACAGAATTATGTCAGCGGGGTCAGAAACAGGGATTGGGCTAACCCATTTGCCAGTTCTTTATTCGCAAGGCGGCATAGATGGAAGAAATTTGGAAGGAGGACAAAAACGATTTGAAACCAATATATCAGAAATTGANAACCAAATATCTGAGTTTTCCTCTAAAAAAACTGCTCTCGATTGGAACTACGGTGTCGCCCCACACTCGTTGAGAGCTGTTTCAAGAGATGAACTTGATGAGGTAGCAAAACTCTTTCCCGAACACCCAATCCACATTCATATTGCTGAACAAATGGGTGAAGTCGAAGAAATAAAAAATGGATATGGATCTAGACCAGTAGAGTGGCTCTTAAATAATCATCATATAGACAATCGTTGGTGTCTAATCCACTCAACCCACTTAACAGAAACAGAAACAGAAGCTATTGCTCAATCCAAGGCAGTAGTAGGCCTATGCCCAATAACAGAAAGCAGTCTCGGGGATGGAATCTTCAATGGAGTNAACTTCAAGAAAAATGAGGGAAAGTTTGGATTTGGTACNGATAGCAATATTCAAATTGACCTAAGAGCAGAGATGCGCACATTTGAATACTCTCAGCGATTAAAACANCAAGCAAGAGCAGTTTTAGCAACTGNAACGCAATCAACCGGTCGNTATTTACATGCACATGCGAGTAAATCNGCCGCGATCGCATTNGGTCGCAAATCTGGNTGTATTGAGGTTGGCAATTATGCAGATCTTGCAGAACTTCCTCATTTCAATCCAGNTCTCGAAGGCCTCACTAATGATATGGCTCTAGATTCATGGATATTTGCACCAAGTGGTTCCTCGATAGAAAACCTTTGGAGCGCTGGCAGACATATCGTAAAGAACAAGATCCATATTAAAAGAGACAAAATTAAAGAAGACTATATTAAAACAATAAAAAAACTCCGGTCAAGAATATGAACCGTGTTACCTATCAAGATATTCAAAGAGATGTTTTGGATCGTATAAAATCTAGAGAGTGGGAACCAGGAGATCTTATACCAAATGAAGAAACCTTAGCCGATACTTTGGGATGCGCCCGAGCAACTGTGAATAGAGCTCTTAGAGAGCTAGCTCAAGCTGGTATCATAGATCGAAAACGCAAAGGAGGAACTCGAGTAAGTATCTCTCCTATCAGAAAAGCCTTATTTGATATCCCAATAATTAGAAAAGAAATTGAAAATAAAGGTAATAAATACTCTTTTGAAATTTTATCAGAAAAAAAAACACGCTTGAATAAAATTGATGGATTATCTGTAGAAACCACACACAAATCAAATGATGTCCCATATGCATTTGAACAACGTTGGGTAAGTTTAAAAATTGCTTCTGGATTAAAAAAGTTGGATCTCAAAACAATTAGTATCAATGAATGGTTAGTAGCTAATATTCCCATAAGTACTGGCACAATTTCTTTTTGCGCTGAATCAGCATCAGAGAAAGAAAGAAAGCTATTTAATATTTCATCAAATAACGCCTTGTTAATCGTAAATAGAGAAACATTTATAACAGAGGATTTAGTAACGAAAGTGCGCTTATCTTATCCACCAGGTCATAAAATCAAAACAATACTCTAACTTAGGTTTTCTCAATCCACTTGCCATTAATTACCATTCCTTCAGCAAAGATTTTTTTATCACCCACTATACTTGATTCAGTGCCATCTTTATAATCAAAAGATCCCTCTTCAATTCTTAAAATTGAGACATCTCCTTCAGAATCAACTTTCAAATTCCCCAAAGAGGCTCGACCTAACATTCTGGCTGCATTTTGAGTAGAAGAACGGACAACCTCAACCAAAGGCATACCTAAACAATAAAACTTAGATAAAGTCGTAACTTGATCAAATACCGGTCCATCAATGCACAAACAATGGATATCCGATGAAATAGTATCGGGATAAAAACCTTGAGCTAACATTGCCCTTGCCGTGTCAAAGGAAAATGACATACTGCCATGTCCAACATCAAAATAAACGCCCCTAGAACGCGCCATTAAAACCTCTGAAATGACCTCTCCTGTTTTAGAGATAGGTGAGTTTGGAAAACCTCGAAAACAATGTGTGAGTATGTCACCAGCTCTCAAATGCTTAACGACCTCACTGTAAGTTGGAGGCGGTTCATCAATATGTACCATAACTGGCAACTGACAAGCTTCTCCTACCTTTAACGCCACTTCTAATGGGCTTATCCCATTTAGACCTGATGTCCATTTTCCAATTCGAACTTTTATTCCTACAATGATATCTTTATTCGCATTAGCAATTTCAATCGCAGTTTCAGGATCCATTAAGCGCATTTCCTCACTTTCACCTACCATAATCCTGTTTGAAAAAGC
>PARX01000042.1 GCA_002712045.1 Paracoccaceae bacterium
CTCACTGCGCTTAACTGCAATATCTCACCTTCAGATATTGTGGCAGATGCATCAGCTAAAATTGATAAAACATTTAATGATCCAGCTTCTACCATTAATTGAAATGATTTTGAGAAAAGATAATCTCCTACCAGAACCGATGACTGGTTGTTCCATAAAAAGTTTGCAGTTGGTTTCCCTCGTCTTTTCTCACTTTCATCCACAACATCATCATGCAGAAGAGTAGCAGAGTGAATAAATTCAATAGCCGCTGCTAGCTTAATATGAGCATCGCCTGAATAATCACACATCTTCGCAGATGCTATTGTTAACAATGGCCTCAACCTCTTACCACCAGCTTTAATAAGATGACTAGATAGTTCAGAAATAATTGGCGTTGAGTCAGAGGTCATATATCTATTAATTATTCGATCTACCGATCGCATTTCCATCTCAAAATNAGATNTTAANACTTTTACTGGATTATCCATTTGGCTATTCATTTTAATTTTCTATAATACTTTGTATCGACAATCTAAAAGGTTTTGCATTTANTATTTTTATGAAAGAGCTTATCAGAACAAATGAATTAGCAGTCATTGCCCATGTTAAACTACTCTTNACNAACGAAAACATAGAGTATTTTGAGTTGGACGTCCATATGAGCGTATTGGAAGGATCGATAGGTATTCTACCTCGNAGAATATTAGTATCAGAACATTACTTAAATAGAGCACAAAGAATACTTTCCGATAATGGAATTGATTATCTATGAAATCATCAAAAATAGATATGAAGNAATTTACCAAAGATGCTTTTTTAGGTGGTCGAATTCAAGTTTTACAGCCAAAANTTGGCTTTCGATCATCAATGGAAGCTGTTTTTTTGGCAGCTTCTGTGCCCGCAATGAAAAATCAAACCATTTTAGAACTTGGTTGTGGAGCGGGAGTGGTGCTAATGTGTTTAAATCACCGGGTACCAAATCTAAGCTTATATGGTGTGGAGATTCAAAAAAAATATGCGGATTTAGCTCAAATTAATTTAGATCAAAATTCTAACGTAAGGACATACCATAGCGATATTCAAGATCTACCCTTAGAGATAAAAAATAAGAATTTTGATCATATAATTACAAATCCNCCATTCTATAAGAAAAATGCTGGGACTCGTTCCNCTATTTTAGATAAAGACTTAAGTCTNCGGGAACAACTCAACTTAAATGAATGGGTAAAAATTTCTGCCAAGCGTTTAAGGCCAGGCGGGATGTTCACAATAATTGTTGGAACTGAAAGGCTTCCAGATATTATTAACGAAGCCACAAATTATTTTGGTAATATTCGAGTAAAGCCTATATCTTCGAGGATAAATGAAAATTCAAATCGAGTNATAATTCAAATGACNAAAGGTNNGAANGGGGTATTTTCATTACAGCCTCCACTTATAGTCCATCAAGACAAAGCTATTCAGAAAAATTCGAAGTGTTTCACTGATGATGTTAGAGATATTTTAGAAAATAGTTTTGCGCTAAAAATATGAAAATTAACCAGACCCATTAAAACCATATTTTTCACCAAAAATATCGCCATAAAAAAAGTCTTAGGTTATTTACCATTTTTGGTATTTAATCAAATCATAAAAAAAGGAGCAGAAAAATAATGGTAGCTATTAATCATATTAAGGAATTAAAAAAGAAACATCAGTCTCTTAAAATTGAAATTTCCAGTGCCCAAAAAAATCCATCTATTAACACTGAAAATATTACATTNATGAAAAAACTAAAATTAAAGGTNAAAGAACAGATNCATAGAATGGAGGCTAAATATAATTAATACAATTAATTATAATCTTAGTTAGGAAACTTATACTATATACTGACCTCCATTAGCTGTAATTGTAGAGCCAGTAATAAAACCTGCCTCATCAGANGCTAAAAAGGTCACACATCTAGCGATCTCAGATGCTTCTCCAAGCCTACCGACAGGTATTTGTGAGATTATTGCATCTCTTACTTTTTCCGGCACTGCATTTACCATGTCAGTCGCCACATATCCTGGACATACNGTATTAACAGTTATTCCTTTAAAAGCACCTTCTTGAGCTAAAGCTTTAGAAAACCCAATGTCACCAGACTTAGCTGCAGAGTAATTGGCTTGTCCCATCTGACCTTTCTGACCATTAATTGAAGATATATTTATTACTCGACCAAATTTTCGATTNCGCATCCCGTTCCAAATAGGGTGAGTCATATTAAAAACGCCATTAAGATTTGTATCAATAACTTCTTTCCACTCCTGAAAAGTAATTTTGTGAAACATGGCATCACGAGTTATACCAGCATTATTTACCAAGATATCAATTTTNCCCAATTCTTCTTCTACCTTCCTGATACCAGATACGCAGGAATCGTAATCAGACACTGACCATTTGTAAGTTACAATACCAGTATCAGAACTAAACTTATTAGCGGCCTCCTCATTGCCAAAATAAGTCGCTGCAACCTTGTAGCCTTCCAACTTTAAAGCATTACTAATCGCCGCGCCAATCCCGCGCGTTCCTCCAGTAACTAANGCCACTCTTTCCATATTGTCCCTTTCAATTTTTATCTACGGTTTTTCTAGGCACATTGCCACACCCATGCCCCCNCCNATACACAAGGTTGCTATTGCTTTTTTCACATCTCTACGTTGCATTTCAAATAGTAAAGTATTTAGAATCCGACACCCAGATGCACCTATAGGATGCCCGATTGCAATCGCGCCTCCATTGACATTCACAATCGCTGGATCCCAGCCCATTTCTTTATTAACTGCACACGCTTGAGCAGCAAAAGCTTCATTCGATTCAATTAATTCCAAATCATTTACTGTCCAATTTGCTTTTGCTAACGCTTTTTTTGAAGCATATACTGGCCCTATACCCATTATTGACGGGTCAACTCCAGCAGTTGCGAATGAANCAATCCTTGCCAATGGTTTGATGTCTCTTTTTTCAGCCTCATCAGCATTCATTAATAGTACAGCTGCAGCTCCATCATTAATCCCAGATGCATTAGCTGCGGTTATGGNGCCTTCTTTGGAAAATGCTGGGCGTAGCTTTTGCATATTCTCAAGAGTGACACCATGTCGGATATACTCATCGGTATCAAAAGTAATGTCACCCTTTCGATTTTTTATGGTATATGGGACTATCTCATCAGAAAATTTACCATCTTTTGATGCTATTTCAGCTTTATTTTGTGAAAGAACAGCAAAGTTATCTTGTGTATCACGAGAGATCTGCCATTTTTTTGCAACATTTTCAGCCGTACCTCCCATATGATAACCATTAAAAGCATCCCAGAGACCATCTTTAATCATTGAATCAATAAACGACACATCGCCCATTTTTGTTCCTGATCGCATTTGAGCCACATGTGGACTTAACGACATGCTTTCTTGGCCACCAGCAACGACAATTGATGCATCATTTAAGAGAATATGCTGAGCGCCAATTGCTACAGCACGTAATCCAGATCCACAGACTTGATTAATCCCCCAAGCAGCACTCTCAATGGGTAGTCCAGCATTTATATGAGCTTGTCGTGCTGGATTCTGGCCCTGACCAGCCGTCAATACTTGCCCCATTATTGTCTCAGATACCTCAGCCTTATCCACCCCAGATCTAAGNACAACTTCTTCAATTACTGCCNTTCCCAATTCATGTGCTGGCTCATTAGNGAGCGAGCCTCCAAAAGCGCCAACGGCGGTACGAGCTGCTGAAGCTATAACAATATTCGTCATAAGTTTATCCTTTTCTTGTAAGCACCAAACTTCACCAAACTTACAAAATAATTCTTATAGTAACATAATTACTTTTAAATGCACAAATAAATAATAATATTACGTTTTAGACATTTTGTCACATATAAAATTACTTANCTTATTCACTTTTTGGTTNGGCTAATTTGGTATTTTGTTTAATTCCTATACTATTCTTTGTTTTTTGACATTATGTAAGTCCAGGATTTATAACATAATAGTACTGTCAACTTGAAGTGTTGGAAGGAGCGAATGTGAAAGAAAGATGTCCTTGGCCTGGAAGTGACCCTCTATATATTACNTATCATGATAACGAATGGGGCGTACCAGAGCATGATAGTAAAATGCTATGGGAAAAGCTAACACTTGAAGGCTTTCAAGCCGGTTTGAGCTGGATTACTATCCTAAGGAAAAGAGAGGCATTCAGAGCCGCTTTTGATAATTTTCAACCAGAGGTAATTGCTAATTATAATGATAGGAAAATTAACTCCCTAGTAAAAAACAAAGAGATAGTTAGGCATAGAGGAAAAATAACAGCAACAATTAGTAACGCTAAAATATACNTAGANATTGAAAAACGGAAAGGATTTAATAATTTCCTATGGGAATACATCCAGTTCAAACCCCTACAAACTCATCNGGTTAGCCAAGCAGATGTTCAGACNCAATCTCCNTTATCNCAGANAATTTCTAAAGATTTAAAAAAACTNGGCTATCGTTATTGTGGTCCAACAATTGTTTATGCNTTCATGGAAGCCGTTGGTATGATAAACAATCACTTAATATCTTGNCATCGGCATACCGAAGTTCAAAACAGGCAAAGTTACAACCAATCTGGCACCTGATCCCTATCAATNATTTCTTGAATAGTNGGTCTTGCTCTAATNAATNNAAACTTATCACCATTAACAAGCACCTCTGGGACNANNGGCCTTGNATTGTANTCNGANGCCATTACNGCCGCATANGCTCCAGCAGATTTAAAAGCCAANAGATCATCCTTTTTCATATCAATTATTTCTCGTTGAACCGCAAATGTATCTCCCGTTTCACAAACTGGACCCACAACATCATACAATGAAGAAGAACTCTCAATATTCTCTGCAATTGGTATAATTTCATGATGAGCTTCATAAAGAGCAGGTCTAATTAGATCATTCATAGCCGCATCGACTATTAAAAAATCCCTCCCTTCACCCTTCTTAAGGTAAATTACGGAGCTAATTAACAAACCGGAATTACCGACAATCCAACGCCCGGGCTCTAATTCTATTTCACAACCTAAATCTTTAAAAATTTCAGTAACCAAAGCGCCATATTCTAAGTGAGAAGGTATTTTTGTATCGTTCAGCCCATAATCTATGCCCAATCCACCACCCAAATCTATCCTAGAAATTTCATGCCCATCCAACCTCAAATCCATTGCTAACTTATGTATTTTTAAGAATGCTGCACGGTACGGCTCTAAATCTAATATCTGACTTCCTATATGAACATCAATCCCAACAATTTTGACTGACGGTAACGATGCGGCAAATGCATAAATTTCCCGCGCATTAATGATGGGAATACCAAACTTATTTTGAGATTTTCCAGTTGATATTTTTGAATGGGTTTTTGCATCAATATCCGGATTTACTCTTATTGTTAACGGAACTGTTACATTAAGATTCGAGGCAACCCGTGAAATTTCGATTAATTCAGGTTCACTTTCAACATTAAACTGCCTGACTCCACCGCTTATCGCCAGATGTATCTCTTCATTTGTTTTACCAACACCAGAAAAAACAATACGATCACTTGGAATACCTGCTGCCTTAGCACGTAAATACTCCCCACCTGAAACCACATCCATCCCTGAGCCAAGGTTTCCTAATATCTTTAATATTGCTTGATTTGAATTGGCTTTCATAGCGTATGAAATCGAGCAATTTAATTTTGAAAAGGCTTTTGAAAAAGATTGATAGTTTTTTTCAATCGCCCTTTGTGAATAAACATAAAATGGAGTTCCAACTGAGGAAGCAATCTCTCTAATAGCCACTTTATCAACGTGAAGCTCTCTCTTCTTGTAATTAAAATTATCCATAATCTTCTTCTTAGTATTTAATTAAAAGGTCGTTTATGATTAAACTTTAAAATTGTAAAACAATTTAACTGCTAATTTCAGTGGAGCTTCCAGGTCTAGTCGGATCCCCAGCCACACCACAAGAAACCAAAACAGTAAAAGAAAGTAAAAGTATTATTTTTAACAATTTCATAAAGATAACTTCTTTCTCCAAGTTAAAACTTGCTTTCTAACTTCTTCTGGCGATGTACCGCCATAACTAGTTCTAGAAGCAACTGAATTCTGTACACTCAATACGGAATAAACCCCCTTGTTTATTAGACTGTTAGCTTCCTGCATATCATCAAGACTAAGATCCTTTAACTCACAACTATTCTCTTCTGCACGCTTTACTAGTTTACCTGTTATTTCATGAGCTTCTCTAAAAGGTATTTTTATATTTTTTACTAACCAATCAGCTAAATCAGTTGCCGTTGAAAAACCAACAGACGCTGCTTTTTCCAAATTGGTTTTATTTGGTTTTAATTCGTTAAGCATCCCTGTCATAACCCTGAGTGATAAAAGCAACGTATCAGCTGCGTCAAATACTTGCTCTTTATCCTCCTGCATATCTTTTGAGTATGTCAGAGGTAATCCTTTCATTGTAGTTAATAATGCCACTAAGGACCCATTAATTCGAGAAACTTTGGCTCTAATCAACTCAGCCGCATCTGGATTTTTTTTCTGAGGCATAATAGAAGACCCACTTGAAAATCTTTCTGATATTTCAACAAAATTAAACTGAGCAGAGGACCAAATCACTAGTTCCTCTGAGAAACGACTTAGATGTGTTGCGCAGATTGCTGAGCAAGTCAAAAATTCTAAAGCAAAGTCTCTATCTGAAGTACTATCAATAGAGTTAGCCATGGGACGATCAAAGCCAAGTATTTTTGAAGTAGTATGCCGATCAATTGGGAAAGAGGTTCCAGCTAGTGCTGCCCCACCCAATGGACACTCATTTAGTCTTCGTCTTGCATCTTCAAACCGCGCAAGATCTCTCCCAAACATTTCAACGAAAGCCATCATATGATGGCTCCAGCTCACTGGTTGAGCAACCTGCATATGTGTAAAACCTGGCATTATAAGATCACTATTCAAATCAGCTTGATTTATAAACGCCTCAATCAATTTTCTCAAATCACTAATGGCTATGTCTATATGATCACGAACCCACATTCTAAAATCCAGGGCAACTTGGTCATTTCTAGATCTTGCAGTATGTAATTTCCCCGCGGTGCTTCCAATAAGCTCAGCAAGACGAGCCTCAATATTCATGTGAATGTCTTCTAATGAAGGTTTGAATTCAAACTTACCCTCTTCGATCTCAAGTCTTATTTTAGCCAATCCCTCACAAATCAAATCAGCTTCACTGAACTCAATAATTCCCTGTTTTGCCAACATATTTGCATGTGCAACAGAACCCTCTATATCTTGCTTATAAAGACGTTTATCAAAATTAATCGATGCATTAATGCTTTCCATAAGCACATCGGGGCCCTCATCAAAACGACCACCCCACATCAAGTTAGTTTTTACTTTTTTAGCCATAGTACATCTCTAGAACTCTAATCCCAAATTAGCTTTCGCTTATCACAACTACTGACCGTATACTTTGAGTTGATCTAAGGTGCAAATTATTAAGAATACTTATTTGTTATCCGTGTTTTTTCTTAAAAATAGTAATTGTGAATAAAAATAAGAAAGTGATTGATAATTTTGGTATTCCTAGATTATCTAAATAGAAAATATACAAGCTCACAATATCCACTAATTAGATCATAAAGGATAGATTATGAATAAATTAAAGCCGATAGCTGCCTTTCCCAACCCAGATTTGCATGTCACTCAAGATAATAAACCCAGATGGCACCAACCCAAAACAAGACGACATGGATTTCATAATTTGTATAGAATCCCCCGTTACTCCGTATCGTTTAGAGCAGCTAAAGTTTTACATCTAGAAACAAATATTAACGCTAGCATTGGTATGCGTCCTGATGTCAAAAAAATGACTGAAACAAACCATTTTTCTGGTATGGTGGTTTTAAAAGGTCAAGAATTAATTTTTGAACGTTATGCCGATGATTTTCACCACACACACCCGCATACGATAATGTCTATTAGCAAAATGACACTTAATTTAATTTGTGGAGAATTAATTTCACAGGGCTTATTGGATCCAAACAAAAAAGTAAAAGAATACTTACCAGAAATCGGGACAGGTTATGCAGAAGCAACAGTCCAACAAGTGTTAAATATGGACTTATCTAACAACTATTCAGAGGATTACTCAGACCCATTTGCAAGCAGTTTTATTCATGAAACAACTTTAGGTTGGCGTTTGCCATCAAAAGAAATCCCAGAAATAAACCAAAAAACCTTTTTATCCTCGATCGAACAGATAGGATCCTCATTAGAAAATAAAACAGGCTATGCTGACTATAAATCGGCAAATACAGATGTTTTAGCATGGGTGGCAGAAAGTGTTAGCAAGCGTACCTTACGAGAATGGATGATCAATATTGTTGAAGCGATTGGAATCGAAGGAAACTGGCATATGCATACAGATCGAGACGGCTTCCCTGTTGTTGACGGTGGCGTAAACCTATGCGCTAGAGACTTAGCCCGTTTTGGTCAACTTTTTTGCCGATTTGGTATGGGCGCAGATGGAAATCAAATTGGGAGTAAGAAATATATTGAAGATACACGAAAAAATCCTGGACCAAAAAATCTTCCACCCAAGGACTTTTATAATTATTCAAACCAGACTATGACGGACGGTACCTGGTTGGGGCATGGCGGCTATGGGGGTCAGTTTATGCTAGCAAACCCTGATACTGGCATCTCAGTTTCTTTCTTTTCTGTTTTGCAAAACAAAGATGCTTTAGATTTAGATTATTCCGTAGATATGGTAAAAATGATGGAGAAAATTAGCCAAGAATATTAACTTTTTTCTTGAAATATTCAAAGCAAAATAAAGATATTATAACCAAGAAAAACCCAACCCACTGAGGGGCTGAAAAAAATTGATTGAAAAGCAAGTAGGCTAGTATAGCCGAAAAAATTGGATCAACTGACGTAAGCATCGAAGCTCTAGTTGCTCCTATTCTCTGCATACCAGCGAAAAAAAACACCCAAGCACCTATATTAAAGACTCCATTCAAAGCCATTGCAACCCATCCCATATTTGACTGAGGTGGAAGATATTTACTAAACGATGTAAGTATTATTAACAGAAATAACAGACCCCAAGCATTCAAGTAAAACGTTGTCGTTAATGCTCCAATTTCATTGGTCATTTTCTCTGATAAAAATGTAATAATTACTGCGAAAATCATGCCTATCAAACTGAAAAAAATACCAAGAAAACTAACACTAGATTTATCACTCAGGATTAAAAGACTTAACCCGATTAAAACAAAAAGGATGCAGAGCCATTGTATCAAGCTCACAATTTCGACACCCCTTAGATGTGAAATAATAGCTATTACAACAGGGAAAAGACAAAGAATTAAAATTGATAAACTTATATCGATATAGATAATGGCCGCGTATAATGCTGCAATCATTCCCAAGGCTAATAATCCATTGATAATTGATATTAAGATCAAAGATTTGGGTAAAAAAAATGAAGTGCGGGTTATTAATAACAAACTAATCAGTAAAACTAATCCAATTATTCCTCTTGTTACCATCAGGGTTATCATCCCAGCGCCATCAGACATGGCGAATTTTGCTGAATTTGGTAAAATAGCAACGCTCAAAGAAGCCAATAATATATAAAAAATCCCTATTAAATCACTATTGGTCTTTAAACTCATTTTATAACCTTTTCAAAAAAGGGGCCCCTAAAAAGGGGCCCAATTTCAGAAATATTTGTATTAGATCAATCAGGAACCCATGAAGACCAAACGTCTCTGTTTGCTTCCATCCATTCCGCTACTACTTCTTCAATATCACGCCCATCAATATCAATGGCTTTAATCATTCCAGCTTGCTGAACATTTGTAATTGAAGCATTCATAATCATTTGTGAAGCCTCTGGATGCTCGGTTAACATTCCTGGACGACCCGCATTATATGTGATGTCCACATCCCAACCAGACGCTGGCCATTCAACACTACCAAATGCTGGAAGTTCTACTGAAACCAAATCTAAGACAGCAAAGATCCAATGTGGTGTCCATGCATATAATACAAACGGCTCTTTACGCTTATACGCAGCTTGTGCTTCAGCCCAATGTGCTGTTTCAGAACCAAGCTCTATAGCCTTAAAATTAACGCCATTCATATCAAGTCTATCTTGGTCACGGCATTCCCAAGCTGGCGTTGGACAACCTAACAAACGACCCTTAGCACCAGTATCCATACCTTTAAAGAGATCAACGTGATCATTTAAATCCGAAAGCTTTGGCTCATTTTTGATTGGTCCACCATTTTTTTCAATCAAATATGAAGGAATCCAATAACTACTTGTTCCAATAGGACCAGCATCACCTAATTTTACAATACTGCCATCTCCACCCCATTCTTTGATGTAGATATCATTTGTAGTTGAATAAGAAGGCCAGCTTTCACAATGAAAGTCTATGTCACCAGCACGTTCCCCCTCGGCCACACCAGGGCCAGAAGGCATTGTAATCCGTTTAACTTTATAACCCATCTCGTTCTCAAGAACATAATGGATCACTTCACAAGTAACGGCACCACCAGTCCAATCAGGAACAGGTGCTCGAAGCATGCCACCAGCCGAGGCTGATCCAGCAAATCCAATCGCAAGCATTGTTGCGAAAAAGCTTGTTGTTAATTTATTTTTTAAATTCATATAGTTTCTCCCAGTTGATTATTACACTTCAAATAATTTTCTTAATAACGATAAGATTTTAATTCTCTTTTATTATCATATCCACTCTAAACCAATCCTACAATCACTACAATCCCAGTGCTTTTCGTTGATTAACTGTCCAGGCCTGAGTAAGCCTATCAAGTAAAATAGCCAGCAGAACAATTCCGATACCTGCAATCAAACCTCTCCCTGTATCAGCTGTTTCCATTGCACGAAAAACCTCTTTACCCAAACCCTCTCCTGCAATTAACGGAGTAATTACTTGCATCGCAAGCGCCATAATTACCGCCTGATTTACACCAAGCATAATTGAAGGAGATGCCATTGGTAATTTAACCTTTATTAGGCTCTGAATTTCAGTAGAGCCAAAAGAATCTGAAACTTCGTTAATTTGCTTAGGTAATTCTCGCAATCCCAAGTTGGTCATTCGCACCATAGGTGGCAATGCATATATAACAGTAGCAATTACCGCTGTTACACGATTACCACCAAAGAAATACAAAACTGGAATTAGATAAACAAATGCAGGCATTGTCTGCATCGTATCAAGTATTGGTCTGACAACATTATCAACAGTCTTATTATACGCCGCCAAAATACCTAACGGTAATCCAATCACAACACACACAACAACTGACGCAACGATTGCAGCAAGGGTCTGCATAGTAAGCTCCCAAACGCCAGAAAGGCCAGTAAAAAACAACAAACACACCGCTATAATTGCAAAAATCATGCCTGCTGAATAAAATGAAATAACAAAAAAAGCTCCCAAGACAAATAACCAGGGAAGACCAATCAAGAACACTTCAAGTGGATTTAAAATATAGAAAAATATGAATTCCTTTAAACCCTTTGTGAACCCATAAAAATAAGGATTAACAATAAGGGTATCAATCGCATTATCTATTGGTTTTCGGATCGTAAACTGCCAATCTTTCGGAAAATATCCAATTTCCATTATCCAAGAATCCCAAATCAAAACCAATATAATTACAAAAAGGCTAGACAATAAAAATCTAAAACTTCTTACTAAAATGCCAATAGATAATGCATGATTTTTATTAAAAATTTTAACTAGGCGTTCACAAAGAATTGCCAAACTTTCGACAAAATAATACCCTAACACAGCAACAGAGACCCAAATAATGTCTATCATTTTTTCAAAAAATATTGCGATTTTATTTTGTGCTAACCTCTGCGGAAGAAGACGAAACTTCATCTCCGTATTATCTTTAAGCACATCACTTTCTTTTGGATGACTCATGGCAAGAGACAATCGATCAAAAATTATAGCCATGAAAACAATACATAAACCACCCTCAACAGACCAACCTACTTT
>PARX01000043.1 GCA_002712045.1 Paracoccaceae bacterium
TTTAGAAATACTTCTTCAAGAACATCGAGCAATTGGAGCTTATGCAATTCTTGAACATTTACGTGAGGCAGGTTTTAGTTCTCAACCACCAGTAGCATATCGAGCATTGGATTTCCTTGTTGAGCATGGATTTGCCCATAAAGTTGAAAGATTAAATGCGTTTGTTGCTTGCACCCATCCTGGTTCTGAACATACACCAGCCTTCATGATATGTCGGCAGTGTGACGCAGTAGCTGAAACGGAAACAAAATCATCTGGCTTTGATTTGTCTAAAATGGAAAAATCTTCAGGTTTTAAGATTGAGCAAACTGTTATAGAAGCAGAAGGTTTGTGTAATTCATGCGCAGAAATTGAAAAATTGTGAGCTTGATAACTGTTGAAAACCTAAGTGTAAAATATGGNACAAATTTTGTATTAAAAAAAATCAACCTAGAAATAAAATCTGGTGAAATTGTCACAATTGTTGGCCCNAATGGTTCAGGAAAAACGAGCTTNNTAAAAGCAATTATNGGTGCNGTNCAGCCCGCTGATGGAAAGATNANTNTAAAATCAAANTTAAAGATCGGATANATACCTCAGCGTTTAAATTTTGATACNACCCTGCCAATNACTGTNNAACGNTTTATGACACTTACNGAAAAAGTTGANAAAANNACTTACANNTCTGCTCTTGAAACTGCNGGNGTGCCANAAATCTTAANAAGTCAAATGTCTAGTTTNTCAGGTGGTCAATTCCAACGTGTTCTNCTCGCTCGNGCCTTGNTTGGCGCTCCAGANATTTTGATTNTGGATGAAGCAACCCAAGGGCTAGATCAACCTGGATCNGCAGCTTTTTACCGTCAGATAGAACAAGTAAGACAAAATACNGGATGTGCAGTACTNATGATTAGTCACGATTTACATGTCGTAATGAGTNCCTCCGATAGAGTNNTATGTTTAAANGGTCATGTTTGCTGTGAAGGAACNCCTTCAGCNGTAGTATCANCACCTGAATATCAGGAACTCTTTGGAGCTGGNACAGAGGGTGCATTGGCNCTATATCGTCATGATCATGACCACNTCCATGAACATGTTAATNCTTCTGAATAGGCAATAAAANTATGCTNGATGATTTTATGACNCGTGCAACTNTGGCNGGTATTGGAGTCGCTTTAACTTCAGCGCCACTNGGATGTTTNGTTGTATGGCGAAGAATGGCTTATTTTGGAGAAGCCACCGCNCACGCTGCTATGTTAGGNGTAGCTNTATCGCTTGCNTTACAAGTNTCTATTTTTGGCGGTGCGCTTTTGGTAGCNTTAATNATGAGTGCTGTAGTTACCCAGNTATCTGGGCGTAATTATGCGACAGACACACTTTTAGGTGTGTTCGCCCACTCAGCTTTAGCTGTAGGTTTAGTNATTGTTTCNCTTCTNTCTGGNGTTCGCCTTGACTTAATGGCTTATCTCTTTGGTGATATCCTNGCTGTTTCTCGTGAGGACCTNACNATCATTTGGGGTGGTGTAGCACTGATTTTTNCTCTTATNGCTTGGCGATGGACNNCTCTNTTNATNACAACNTTAAATGAAGAGCTAGCTTATGCAAAAGGTCTNAATCCAAGACGTGAACAACTTATNCTAACTTTGTCATTAGCAATCACTATCGCCATTTCAATTAAAGTTGTTGGAATCTTATTGATTGCNGCAATGCTGATTATACCTGCTGCNGCTGCACGCAATTTTGCAAAAACTCCTGAAGCAATGGTTGTTATCACTNCTATTATTGGAGTTTGCTCTGCTATTGCTGGTCTTAGAGGGGCATATATTTTTGATACTCCAGCCGGGCCATCAATTGTGTGTGTTACATTGGTTTTCTTTATAGCACTTAGCTTTGCAAAAATGCTCGCAAAAAAATAAACCATACCTTAACACTTTTTATGAAAATCCTCCCCAGGCGATAAAAGGACCATTAAAATAGTCTGGCTTACCATAAACAAATTTAGCTTTATCAATTTTGGTCATCTTTCCNCCTGCCGCTCTTAAAATAGCGTCACCTGCCGCTGTATCCCACTCCATAGTGGGACCAAAACGCGGATATACATCAGCTTCGCCTGCTGCAATCAAACAAAATTTTAGAGAAGAGCCAATTGAAATTGTATTATTTATTCCACGTTCAGCTAACCAGTTATCTGTCAATCCATCTCTATGAGAGGCGCTCGCTACAGCGACAATATTTTCCAATTTGGGGTTTCTGACAGATAATGAGNNCTCATTAGATTTTGATTTTTCGATAGCACCTTCCCCGTCGACACCAACAAAAAGTCTATCCAATGCAGGCGCATATACTATTCCCATGATTGGAATTTCATTTTCTATCAATGCTATATTAACTGTAAAGCTTCCTTTACCATCTCGCTTTGTAAACTCTTTAGTACCATCTAAAGGGTCTACTAAAAAAAAGGTTTTGGGCGCATCCAACAAATGGCTGGCACTATTTTCCTCTGATATTATAGGAATATTTGGGGCAATTTTTGCTAATGCGGTTAAGATAATTTTCTCAGCGGCCAGATCAGCTTCCGTAACTGGCGAGCCATCTCTTTTCAAATCAACCTCAGGATCACCCAAATAAATCTCCATAATTTTTGCCCCTGCTTTGAGGGCTACTGGCTCCAAAAGTTTTGCTAGTTCANTTAGATTCATTTTCAACCATCATATTATCTTTTAAAAACCATTATCAACTATCTGTTAAANTTAATTTTTAAGGAAAAACCTTAAAAAGTACTATTTGGGCTTTCGTGTTTTTCCCATTGGCATTTCTGAAATTCTCTTCATTTCAGAAGTCTCAAAAAGAGTTGGGTTAGTTAAGAAATCTAACATCATATCTGTAGCATCGCCACCCCAAAACAATTCATCCTTAACAACAAAAGTGGGAACGCCAAAAACTCCATCAGTAACGGCATTTTCTGTATTCTGTTTAAGTTTTTCTTTTACATCAATATTATTTATCGCCTCTTCAGGGTTTTTAATATTTAACTCTTGCGCCATCATGCCTAAACCTTCTTCAGAGTCAGGCTGAATACCCTTTCCATAAATGATATTATAAATCACTTGAACATCTTCAATTTTACTTCCTGCAGCAATGCAAAGTCTGAGTGAAGATAACGGATTATATGGATGACTTGGTGGCATTTTGAAAGGCACCCCAAGGGAGTCTGCTTTCCATTGAAAGAAACGGTATACAAACTTTCTTTTTGGAGAAATCTCAGCTGGCCCCAACTGACCCCAGTGAGCTAGTAATCCTCCAAAAACAACAGGAATTGGTTTTAGCTTTATATTTTTTGGCAAATGAGAAAACTGAGCCATTTGTAGGTAGGCAAAAGGGGATATGAAATCAAAATACCATTTAATCTCAGTCATAAAATCATTCCCTGCATTTTGAAAGTTGATCATTTTCATAAATATGTCATGTTAACTGAAATTATATCTAAATTATTTCAAAGAGAGTCAAACTAAATGATAGACCTATATACATCCCCCACGCCAAATGGATGGAAAGCTGCGATGGCTCTAGAAGAACTCTCACTTGATTACACAGTTAAAAATATAGATTTAGCAGCAGGCGACCAACATAAACCATATTTCCTAAAAATGAATCCAAATGGACGTATTCCAGTCATAGTAGATCACGAAGAAGATGGATTAGTTATTTTCGATTCAAATGCAATACTGTTTTATTTGGCAGAAAAAACTGGAAAATTGTTACCCCCAGAAGGCATAGAGCGACAAGAAGTAATGCAATGGCTGATGTTTCAAGCTAGTGGTATTGGGCCAATGCAAGGTCAAGCAGTAGCCTTTGAAAGATATTTTCCCAAAGATGTACCAGATGCAAGGGCACGATATCACAATGAAACACGCCGATTATATGAGGTGTTAAATACTCGATTAACTGCGCGCACCTGGTTGGCAAAGGATTTTTCAATTGCTGATATTTCAAACTGGTCCTGGATACGTAGTCACCGTTGGGCTCGTGTTCCCACAGATGGTTTAAAAGAACTTGAACGTTGGATGGAACAAATGCGCGCCCGACCTGCTTGCGATCGTGGATTAAATATACCACCGTCACCAGGGCGTGCTGATGCAGTCAAGTCTTTTGGTAGCGCAATGACAACAACATGACTGAAGATATCAACAATATTGAAATAAATGGAATGGCCCATGTCATCCTAACTGTCAGCCAATTTGATAAAGCCGGCCATTTCTATAAAGGTCTTTTACCTAAATTTGGGATGACATTAGTTCATGATGGGGAAGATTTTTGTTATCATGTAGGCGCTCGAACCGCAATTGGGATAAGAAAATGTGACCCAGAATTCTTAGGTGAACGCTTCAAACAATATCGCGTTGGATTACATCACCTTTGCCTGAGGGCAAGATCAAAAAATGATGTTGATAAAACGGCCAAACTTGCTTCCAGTTTGGGGGCTAAGATTATTAGAGGTCCGGAAGAGCGAGACTGGGCGCCTGGCTATTATTATGTGTTGTTTGAGGATCCTGATGGCATTCGGTTAGAAGTAAACTTCATACCTGGCGCTGGTTTACTAAAAAAGGGTGAAAGCTTCGGCAGTGGTGAAGATTATGTTAGAGTGGATGGTAAGGACAAAACTTCTAACACTTAAATATCAAACAATGGATACTCAGATTGGAAATTAATAATTGGATGAAAAAGACACAACAAACGACAACTTACCTCCGATTCACGTAGAATCTGAATGGTCTGATCTTAAAGAATGCGTTTATGGATCTCCAGACAATTGGGTTTTGCCTCTAATTTATAACGATGCAAAATTAAGAGCCCAAGGTGAATTCGGGGAATTTTGGTTGCAAAATGCTGGACGTAATATGAAAGAAGCGTCCCCAGAATTATTCGATGAGCTTAGTGACCAGACGAGAGGTGCAATCAATTTCTTAGAATCTAGTGGGGTTCGTGTGCATATAGCTGGAACGATCAGTTCAGCTAACCGGAAGTTTCCTAGAGGTGAAGATCACGGGGTTTCCACGCCCTGGATGAGAGATCCATTTGTAACTATTGGCTCAAACGTCATCGAGCTTTCACCCCGAAGTCTTTTTCACAGGCGCCAACGCTTTGCTATCCGAGAAATACTAACAAATACCATGGACCGAGGCGCAAAATATTTTGCGCAACCAGATGGTGGTGCTGACGAGGATCTTGATGGAATGGGTTGGGGATACCTTGAGGGTGGTGACATTTTTGTTTTAGGCAAAAATATCTTAGTGGGCCACTCGGGTGGATGTAGCAATCCTGAAGGAGCCAGATGGCTTCAGCATGTTTTGGGATCGGATTATTTAGTCCAGACAGTTGCTATTGATCCAATCTTTCCACATTTAGATTGTGTTATGATGACACCTCGCGAAGGGGTGGTCTTTGCTTCTATCGAAGCCCTTCCTCAAGGATTGCCCAACTTTATGAAAGATTGGGATTTATTCGAAATACCCAAAGCACTCGCTAAATCGCACATGAGCTGCAACAACCTCGTATTAAACGATCAAACGGTAGTAGTGCCAGCAGAACCAGAATTGGACTTTATAGCTCACGGATTAAAAGATCGAAAATTCGAAGTTGTTCGTTTGCCTTATCGGGTTCCCTGCATGGTAGGAGGATCATTCCGATGTGCTCATCAACCATTAATTCGGATTTAAAAATTCAATTTTAAAAACCAAAATAATTATTTATTTAACCATTGCCCGCTCAATTATTTTGTCAAAGTCACATGAGCTAGGCAATGTTCCGAACGAACCAAGGTAATAGCTTCCTAGTCTAGATTGACAAAAAGCTTCAGAAACAAACTGAGGGGCATGATTAGTTAACAAGGCACCTTGCAAGGTTAAAGCCATTCTTTCTGTAACAAAACGCATGTTACCCTCTTCAGAGACATTGTCTTCCAATTCAATTTTCAGTTCATCTAATGCCTTGTCTAAATACATATTATTTCCTCTTGCTTTTTCCACCTCCATCATAAAAGCTTTAATAGCTTCAGGTTCTCTTGTCATAGCACGTAAAACGTCTAAACCCATTACGTTACCTGATCCCTCCCAAATTGAATTTAAAGGCGCCTCTCTATAAAGCCTAGGCATTATACTATCTTCAATATATCCTGGACCGCCATGGCATTCCAAAGCCTCAAAAACTAACGAAGGACATCTCTTTGTATTCCAATATTTTGCGACAGCAGTTCCTACACGTGCAATGGCTGCCTCTATAGGATCGTTCATATTATCCATTGCATGTGCCACACGCAAACCTAGAGCTAATGCTCCTTCAACTTCAATCGCCATATCAGCCAGCACATTTTTCATTAAGGGCTGTTGTATCAAGCGTTTCTGAAATACGGAACGATGAGCTGTATGATGTAATGCCTGCACAAGAGCTTGCCGCATAATTCCAGCAGAAGACATTGCACAATATAATCGATTTCCAATTACCATTTCTATAATTGTTTTTATCCCCCGTCCTTCATCTCCCACCATTGTGCCAAATGTATCTTGAAATTCAATTTCACTTGACGCATTAGAATGATTTCCGAGCTTTTCCTTTAAACGTTGAATGAAAAGGTTATTTCTGGTCCCATCTGGTTGCCAACGTGGTACCAAAAAACACGATATGCCCTTACCTTCAGTATTAGCTAACACCAAAAATGCATCACACATTGGAGCAGAACAGAAGAACTTGTGACCAGTTAACAAATAATCCTCACCAATACCTTCATTATCTCCAAGTGGGATTGCAAAAGTTGTGTTGCTTCGAACATCTGACCCACCTTGCTTTTCGGTCATAAACATTCCAATTAGAGCGCCTTTCTTTTCTTTTGCTGGAATGTCTCTCGGGTCATACTCTTTAGACAATAGACGGGGCATCCACTCAGCTTCTATTTGCGGAGCACTTCTCAAAGAAGGCACCACTGAATAAGTCATCGCCATTGGACACATAACACCACCTTCTGGTTGGCTAAACATATAAGTCAAAACTGATTGTCCAAGATGTCCCTCTCGTCCTTCGTTATGCCAAGCAAAATTATGCAGCTGATTTGAAATGGCTAAATCCATCAGGTCATGATAAGCTGGATGAAATTCTACGTGATTAATGCGCATTCCATTACGATCAAAAGCTTGCAATTCAGGATTATTTTTATTTGCCTGTCTTGCTTTTTCAAAAGTATCATCAAGTCCAACAACTGTTCCAACCTCCGCAAAATATTCTGCATGGCTCTCTCCACCCATAGCTGAAGACCATTCTTGCAAAACCTGGTCATTTTTCCAAAGATCTTGATCGCCAATGTATGGTGGCATATTGAACACATCGTGAGTTGGTAACTCTGAAATTGGTTTGCGCGACCTCATTTAATTTCTCCAAAAAAAATTATTAAAATGATGATAAATAATATTCAGTGAATTATCAAATATTCAAAAATCACATCAGAACAAAATTAGCGACTAGTTTTGTCGTTTTTATTAAATAAAAGTAATTTATAGTACATATATTAACCCAAAGTTAATATTTTTGAGGATATTTTTATGGATGAAAATCAATCAAAAGAGTGGAATTACCATCCTAACTTGCCACTGGCAGACTCGTCTCCATTTACCCACCTAACCGAACCTATGTTTTTGTTAAATTGGATATACAAGAACTGGCTATCGTTATCAGAAAGAATACTGATGGTTGCAGTAGCAATTGTATTGTGGTTTTTTGTTTATCCATCTCTGGAGGAAACGAAAGATTTTCATTTTAGTTGGATATTCGAAATTTATTTTATAAATCTAACAATGATGATCTTAGTAGCAGGTTCATTACATTATTTTTTTTATATTAGAAAAAGCCAGGGTAACACGTTAAAATTTGATAAACGAGACTTAACGAAAAACAATCGCAATTTTTTATTTTCTGATCAGGTGAAAGATAATATGTTCTGGACACTCACAAGCGGAGTGTTTCTACTGACAGCTTTTCAGGTAGTAACTACTTGGTTGATGGCTAATGGATATGTCCCCGTTAACAATTTTAGCTCCAATCCTGTATGGTTCATTTTAGTTTTAATTTTTTTACCAATTTGGTCAGCCTTTCATTTTTATTGGGTTCACAGATTACTCCATTTTCCATTTCTTTATAAACGATATCATGCACTACATCACCGGAATATAAATATTGGTCCTTGGTCAGGTTTATCAATGCATCCAGTTGAGCATCTTCTGTACTTAAGTTCATTTTGCATCCATTGGATAATCGCAACTCATCCCATCCATCTTATTTTTCATGTTATATGGCAAGGCCCTGCAGCTGCAATGACTCATTCTGGTTATGAAGATTTGTTAATAAAAGATAAAAGAAGGCTAGCACTTGGGACTTTTTATCATCAACTTCATCATAGATATTTTGAATGCAATTACGGGAATCAGGAAATGCCTTGGGATCGTTGGTTTGGTACTTTTCATGATGGTTCAGAACGATCGACCGAAGAGACTCGTGCAAGAAAAAAGAACATGTATTAAATCCTTGTACTAGAATTTAACTTTACTAACGGAGATGTATTATGAGTGACCCTAATATAATCAAATTGAGACGTAACTCAGATCATTGGTCAAGCCGCGTAGACTTAGCAGCAGCATTTCGTTGGACAGAAAAACTAAACATGCACGAAGGAGTTGCAAATCATTTCAGTCTCGCAGTCAACGAAGATGGCACTAAATTTTTAATGAACCCAGATCAAATGCATTTTAGCCGCATAAAGGCATCCGACTTGTTACTCATAGATGCATTAGATCCAGATACGATGAAACAAAAAAATGCACCAGACCCAACAGCCTGGGGGCTCCATGGAGCCATACATCGACACTGCTCACATGCAAGATGTGCAATGCATGTTCACTCTACACATGCAACTGTGTTGGCCTCACTAGAAGACCCAATACTACCCCCGATTGATCAAAACTGCGCAACTTTTTTTAATAGATATATTATTGATAATAACTATGGTGGATTAGCATTTGAAGAGGAAGGTGAGCGCTGTGCAACTCTCTTAACAGACCCAAAGAAGAAGGTACTTATTATGGGTAATCACGGGATAATGGTTTTTGGGGACTCTGTATCTGATACATTTAATCGATTATACTATTTCGAGAGAGCTTGTGAAACATACATTCGAGCATTGCAAACTGGAAAAAAACTAAGTGTTATAGCTGATAATATAGCGGAGAAAACTGCTGCCGAATTAGATGCATATTACGATAAAAATTATCGTCACTTAGAAGAGTTAAAATTTATTCTTGATGAAGAAGGTTCAAATTATGCAAGTTAATAATTAATAGTAATAAGTACTATGACAATAAATCTTTCTGATTTTCGCTTTGTAGCAAAAGCTATCCCAAACAAAGGACACAGACCCCGTGAACTTGCGCGGACAATGCCAGCACATCCGCTGAGCTACATGGAGCTTCCTTATGATCCAGAATATACACTCTACAATTCTCGTTTAACACCAGAAGCACTTAATACTGCATCTGATGATGAGATGTACTGGGCGGTACGCTCGAATGTTATTTTTCGTCACACGGGTGAGCTGCCCATCGAGATAAGCGGACCTGATGCCGAAACACTATTAAATAAAGTATTTACTCGCAGTGTCAGCAAGGTCAAACCTGGACGGTGCTCATACCAGTTTGCCTGTTACCATGATGGTGGAATGATAACTGACGGAGTTTTGCTAAGGTTGGCTGAAGAGAGGTTTTGGATGGCTCAGGCTGATGGCGATTTATTCAGCTGGTACAAGGCTCACGCCGAAGGATTAGACGTTGCAATCAGTGATCCAAATGTTTGGGTTAGTCAGATTCAAGGACCAAAATCACTAGAGCTACTGTCCGCCCTACTTGATGGAATCTTGCCAGATCCATTTCAATATTTTGATTGTGCTGAAGTAAGCATCGCAGGACAGACCTGCTGGATTAGCCGTTCAGGTTTCACGAACGAACTTGGCTGGGAAGTATATCTTCTCCCTGAGACCGATATAGCAGCAATAGGTGATAAGATCATGTCGGTAGGTGCCGAATTTGATATACTTTTAACAGGCACACCAGTTTTTCGTGCACGCCGGATAGAAGCTGGACTTTTAAATGCTGGATCAGATTTTGGAGCAGATACGACACCATTCGAAGCCGGGCTTGGAAACTTTGTCGAATTTGATGATCGTGATTTTATTGGACGTAAAGCGTTGGAAGTTGCTGATAAATCATCCCGAACTTGGGGAATGCGCATAACTGGTGGCATCGCTCAGCTTGGTCGGATAATGTGGGTAGGTGAAACTATTGTGGGACGCGTATGTTCTTCAGGTTACTCTCCCTATCAAGACTGTGGGGTCTGCATTGTTCGTATGGACGATCCATCCACGGGACCAGGCACAAAAGTGAAGGTGCTCTGCGCAGATGGTTCAACTCAAAAAGGCGAACTCTGCACATTGCCAATGTATGATGAGAAGCGTCTTATCCCAAGAGGTAAGCTGATCGCCATCCCGAACTGTCCAATCACGGTTGAGTAGTCATGTATAATCTTCACCTCGAAACGTCCCATTTCCCCGCGCAAACTGACACTGAAATCCGTGATATTTCTGTTGGTGGACTCTTGCGTGAAATCGCGAGTAGTCATCCTGACTCAATCGCTATGGTCGATGTGGCAGAAGATGGTAACTGTGGTCAGTCATGGACTTATTCAGACCTTGCAAATCAAGCCAAGAGCCTTGCTCAAGCTCTTGCTTCTCGGTTTGAACCCCGTGAGAGAATAGTTGTATGGGCACCCAACATCCCTGAGTGGATATTCATGGAATACGCTGCTGGTTTAGCAGGTCTTGTACTGGTTACTGCCAACCCATCGTTTCAAACTGCTGAACTAAGGTACGTGCTAGACCAATCTGACGCAGTCGGTTTGTTCATGATTGATGAATTTCGGGGCAATCCGATGAAAGAAATCGCGAACGAGGCGACAAAAGGGAATACTCGCCTGAGAGAGACCGTAAATCTCCATAGCAAAGATACACTTTTCAAAATCGGCGATCGGCCAACATTGCTCCCTAATGTTCACCCAGATGACCCCGCGCAAATTCAGTACACTTCGGGCACAACTGGGTTCCCTAAGGGGGCTGTATTGAGCCATAAAAACCTGGTGAATAACGCAAGACTTTTTTGTGCACGTAAACAGGTAAACCAACATTCTGTTTGGGCAAATTTCATGCCATTATTTCATACGGCAGGCTGTGCGACGGGCGCTTTGGGGTGTTTGCAAGCAGCCTGCAAGATGCTTCTCATTAAGCGTTTTGATTCTGATATTTTTGCTCAGCTTATAGAAGAACAGAAGGTTACAACGTGTTTTGCCGTGCCAACAATGTTGTTTAACCTATTAGAGTCACTTGAGCAGAAACCGCGTGACATGTCCTCACTCGAAGTCATTACAACGGGTGGAGCACCTGTGCCTCCTGATCTCGTTCGAAGAGTGCGCGATAATTTAGGGTGTCATCTGCTCAGTGCCTTTGGGCAAACAGAACATAGCCCAATGATTTCTGTGAATCCCATTGGCTCCACAATTGAACAAATTGTTGAAACAGCTGGTCAACCGCTCCCTCATACTGAAGTTTCAATTCGCTCGCCAGAAAATAACAATGTTCTCCCTATTGCAGAAGTTGGGGAAATCTGTGCACGCTCTTATGCAGTGATGATTGAATACAATGACAATCCAGAGGCCACAGTATCAGCCATCGATAGTGACGGATGGTTGCATACTGGTGATCTTGGTACGATGGACAGCCATGGCTTTATAAGGGTGACTGGTCGCGTAAAAGATATGATTATCAAAGGGGGTGAAAACTATTTTCCCGCTGAGATAGAGGCGGCACTTGTGATGCATCCTCAAGTATCACAAGTGGCAGTGGTTGGATTGCCCAATGAGAAATGGGGTGAAATTATTGCAGCTTTTATTCTCTCTGAAACTCCATTGGATCGAAATGATTTACAAACTCATTGCCGTGTAAATCTATCCCCTCAAAAGACGCCGTCGATATGGGTGCATGTACCAGAATTTCCATTAACGGGTTCGGGAAAGGTCCAAAAGTTTGCAATCCGGGAAAAGTATCTTGCCGGCAACTATGGAAAGGTTTTGATATGAGTGTCCGCATCGAAAAAAATGGCCCAATCTGGACTGTTATTCACTCGCGCGCAGAAGCACGCAACGCAATGGATCCTAAAAGTGCAGAAGCGCTTTTTGAGGCGTTTCAATCCTTTGATGTAGATGCTACGGCAAAAGTTGCGGTATTTTGGGGTGAAGGCGGAGCCTTCTGCGCCGGTTGGGATTTGAAACATGCAGCATCACTCGCAGGTGCAGAGGCACTCGATCCTTATGATTTTCCAGAAGATGGCGAACTTCCTATGGCAGCTATGGGGCCTAGTCGTCTTGAATTGTCCAAACCTGTTATAGCCGCCGTTTCAGGACCTGCTGTTGCTGGCGGTATGGAACTCGCACTTTGGTGTGATATCCGCGTTATGGAAGAAACAGCCTTTATGGGGATCTATTGCCGCCGTTGGGGAATACCACTTATCGATGGCGGTACAGTTCGATTACCCCGTTTGGTAGGCGAAGGTCGCGCCCTTGATTTGATATTAACTGGTCGGCGCGTCGATGCAGAAGAGGCTCTAAGAATTGGCCTATGCGAATATGTCGTAGCAGAGGGCAAAGCACGAAAAAAAGCCGAAGCCTTGGCACATGATATCGCGCGCTTTCCTCAAAGCTGTGTGCAAGCCGATCGCAAGTCAACTCGTAACCAACATGCATTAACAATGCGCTCCGCGCTAAAACAAGAATGGGAAATTAGCAAAGCTGAAGTTACGCGAGGTATTCAAGGAGCTAACCACTTTGCAAACGGAAAAGGTCGGGGAGGCAATTTTAGCGATGTATGAATTAAAACTCAAATCGTCCCATTTCCCAGCCCAATCTGATATCGACCAGAATAATATCTCTATTGGAGAATTGTTAAGAGAAATTGCACGGCAGAGACCAAAAGCAGAAGCTTTGGTAGAAATCACACAGGACGGCAATCAGGGCAGATGCTGGACCTATGCAGAACTTCTATCCGATGCCGAGCGTTTAGCTAATGCACTTATTACTCGTTTCGCACCAGGTGAACGAGTCGTCATATGGTCTCCAAATAATCCTGAGTGGGTATTGATGGAATACGCCTGCGCATTGTCTGGTCTAGTAATGGTTACCGCAAATCCAGCGTTTCAAGCCCGAGAACTCGCCTACGTTTTAAAACAATCTGGAGCAGTTGGCCTGTTTCAAGTTGAGAACTTTCGTGGAAACCCCATGGGAAAAATCGGTAATGATGTTGCAGCAAATATTGAAAAGATCCGTGAAGTTACCGATCTTGAAAGCGACGCACTTTTTGCAGAGGGTCCAAATCAGTTAGTCTTACCTACTGTATCACCGAATGACGCGGCTATGATTCAATACACGAGTGGAACCACAGGGTTTCCAAAAGGAGCAGTCCTAAGTCATCTTGGGTTGGTTAATAATGCTCGATACTATGCACGCCGTTGCGGGACAACACCTGGGACGACCTGGGCCAATATTATGCCAATGTTCCACACGGCTGGCTGCGGAATGATTACTTTAGGATGTCTACAGGCTGGCTGTCGAATGCTGTTGTTCAGCTTTTTTGATCCAGACAAGGTGCTTGACCAACTAGAAATGTATAAAGCAAATATTATCCTTGGAGTTCCTACCATGGTTATTGCCCTAGTGGACAAACAGGAAGCCCTTCCACGTGACTTATCTGCTCTTAAATTAGTAAATTGTGGCGGCTCGACAGTCGCACCAGAACTGGTGAGAAGGGTTCGCTCAATTATGGGTACTGGCTTTTCAACAGTATACGGGCAAACCGAAAACTGCCCAGTTATTACCCTGCATCACATTAACGACAATATCGATGATATTTGCAATACAGCTGGGCAACCAGTATCGCAAACTGAGGTTTCCATTCGCAGCCTAGACAAAAATCAAACAGTAGATATTGGCATCGTAGGCGAAATCAGCACCCGTGGTCCATCTGTCATGCTATGTTACAATGACAATCCCAAAGCAACCTCTGAGACTGTCGACGCCGAGGGTTGGTTGCATACTGGTGATCTAGGCCAAATGGATGCACGTGGTTATGTCACGATAACAGGCCGGGTTAAAGAGATGATAATCCGAGGTGGCGAGAACCATTTCCCAAAAGAAATCGAGAACTGCCTGTTAGAACACCCCGACGTAGCCGAGGTTGCGGTGGTCGGCCTACCAGATGAGAAATGGGGCGAAGTTATTGGCGCATTCATTCGTAGTAAAAAGCCAATCGACAAGGCCGCCCTACACGTCCATTGTCGCGCAAACATATCTCCTCAAAAAACCCCGAACGTCTGGGTTAGAGTCGATCATTTTCCTCTCACGGGGTCAGGTAAAATACAAAAATTTAAGCTAAGGGAAGATTATATTACAGGTAAATATCCCATTATATAATAAGCCAGACTATTAAAATATATAGTTTAAGATAATCAGAAGAATTTTGACAACATAGTAAAAACGCTTCAGTGTTATCTCAAAAGATTATTATTTTGAGTGGTTACTTATCTGCTTTTAACTCTTTGACTGGAGAAACCGATGGCACAAGTTCTGTATGAAAAAGATGGTCGAATTGGACGAATAACTTTAAATCGTCCAAAGGTTATGAATGCAATTAATGAAAGTATGCCCCATGAGCTTGCTGAAGCAGTTCTTAAAGCCGATAACGATCGCGATATACATCTAATGGTCTTATCAGGAGCAGGTAAAGCTTTTTGCGCAGGATATGATCTAAGCCATTATGCAGCAAACAAAGGGCCCAATAAAGGAATTCAAGAAATGCCTTGGGATCCAATGCAAGACTTCCAATTTATGTGGGCTAATACGCAGGGTTTCATGTCACTTTTTAGAGCAATGAAACCCGTAATCTGTAAAATCCATGGTTTTGCAGTTGCTGGTGGATCAGATATTGCACTTTGTTCTGATCTTGTGATTATGGGAGAAAATGCCCAAATTGGCTATATGCCTTCTCGCGTCTGGGGCTGTCCAACAACAGCAATGTGGGTTCATCGATTAGGTCCAGAAAAAGCAAAAAAAATGATGTTCACTGGTGATAAAATCACTGGAAAAGAAGCTGCAGAAATCGGCCTTGTTTTAAACGCAGTACCCGAGAATAAACTTGACAAGGAAGTTGAAAGATTAGCAAGCAGAATGGCTTCGGTCCCCATTAATCAGCTCGCTATGCATAAAATGGTAATAAACTCTGCTATAGAAGCTCAAATTAATCAAACACAACGTTTAGCTACAGTTTTTGACGGGATAGCACGTCATTCGCCAGAAGGCGTTAATTTCAAAACACGTGTTGAACAGGAAGGTTGGAAAACAGCCGTAAGTGAGCGTGATAATGGATTATTTGATTGGACATCAAACACACCAATTAAGTCAGATTAAGGTTTTGTTATGAATAAAAGTGATTTTTGGAACAATGTTTACAAATCTAAGGATATTGATGCTGTAAGCTGGTATGCCGACCGACTAGATACATCGCTCGAACTAATAGAAAAAAATTGTTTGCAAAAAGAAAACTCCATAATTGATATCGGATCTGGAAGATCCTCATTNGTAGATGATCTCTGCAATCGAGGATACAACAATTTAACTTTACTAGACATTTCTGAGGAAGCAATTAGTCAAACCTTAAACAGACTGGGCAAGCTGCCAGTTTCAATAAAAACAATAATTGGCAATATTTCAAAAATTACTACTCAAGAAAATTTGTATGACTTATGGCATGATCGAGCAGTTTTTCACTTTTTAACTGAAGAATCTCAACGCAATAAATATGTTCAAAATTTAAAACAAAGTCTGAAAAAAAATGCTATCGCAATCATAGCTACTTTTGGACCAGATGGTCCTGACAAATGTAGTGGTTTGAATACAATGAAATATGACAAAACTAAGTTACATGCTGAATTAGGTGATGATTTTCAAATACTAGGAAGTAAAATTGATTATCATCAAACACCTTTTAATACTTCTCAGCAATTTTTATACTGTTGGTTCAAATTGAAAATTAAATGAATAAATTAATTACGCGGATAGTTTTGATCCTCCCGCTTAAATAAATCTTCTTGTTTTCCTTCAATAGCTCGCACAAATCTATGACCAGATTGAACCGCCATAGCAATCAATCCAGGCTGTAAACAATCCCCTATTCGCGTAACAGTTTCGATACCCATATCTTTCCAAGTGTCTTCTTTTGCAGAAAGCTCGCGCCATAGTACGTCATTTGGGATTCGTGAAGTTACTGGTACAAGAGTTTCACACTCTATGCGAGAGACTTTCTCTGTAAATAAACAAGAAATAGATAACTGTTTATCTTGAAAATCAAATAGCTTGTGCGAAGCGATTATCTCCACCTCAAGATTCATCAAATTGCTCTGAATACGACTTTGCTCTAAAGTGTTTTCAGACCATGCTGACACATTAGGTGTTGAAGTAATAAAAATGACTTTTCTACCTGTTTTTACTGCCACTTCCGCTAAAACACTTCCCATGTAAAATCTATCATCATCAAAAATAACTATTGGACCTTTTGACTTCTCATTCGAAAGCTCACCAGCCATAATGTCATCAGGAGTCAGAATTCTGTTAGAATTTAGATATTTTAAAGGAGCCCGATGAACCCGGCCGACTCCATCTGAACGCCATGTAGCCCCAGTGGCTAACACAATATTTTCAATACCATAACTTAATAAGTCTTCTGAAGTTAAATTACTTTTTAAATATAACTCTGCATTTGAGACTTGCTGAAGTTGCCACATTCGCCAATCTCGCACTCGAGACCATTCAGCTAATCCGGGCAACTTGCTTTCAAGAGTTACCCTACCCCCCCAAAAGTCAGCTGCATCAGCTAAAACAATATCATTTCCACTCTTAATTAAAGAAGTAGCGGCTTCAAGACCTGATGGTCCTCCACCGACAATCAAATATTTTTTTGGAACTCGTGTCTTTTTTAATCTTTCAGGATGCCAATCACGTCTCCATTCCTCTCCGACCGTCGGATTTTGAGTACATCGCATAGGACTGTTGGTGTTATCACCTGATACACAGATATTACACCCAATGCATTCTCTTATNTCTTCNAAACGACCTTCACTAATTTTTAATGGNAGGAAGGGATCCGCAATTGATGGCCTTGCTGCGCCTATTAAATCCAAATGCTTTTTATTAATTAGTTCCACCATTTTATCAGGAGAAGTATAACGTCCAACACCCACTACTGGTTTTGAAGTTACTGATTTAACGAAAGCTGTATAAGGTTCTTGATAACCTTCCTTAGCAAATCGTGATGTTTGGCTGTCATTAGACCAATCTGAGATATTCACATCCCATAAATCAGGTTCTTCAGCAAGTGCCTCAATAATGTCCTTACCCTCTACTTCACTACGAAAACCTTCAGGACCCATTAATTCATCCACAGCTAAACGAACGGCTATTGCACAACTATCTCCTACCGCTTCTTTTGTATCCTCAATAACTTCTCTAAATAATCTCAGCCGGTTTTCAAACGATCCACCATATTCATCAGATCGATGATTATGACGAGCTAATAAAAAATGCTGCAATAAAGTCATATCATGGCCAGCATAAACATAGATTATATCAAAACCTGCTTTTTTTGCTCGTTTTGCTGCATCTACATGCCAACGTCGGAAAGTTGAGATATCAGTCTTGTCCATCTCTCGGGCCTGATATGGGTCATCATTTGAGACGACACCATTGGAAGGTGACATCGGTGATAGACGAGAATAACGATTAGGTGCATTAATTCCACCATGAACTAATTGGATTGCTGCTAAGCTATCATGAGCATGAACAGCGTCCGAC
This sequence comes from Paracoccaceae bacterium, assembly GCA_002712045.1. Classification (GTDB taxonomy): domain Bacteria; phylum Pseudomonadota; class Alphaproteobacteria; order Rhodobacterales; family Rhodobacteraceae. The sequence goes on from PARX01000043.1 coordinate 18,013, forward strand.
ATCAGTTTTAAATTGGGAATATCAGAATCGTCCCAAAGACGCCCTTCATTTGCTGCTGAAAGGTCAGAAGATGGATGAATTTCTGTCTCTTGGGTTGAAACAACCCCCCATCCTCCTTCAGCTTTTACTCCACGCATGCGCGCTTCAGCATTTGGATAACGATATCCCATACCACTACAATGGGGAACCTGGTAAAACCTGTTTCGGGTCTGAACTGGTCCTATCCTAACCGGCTCAAAGAGAATATTATACTTTGGATCACGCACTAATAATCTCCATTTCGTATACTCATATTATAATATTCTTATAACTAACATTCAATAAATCACAATAATAACAAGCTTTGCGACTTTTTCCATGAAATACTAAGAAAATATTTCTACATGAGAATGACTTGCATTTTCATTGACACTATTCTTAGGGTGTTTTACAGTTTAAAAATTAAATACATTCGAGAATATATATGAATAAATCTTTCACAAAAATAATTAACTATTTTGGGCTCTTTTTACTCGCATGCTTACTAATATCCGCACCAAAAGTTGAGGCTAAAAAATTTAAAGCAGTCACCACCTTCACTGTGATTGCAGATATGGCTAGAAATGTTGCAGGAGATGTAGCTCTAGTTGAATCAATCACAAAAATCGGCGCTGAAATACATGGTTACCAACCTACGCCAAGAGATATAATTAAAGCACAAAATGCGGATTTAATTCTATGGAACGGTTTGAATTTAGAATTATGGTTTGAGCAATTCTTTGCTAATTTATCTAATGTGCCCAGTGCAACTCTAAGCGATGGTATTATACCAATGAGCATTGAGGAAGGTGACTATAAGGGAAAGCCAAATCCTCACGCCTGGATGGGTCTGAAAAGTGCACACATATATGTCGACAATATTAAAGAAGCGTTTAGTAAGTACGACCCTCAAAACAAAGAAATTTATCATAAAAATGCAGAAATCTACAAAAAGAAAATCTCAGACACCATATTACCCTTAAAAAATAAAATATTAACTATACCTCTCGAAGACCGTTGGCTCGTCACATGCGAGGGCGCTTTCAGTTACCTGATCAGGGATTTTCAAATGAAAGAACTTTATCTTTGGCCAATAAATTCAGATTCCCAAGGCACACCGCAACAGGTAAAAAAAGTTATTGATAGTGTCCGAAAAAATAATATTTACGCTATTTTTTGTGAAAGTACGGTGTCACAAGCACCAGCAAAACAAGTTGCACGGGAAACTGGTTCTTCATATGGGGGTGTCTTATATGTTGATAGTTTGACGGATGAAAATGGTTTAGCACCCACCTATCTGGAGCTTTTACGAATAACAAGCCAAACAATTGCTGATGCTTTAGTAAAATAGCAGTAAAATCTTTAACTTAATTAACATGAGAGTTTTTATAAGTGAGCGAGAAACCTAATTCAGGCATAACTATTGAAAACCTTACAGTAATTTATCGTAATGGTCATATAGGCTTAAAAAATGCAAGCTTTCAAATCCCGACCGGCACTATAACCGCATTGGTTGGGGTAAATGGCGCTGGAAAATCGACACTATTTAAATCAATAATGGGTTTTTTACCAATTAGTTCCGGAGAAATTAACGTACTAGGTTTATCAGTTCAAGTAGCGCTAAAGCAGAACATCATAGCATATGTTCCTCAGGCTGAAGAAGTTGATTGGAGTTTTCCTGTTTTAGTTAAAGATGTAGTGATGATGGGACGCTATGGGCACATGGGTTTTTTCCGCAATCCGAAACCAGCGGATCACGATGCTGTAAAAAACGCTTTAGCAAGAGTTAACATGAGTGCATTTAGTGATCGCCAAATTGGTGAATTATCTGGCGGCCAACGAAAACGTGTGTTTTTGGCTCGTGCCCTGGCACAAAACAGTAAAATTATCTTATTAGATGAGCCATTTACTGGAGTAGATGTTCAAACAGAAGACGCCATTATAAATTTATTACTTGAAATGAAAAATGAAGGAAGAATAATGCTAGTATCTACTCACAATTTAGGATCTGTTCCAGAGTTTTGTGATAGAGCTATCTTGATCAAACAAACGGTTTTGGCACATGGACCTACAAGAACAACATTTACTAGAGAAAATTTAGAGCTAGCATTTGGAGGGGTCCTTCGTCACTTTGTATTGGGCGGCTCAGATTTACATGAAGATGACGATCAACGTGCTATCACCGTAATTACTGATGATGAACGTCCATTCGTACTTTATGACAATGAAAAGCAGCATAATCCTGATGATTGAGATTATCTTACAACCTTTTTCTTACAATTACATGTTCAATGCCATGTGGGTAAGTTCATTGGTTGGCGCATTATGTGCCTTTTTATCTGCATATTTAATGTTAAAAGGTTGGTCGCTTATCGGAGACGCTTTAAGTCACTCCATCGTACCTGGAGTAGCCGGAGCTTATATGCTTGGCATNCCTTTTGCTTTTGGTGCTTTTGCAGCTGGAGGGCTAGCTGCAGGAACTATGCTGTTTCTTAACCAGCGGACTGGCTTAAAAGAAGACGCAATAATTGGCTTAATCTTTACTTCGTTTTTCGGTCTAGGTCTTTTTATGGTTTCTATTTACCCAATGTCGGTAAGCATACAAACTATAATCATGGGCAATATTTTGGCAATCACTCCCTATGACACCATTCAATTAGCAATTATAGGAGTTGTTTCACTCACCATATTAATTGCTAAATGGAAAGACTTAATGGTAACTTTTTTTGATGAAAATCATGCACGGTCAATCGGTTTAAATCCAAATAAATTAAAACTAATCTTCTTTACATTATTATCCGCCTCGTGCGTTGCTGCTCTCCAAACAGTAGGAGCCTTTCTAGTCATTGCAATGGTTATTACTCCTGGAGCAACCGCGTATTTACTAACAGATAAATTCCCCAGGTTAATTTTAATTAGTATTCTTGTTGGTTCGATAACAAGTTTTATTGGAGCATATTTAAGTTTTTTCATAAACGGAGCAACTGGTGGCTTAATTGTTTTATTACAAACATTTGTATTTTTATTTGCGTTTTTCTTTGCACCAAAACACGGATACTTCAAAATTCGTAATAAGTCGAAATTGGCTCTGGATAGAAACCCATGATAGATATCATTTTAGCACCTTTTGAATTCTGGTTTATGAACAGGGCATTTTTTATCATGTTCATCATCTCTCTCCCAACAGCCGTATTGTCATGCTATCTTGTACTGAAAGGATGGTCACTGATGGGTGACGCGATTAGCCACTCAGTACTGCCTGGAATAGTTATCGCCTACTTAATAAACATTCCATTGATTATTGGCGCATTCTCAGCTGGAATGATATGTGCTCTTACAGCTGGTTTCTTAAGTGAGAATAGTCGGATAAAACGAGATACTGTATTGGGTATCGTCTTCTCAGGTATGTTTGGCCTCGGTATCGTCTTNTATACAAAAATTACAANTGACGTACATTTAGATCATATTTTATTTGGAAACATGTTGGGGATAGATATTAACGAACTATTCACTGCTGGCCTGATTTCATTAGGTGTTTCATTATTACTTTTGGCAAAAAGAAAAGATTATCTATTAACCACGTTTGACCCAATTCAAGCTCAGGCCTCAGGTCTTTCCGTAACATTATTACATTATAGTTTACTTGCNATGATTTCCTTAACTATTGTTGCGACCTTATCTGCAGTAGGAATAATACTATCTATTGGTCTTATTATTGCTCCTGGCTCAATTGCATTTTTATTAACAAAAAGATTTGAATTAATGATATTAATTTCTGTTCTCGTAACCTGGGNCTCAAGTTTTATTGGACTCTACATTAGTTTTTTTATCGATAGTGCACCTGCGCCAACAATAATATTAGTGTTAACAAGTTTTTTCATAATNGCTTTTATAAGAACATCGNTCACACAGAGTNAAACAGTAGAAAAATAAAATCTGTGAAAACAAANAATATAATTGCAACTAATTAACTTTTATTTAATTTTTCATTAAATTATATTTACCAAGACCATAGTTTACTTAAAACTCACACTTATTCACATTCAGGGCAACCAATCAATGACTGAAAAAATGATAATTCGGCAGGCAGACTTTATTCTGACCATGGATGATAAACGAAATGAATTTCGCAACCAAGACATTAGAATTGCAAACGGTGAGATAACTGAAATTGGTAAGAATCTTTTATTAGCTGACGAAACACGTGAAATAAATGCCCGTGGCTGTGTTGTCACTCCAGGACTTGTGAATACACATCATCATTTGTTTCAAACATTAACTAAAGCAGTACCGGAAGGCCAAGACGCACTATTATTTGGCTGGTTAAAAACTCTTTATCCTATCTGGAGTAAGTTCGGTCCAGAAGAAATAAGGGTTTCAGCGATGACAGGGCTTGCGGAATTAGCACTTTCTGGCTGCTCCCTAACGTCTGACCATTTATATTTATACCCAAATGGTTCTCGTCTTGATGATACAATCGATGCTGCAAAAGAAATTGGAATACGCTTTTCTCCCACTCGAGGCTCGATGAGCATTGGAGAAAGCGATGGAGGCTTACCACCAGACAGTTTAGTCGAAAAAGAGAATCTTATTCTGGAGGATTGTATTCGGGTAATTGATAAATATCATGATCCCAACCCTGCATCATTTATACAAATCGGGATTGCCCCATGTTCTCCCTTCTCTGTTTCACAGGATTTAATGAGAGATTCTGCTCTACTTGCACGAGACAAAAATGTATACTTGCATACCCATTTAGCAGAAAATGACGAAGATGTAGCTTATTCAATTGAGAAATTTGGTTGTCGCCCTGGACAATATGCAGAAGACTTAGGCTGGGTAGGAAATGATGTTTGGCATGCTCATTGCGTTAAACTAGATACTAAAGAACAAAAACTATTTTCGAAAACTCAAACAGGAATCTCACATTGTCCGTGCTCTAATTGTAGACTTGGCTCGGGTATTGCGCCGATAAAAGAAATGAAAAGCATGGGTATTCCAATTGGTTTAGGCGTTGATGGATCTGCTAGCAACGACTCTGGAAATCTCATAACCGAAGCCCGTCAAGCAATGCTAATGCAACGTGTTTCCTCGGGAGCAGATGCGATGAGTTCTAGAGAAGCCCTTGAAATAGCGACTCGCGGTGGCGCGGATATTCTAGGCAGGCCAGAATGTGGTAGAATAGCTATAGGTAAAAGGGCTGATATCGCAATTTGGGATGTGTCAGGTTTAGAAAGTGCGGGAAGCTGGGATCCAGCAGCCATACTATTAACTGGTCCTAATCAAGTGAAGCATCTCATCGTAGACGGAAAATTCATCGTTGAAGATAGTCAGTTACTAACTTCAGATCTTGCGAAGCTTATAAATCTTCAAAATAAACTGGCAAAAGCATTATTCTGATAAGTAGAAATTATAATTTTAACCTATCTTGGATTGCTTTAAATTGAGTAACTAGTGAAACACCAATTCCACGAAAACTATGGAAAGGAATAGGATTTATTTCGGTAAATGGCACAGCTTCATTTGGCAGTGATCCTGTAGCAGCCATCGCTAACCATTTGCCAAGTAACGTACTCATAGCTACACCTCTACCATTGAAGCCTAAGCCAGCGTAAATTCCTTTGATGGGATTATGAAGATGGGGAATAGCATCAGTTGTAATGGCAACTTTTCCACCCCAGCAAAACTCGATTTCATGGTTTTTTAAGACAGGAAATAACTCTCCTACTTTATGAACTAAGTGTTTATACTTCCTGAAATCTGTCCTATCTTGACCGCTTCCACGACCCCCTAAAACAAATCTACCTTTTTCATCAAACCTGTAATAAAGCATAAGGCGCCGCGTATTCGAGACGGTATGTCCACCTGGTAAAATTACTTTTCTAATATTGTCACTAAGAGGCTTTGTAGCAACTTGGAAACTATATAATGGAATAATTGACCGTGCTAAATTTGGCCAAAGAGAATTTCCACTCACAAGATTTGTATAAGCATTAGTACATAAAATAATTTTATCAGCAATGATGGTTCCTTCTTTTGTTGTGATCGTCCAACTATCTCCAGTTTTTTTTAAAGATAAAGCAGCACTGTTCGAATAGATTTTAACACCTTTAGTCAAAGCAGCTGAAGCCAGTTCCCGAACAAAAGATAAAGGGTTTAATGCACCACCGCGTGGATCATAAATACTGCCAGAATAAATCTGGTGTCCAATGCGTTCTGCTGTCTCGTTCGCATCTAACAATTTAGCTTCAACCCCAATTTTCTTTAACCATTCAAGCCTTAATCGTGATTTATTTAGCATATTCTTATTTTCCGATGCGTAAATAAATCCGGTTCGTTTAAGTTCACAATTCAAGTTATACCTTTTTACTAAGTCGAAAACAAAATCAGCGCTACTTTCTGTTGCAGAAAAAATGTGTGATGCTTTCTTAGCTCCAAATCTATTCAAAAGAACATCAGGATCAATCTTTAAACCTGGATTAACTTGCCCACCATTACGCCCAGATGCACCAAAACCAATTTCCTCAGCCTCCAAAACAGTAACTTTGCTCCCCATTTCGCTCAAATGCAAAGCAGCTGACAGGCCAGTAAAACCGGCCCCAACAATAACGACTTCAGTAGAGCAATTAATATTTAATTTTTTTGTATCAGGTGCTGGTACCGCAGTATGCATCCACAATGAGGTTTTAAATGTATCCTGTATCGTCATAGAAGCTCAATTAAATCATACTTTTCTTAAACTCAGAATAAGACTTTAGTCCTAACTTCTTACTTATTTCAACTTCCCAGTACGCAGTTAACTGCTCTTTAAGCTTATTATTTAACTTTAAGGGAGAAAAGTTATCCGGCCTTGATCTAACTTTAGATCCATGCCCCCCTTCGGGCAAGCCACATTTCTTATTTAAAGCTTGTTGTGTCCTGTGCTCGTCAAATTGATGTTCGTGCATCTTCATAAATGAATGCGATGAATATTCTTTTGTAATATCAAAAAGAGCTTGAGAGAGCTCAATATCCAAAAATCTAGCGACTTTTCTAATTACATCATCAACATCTAATTTCATATTCTCATAACAAAAACTCAAGACATCTGGATCATCCTTTCGATGCCACCAGGTTCGAAAATGATGCCAGTAGTTTTCAAAACCTTCTGTTTCAAAAAAGGCAGCATCAGCAAAATCTTCTAAAGAAATACTGCCACTTTCAAAGAACCAATCTTCCATGAAATTGTAATAAGAAAGTAAAACATCACCAGGGTCTCTAAAAATCACAATATATTTTGCGCCCATTGGAACTTCCTCAGCGGTTAAATGGCTCTTAAATAATCTAGGTGAAAAATACTGCTCATCCTCTAGATCAAGCCCCATATCAAATGCTACTTCTAGCCATGGCACAGCAATAGATATTTCATCGAAGGTCATATCACCATAACTTCTTAAGCAGTGCGCAATTTGTTGCATCCACGTGGTGCCACTTTTTGGGAATGTAGTGATAATCACATCAGTTGAGGACGGCTTAAAAGAATAACAGTTTTCCATAGATTCTTTACTTAAAAATCTTTCCATTATTTGTAGAAATTCGTTCATGGAATTTGCACGCCTTAAGTTACTCGAACTACCCATGTCATCTCCATTTAAATAAATTAAGTTCTTAGCCTCCAAATGGGATTAGACCAAGCTTTTTTACCATTCTCATCAATTATAGTAATCCTTAGCCATTTTGCATCGTCTGGCCAGCGAAATGGCATAGTAACGTCAGTCAAACCCTCACCTAACTCACTTAAAGTACGACACCCTGATCCTTGCACTATCATAGCGGAGACAGGACTTGATTTAATTTTGATCTGATGATCTTCAACTGTTAGATCATAAAAATCTGGCCCTGTTGATGAATAGTTTGCTCCGTTTTTTAAGGCNGCTATTATAGCCTCAGGAGTATTTTCCTTAGATTTGACCATAACCCAACCACCAAATGCATCTAAATTACCAGTTCTAAAATGTGCATCATCTGTGGCAATAAAACTGACACGATGACCCTTGCTCAATAAAATATCAGCTGTATGCAGGCCACGACCCCGATCGCATTCTACTTCACTACCATGATTATACACCTCTACAGCATGAGCAGTTTTTATCGAAGCGGCATCTGCTTCACTCATCATCGACCATTCCGGGTGAGCGATTGAAACAAATGCGCCCGCCTCTACTGCTCTTTGTGCTATTTCAGGGCCTGTTTCTTGATTAGCAATTGGCTCAAATCCTGGCGAATTAGAAGGTTTAAAATTACTTGGNAATCCAACTGCCAATATGTGCCAAAGTTCCCCGTTTTCCATAGCTCCTGAATGCAACTCNGCACCCAAAATAGTCATAAATTTTGAGTTACGATAAGGGACTGTATCTGCAATTGGGTAATTATATTGGCCTAAAAAATGCTCCGTTAATGACAAAAAATCATAACCCTTTTCATGATATCTTCTGCAGACTTCTCCGACGTCTAAATCTCCATCAGATAGATTGGAGTGTGTATGAATATTACCTTTAAAAAACTTCCCTGGATTGGAAAATGCGTTAGGGCGCATAAATTGTTCCTTTAAAAAATTAGAAATTCTATTAATAAGTNTGATATTAGATTTATCTTTAAGATTATTTCTTAATAAATAAAGGTTAAAAATGGAAAATTTAGTTCGATTATTTAATAATGAATTAAAACCTATATTTGGTATATTAATAATATTAAATATTTTGGATCAAATTTTACTTTCAGGGCATTATTTTTCTAACAATATCTTCTTGGATATATTTTTTGGCACTTCTATGATCTTATTTCTGGTTGAGCTAGTTTTGAGATCTTATTCTGAAAGAAAATTAACATTCTTAACTGCAATAGATATAATCGTACTAGCTAATTATTATTTAATCGGAATATTGGATTTAAGAGTTTTACGCATTTTTCGAGCCTATTCGACGTTCAATCAACACAATGTTTTATTCCCAGCAAATACGTTACTCAGGACTGTTTATCATCAAAGATTTGCACTCTTAGGCTCACAAATTATGGTTTTTTCAGTTTTATTAATATTTTCAACCTTAATACATTTTATTGAAAGAGATGTTTATCCAGAGGCTTTTGGCAGTATTATATCTTCGATGTGGTTTGGTATCACAACACTTACAACAGTAGGCTATGGTGATATTACTCCACTAACAGGACCTGGAAAGGTTCTAGCCGCTTTTACAATGTTTCTTGGCATAGGAATGTTTGCCTTGCCCGCTGCAATCTTGGCCTCTGCCTATTATGAGGAAATTCAAAAACGCAATTTTCTTATTTCACTTGAGACCATTTCTAGCATTCCATTATTTGAAAAACTACCTGTTGGTGCTATCGGAAAAATCAATTCAAAATTAAATGCGCTATTAGTTCCNCCACACAAAACAATTATTGCAAAAGGGGAAGATTCTGATGCGATGTACATCGTCGAATTTGGAGCTGTTGAAGTGCAGCTTGATCAGCCAGTNACCCTNAGTGCTGGCGATTATTTTGGCGAGCGNGGGTTATTATTAAATGAGAAAAGGAATGCCACGATAACTTCAAAAACAGAAGTCAAATTATTAAAACTAAAGAAAATGGACCTTTTAGAACTGATGGCTGAACATGAAACTCTATTNCAAGAATTAGCACATAGCAGCGCTGAGAGGTTGGGGAATACAAAATAACTTAATCATCTTTATTTGACCCAATTTTTGATATTTTCATTGAGGTGCTAGGAAATTCTTTNATCAATTTAATAGCTGTTGTTACATCATCTTCGAGCCATAAATCATAATCATCAGGCTCTAAAATGACTGGCATGCGAGANGCGTGAATAGGCTTTACTATTGAGTTAGCGGTCGTTGTAACGATCGAATAAGTATTGAACTCTAAATACTGTCCTTTCAATTTGCCTTCAAACTTCCGCCAAATCCCCGCAAAAGCAAATAGTTCCTGTTCTTTCAACTCAAACCACACACTGGCTTTATGGCCCTTTTCATTTTTAACATGAGGGTGATATTCAGAAAATTTACTCGCTGGCACTAAACATCTTCGATCTTTAAATGAAGGCTTCCAAAAAACAGACTCTTTAACNTTATCACCACGACAATTATTAATATACTTTGGAGCTCTTTCTTTTTGTATTAGAACAAAACCCCATTTCATCATTCCCAAAATCCTTTCACTTTTTTTTCTGTAAATGACTGGTGCATCGTATCCAGGAAAAATCGAATTAAGTGGGGGCAAATTACCAGCAGATGCATCAACAACATCCACACGGAACCAATCTCTAACTTCTTGAAGGGAGTTTTTTTGACTATATAAATTGCACATTCATTTTATCTCATTTGTCATTTCAAGTATCGATAAGCAAACTCATGAAACTACTCTCAGTGCGATAACTTTATNACATCGGCTAGTTTCTCGGCGATCATAAGGACTGGAGCATTCAAATTTGCTGTCACATTGTTTGGCATAATTGATGCATCAACTATTCTTAAAGCTTCTACCTCATGAACCAAACCAAAATTATTAGTGACAGAATCACCATCGATTCCCATTTTACATGTTGAGCAGGGATGGTATTCAGTCGATGCGCTGGCTCTTAACCAAGCGCCAATTTCATCATCAGATTGCACCGAGGGCCCTGGAGAAGTCTCTTCTGTTCTTAAATTATCAAATGCTTTTTGTGCAGCAATTACTCGAGTCTTACGTAAGCCGTTAATCATTACCAATTCATCAATTTTTTCTTTTAAGAAATTATACCTAAGCTCTGGTGGTGCTTTGGGATCAGATGACTTTAATTTAACTGAACCTTTACTCTCCGGGCGCATCAAACCCATGGAAAACATAAATCCACCTCCAAAGTTTGATTTATTTCCACTTATTAAAGAAGTTAAAGGATAAAATTCATGTTGGAGATCAGCATATTTTACATCATCTGAGCTCTTAAAAAATGAACCAGTTTCACACATAGTTGAGGCACCAATACCATTCTTAAAAAATAACCACTGAAGTCCTACCCTGTATTTTCTCCAACCATTTAATTTATCTGCTAAAGATACTCCNGGGGGTGAACCATACATTACAGCTGCAATCACATGATTTTCTAAATTTTCCCCAACCGCTGGCACTTCAGCCACGCAAGATATGTCTTTTTCTTTAAGATGAGAAGGACAACCAATGCCTGACAACATAAGAAGTTGGGGAGTGTTAATCGCTCCAGCAGAGACAATAACCTCTCGTTNAGCTTCAAAAGTTTCAACCTCACCTCCCAATTCAATTTTAACTCCAACTGCTCGACGACCATCAAAATTGATCTTCGTTACCAAGCATTTAGTGAGAACCTTCAAATTTCCTCTGCTGATAACTGGATGCAAATATGCATTTGCGGCGCTACACCTTCTACCATTTTCAGTGAAGCTTTGGGCTATATGAAATCCTTCATGCGTTTCACCATTTTGATCATGCGTATAACTATAACCTGCTTGCTCACCCGCTAACAAATAAGCCTGATTTAATGTGTGATCAGCTTTAGCAGTTTCTATCTTTTGTGGCCCGCAGCCTCCACGCCAATCATTTGGACCTTTATCAAATGTTTCCATTTTCTTAAAATAAGGAAGACAATCTTGGTATGCCCAATCACTTAATCCATTTCGTGACCAATCGTCATAATCAATCGGGTTGCCCCTGTTTGCCACCATACCATTGATTGAAGAAGAACCGCCTAATACCCGNCCACGATGTTCCAGAATTTGCCGCTGATTACAATAAATTTCAGGCTCNCTAAGATACCCCCAGTCAAAATCTTTACGCCTTGCTGCCATTGAAAAGGCCGCCGGCATATTTATCAATAATCTTTTGTCTGATCCACCTGCCTCAATCAATAAAACATTAATTGAAGAATTTTCACTTAATCTATTTGCTAAAACACATCCTGCTGAACCTGCTCCAATAATAATATAGTCATAGCTATTTGATNCTGCCATCTAATTTTCCATATACTNCACAAGAGGATCTATACTATTTGTATTTCCTTTCATTTCTAACTTGGCAAATTCTATAGCAGCGACTTCATGATCAGTTAAAATCTTAAGCATCCCAATATCACTTTCTGGGGCCATCTTCTCCAATTCNGCAAATTCAACTAAATATTTTGGAAAATTAATATATATATCATCTATAAACTCGTCCCATGTGAGGTGACTTACTTTCTTCAATCCTTTTTTCCCAATATCCTTCAACAACCGATTTTCTCTTGGAATCAATTTGTATTTTCTTAAGAGAGGTAGAATTGCTTTAGCGGCATAACTCTCAACCTTCGCCATCAAAAGCATTTTATCTTTTTGATGTGGTTCTGTGAAATGTTCTGACAATGCAATGAAATACCCTTCTCCCATAATCTCCTCTTCATAATAGAGAAGAAGAGTTTCTAGATATTTATTTTTCAAATTGCTTTTACCTCAACTAAACAAGTATGAGCAATCGGTCCTTGCGCCAAATTTGATGTTCCCTTATCGGGTGTCAGCATGTTTGGGTTACCATTTAGACAAATGCCATCCATCAACCTCATCCAAGCACCCGTACTTATTTGGATAACTTGTTCCATAACGTCTTCGTCTATTTTTACCGCTGCCAAACATGCCCCTCGTGCGTTGAAAATTTGAACAATCTGTCGATCTTTTAATCCTCGGAGCTTAGCATCTGAAGGATTCATTAGTAACTGTTCATGTCCATTGATTTTTGCGGACTGACTAACAGCTCCATGATCTAATTGAGAGTGCAGCTTATCCTTAGGTTGATTTGAAATCATATGTAANGGCGCATCCGGTGNGGCATTACCTAGCCACTCTTGGGGCTCCATCCAATAAGGATNCCCAGGACANTCTTCATAACCAAAATCAGCAATTGTTTTTGAAAAAATTTCTATTTTACCACTNGGTGTAGATANNGGNTTTTGCTTAGGATTATTAACAAATTCNTCCATCATNATAACTTGTTTATCTAAATCAGGAACNTTAAACCAACCAGTTTTCTTAAATTTGTCCCAATTTGGTAACTCAACACCCTCTTTTGCAGCAGACTGNCGAGCAAAATTATACATCCAGTNTTGCCATTCTTCNGCNGATTTTTTTTCNGTAAACTTTTCTTCAACCCCCATCTCTCTCGCTAACANCTTGAAAATTTCGTGATCATCTTTAGCCTCTCCTACCGGCTCTACNGCTTGATCCATTATCACTAAATAAGGGTCTTTAGGAGTTATCGATATATCAGATCTCTCTAAAGAGGTTGTACACGGTAAAACNATGTCCGAATATTGAGCAAGAGCATTCCAGCACCATTCATTTGAGATAACAGTATCTGGCTTTGACCATGCCTTGATAAGACGGTTCAGNTCTTGATGATGATGGAATGGATTGCCACCTGCCCACCAAACAATTTTTGTGTCTGGAAAGATATGCTCCCTACCATTGTAATTAAAACTACCCCCAGGGTTTTCCAACAACTCTGATATCCGAGCGACTGGAATGAACGACTTAACTTTATTTACTCCTTGAGGAAGTGAAGGATAACGCATCTGTCTTCGGTTTAAACCAATATGATTCATAGCTGAGTAACCAAAACCTAGTCCAGTACCTGGTTTGCCAATTTGACCTAGCATTGAAGCCAACGCTATTGCAGCCCAAAAAGGCTGTTCNCCATGATCTTGACGGGTTAATGACCAACTCACTGAGATCATTGTTTTTTTTCGGGCCATAGCACTTGCTAAATCAATAATTTTTTTCTCAGGAATATTACATATATCAGCCCCCCATTTTGCTGACTTAGGAATACCNTCCTGCTTTCCAAACAAATATTCAGAAAACTGCTCAAACCCAACGGTGTATTTATTTATAAAATCANTATCTACAAGATTTTTGATAATCAAAGTATGCGCCAGAGAGAGTAAAAAAGCCGTATCAGTTGAGGGACGTATTGCGATCCAATCAGCTTGAATTTTATGTTCAATGTCAGATTTTAGTGGCGAAACATTAACAAACTCAATCCCTGCTTCGTAAGCACTGAAAAGGCCATTTCGTTGAACGTGTTTACCGGTACCTCCCGCAGATATTTGCCCATTCTTTAAAGGTATACCACCTAACGCTACAAATAACTCACAATTATCAATAATTGAGTTCCAGCTTGTCGAGCTGTCGATATGCTCCCGAAAACTTCCCAAAATGTGTGGCACGACCACTTCTGCCGCAGCATAACTATAAGTATTCACGGAACCAGTATATCCCCCAATACAATTCAAAAATCTCTTCAATTGACTTTGAGCATGATGAAACCTACCAGCGCTCGCCCAACCATATGATCCAGCATAAATTGTATGATTTCCAAAATTGCTCTTCACTCGATTTAATTCGTTGGCTACCAATTGTATGGTTTTTTCCCAAGATACTTTAACAAATTCTTCTGAGCCGCGTTTGTTGGTATTAGAGCCAGGACCGTTCTCTAACCAACTTTTTCTAATCATTGGTGAGGTTATACGTGTTGGACCATCCATTACATCAACTATGCCGGGTCCAATAGGTGATGGGTCTTCATCTTCACTAAATGGATCTANGGCCACTACCCTGCCGTTCGAAACTTTAACTTCATAAGTACCCCAATGGGTACTTGTAAGATATTCTCTACCTAATTCTTCCATTTATTATTTCACCAATCTAAACAGTTGTTCTGCTCTCGATTATTTTTGCGTAAATTGATGCCCCAATTGGCAAAATATCTTCATCCAAAACAAACCCTTCATTATGCAGGGGTACCGTTCCACCATGCCCCACATTACAATATGCACCTGGTACAACTTTCAGCATATCTGCAAAATCCTCAGAACCTGCAATCACATTTGGTCTTAATGCAACGTTTTCTGATCCAACAACTTCTGAAGCTATATCAAGCATTTTATGGCTTAGATCTTCATTATTGACCAAAACGTCAAAAACTTCTTGATTTTCAATATCTATTTCAACTCCGTAAGACTTTGCCATACCGTCCGTTAAATCTTTCATTCTATTTCTTACCATATTTGCCATTTCTAAATCAAAGTAACGCATTGTACCCGAAATCACACATTCACTTGGAATTACATTATAGGCGGCCCCTGCATGAATTTTTGTAACCGAAAGCACCAATGGTTCGGTAGGAGGCACATTTCTACTAACAATCGTTTGCAATTGAGCAACCAAAGACGAAGCAATAACAATTGGATCTTTTGAGATCTGCGGCATAGCGGCATGAGAACCAAACCCACGTATATAGATATCAAAAAAGTCTGCTCCAGCCATTGCAGTACCTGGTTTTATGGAAACCTTACCAAGTTCACCTGTTGGCCAATTGTGCATTCCATATACTTCGTCGCAAGGNAACCTTTCAAATAACTTATCCGCCAGCATAGCCCGTGCTCCACCTAAGCCTTCTTCAGCAGGTTGGAAAATAAATATTGCAGTACCCGAAAAATCTCTTTTTTCAGACAGGTATCTCGCTGCACCCAATAACATTGTGGTGTGAGAGTCATGACCGCAAGCATGCATTACCCCCGGATTTTTTGANGAAAATGATAAGTTTGTCCTTTCTTCTATCGGCAATGCGTCCATGTCGGCTCTTAATCCGATTCTCCTACCTGGACCTTTACCGTTTAGGACGCCCACAACCCCGGTTTTACCAATTCCTGTATGAGTTTCTATTCCCCATTCATTTAATAGAGCCGCAACTATTCCAGAAGTTCTAATCTCTTCCATTCCCAATTCTGGATGCTCGTGAAGATCNCGCCTAATATTTATTAAATCTTCAGCAAATTCTTCAATTCGAGCAATGATAGCCATTATTTACTCCTATCTTTCAATTACTTACAAAGTCTAAATTAATTTAGTACTTACTTTACAACATTATTTATTTAAAACCAGNATAAAGAACTAATATTAAAGTCAAAATTCATGATAATAACTTTTACAACAGAAATAAAAAAGAAATATTGACGTAAATAAGTGAGAATTTTAATAGATGAAATTATGCTAAATCAAAAAATTAAAATAAATCAAAATGATGCTTTAATAATTATTGACGTTCAGAATGACTTTTGTCCCAATGGGGCATTAGCTGTTCCAAATGGCGACCAAATTATTGAACCTATAAATAAAACTATTCCTCTTTTTAAACACATTATTTTAAGCCAGGACTGGCATCCCAAAGATCACAAATCATTTGCATCAAATCACAAAGACAAAAATCCTTTCCAAACTTTAAGTATGCCTTATGGCGAACAAATTTTATGGCCAGACCATTGTATTATTGGAACAAGTGGAGCCAAATTCCATCCTGCCTTAAACGTAAACCTTGCCCAATGTGTTATACGAAAAGGTTACAATAGAGAGATCGACTCATACTCAACATTTTTTGAAAATGATAAAATAAGCCCAACAGGCTTAGCAGGATATTTAAGAGAAAATAATATTAAAAGAATTTTCTTGGTCGGTCTTGCATTCGAATATTGTGTAGGTTTTTCTGCTATAGATGGAGCTAAATTAGGTTTTGAAGTTTACTTATTAATGGATGCTATCGGTTGTTTTAGAAATCATGATTTCAATAATATGGACAATCTACTTACAAAATTAAATGTTGTTACCACAGGTACAGATAAATTATTTGAAACATAACAACAATTTTAAATTCAATTTGGTNTTTTTCTATTAATCTCTTGTTTTAACTTTAAAACTCAATGACCAAAATATGCCTCAGTTAGTTGAGGATCATTTTTTAGATCGCTAGCTAAACCTTCAATCTTTATAGACCCAGATTCCAATACATATAATCTCTCTGCAAGGGTCATCGCAAAATTTGCATTTTGTTCCGTAATAACAATGGTGGTATTAAATTCATCTCTTAATCTCTTCAACACAACAGCTATTTCTAGACAAATTTTAGGAGCAAGACCAATAGTTGGTTCATCTACTAGTAGTAATCTAGGACTTGACATTAGAGCGCGTCCCAAAGAAACCATTTGCCTTTCACCTCCCGACTGTGTGTGTGTTTCTTGATTGGTCCTTTCTTTAAGACGAGGAAATAATTTTTCAACAATTGCTAGGTTTCTTTTTATATCTTCCCGAGCTGTAAACGCTCCAACCATCAAATTATTATAAACTGACATATAGGGAAATAAATTGAACCTCTCCGGCGCATAACCAACTCCACTTTGTACAATTTCAGGCGTAGTTTTACCAATTAAGGATTTACCTTCTAAACTTATATCTCCTTCGGTCTTGGTTAGCCCCATAATGCTATCTAATAATGTTGACTTACCTGCTCCATTTGCACCTACAATAGCGATAATTTCTCCTTGTTTTACGCTTAGGCTAATATCATGTAATGCTCTTGCTTTTCCATAAAAAGCTGACAATCGATCTATTTTAAGAAAAGTCATCATTCCGTACCAAGATAAGATGTACGAACCGCAGAATCCGCTATGACTTCGGAAAATGCTCCTTGAGCAATTATTTTTCCATAGTTTATTGCGATAGCATCATCGACTAAGGGTTCTAATGCCTTAAGGTCATGACTAACAATCAAAAAAGTCATATTTTCTTTTCGCATATTTTGTATCAATTTAGCAATTTGATCTATNTCACCAACTGTAAGCCCCGCAAAAACTTCATCAAGTAACATAATTTTTGGATTTGTCGCCATTGTTCTTGCCATTTCTAATTTNCTGAGATCTCCCATCGACAGGGTATCGGGNGTTTGCTGCAAATCATCCTCAGAAAACCCAACACTTAAAGCTAACTCAATTTCACGCTCGCGATTTGGGCCTTGTGTTATCATTTTCCAAATACTATCTGGCATCAAACCAACTCTGATATTTTCTAATACACTGAAGTCAGAAAAGGGTCTTGGGACCTGATAAGTTCTACTAATACCTAGTCTAATCCTTGCTGGTGTTGATAATTTTGAAATATCAGAACCATATAGNTCAATAATACCTGAGGTTTGGCGATATTCACCCATAATTTGAGAAAAGATTGTAGTTTTTCCAGCCCCATTTGGTCCAATAAGGCCAGTAGATTGTCCTTCTTCTAAATCAAAAGAAATATCATCAGTGGCTGTTAAACCTCCAAAATTCTTTACCAAATTTCTAATCGATAATGGCTTAACCATCATCCCCATCCTTTTTAAAACGATTAAATTGATTAATCATTATTTGATACAAACCTTTAGGTTGGTACATATATAACAAAAGGGCAATCACTCCATAAATCAAATATCGTTCTGCACCTGGTAAATATGGTCTCAAATATTCCAATAAAAATGTTAAGAAAAATGCTCCAAACATCGGACCAACTATTGTTGAAGCACCCCCAATTAATGTCGCTACAATAATTGTAAAAACAAAATTGATATCGAATAAAGCTCGAGGAGCGATGGAGCCTAAATAATGAACATAAAACGCGCCACCTAATCCAGCTACAAAAGCACTAGTCATAAATGCGAACAACTTTAATTTTGTTGGACTTAACCCACTCCCCTTAACCGACTCCTCGTTTAAGGCGATAGCGCTTAGCGCTGTGCCTAACCTCGTTCTCATTAGCAACCACATGCTAAGTGCAACAATTATCATTAAGGTAAATGATAAATAATACCCATTAACTGCTCCACGTGTTAAGGTAACCAATCCAGACATCCCTCGCGTACCACCAGTTAAATCTGGCCTAATTACCTGAACCAACTGATACATCAATTCCATGAAGGCAAGGGAGACTAAGGCGAAATAACTTCCTTTAATTCTCAAAGCGGGTAAAAACATTATAGTCCCGCCAATCATTGTCATCATTATTGCAAGTGGTATTGCATATTCCACAGCCACATCGAACCTTTTGGTTAAGATTGCGGTGGTGTAAGCCCCAATACCAATTAGAAATGGATGACCAAAACTAATATAACCCGTTCGTCCGGATAAAATATCCCAACTAATGGCAAATATTGCCAAAAAGTTCGCAAAAATAATTGTTCNAAGAGTTCCCTTACTCACCATTTCTGGCATTAAGANCATAAAAATTATAAATCCAATCCAAAGCGCAAAATGGTACCATTTTAAACCAAGACCCATTCTAAAGTTCCTCTCGTCCAAAGAGACCTTTAGGTCGAATAATTAACACAATTATTACGAGTAACATTGTGAAAACACCACGCAATTGTGGTGAAATCAACGCAACAGAGATAATCTCCATAAATCCGATAATATGAGCAACNACTAATGTCCCAATTATTGAACCAATTCCTCCAACAATCACGATAGCGATCGCAATGATCAATGGCGCAACCCACATGCTAGGAGAAAGTTGCGTGTAACTTGCAAAAAATACTCCAGCTATTGCCCCCAAGAATCCAGAAATACCCCATGTAAACATATTTATTTTGTTAATATTCACACCGGAGATTGAAGCACCCTTTGAATCCATAGATACAGCCTGCATGGCTCGTCCGACGTGAGTTTTTCGTATAAACACAAATAAGACAATCAAAATCAACCAACTTACCAATGTAGCAGCCAACACATTATANGTTACAGTAGCATTACCAATATGTATCACACCTTGAAAAATTGGCAGTAAGATTTTNGCGCTGTTACCGAAGTAAAGTATTATTGCTGATTGTAAAACTACAGCAAGTATTAATGTTGAAATTTCAACTGGTATATGATCACCCTTTAAGGGCTTTACAATGAGATTATACTTNAGCAACCCCATACAAGACCCAAGAATCCCTGCTAAAAGAAGTCCTACAATTGGAGGAAGCCCTAATAATTGACTAAAATAAAAGTAAACATACCCTGCAATCATTATATATGAGCCNTANGCCAGATTTAAAACTCGGCCAACGCTAAAAATCAAGGTGAAACCNACAGCTATCAACGCATATAGCCCACTAAGCAACAAGCCTTGAATTAAAATTTCTAACATACAGGAAAGCCTAATTAAAATNCTGGCAATGAANTATATTTCATTGCCAGNAGTATTGTTTTATTTTTTCACCCAACTCGGTAGAGTGAATTCACCATTGGCATATTTTTCAGGATATACAACAGCGTTGGTACCATCTTCGTACCATTGAATAACNACCATAGACGGCGCGCCATCATCAAAAGGCTCTGTTATATCAAACCTTAAATTATGGGGATATTTTCTGCCTGTTCTTGGTTCAACTTCATCATTGCCCCAAAATGCATAACGCAGCCATAACTCACCATCCAATTCAAGTATCAGATCCTGCTTCTCCATCGCACTCACCCAAGTCGTGTTGTTAAACCCACCTGCTTCCTCTGCAGCCGCCATCGCCTGTTTAAGACCATGATAAGCATTAAAGCCATTAAAGTGTGGGACAATTGGGCGAGATGAATATTTTGCCTGATATGTATCAACAAATGCCTGAGACGCTGGATCAAGCTTCATGCCAACAGCTGGGATCGGTGTTAATGTGGACATTCCACCACCCATGCCACCAGTATCTTCCCAATAATCTTGTCCCATNGGAGCAACATTAACACCAGTCATTCCCATTGGAACCTGCANTTTCACATACTGAGAAGAAACTACCTGTGAATTTACTGAGCTAATCAAATAAATAAAATCAGCACCTGAAGCCACAGCCCTACTGTACAAAGGTGCAAAATCTACNGTTGCTACATCATATACAATTGTCTCCACAACGTCGATACCAGCTACTGGTGCCATTGCTTGACTAATCAATCCATGAATTGCTCCACCAAAAGCTGTATCTTCTTGTAGAATTACAGTCGATTTCCAACCCATCTTGTCAACTAAAACATCTTTACCAAAGTCAATATATAATGTTGCTAAAGCTTCATCTGACGCGATATTCATGAAGTAAGGTTTCATGCTATCGTAATCCTCAACCAACATATCAATAATGCCAATATAAGAAGTCCATGTATCCAGCGTTGGAATCTGGTATTCTTGCATTCGCGGCAACCAGCCCAAGGACACATCATCAATTGATCCAGAAATTATAAAATCAACTTCTTCTGTTTCCGCCAAGTATTCATAGGCCTTGACGCCTTCTGTNACATCCTGACGTGTATCTGCAGTTACCAATTTAATCTGCTGACCTAGTACNCCACCCTTTGCATTCAACTCATCAATAGCAATTTCAGCNCCTCTTAAAGTACTTAATCCAGTNTCACTAGATAAAGAACCAATAAAACCAACTTTTATTTCAGCGACTGCTGTGGTTGCAAAAAGCATTGACATGCTAACGGCAACAGCTCCTAAAAGCTTCATTTTCATTTTATCCCCCTAATTTTTATTTTTACATTAAATAGTCTCTGTATACAGTATACAGATCATAGGAATTACGTTAAGTCAACTTAATTGAGCGATATTTAGATATGGCAATTATTTTATATTAAGAGGAAGAATCCTCATAAGAAAAGTTTAAATAAATATTGATAATATAAAATTTACTCATTTCTTAAAAATGAATCAGGATCCTCTGGGAGTATTTGACCACCATCTACCACTATTGATTGACCAGTGATGAACTTTGCCTGATCTGATCCAAGAAATACCATTGCATAGCCAATATCTTTGGTATCACCTAAATTNCCTGTTGGTACTACTTTGGCGATTTCTTTTGCGCCATCTTCACCATATAAAGACATCAAACTATCAGTGACAATATTACCTGGACTAACGGCATTCACAGTTATTCCGTCTTTAGCTAACTCTAAAGAGGCAGCTTTTATAAAGGCATTTATTCCACCCTTGCTGGCTGAGTAAGCTGCTAAACGTGCTTGAGCAACATTCGGACCAGTTATTGAAGACGTAAATAGTATACGGCCAGATTTTTGGGCTCGCATAACCGAAATACAAGGTTTGGTTAATAAGAAACATGATCTTAAATTAGTATTTATAGTATCGTCCCAAATTTCAACAGACATCTCTTCCATCAATTCATCGGGATAAATGCCAGCGTTATGACACATAATATCCAACCTACCATATTTTTCGATAACGNGGTTTACTAATTCACTGCATTCGTTTTCTTCACGAATATCAGCTTTAATAAACTCAGCTTTCCCGCCAGAATTATTTATAGAATTTACAACTTTGATACCATCATCTTTTGATCGTGCAACACAAATTACGCTCGCACCTTCATTCGCAAAAACTCTTGCTATGCCTTCACCTATTCCTCGGCTAGCACCGGTAACTATTGCTACTTTATTATTGATATTTATGGTCATAATCAGTCCTTCACTAGTGGAGTTACCTATTGAAATCCAGTTTACCTTGATCATCAGATATCACGGCGTCTACAGAAACTTCCACCATCATACCTGGAGTTGTTAATCCAGCCTCAACACCTGCAGTAACTGGATCTATACCTTTAAAAATCTCACCATGTGCTTTTACAAACTCACCGCCTCCAGAACTCATATCAGTCATATAGGCGGTTGTCCGAACTACATGTCTCATTTCGGCACCAACAGACCTAAGAGCTTCTTCAATTCTTTTGAAAATATAAACTGTTTGAGCATAAGTATCATTAGGTGCGTGAAGTTTACCGCTTGGTTCTATAGCAGTTGTTCCAGCTATATAAACAAAAGGACCAACTCTTTTTGCGCGTGAGTAACTACCTATATTTTCCAATCTGCCACCAGATTTAAATATTTCTATACTCACGTTAATCCCAATCTCTTTNGAATTGCATCAGCTGCTNCGCTTAACGCAATCTTTTCATTTTCTGACAAAGCTATCTCTTCAACTGAAATCATGCCATTAAACCCGAGATGCACGGGGACACCCAACACAACATTTGTTAATCCAAATTCACCATCTAACATCACAGAAACAGGTACTGTGCCACTTTTAGCGCCNCTNATATGGTCTAATATTTCTATAGTTGCGTGCGCAGGAGCGATTGTTGCAGATCCTAATTTCTTAAGCGCNACCACTTGGCCACCGCCGGTTATAGCATCATTTGAGCAATTATTAATCTGCTCGTCAGACAAGTATCTANTTAAAGATCTACCCTTGATCTTCGCGTGGGAAACAATCGGAGCCATTTCATCACCATGGCTTCCAAGGGTTATAGCTTCAACATCAGAAACTTGCACACCAGCAGCTTTAGCAAGAGACAACCTAAACCTACTACTATCAAGTGTTCCTGCCATACCTATTACCCGGTTTCTAGGAAACTCTGTCGAAGTCAACATTTCCATGGTCATCTCATCCAAAGGATTCGTAACGACTATAACAATTGCTTTGGGTGACTGAGTTTTAATTACCTCTGCAGTCCCCTGAATAACTCGCTTATTTGTCTCGATTAGGTCATTTCGCGACATTCCAGGAGTGCGCGCTCGCCCAGCTGTAACAATTACAACATCAGAGTCATTAATAATTTCTAAATTTTCGGCTCCATAAACTTGGCTATGAGATCGAGTTATTCCACTTGCATGATTCAGATCGAGGGCCGTCGCAGCCGCTAATCCAGGCACTATATCAGCAATTGCGATCTCATCTGCTAAATCAAGATTTGCAGCTAAATGCGCAATGTTAGAACCAACCCCTCCAGCCCCAACAATTGTAATCTTCGAAAATCTTTTTGCCTTTTGAGTTATACTTTTATCAGGTGCAATCCATTTTGGTGATCGACGATAGAGATTACGTCGCATCGAAGTTTTACCATCGGTCTTAACAACAGCTTCTTTTTCAATAGGGCCATAAACTAATTCTAAGCCCAACCGACTTGCTGTTTCCTCAGCTAGACTTGTTACAATATCTCCTGGCAAAATTTCAAAAACCTTACGCCCTCGCCGACGTGCATCCTCAATATGCTCAACTCCAATCACGCGAGCGTCTGACATCATACAACCTTACCATCAACTGCTTCGATTGCGGTAGTTGCTGCTTCCATTCCAGTTTGAACAGAATTTTCAGAGCCCGAAATAAATAATCGCCCAAAACGACCAACAGCTCTTACCTCGACAATATCGATATCCGCCGCTTTTTCTGCTTCGTTTGCTGCTATGGATATATAGGCTGCTGGAGCGCACTCAATAATACCTAAAGTTTGACCAGGTACTAATAATGCGCCTTTTCTCCACTTGTTCAAAAGTTGAGCTTGATAGGGTTCAACTGATGTTATGATCTGCGTTGTTGCAACTTTTGGCTTTACTCGATCCTCCATCGATGCACCAAGTTCTGACAATATGGAGTCCCTGGCTGCACTAACTTCAGCATTTGATGGTGATCGCAAGATGAAGAAACCAAATTCCCTTTCAACCAGCTGACTAGTAGCCTCAACCGAACTTGCTTTCAAAGCACGATCAATTAATGTAAATACCCCATTACCAGGCGCAAACTCGCCGATTAAAACTGTGTCACCAGACAAAGGTACAGATCCTTGAACTGTCGCTCCATTATAAGCTGCGAATTTGGGTTGTAAGTTGTCAATTTGGATTAAAGCTCGTATTGTTATATCGCTCATTCTTATTCTCCATACTCATCATAAATATCGCGCCAGGGTCGACTTTCGTAAGCTACCCGTTTTATATTTATTAAATGAAGTGCGGTAACATTATCTGACGTTATTGAGCCAGACCAAGTACCAGTCCCTAACATAAAACTAGGCTCTAAATCAGTCGAATAACCCATGCCACCCAGAATTGCGGGTGTATTAACTAGCACTCTTCCAGTCGGGATACGTGAAAATCTCGCAATTACTTCCGGATCATTTGAATGAACAACTGACGAATGTCCCCATCCCTCAAATCTGGCTATTTGATTTGATAATTCAAGTCCATGCTCTTCATCATTAGCAACATAAAATGCTAAGACCGGATTCAATTTTTCAGCAGATAATGGTCGATGCCAACCAATTTCCTTTTCTTCTGAAACTAATATTCGTGTTTTTGGTGGTATAGAAAATTCGGCTAATTCAGCCAATACATTTGGAGATTGACCCACTCGATTTGGGTTCATTCGTTGTTTTCCAAGAAAAATAACCTTTGATAGTCTATCAGATTCTGCCGGTGTACAAAAGTATGCACCTCGGAGCTTCAATTCATTTCGTAATTCTCTTGCGAGCTCCTTATCAACAATCAAAGATTGTTCAGAAACACATGCTGTTCCATAGTCAAAACTCTTTGATACAATAATTTGCTCGGCTACTTCTGCTAAATCATTAGCTTTTGATTTATTGACGTAACAAGGAACATTTCCAGCTCCTACTGCCAATGTAGGTTTTCCAGAAGAATAAGCCGCCTTTACCATAGCAGGGCCGCCAGTCGCCATTACAACTGAAGTTCTTCGATGCCTCATAAGTTCGTCAGTTCCCTGAATAGTTACGTGCTCTAAACACTGGATAAGTCCTTTCGGTGCACCCATCTGCTCCGCAACTCCAGCCAAGAGCCTTGTTACCTCTAATCCGCAACGCAATGCTCGCGGATGAGGAGCACAAACAATTGCGTTTCCAGCTTTCACAGCAGATAAAACCTTGTAAATGATTGTTGATGTTGGATTAGTTACAGGAATCAAGGCAGCCACTAACCCCATGGGCTCTCCAAATGCGGCTACTTTTGTTGCATCATCTTTCCACAACATTCCAAGCGTAGTTACATCTCGTAAATAATCAGCTACCGAAACCGCATTGAACATATCTTTTATTCTTTTATCTTTTGCGTTTCCATATCCTGTTTCAGCGACTGCTAGCTCAACAATCCTATTGACCTCAGGCTCAATTGCATTTGCCATAGCATCGACGATTGCATCAATTTTACTAGGGTCAGTGCCTAAGAATTGTCTGTAGGCTTCAAATGCTGTTTCAGCACAGCGCCTTGCAGCTGCGATTGATTTCAAATCAGCGTCCATTTCGTCCCCCAGTCGCGATTTCATCCATTGCACGACGAGCCGTGTCAATGTTGTCTGCATTTATCCCTATTGCTTCTAATCGCCTTCCAGCTGCGGAAATATCAGCTCCTAAAATATTAGAAGCTAAATTGATTAGGGATGTTGTCATTGGCACCTCTAGTTTTGCAATTTTAGCTGCAGAAGTAAGAGGCACTAAAGATCCAATTACTCCACACCTCAACAAGGATTTAGCCTGTTTTTGTAACGGGATTGTTCTACTATAATCTCCGCGCAAGCTACCGCCATAGATCTCTATCATTTCATCGTCAGAGGGTAAATCACGGACCCCATAAGCTTTTGCCACCATTTTCCGCTCAGAGTTCAATGCAGAGATAATATTTTTTTGAGCAGGCCCAATCATGGAAGCAAAAGTTCTATTCTCTTCTAGCGGCTTACCTCCCATGGGTATCGATACAGCGTTACTTCCAAATGCTGGACCACCCATAATCAAAGTTGGAATTTCAATCATAGCAGAACCATCTAAGAACCCAGATGTCAGCACGCTGTCATAGCCATCTAAGTTATGGAAATATACTTTTAAAGCATTCAAAACGTCAGATCGATTGCTAGGCAAAGTCGCAGCAGGCATTTGAGCAGCGTTAGATAAGGTTAATATTGAACCCGCTTCATTGTACCAATATGGAAGCCCTTGCACTTCAACTATAGTAATATCTGCAGTGCATCCTCCGATTCTGAGCAACCATGCTGTTTCAATAGCACCTAATGATCTTCCTGGAGCAACAACCAATACTTGCCCATCTTTTAAATGATCCGCAAGCACCATTGCATAAGTTCTTTGCTTATGTACTGGGCCAGTCAGAAAAATAACCTCTGCATCCTTTACCACATTATCAAGCTCAGCTGAGGTTTTTATTGAAGGACCCTCGTCTCGGTCCACGTGATAGGTCCCAATGGGACCAAGGCCTCTCAACGTTATTCCACTCGACGACCTAAGTGCCGATAATTCATCTCCATAAGCAGAGAAGAGTTTTACTTCAGCACCCTTTGAAAGAGATAAAGCAGCAATCAATTTACCGTCTGCACCTCCGCCCAAAACAGCCACTTTAGAAAAAGACTTTTTATCATTTACCGGTTTCTTAGTGGTAGTTTTGGATATAGCTTGAGTAAATTCTTCGAATCCAGAACTCATGTCGTAAACCTTTCCAGCTTAAAACGATTAAACAGTACAAAGTTTTAGTCTGCACCACCATTACCGAGCGCACCGATTAAAGCCTCTAACTCATCGTGAGGTCTTGCAATCACGTGAACTGAAACAACTTCACCCACTTTGTTTGCTGATGTGGCTCCCGCATCTGTAGCAGCCTTAACAGCACCAACTTCACCCCTCACAAGGGTTGAAATCAAACCACCACCATTTTTTGTTTGACCGACAATAGTAACACTCGCCGCTTTAACCATAGCGTCAGCTGCTTCTATTGAAGCGACCAATCCTCTGGTTTCAATCATACCAAGTGCCATTTGACTCTGAATTGACTTAGCCATTTTGTTTTTCCTTCTCTTTGTTATCTTTTTCATTAAAATTATAAATTTTCTCTACTATCGCCACTATTGAAGCATCAACAGGCGCTCCAGTCACTGAGATAGGTATTCTTGCCGCAGACCCCGTCGCAATTAACACAGTGTCTCCAACTCCAGCGCCACAAGTGTCAACGACTACAGTAGCGTTAGATAAAATGTTGCCTTCACCATCTAAAATGTCAGCAATCAATGTCTTAAATCCGACTAACTTTGGATCTTTTGTCGTAGCATTAACATGCCCTGTAATTTTACCAATTTTCATTAAAAGACATCCCTATAACGCTCTAACTCAAATGGTGTAACTTGCTGATTGAAAAAATCTAATTCTCGTTCACTTTGTTGCAAAGCTATCTCATATAAGTCAGTTCCGATAACATTCTTGAGCCAATCTGAATTCCTAGCTAATTCAATTGCATCTCGCAGATCAGTTGGGATTGGAGAAGCCACTTCAGACTCATAAGCATTACCTGTAGTCATTTCATCAGGTTCAATTTTACCTTCCAGTCCATCCAAACCAGCTGCGATATCTGTCGCCATTAATAAATATGGATTACAATCAGCCCCAGCGTCACGTTTCTCAACTCTTGTCGCGCTATCAGAACCCTGAATTATCCTAATTCCTACAGTCCTATTATCAATACCCCATGCAGTATTGATTGGGCAAAAAGTATAAGGCTGACGGCGCCTAAAGCCATTGACAGTGGCGCTACCACAAATAGCTGCTTCAGCCATCCTTTTTTGCAAACCACCAACAAAGTGCTTACCGTCCTTACTTAACCCACCATTATCTGCAAATATATTTTTTCCATTTTTCCACAAAGAATAATGACAATGAAATCCACTACCCGATTGTTCAAAAAATGGTTTTGCCATAAAAGTGGCCTTATAACCGTGCTTAAAAGCTAATTGCTTTACGACATTTCTAAAAGTAACCACTCGATCTGCAGCGAGCAAAGCCTCATCATAACGAATATTAACTTCTACTTGGCCCTCCGCATATTCNGGGTTAGATTGTTCTACAGGTATTCCAATTTCATTAATGTTATTTCTAATTGGTCCAAGAACATGCTCTAACTCTGCAGCGCGCTCCAAACTATAAACACCATTTCCTTTGTCTTTTGGCATACCAGTTTCTGGATCAAGTAGATAAAATTCTAATTCAGCGCCAACTTTAATCTCAACTCCCAATTTTTCCGCTCTATCTAGCTGTCGAATCAAAACTTGCCTTGGATCGATTGGCACAGGCTTGTGATCCATCCCCTCTGCTCGAGCAAAAGCAAGAGCAACTCCTGGCTCCCACGGTAGACTTACTGGCTTGGTGATAGGAAAAAGATGCATATCTGGGTAACCGTTATCCATATTTACATAAGGGGTGTCCCAAACGTCACAAGTCATATCGATAGCAAATAAAGCAGCCGATAAGGCATTTCCATTTTTGCATATATTATCCCAATTACTCGCTGGAATTCGCTTACCACGCATAATTCCGTTCAAATCACCTAATCCCAAAGCAACGGTGTGCGTACCTTTGGGTAAAGTAAAATCTTCTGCGGCCATCCAATTATCCTCCTCACAAATTACTGTTGCTAGTTCTCTGTATTCTGTATACAGTATTCAAAAGTACAGGGAATGGCAAGGGTTAATTTAATATGGAAAAAAGTAACATTATTGTGGTAGGCGGCGGAATCGCCGGAACTATGACAGCTCTAAGTTTACAAAGAAGTGGCAACCAAGTTACTTTAATAGATAGATGGGAGCCGGGCCATGCCCGAGCAGCGTCCTCAGACTATAATCGAGTTATCAGAGCCATCTCAGGGCATGACGAATTTTATACAAGGTGGGCTAGAGAAAGCCGTCAGCGTTGGTTGGAGCTACAAGCTGAAACAGGTCAAAAATTAATGTATGAATGTGGTGCACTTATACTAGCTACAGAAGGCCATTCAGATTGGGAAGACGCATCATCAGCAACGTTTGATAAAGTTGGCGTGCCCTACTATAAATTTAATCAAGATGAAGTTAGCAAAAGATTTCCTCAATTCAAGGTCCCCGATATTTCTTATGCCCTTTTTGAGCCTGAAGCAGGCATGCTAATGGCTCACAGATGCGTAATTACTGGCGTCGAATTATTTAAAAAAGCAGGTGGTATCGTAAAACGTGGCCATGTAACAACGGACTCCACGGAAAAACCCCTTTTAGACAACAAACCTTTGGAAGCTGACGTAATAATCATTGCGACAGGGGCCTGGATGTCCGAAATGTTTCCGCGAACCATTAAACCAATTTCTGCTATAATCGGGTTACCAGTTTTTTACACCTCCACTCCTAACGGCAGCGACCTATTTGATAAAGACAAGATGCCTTGCTGGATCGATCACGGTCAAAATTCATTTGGAATTCCCTCAAGTGAGGGATCTGGCATTAAAGCAATGATCGCAATTCCAGAAAAAATTGACCTGGATAATGACGAAAGACTCATAAAACGAGAAGCTCTTGCCCGCACACAAAGCTACGTAAAACATCGCTTTCCATTATTAGAAAACGAAAAAGTTGTAGACTCGAAATTTAACCAAATAATCTTAACACCTGATACTCATTTTGTAGTGGATTGGCACCCCGAACATACTAATGTGTTGTTTGCAGGAGGTTGTTCGGGGCACTTATTTAAACATGGACCTGTTTTTGGAGAGTTTGTTAGTGGAGTTGCCATGCATAACTACGGGACTGCTGACAGATTCAAGATTACAGGAAGAAAGAAACTAAGCCCCAAGGAAAGCCCATCAGGGAGATAATCTAAAATAGAACACTTTTGACCTCGATAAGATGGAGACCAAATTGAGCAATCACCTTGAGAAAAAAGTAATAATTATTACTGGAGCGGCCAGTGGGTTTGGTCATCTCGTGGCTTTGAAGAGCTTAAAACTAGGCGCAAGGGTAGTTCGCTGTGACATTAACAAAAATAATCTAGAATCCTCACAATCTGATTTTACTGAATATAAGAATGATGTTCTAGATTATAAAGCAGATGTCGCCGACCTGAAACAAATGCAATCATTGGTAAGCCACACAATAAAAAAATTTGGCTCCGTCGACATTTTGATAAACAACGCCGGTATAATGCCTCTTGCTTTCTATAAAGACCATAATGAAGCCTATAAAGATTGGGAGAGGTGCATTGAAATAAATATCAAGGGCGTATTGAATGGCATTGTTTCAACTTATGACACCATGATATCCCAAGGAAATGGTCACATTGTAAATATCTCTTCGATCTACGGAAATTATCCAGTCGCAGGAGCTGGAGTCTATGGAGCATCCAAAGCAGCGGTAAACTTTTTATCTGAATCGCTTCGCGTAGAAACTCAAGGAAAAATAAAAGTTACGAATATCAAACCAACTGGCGTACGTGGTACTAATCTTGGAAAAGGAATTATTAATGAAGATGCAATAGTTGGTATTTTGGGTCAAAACGCCTCAAGTTATATCAAAAAAATGGATGATTTTGACCATGGAAAATTGCCAGATCATTATAGCGATCACAATAACATCGAATATTACGCATTGAGTCCAGAGCATTTAGCCGAACAAATAATATATGCTATAAATCAGCCATTAGGAGTGGCAATCGCAGATTTGACAATTCGTGCTTCTGGAGATGAATACATTCTCTAGAATTCTAAGTTATTATACTGCATTTAGTCACCAAAAGCTGTTTTGAAAAAGGTAGCGGCTTGCTGTGCAAAAAGATGATCTTGAACCTTGTTTTCTTCTAATGATTCAGTCGCTCTGGTAACTTCGTCTACATTTAAGGTTTCTTGCTCTAGCTCTGCTACAATACGGCTAACAAAGTCATGATTGTATTCTGGATGAAACTGACATGAAAAAGCTGGAAAGTTATATTCAATTATTGCGTTTTTACAATAATCTGCACTGCCTACCACGCTCGCTTCTTTTGGCACTTTTAATACTTGATCTTGATGAGCAATATAGGCGTTAAAATCATTATTTTTCATTGAAAACCTTCCAACCCCNACCTTATAACCCATGTCAGATTTTCCGGACATCCCACCAAAGGTGTCTGCCATTAACTGGTGACCAAAACAAATTCCAAATAAAGGTTTTTTACTTTTCTTTATATNTTTTAGAAAAGAACGTAACTCAATGATCCATGNTAAATTGTCATAAATACTTTTTTCAGATCCAGGCACTATAAACCCATCAAAATCTTCAACCNTAGGAAATAAACAATTTTTTGCTATTGGTATCGTATCAAAAGATACATCGGGCAAGAATGGCTTAAGCCATTTTGTCACTACTAACCCCACACTACCATATCCACTTAACTTAGAGCCTTCTAAAATTGCACAATCCAATATTGCAATTTTCTTCATCACAATTACCAATCAAACGCGCGATCAATTCCAGCCATTTTTACACCCGTAAATGCAGATGCCTGAAAAGACAGAGCTCGTAAATCCTCCGTTTCTAAATTATGAACGGAAGACTTCCCACATGCTTTAGCTAAAGCGGTAATCTCCATCGTCATCGCGGTTAAATATCGAGCTACTCTTTCCGCTCCAGCTCGCGGATCCATTCTCTTCTCTAGCTCTTTATCTTGTGTTGCAATACCGACTGGGCATAAACCAGTATGACAATGGTGACATGCTCCCGGTGAAGTTCCTAGAGCTCTNTAATCCTCTTCATAACGAGGTGAGTTACAACCCATCGCTATCATAGATCCGTTACCAATCATCACTGCGTCGGCACCTAAAGCAAGACATTTTGCAGCATCTACACCCGTACGAATGCCACCCGCTGCTACCAAATCAACTTTACCGGTCATTCCACATTCGTCCAATGCCTCACGCGCCGCTCTAATCGCACTCATTGTCGGAATTCCNGTATGGTTTAAGAGCATCTCAGGCGATGCACCAGTCCCTCCTTCTGCGCCGTCTACCACCACGACATCCGCCCCCGCTTTTGCAGCGACAGCAACGTCAAATCGAGGTCGAGTAGCGCCCATTTTTATAAAAATTGGAACTTGGTAATTTGTTGCAATTCTGAGCTCTTCAATTTTAACTGAAAGATCATCAGCACCCATAAAATCAGGGTGCCTAATCGTCGATCTTTGATCTACCCCTTCTGGTAATGTACGCATTTTGCTCACCCGAGGGCTTACTTTCATACCCAAAAGCAATCCACCAGTTCCAGGTTTTGCACCTTGCCCAACCACAATTTCTAGAGCATTCGCTCTCCTTAAATGNTCCAAATCAACNCCATATCTAGCAGGAGACATCTGATATAAAAGTCTTTGAGATGCCGATCGCTCTTCTTCGAGCATTCCGCCTTCCCCTGTACAGGTCATTGTGCCAACTTTAGAGGCACCATAACCAAGTGAAGCTTTTGCGCTTGCTGATAATGCTCCAAAAGACATTG
Organism: Paracoccaceae bacterium; assembly: GCA_002712045.1. Classification (GTDB taxonomy): domain Bacteria; phylum Pseudomonadota; class Alphaproteobacteria; order Rhodobacterales; family Rhodobacteraceae. The sequence continues at coordinate 50,994 of PARX01000043.1, forward strand.
ATGCGATGTAAATTGGTATTTTCAATTCCAAAGGCTTTTCAACAATTCCTCGCCCCGCACCTAAGATAGTCGTGGAGTCGCAACTTTCTCTGTAACCCTCTAATGGCAATCGAGTCATTGTTGCTGGTACAAATGTTAAATCGTCAAAAGTTGGTAGTTGCTTGTTGAATGTATTGTAGCCTCTTACCTGATATCGGCCAAGTTGAGCTAACGCATGCACCTCAGCAATAGCATCAGGTGTCCACCTTGTTGATCCACCTTCGTCATATGAAGAAGGCACCCCAGCGGGTCTACCCTTTATTGCTCCATTTGAAAACTTAATTTCTTCTTCACTAGCAACCTCAAAAGGATACTCATAAGGTTTTTCTATATCATTAGCCATGCGCTCGCATCCCTACTTTCAAAATACCACAAACGTTGTCCTGAAATCATTTTACGCCATTCTCTTGACTTATCGACCAAACCTAAGGGTTCTAGTATTTCATCTACCTCATCGACATCTTCTTGAGTTGGCTCAATCACATTCACATCAACACCTAAACTTTTAACTGGCCCAGCGACCCAAACCTCACCAGCCCAGAGGGCATCTGCACAACTCTCACCTGCACCACCTAAAGCTATAATTTTTCCTGAGTGAGCCATGAATCCTGACTGATAACCAATACTTCCTTCCACTACTATGTTGCCACCCTTCATCGCGACTCCACATCTAGGGCCAGAATTCCCTTTTACGTGAATAGTCCCACCAATCATCGCTGCACCAGCGGACATCCCAGCGTATCCGCCTACAGTAATATGTCCTTCTGACATTCCCTCGCCTAAGGCCCAACCAGCATTTCGCTCAATATTTAATTTGGCTCCAGTATTCAANCCTCCGCAGAAATAACCAACACTTCCTTCAAATTCTATATCTGCACCTGGCGGCAGACCTATCCCTAAATTATGCCTAGAAAGCGTGTTTACTATTCTTATTTTCTTTCCAAGCGAACAACATTCCTGAATATCTTCATTTATTTCTCGTATATGACGATCTCCAACCTCAATCTCCACCTCACTCATGCTGCAAAACTCCTATTTCCAACACCCCATAATCCAGTCAAACTTGGACCATCATGATTTATCACGTCACACTCTTCTTTAAAAACGCGCCTAACAGCCTGCTCTTCAGTTGCCGCAGCTAAATCGCCATTATCATCAATTACTACTAAGGGTTTGAGCGCAAATCGGTCTTTTGCAAAGCCTATGCCAGCTGGGCCAGCAATCATATATGTGAAAATTCCGTCAATTGAATTTATTGATTTTTTCAATGCTTGCTCCATTGTCATACCAGCTTTCATTTGATCAGAAACCCATATCGCAATTAACTCACTGTCATTTTCAGTTAAAAATCGATATCCTTTTCTTTGGAGCTTGTCCCGCCAGGTATAGTAATCCGTAATCTGTCCGTTGTGAACGATCGCCATATCTGAGAATGGCCTAGCCCAAAAAGGATGGCTGGCGTTTGGCAATACAGAACTTTCTGTAGCAAGACGAGCATGTCCCAGTCCATGAGTTCCAACCATTTCTCGTACGTTGTGCTTTTCTGCCACTTCCGCTGCGCTTCCCGTATCCTTAATAATCTCTAAAGATCTACCACAGGATTGTATTTCCATTCGTTGGGCTAAACTATCTGCTTCTACTACCCAAGTTCTCAGGTCTTTGGGCTCAGTTACCTCCATTTTAAAACAATAATGCTTATTATGGTCCATCACTATTGACGGCTCAGATTTTAAACTCGCGCTGTGATCAGTAAGTAAATTTTTAAAATCATCGAGATCTGTATCGATTTTTTCCTTGTCAAACCCCATACCTCGCAAAACGTATCCCTCGTCTCTGGGTATCGTGTAGATTGCAAAGCCTGTACTATCTGCTCCTCTATGAGATTGGGCATCCATTAAATCTACCAAATCCTGCCCAACATTACCGGGCGCACTTAATATTCTACCAGCTATTCCACACATTAAGACGACTCCTTTATGTATACTGTATACAGTATGCATTGCATTATCACAAGAAACAATGTAAAGATTATCTTGTCTATTCTATTCTTGATACTAAGTCATTAAGGAAAAGCAAATTGTTAAAATTAAGAGGTAACATTGGCACTTAAAAGTATTCAGCCAACACGTCGTCGACTAGCCGACCAAGTCTATGACCAAATTATTGATGCAATAATTCAGCAAGATATTGGTCCCGATGATAGGTTGATTCAAGAAAAATTAGCAATGGAACTTCAGATTAGTCGCACCCCAGTAAGAGAAGCGTTAATGCGATTGGAACAAGAGGGAGTTTTAGAGGTTTCCAACAGGGGAAGCTTTAAACTTTATCAAATGAGTGACGCTGAAGTTAGAGAACTATATCAGTCTCGAGCTGCTATAGAGGGGCAATCTGCTAGAATTTTAGCAAGTAAAAATGATCCCCATCAATTGGAAATATTGAAAAAAACAATCAAATTTGAAGAAAACATTGAAACTGATACCGCAACAGCTCGGACATATTTTGAAGCTAATCGAAATATTCATAGAAAGTTTGTTGAATTGGCAGAAAACAGATACTTGTTGGAAATGTTCGATATGATTTGGGGAAAAGCAAATTCATTTTCGATCTTTGCAACAATAGAAAATGTTGATTTAAGAAAGTCTCTTGGCGATCATATGGCTTTAGTGGATGTGATTTCAACGGGAGATAAAACAGAAACTTTAGAAGTGTTCACTCAACATATTCAAGAAGGCTTTGACCTACAGTTAGAAGGCCTACATCAAAGCCAATGAGATTATTTAACGGGTTATTATAATTCCTAAAACACTATATTGAAAAATTAAACTAAACCTTTGTCGATACTGAAGCTTCTTCGAAACTAGCCATTCCATTGTGACATGCTAAAGCTGATTTCATTATGTTGATAGCCAAAGCTCCACCCGATGCCTCCCCCAATCTTAAGTTTAGATCAATTATTGGTTTTTTATTTAAGAGTTCCAAAATACTTATATGCGCACCCTCGGATGATAAATGTCCAGCAACACAATGATCTAATAATCCATTTTTAGTTTTTTCTAAGACAGCTGCTGATGCACAGCAAATAAAACCATCCAGGATAACTGGAATTTTTAAAGCCCGAGCTCTAGCGATAGCTCCAACCATCGCCACCATTTCCCTTCCCCCTAATTGTCTTAAGAGCTCAAATGGATCTAACGACTCTTCCTTAATTCTTTCCAAGCCCTGCTCGACTACTTTTATTTTCAGAGCCAAACCTTCGTCAGTAACTCCAGTCCCTCTACCTACCCACTCTCTCGCGGTTCTGCCAAACAATGCGCAAGCCAATACTGCAGCAGAAGTTGTGTTACCAATACCCATCTCACCCACAACCAAAAGATCAGTTTCTTGTTTAACAGCGCTCCATCCTACCAATAAAGATTCCTCAAACTCTTTTGATGACAACGCTGGTTCCTTTGTAAAATCTTTAGTAGGCTTTTCTAACTCTAAAGAATGTACATTCAGTTTTGCTCCAGCTACTTGACATAATTGATTAATTGCAGCGCCTTTATGTTCAAAGTTCAATACCATCTGCTCCGTCACCTCTTGAGGAAATGCAGACACCCCAAGCGAAGCTACTCCATGATTTCCAGCAAAAACAATAACTTGGGGGCTNAAAATATTGGCGTTTGGGTTNTGTCGCCATGCACAATACCAAATTGCTAATTCTTCCAACCTCCCTAACGCTCCAGGGGGCTTAGTGAGTGACGCATTCNTTTCTGCAGCTAATTTTGATGTACTTTCATCTTTATTTGGTGGAGATTTAATNAGCACCCAAAAGTNTTTTANCCCATTAGAGCTCTTTATTTTACTAGTCATGTATTATATCCAGATTACTTGATTATTAAATTCAATACGTATTACATATAAGTAACGAAATAATAAACTACGTTTTGGACATTTGAATGAATAAATTCGAAAATAATATTTTTGATCTCAGATTGAGTGATTTCTTAATAGCGCTTAGTTTACTTACTCGAATTCCAGTAAACATTGACCATGATAATGTTGGCGAAAGAGCCCNAAAGGCTTCTTGGGCTTACCCCTTGGTTGGGGCATTGGTAGGGGCAATCGCTGCCCTGATAGCAAACATATTAAATTTCTTTGGCCTTCCAGTAACAATCTGCACAATAATGGCTCTTTTTACGATGGTAACCTTGACCGGAGGTATCCATGAAGATGGATTAAGTGACAGCGCAGATGGACTTGGGGGAGGAACAGATAAAGATAGCATTCTGAAGATTATGAAAGATAGTAGGATTGGCAGTTTTGGAACAATCGCGTTAGTTCTAATTATTTTAGGCCGGTATGGCTCAATGAGTGAACTGATGAAAATAGATCAACTATTTTGGCCGTTAGTAGCAGCAGGTGCAATAAGTCGNGTGCCAATGGTAGGTGCAATGGTTTATGTCAAGCCTGCTAGAAATGATGGNCTTTCCGCCTCTGTTGGCGCCCCACCTAAATTTTCATTTATTATCGCCCTGATTATTGGCATTTTAAGCTGCGTATTAGTTGTTGGGATNCTAAGTATTTTAGTTTTGCTTGGTGTTGGTATCATAACAATGATAATCTTTTACATTGCTAACGAGAAAATCAGCGGCCAAACTGGAGATGTATTAGGAGCTTCTCAGCAATTCGCGGAGTTAATTGCGCTGTCCATAATTAGTGGAATTTTAATAATAAACTAATAACTTGAAATACTAGGCCGTTCTAGATGTTAAAACTTCCTCTATTTTAGTTTGAGCAGCATCTTCCTCTGCTCTATCCACAGCAGCAATCTCTCTCGTTAATCTTTCTAAAGCAGCCTCATATAACTGCCTTTCAGAATAGGATTGCTCTCGCTGGTCATCTTTTCTATGCAAATCCCTTACAACTTCTGCAATTGCGATTAAATCTCCAGAATTAATTTTTTGTTCATACTCCTGTGCTCGTCTTGACCACATCGCCCGCTTTACTCTTGCCCGACCTCTTAACGTTGCCATAGCTTTAGAAACCAAATCAGGACTAGCAAGACTTCGCATCCCAACCGAGGTAGCTTTAGCTGTGGGAACTCGCAATGTCATTTTATCCTTTGCGAAATCAATCACAAATAATTCCATTGAAATGCCAGCAATTTCCTGTTCTTCAATTGCTGTAATCTTACCCACACCGTGAGATGGATAAACCACAAATTGATCTACAACAAAGTCATTATCACTCATAAAAAGAAACTCCTCAGTAAAACCGTATAAACTGCAAAAAGTATCTCATTGGCGTTATCCAAACTGGATACTTTTTTGCTAAAAAACATCAATTAAAGAATTTATATGGCTATTAAAACTATCATATTTATTATTTTTATTTTCACTTTAGATTACCATAAAAATTAACCCCTTAAAACCCCAGTTTTTGGGCAACTTTTAAACCAATCTATTATATTCTTTAAAGTGGCAATTATGCTGACCATTCCCAAGGTCTTATAAAGTCTCCCAAAGCTTTTATAACAACCTCATCACTAATTTCAGAATCTGATTTATGTAGGTAGGCAACCAGTCCACGTTTTTTATCTTCAACAACCTCGTTAACTGTTAAGTTTAAACCTTCCTTAGCAAGTTTTTCATCATAGACCCGTTTGATCGCCATTTTTCTCAAATCAGGTTTAAATATTTTGCCTACAGCTGTTTTTGGTAACTCATCAATGATCTCAATATATTTTGGCCGTGCCGCTCGTTCAGGAACATGGCTATTGGCAAATTCAATTAGCTCTTCAATTGAAACTGAAGCATCAGCATTAAGCTCCACATAAGCGCAAGGTATCTCGCCAGCTTTTTCATCTGGCTGGCCAATAGCTCCTACCATTGCNACGGAAGGGTGCCCAGCAAGTGCTTCCTCAATCAAAGCTGGGTCAATATTATGCCCACCCCTTATTATTAAATCCTTGGCTCTACCCGTTATCCACAAATAACCATCCGGATCTATGCGTCCTAAGTCCCCTGTTCTAAAAAACGCATTATCCGCATATAATCCTTTGTTTTTTTCTTTTTCTGTATAAGTCTCGCCAACATTAATTCCAGCATTAGAGATGCATATTTCACCCACTTCGTCGCTGTTCATCTCCCTAATAATCTCTCCATTTTCCTTGCATTCAAGAATTCGAACTTTTGTGTAGGGTAATGGTATTCCAATTGATCCAATTTTACGGACACCATCTTTAGGATTACAACTAACCAAACACGTAGCTTCTGTAAGACCATAACCTTCAATAATTTCCACACCGGTGACTTCTTGAAAGCGTTTAAACAATTCAACAGGCATTGGAGCAGAACCACAGAATGCAGCATTTAATGTTGAAATGTCCGCATTTACAGGCCTTTGAAGTAACTGAGAAGCCGCGGTCGGAACTGTTACCATAAAAGTTGCCTTCCATCGCTCGATCAATTTCCAAAAATCGTCAAAAACACCATCTCCACGATAGCCAGCGGGTGTGGGAAGAACCATATGCGCTCCCGAAACCAGGCATCCAGCCCAAATTGGATATGCAGCAAACACATGAAATAACGGAAGTGGGCAAAGTAATACATCTTTTTCAGTGTAAAGTATCGCATCTCCTAGCCATCCATTATAGAGCACTCCAGAATGTCTATGTTGAGCGATTTTTGGCATACCGGTTGTCCCACCAGTATGGAAATAAGCACAGTAGTGATCATCCTGCCCCTCATCAAAATCCAATCCNTCAGAATTCATAGTCTCCAAGGCTGAATTAAATTCGATTATTTTTGCTGAGTGCTNAATAGGGTTTTTTGGCCTAATCAGTGGAACAATCCAAGATAGAGGCGGGCTAAGATGAGGCAACAAATCAATCTCAATAATCGTTTTAACATTTGTAGCTTTGCTGACCGCTTGAGCAGCAAGTTGCGCCACATCTGTTTTTGGAAATGCTCGCATTGTCACTAATACTTTAGCTCCAGTTTCTCTTAAGAGCGCAGAAATTTGTGATGGTTCAAGCGTTGGATTAATTGGCGCAACAATACCAGCGGTCATCCCCCCCATTAGCGTAATTAAAGTTTCATGGCTCGTGGGAAGCAAATAAGCGACCACATCNTTCTGTCCGACGCCTAAGGATCTAAAAAGATTAGCAGCTTGGGTAACTTTTTTAGTTAACTCACTCCAACTTAAGGTAGTTGATTTATCTTTCTGACCTGACTTTAATTGAAAACTAACTGCCGGCCGGTCTGGAAATTTTTTTGATGTTTTGCAAAGTTGTTCATAAACTGTTTTTTCATTCCAGCGCTTTGAAATATCCATTTCATTTTCGATTGTGGCGGTGTCTGCCGGTGTTGCAACTGTATAAGTCATCATTTCCCTCCCTAGAGACAATTGGCTAATTGGCCAGCTAAAGACAAAGTTACAACCAAACCGCCAAAAATTCTTATATCAAAATCAATTAAAAAAGAAAATAATAGAATCAAACTATTAAGTTAATAACCAGAATTTTTATATTGNACCTGTTATCTTANAGAAATTGTTTAGATTTGCACTTGATTGCATTGCGATTTAAACCTNCATAAAAATAANTCTGGGAGATAAAAATTCATCCTTCTTATATTTCGAAAGGTGAAGGACAGCGAGTGCTGTGCTTACACGGCTTAGGTTTAAGCGCAGAAAGCTTCAGACCTCAAATCAATGCTTTATCAAATGAATTCAATGTGACAGCTTGGAATATGCCCGCTCTGGGTAGAGAAGAGCCAGAACAAATGAATTTTGAAAATTTGGCTAAATCAGGGTTCGAGCTACTTGACCACCTTGAAGATGAAAAATGTCATCTCGTCGGCCATTCAATGGGTGGAATGATCGCAATTGAAATGGCATTACAAAACCCAGCTAGAATCTCTTCCTTAACTTTGCTGGGCGCAACCAGCGCCTTTGGAGGCCGAAACGACGATTTTAAGATAGCATTTAAAAAAGAGAGATTAGAACCCCTGGCTAATGGCCTTTCAATGCTTGAGGTTGCAAAGTTAAATGTCCCAATGATGTTCTCAAAAAATGCAAATCAAAAAAAAATTGAGAATTCAATTTCAGAAATGGCAAAAACTAATATTGAAGATTACAAAAATGCATTAGAATGTTTAATTTCTTTCAATCGTAGAGAAGCAATTTCCAAGATTTATCAACCGTGTTGCCTGATAGCGGGTTCACTTGATCAAGCATCCCCATCAAAAACCATCGAAAAAATGTCTAAACTAATAAGAAATAGTGAATATTACCTGTTAGAAGACTGTGGTCATATGATCCAACTAGACAAGCCAAAAAAAACCAATTTCCTTCTGAAGAACTTCATTAAAAGAATTACTAACGAATAACATTGACCAAATGACATAGAAACAGAGCCTTGACCTTCAATTATTGTTTAAATAATAGGTGAGGCTCTACGCGGGCGTTGTGTAGTGGTAAGACCTTAGCCTTCCAAGCTAAAGACGCGGGTTCGATTCCCGCCGCCCGCTCCAAAAAAATCTTATACTTTTCTCTCTAGCAATATGTGAATGTAAGTGTTTAAACTTAGTAAATTTGCTTTTTAATATTCGACCTTAGGACTTTTACCAAATGGGATTAATCGTGTTCATATACATATTTATATATTTTGCTCCTCTGATAATTGGTTGGGTAATGATGGGTATTCAAAAAAAAATCAAATTTGTGCATAGTGAATCTGGTCTGAACAAGAATGGTTTTATAGGTTATAGCTGGACCTATTTTTTCTTCGGTTTCTTTGTCCCAATTTTTAGAGGTGAAATTGGAATTGGTGTTCTTCATCTAATACTATCACTGGTTACCTTCGGCATTTTTCAACTAATAATGCCTTTTTTGTATAATAAGCAGTATTCAGCACGTTTACTTACGAACGGATGGAAATTAAACGATAATGAGACGTTAAATAATCTTGCCAAAACAAAGTTAAATCTGAATTAAGTCGAAAGTAAAAGATGGTAAAGGAAACAAAAAAACAGGGTGACGGGGCGTTTAGATTAGAAAATGATCGTGAACTACTACATGAATTTACTTACTCAGGGGCACTGAGTTTTTGCCGANGAAGGTATAGTCGCGATACAAAGAATGTTGAAGTTGTGGTTAGTGGAATACCATANGACAATGCCGTAACGAATAGGCCAGGNACACGCTTTGGCCCAAGAGCTATNCGAGCTGCGTCGTCGCAATTAGCAGAGCTGCCACACTTTCCATATGGATTTGAGCCTTTTAAGCATTTATCTGTGATAGATTATGGGGATTGTGAGCTCGACATACATCAACCAACAACAATTTTTGACGATATTGAAAGTCATGCTTCACAAATATTAAAATCAGACGCAAAAATGGTAAGTTTGGGTGGTGATCATTCGATTACCTACCCTCTTTTAAAAGCACATGCAAAAAAATATGGCCCCATAACCTTAATACAATTTGATGCTCATTGTGATACTTGGGCCGATGATGGCAAACGATTTGACCACGGAACCATGTTCGCAAGAGCAGCGAACGAAGGTATCATTGACGTTACNAAATCNACTCAAATTGGCCTAAGAACGTATAACGATACCGATTATGGCTTCGAAATACTTACAAGTCCCTGGGTGCATCGAAATGGTATTAGCGAAGCTATTAATATTGCAGTTAATCGAGCTGAGGATACACCAGTTTATCTATCATTTGATATCGATGGTCTTGATCCAGCTTTTGCGCCTGGAACAGGGACGCCCGTGAGTGGCGGGTTGGCAAGTTGGCAAGGTCTAGAATTCGTGAGAGGATTAGAACCATTAAACTTAATTGGTATGGATGTCGTGGAGGTTTCACCCGCATACGATACTGCTGAAATTACGGCACTTGCCGCGGCAAATATTGCTTATGACTGGATAGCTTTAATTGCCAAAAAGAATGGTGCACCCTGTAGCTTCGTTGGTAAAATCTGAGTAAAAGCTANAAAAACCTAAAAGNAANGGCTTAGATCGATGCAGAACAAAGAGATAAAGACCTCAGTCCAGTTTCAGCATTTAGTTTTCGCTTTTGTCTTTGCAACCTTAATGGGGTTCTTACTAATTATTGGCAAATCGCTTTTGCTTCCAATTTTTGTCGCAGTGATTTCCGTTTATGTTTTAACTGCGGCAAGCGATTGGCTTGGCAAACAACCAGTTGTTGGTTTTCTGCCGAGCTGGGCGCGCAGATTACTGGTTCTCCTTGCGTTCATCTTTGTGATTATCGCACTGACGGGTGTGATTATTGCAACCGCCGGACAGCTTATTGAGGAAATCCCCAACTATCAGAAAAACTTAAGGTCGCTGGCAACTGTCGTATTTGAAGCTTTTGGCAGGCAAGCGCCGGCTGATTGGAGCATTGTTTGGCAAAATACCATCGGAAGAATTGATCTTCAGTCCCTTGCGACCTCTACACTTGGTTCGCTGAGCGCCCTAAGTGGCGTGATATTTATGGTGGTGATCTATGCGATGTTCCTGATGGGTGAACGCGCTGGCTTTGCACGGAAAATTGCAATCGCTTTTCCTGGTAAGAGTGGCATTCAATTACAAAGTATCGTTACGAGTATCAATACTCGCATTGGTGATTATCTCGCTATCAAGACACTGATCAATGTAATACTGGCGTCGATTTCCTATGTGGTGATGTGGCTGTTTGGCGTTGATTTCGCGCTGTTTTGGGCAATCTTGATAGGGTTATTGAATTACATCCCATTCATCGGCTCGCTCTTAGGCGTTATTTTTCCAGTTCTATTGACCGTTGCTCAGTTTGGCTCTGTTCAAACCACAATCTTGGTACTGACCTTGCTCGCCGCCGCTCAGCTCCTGGTCGGCAACGGGCTTGAGCCGCGCATGATAGGCAAAAAGGTGAACATGTCTCCCTTCGTGGTTCTNGTGTCGCTNAGCCTTTGGACATCNCTTTGGGGAGTTGCTGGTAGCATACTCGCAATNCCGTTAACATCGATCTTAGCAATCGTTTTTAGCCATTTTGACGGAACACGGCCCTTCGCCGTATTGTTATCGGATGATCCTGCTCAGACAAATAACGCTGAATCACAACTCAAGTAGCCAAAAAAGAATGCCACGCTCCGCAGATTCGTTTGTAAAACTTAACTAAAAGCTTCAAAAATTTAAAAAATTATAATATGGTTAACATATGATTGTACGAATAATTGTGATGTTTTCTTTTTTATGTTTGGTATCAGGCTGTTTACCCGCATTAGCAACCGAATGTGGCAAGCTTTGCAATAATACGTGGTGGAAAAATGCCTCAACAGAAGAGTTAAAAGTTGAATTAAAAATCATTGAAAATATCAATGCCTCAAATTCCTGGGGTTGGACGCCTTTACACTATGCAGCAAAAGAGGGGAACCCTAAGCACATCTCTTTAATTCTTGATACCAATGCTGAGATTAATGTTCAGTGCAAGAACGGCAACACACCTTTACATATAGCAACCAGCAACGCTAAAGAACAAAATATAATCACTTTAATTGATGCCGGTTCAAATATCACAATTAAGAACACCGATGGTAATACAGCTTATATGATGGCAAAANAGAATAAAAAATTGAAGNTTTTNAAGATTTTTGAAAAATAATTNTAATNTTAATCAATTAGTTATTAAGAAAACTTAAGAGAATTTCATTCAGCAATATCTTCAGCCCAAAGCTCAGGTTTTTCTTCAATAAATTTATCCATCAAATCAATACAATCTTGATCNTTTGCTACGATAACCTCTACGCCACGCGCNCGTAATAACTCTTCATTACCCCCAAAATTTACCGCTTCACCAATAACAACCCGAGGAATGCCAAATTGAATTATTGTGCCAGAACACATCATACAAGGACTTAAAGATGTATACAAAGTCGTATCACGATATGTTTTTTGCCGTCCTGCTTTTCTTAAAGCATCCATTTCACCGTGGGCGATTGGATCACCTTTTTGAACCCGTTGATTCCTACCCTGAGAGACCACATCACCTTCCCTAGCAAGCACTGCTCCTATCGGGCAACCTCCTTCATCAAAGCCTGCTTTGGCTTCATTATATGCAATCTTGAGCATTTTTTTATCTGATTTACTAAGCATTTATTGATCCTTTTATTGTTTTCAATTTAGTACTCTCGCATTTTAACATAACTTATAATAATCAACACATTAACGGGAAAATACAACCTCACCATCACATATCGTGAGCATAACTTGGGTATCTTTTAAACAATCCCTGTCAGCATCTTGTAGATTTTCAGATAGCAAAACAATATCTGCATACATACCAGCTCTTACCATTCCCTTTCTATTTTCAGCAAACTCAGCGTAAGCACCAACTGCTGTATATGAAGAAATGGCCTCAATTAAGCCTTGGCTTTGATCTTTCCACCTTTTATCTGGAATTTTAGGGAATACTGCGCCAGCAAGTGTCTCCATTGGATTTAATCCTACTACAGGCCAATCTGTGCTAAATGCTAATGGTACTTCTAGATCTCTAAAACTTTGCCAAGGGTAAGCATTTTTTATTTGCTTCTCACTAAATATGATCCCTTCTTGCATTGCGGGAAACAACCCTCCGATAGGTGAGTGAAGTGGCTGCATTGAAGCGACAACACCCAATTCCTTAAATCTAGGTAAATCCTCATCAGTAATTGTTTCTATATGCTCAATNCGATGCCGACTATCTCTTATACCATTATTTTTTTGCGCAGCTTCATAGCCATCCAACGTCCGTCGAACCGCTCCATCACCACAGCAATGAACACTGATTTGCAACCCCATCTTATCAGCCTCTGTAGCCACCTCAGAAAAATGCTTAGCACTAAAAACAGCATCGCCAAAGGTATCTGGGCGATCGGGGTAAGGCTCAACCATTAATGCCGTATAACTATCAATGACGCCATCCATAAACATCTTCACACGCCCTGAATATAACTTTGAAGAATTATAGAGCTTTTGCATTTCAAACGCTTCTTTCAATTTAGTCAGTGGATGAGTATTTCTAAAATGACAGGGAACCTGGACTCTGCAGGTTAAACAGTTCTCTTTTTCAATTTCATTTAACAATTCCATCTGATACAAATTTCCATCCATATTATGAACAGAAGTAATGCCAAATTGAGCACAATATTCCAAACCGCTCTTTAAGGCGATTTTATCAAGATGACGCTGATTTTGAGTAGCAGGTGGATCTGGATTGTCCCCNGTTATATATCCTAAGAAATCCCTACCNCCATGTTTTGTATGCCTCACAACATATTGAAAAGCGCTCGTCTCTAATAAAACTCCATTAGCTTGCCCATCAGCACCCATAACAATCTCAGCACCTACATCTGTNGGAGCACCATTCAATATACCGCCTAACTCTAAAGCTTTTGTATTAGCCCAGACAGTATGATGGTCCGCTGCCATCATGGCAAATGGGCGGTCAGGACATACTTCATCTAACGCATGCCGTGTAACCTCTTTTCCTTCACCTAAAATATTATACCCAGCACAAACAGCATAAAGTAATTTATCGTTAGTATTCCTTACACTTTCATCTCTAACAGCTCTTTTTAAACTTTCGATGCCTTGAATATCACCCACGTTTAAACATGAGAGCTCAGCAGAACCACCAAATAAGTGAACATGGCTATCAATGAAACCTGGGATTACTGTTTTCTGATCTCCATCAATTATTTTTGTGTTTTTATCAATGTATTCTTGAGTGAGAAAATCTCCTACTTCTATTATCTTGTTACCCTTGATCGCAATATTACTTGCCCTAGGATTCAATGGGTCCATAGTTAAAATTTGCGAATTAATTATTAACAAATCAGCTTTTTCTTTCATCATATAAACCCTTTGCTCTTTAGAAAAAAAATGCGCCTTAATTTAGTTTTAATATCCCAAAATTAAAATGCAAATATTATAAAACTTCAAATTAAATCATTATTTATGATTTAATTCTTAAAGAAAATGGTGCTATTTTCATTTAGATGTTGACCTAATGATGAGCTGACAGTATCCAAATCTCGGTTTGGGCGACGTGCTGCAAGGTGCGGCAGCGGACTGTAACTCCGCCGAGGCGACTCATGCCTGGTTCGATTCCAGGGTCGCCCACCACTAAAAACAAATAAAAGTCTAGGTTTATTAATTTTTTATTGAACTATTTATTTGGTTTTTATTACTCTATCTTCTAGTAATAATAAAATCATGAAGAGAAATTTTAGACACACAGCATTGCACTGTTTTAATGAAGGAGTCCAAGCGGCTGACCCAGGCAAATGCCTACGCCTAGCCGTTAAGAAAGAGCCAATACCAGAACCAATTGGTGGAAAATATATAATAATATCACTGGGAAAAGCCGCAATCTCCTTAATGCAATCAACTTTGGAAATTTTACCAAAAAAAATTCCAAAAATTAAATTGGCCGTTACTAACTATGAGAATTTTATTGATATTAGCGACTTTGAAATAGTAGCAGCAGGACACCCAAACCCAGATAAGAATGGTTTAAAAGCTGGTAAGAAAGTAATTAAGATAATCCAATCTGCAAATAAACAAGATGTTGTAGTAATTTTACTTAGTGGCGGAGCATCTGCTTTACTTCCTGCACCTCTTCCCGGCCTAACATTAAAGGACAAGATTGAAATTAATAAACTCTTATTGTCTACTGACTTAAATATAAAAGAAATAAATTTAGTTAGACAATCGATGTCATCAATCAAAGGTGGTGGACTTCTCTCCTTGATCAAATCAAGAAACAATGTTGCTTATATACTATCAGACGTAATTGGAGACGATTTTAGAGTCATCGGTAGTGGCCCAACATCGAGCAGAATTGGAGGTAAGAAAGAAGCTCGTGCACTACTAATTAAAAAATATCTCTATAAATCACTATCAAAGAAACAGAGAATATTTTTTGATGACGAAGTGGAAATCAATTCACAAAAGTTGATAACGTCAACCTGCGTATTTAAAAATGTGCTGATTGGAAATAATCAAAAAAGTGTTCATGCGATGGCTAAAATGGCAGAGGCTGATATCTTTCACCAATCCATTACTGAAAATGTAGAAGTTGCATCTAAAAAAATCTTAAGTGAAGTTCTTAAACAAAAACATAAAAATATTATAAAAATCGCTTTGGGAGGCGAAACAACAGTAAATGTTACCGGCAAGGGCTTGGGTGGAAGAAATCAAGAATTGGCACTAAGATTTGCATACAAGGTTTATCAATATGGGCTTAATGGCAAATGGTGCTTTTTAAGTGGAGGTACTGATGGAAAAGATGGCATTACNGAAGCAACTGGCGCAATTGTAAACCACAATACTATTCCAGTCTTAATCAATAATGGAGTATGTATCGAAACCTGCTTGCAACAAAATGACAGCCATACCGCCCTAAGTTTGACAAAAGATGTTTTTTCAGTGGGTGCTACTGGCACAAATGTGGCTGATTTAATGCTTTTCTTGGGAGCTTTCGAGTAACTTGCGCCTATCTTACCGTTGACCTTTAAACCAAGGTTTCAGTAATGCGCGTGGATAATCAGCCTTTCGAGCGACAATCACTAATGCGATAATTGATAAAACATACGGAGCCATAAGAAATACCTGACCTGGAACTAATGCTCCAACTTCGGTCTGCAATCTAACCTGTAATGAATCAAAAGCGCCAAATAAAAGAGCGCCAATTAAAGCTTTACCAGGCCTCCAGCTAGCAAAGATAACCAGAGCTATACATATCCAACCACGACCATTTACCATACCAAAAAAGAATGCATCAAATGCTGACATTGTAAGAAAGGCACCGCCCAATGCCATAAGAGCAGATCCAAAAATAATAGAACCTATTCGCAAGCCATAAACTGACAAGCCCTGTGCATCCACACTATCTGGATTATCACCTACAGCCTGTATCGCTGAGCCAAGAGCAGTCTTATTGACGACATACCAAACACAAACTACCATAAATAAAGCCAACCAAGTTAAAGCTGTTTGTTGAAATAGAACCGGTCCAAAAAAGGGCAAATCACTAAGTATTGGAATATCTAATGCTCTAAAGGGCTCTATTCTTGGGGGAGAAGAAACTGTTGGCAAGGCTGTTCGGTAGGTAAAATAACTCACAGAAGTGGCAAACAATGTAATTCCTAAACCTGAAACGTGCTGTGATAACCCTAAAGGAACTGTCAAAATCCCATGGATCAATCCAAAAAATCCACCGGTTAGCGCCGCTACCAATACGCCTCCCCACAATCCAAAACCCAACCAAACTGCCATCCAGCCTGCCATAGCTCCCGCTACAAAGATCCCTTCAATACCAAGATTTAATACTCCCGCTTTTTCACATAGTAATGCTCCTAAAACACCAAAAATAAGTGGAGTTGCAATTCTCAAAGAAGCTGCCCAGAAATTCTCTGTTAGAAGTATTTGTAATATATCAATCATTACAATTTCCCCAACTTAGATTTCATAACAATTTTGAATCGAGCAAAAAAACCACCTACTAATACAGATAATAAGGATACCGAAACTATTAAATCTGCTAGATAAGAAGAAACTCCTAGTGCACGGCTCATACTGTCAGCGCCAACAAATATCGATGCTATAAAACATGCTGAAATTACCACACCAATGGGAGATAACCCCGCCAACATTGCCACAACAATACCAGTATAACCAAAGCCAGGTGATAGATCCGATGTAAGATAACCCTTTAATCCAGCCACCTCACTAACACCCGCTAAACCTGCTAAACCTCCAGATATTATTGCAACAACAAATAATGATCGATTGACCTTAATACCAGCATACCTAGCAGCATGACTATTCTCCCCTACCGCTCTTATTCGAAAACCCCAAACGGACTTCATCAACATAAACTGAGCTACACCAGCTAAAAACAATGCAATCAATAAACCAGAGTGAACCCTCATTCTGTCAATTAACTGGGGCAACATTCCTTGATCAAGTATTGGAGCAGATTGAGGCCAGCCCAATCCCATTGGATCTTTTAGTACTCCCTCCAACAACATCTGTAAAAAAATAATTATTATAAAATTTAGTAATAGTGTGGTTACAACTTCGTCAGCTCCAAAACGCGTTTTTAGAATTACAGGAAGGGCCATTCCAGCAGCTCCAGCCGCCGCACCCATTATCATTATTATCGGTAATAATAAAACAGCTGGAGCATCTATCACCCCAGTTCCTATCGACACCGCTGCGATAGCCCCAAGATAAAGCTGCCCCTCTGCACCAATATTCCATAACTTAGCCCGAAAAGCCAACGCGGCCGCCAATCCAGTAAATATTAATGGTGTTGCCCGTGTAAGCGTTTCCGAAATTGCAAAAACAGATCCAAAAACTCCTTTAAACATTTCAACATAGGCAACTATTAAATTTGCACCAGCAAAACTTAAAGGTATAGCAGCCAGCATTAAAGCAACGATTGCTGATAAAATCGGCACCCCTAAAACTAAAAGCCAATTTTCGGACTCACGTGGTTCTATTCGCATCAATTTTCTCCACCCGCCATAGCCAGTCCAATTTCCTGACGGTTTCTTGATTGGGCCTGAATTAGGGTTCCATTACTCATTACCAAGACTGTGTCTGCTAATGCTAAAATTTCGTCTAGATCTTCAGAAATCAACAAAATGCCAGCACCCTCTGCTCTCGCTTCTAGTAATCTCCGCCGTACTTCTGCTGCTGCTCCCATATCCAAACCCCTCGTTGGTTGATTTACCAACAAAATNTCAGGATTTTTATCAAACACTCTNGCCAAGATTAATTTTTGGATATTACCACCAGATAANAANTGAGCNTTAGCGTGAACNCCTGGACCNCTAACATCATAAGTTTCNGATAGGNTTTGNGCATTTNANATNATNGCATTNGANTTCANAAAACCNNNNCTTTGGATATTNTTATCCGATAATCGTTCAATNACCATATTNTCAGCAACACTCATNGCACCAACAATNCCATCNTGATGCCGATCTTCAGGTATTCTTCCAATACCAATCTCAATCATTTTTGAAGGACTCAAACGATTTACCCTCTTTTGATTTACTGTTATTTCTCCTGCATCTGGTTGTTGAATACCCGCAACAATATTTGCCAAACAAACCTGCCCATTACCTGACACTCCAGCAACACCTACAATTTCATTCCTTCGAACACTCAAAGTAANATTTTNAAGACTATCGCGAGCAGAATGTCCCTTAGCACTAATATTTTCTAGACTCATAATTTCAACGCCTGGATTAAATGTNCTTCGTACTGTTACGTTAGTTTCCCCTCCAACCATCATGAGTGCTATTTTTTTCTCGTCTGCAGCTTTGGTATTCATTTCACCCACTTTTTTCCCCGCTCTTAAAACTGCAATACGGTCAGAAAAATCCAAGACTTCTCGTAACTTGTGGGAAATAAAAATAACCGAAAGACCACTTTTAGTCATTGCTTTTATATTTGAAAATAANGAATCTGCTTCCTGAGGNGTTAAAACAGCTGTTGGCTCATCTAAAACTAATATTTTTGCATCGCGATATAAAGCTTTAAGGATTTCAACTCGCTGCCGTTCACCAACCGAAAGATTCGAAACGATGTTATTTAGATCAGCATTTAGTCCACTTTTTTCAATTATTTTGTTAATTTTTTTCGTAGCCCGAGATCTGTCACGCTTAATTCCAAACAAAGGCTCAGATCCCAAAACAATATTATCATACACCGTCAAATTATTTGCTAATGTGAAATGTTGGTGAACCATTCCAATACCAGCTCCAAGAGCAATTTGAGGATTACCAAGGCTCAATGGAATTAAATCTCCGTTTTCAGCCATAATATCAATTGAACCGTCATCAGGCATGTAATGACCAAACAACATATTCATTAAAGTAGTCTTTCCAGCTCCGTTCTCGCCCAATAGTGCTAAGATCTCACCTTCAAACAATTCCAAATCTATTTTTTCATTTGCAAAAATAGACCCAAATGTTTTCGATATTGAGTTGATTGAAAGGATTTTTTTTTGTGACATTTTATTGTTGGGCCGGCGAGTTGCCGGCCCTCCAAAAACTTACTTATCAGAAACAGGTCTGGCGTCGTTAACATTAACTCTAAACATACCAGCCCGTATATCAGCTTCTACTTCTTGAACTTTGGATACGACATTTGCCGGCACTAAACTTTCATCAAGCACCAGAGATCCTCCACCATAGCCCATAAAACTATACTGACCGTAATCAGACGCCTCAAAGGTTCCGTCNGCAACCTTCGAAATTGCTCGATTTATTGTTGGCTCCATATGCCAAATCGCAGAAGATAAAATCGTATTTGGGTAATCAGCTGAAGTATCAATCACATTACCAATAGCTTTAATACCTCGCTCCACCGCTGCATCTGACACTCCAAAGCGTTCGGCATACATTATATCTGCACCTGCATCCATCATTGCAAATGCACTTTCTTTAGCTTTTGGTGGATCATACCAGCTGTCAATAAAATTGACCAAGAACTTAACATCGGGATTAATTGATCTAGCACCATCCATAAATGCATGCATTAATCTATTAACCTCGGGTATCGCATACCCGCCGACCATTCCAATGACATTGCTTTCAGTACTTGCTCCAGCGACTATACCTGACAAATAACTTGGCTCATGAATCCAGTTATCAAAGACTGAAAAATTTGGTGCAACCGGACCAAAAGAAGATCCCATTAAAAACGCAATTTCTGGATAATCATTAGCAACTTTTCTAGCCGCTCTTTCAAGTCCAAAAACTTCTCCTACAATCAAATGAACACCTTGCTCAGCGTACTCACGCATAACTCTTTCATAATCTGTGTTAGAAACATTTTCAGAGTAAACATATTCTACACCGCCACTCTCCTTTGCAGAATTTAAGGCTTTGTGAATTCGGCTAATCCATTGCTGCTCCACAGGTAAAGTATAAATAGCTGCAACTTTTACATTGTCAGCAAAGACTGAACCTCCTGAAAAAATCAAAGCAACAGATGTGAACATAGCCAACAACGATCGCCTCGATAAAACTCTTACAAACTTCATAAATTAATCCCCCTTTTTTTTCTTATATCTTAATGACACATTTTATTGAGCTTTGGTCAACAATTTATTCCATTTTTCTAGGAGTATTAAAAATTTTTAAAGACCAATTGTGGCTACGGGGCCAAATAAAATTGAATTTTTTACTTAAGATTTTTTTCAAGATGTCATTAAACAAAAGTAAAAAACTTGAATTTTTAAGAGATATGTGATGAATGGTTTTCATACTCACAAATGGTAGCGGTATTTTAATTATAGTTTAGGGAGAAAGTTCTTATGGTTGAGTCATTTAACGGTTGGTTATTCTTAATTTTATATATCTTGAATTGGGCAGGAGGCGCAATGTACGCCTATCAAACGATGTTTAATACTGTTCCTTGGTTAAGCAAGTATGGCATACATGAGTCTGCAGTTCTACCAACAAGAGTTCTCGGTACTTTTGTTAGCGCGGGAACTTTACTCGGACTTTATATATTGTTTGTTGGACCAGAAGGTACCTGGCCATTCTTTATATTTAACTTCTTACAGGCACTTATTTTTGTAGTTGTAGGTTATACAACTGTTACAAATTCAAATGCCGCAAAATTAGATGGCGTAAATTATACTGCCGAGGCATATATTGCTCCAGCAATATTTACGGTTTTAAACGGTGTTTTAATTTATGGTCTGGGCGATAAAATTTGGTAATTAGCGTTGAAAATTAAACCTCTCAAAAATTAAGTTTAATTCTTGGGAGGTTTGCTACCCCTTTTTTTATCCTGAGCTGCTTGGATAGCCTTTTTTGCCCAAATAACAAAAGTATCAGCGTCTTCGAGCACTTCTGCAGGAACTCTCCAATTAGAAATATTTATAATCTTACCCTGCTTTGAATAGGAAAATGGTTCGCTGCCAAAGGCCTTATAATCAATTAAGTTACCTTCATTTACTTTCAAATATAATTCATCATCAAAAATCAGTCCAAATGGCAAATCGTAATGCCTGATAACAAAGCCACCAAACATACTTCCCCAGGAAATTCCTTCCATTGATCCTAAAGATTCTAGAATAAAATCTAAGAATTCATTTTCAATGATCTTTGTCAAAATTTGCCCCGTAAGTAGGTAGACTGAACTCAACTTCTTCGTTAAAACATTTATATAATACATAAAGTTTCTGCAATATTATCAGTTAAAGGGTAAATTATGCGCCACGGCGGTCAAATATTAATTGATCAATTGAGAATTCAAGGTGTGAAACAAGTCTTTTGTATTCCAGGTGAGAGCTATCTACCGGCACTAGATGGTCTATATAAAAGTGATATTAAAACAATAGTTTGCAGACAAGAAGGTGGCGCCGCTATGATGGCGGAAGCCACTGGAAAGTTAACTGGAAAACCTGGAATCGCTTTTGTTACTAGAGGGCCTGGCGCTACCAATGCATCTGCGGGTGTTCATATCGCATTTCAAGACAGCACACCAATGATACTATTTGTTGGTCAAGTAAGTAGTTCTCAGAGAGATCGAGAAGCATTTCAAGAAGTTGATTATAAAAAGATGTTTGCACCATTAGCAAAATGGGTTGCCGAAATCGATAAAACTGAAAGAATTCCTGAATATATTTCAAGGGCCTTCAGTATAGCTCAATCTGGACGACCTGGTCCTGTGGTACTTTCACTTCCAGAAGATATTCTATTTTCTAAATTGGAAATAAACGATGCTCCAAAAGTAGAACCACCTAAACAAATGGTATCAGAACAAAATGTTAAAGAGGTTTTAAATAAACTCTCCCAATCGTTAAATCCATTCATAATTGTAGGTGGAAGTTGCTGGTCTTCAAAAGCTGCCATTAATCTTGGAATATTTGCCAAAAAATTAGGAATACCAGTTGGAACGTCATTTAGATGCCAAGATTATATTGATAATCGTCATCCAAATTATGCAGGAGATGTTGGAATTGGGATTAATCCTAAATTACTGAAAAGGATTAAAGATGCAGATTGCTTACTTGTACTAAATGCTCGACTAGGCGAAATGACAACAAGTGGTTATTCAATGTTTGACATCCCTAAACCTAAGCAGTCACTTATCCATATTCATCCAAATCCTGACGAGATTAATCATGTTTATCAAGCTGATATAGGTTTAGTATGTAATGGAGCAGATTTTATCGAAAAAGCAATTAGTCTACCTTTAGAAAATGTTCACAGAACAGTTAATAAAGAGCGAAAAGCTTATGAAGATTGGCAAAAGCCTGTGACCACGCCAGGGTCAGTTAAAATGGAAATAGTCATTAACCACCTATCTGCAGCACTTCCTGATGACGCAATTATCACAAATGGCGCAGGAAACTATAATGGTTGGCTTCACCGTTATTTTTCTTATAAAAACTGGAGAACTCAAGTTGGTTCAACCAGTGGATCGATGGGATATGGTTTACCTGCAGCCGTAGCAGCAAAAATATCTAATCCAGAAAAGGAAGTGATTTGTGTCTCTGGAGACGGTTGCTTTCAAATGACAATGCAAGAATTTGGTACAGCTTGCCAATATGGGTTAAATATCATCGTTATTATTTCAAACAATTCAATCTACGGTACGATTAGAATGCATCAAGAGCGTGACTTTCCTGGTAGGCCCTCTGGAACATCGATGCTGAATCCAAATTTTGCCGAGTTAGCCCAATCTTACGGAGGTTATGGCGAAGTAGTTCGATCATCTAATGAATTTCCGCCTGCACTGGAAAGAGCAAGACAGTCAAATAAAGCTGCAATAATTGATTTAAGAACAGACCCGAAAGCGATAAACCCTCTAACACCTGCCTAGAGCATATCTCTGATATAATTTGAGGCTTCAATCTAAAGGTTGAGCTGTTTCAACTAACTTTACAAAAAAGCTTGCGCCAATAGGGGAAAGTTCATCATTAAAATCATATTCCGGATTGTGAAGAGCAGCACTGTCCCCTTGCCCAACATTTAAATAAGCTCCAGGACGCTTTTCTAGCATGTAAGCGAAATCCTCAGCAGCCATTATTGGTAAAGCATCACCTTCTACATTATCTTTGCCAGATATTTCGGAAGCCACTTGTAGAGCAAAGGATGTCTCATTTGGATGATTGACTGTAGGCGGATAACCGTACTCATAGTCTAATTTAGCTTCAGCTCCAAAAGCCTGAGCTGTCCCTTTACAGATTTCTTCTAAACGTTTTACCACAGTACTTTGCGTTTTCTTATTTAGTGTTCGAACCGTACCATTTATAAAAGCTTCTCCAGGCACAATATTATTTATTGTTCCAGTATGAATTTGTGTGATTGATATAACAACCGACTCTAAAGCAGAAAGGTTCCGAGATGAGATTGTTTGAATACTTTGAGCTATTTGCACCGCAACAATAACTGGATCAATTGTCTCTTCTGGATTAGCGCCATGTCCACCCTCCCCAGTTATCCAAATTGAAAAGCTATCAGCAGCAGCTAGCACTGCATGAGAATTTGTAGAAAATGCTCCAAGCGGTAAATTGGGCGCATTATGTATCCCATAAACTTGCTGAATATTGAAATTCTCCATAACACCTTCTTTGCACATTACCTCACCACCTCCTCCACCTTCTTCTGCCGGCTGAAAAATCAAAGCAACACGCCCCGAAAAATTTCGTGTCTCGCTCAAATATTTTGCTGCACCCAACAACATTGTTGTATGACCATCATGACCACAAGCATGCATTTTCCCATCAGTTAATGATTTGTAATCATGATCCTTAATTTCTTGAAGTGGCAACGCATCCATATCAGCGCGTAATCCTATAGTTGGCCCCTCTCCTTTACCATTAATTATTGCTACAACACCACTGGTTGCAATTTTCTCATGAATCTCCTCAACCCCAAATTCTCTTAATTTACTCACAACAAATTCAGCAGTTTTGTGACAGTCAAAATCTAACTCTGGATTTGCATGTATGTGCTGACGCCACTCCTTCATCTCTTGATGAAAATCTGCAATTCTATTAATTATTGGCATATATTTGATCCGTTATTTGATATTGAATATTAACTTTTTTGATGCCTTGGGTGTCTTTTAGTCTCCTGTGCAATCAGCCAATCCATATGGTTTCTTATAAATTCGTTGGCTGCGTCTCTTGGCGGATTATAATCCCAAGACTGAAAAACACCTGCCTCCATAGCAGCATGAATTCCGCGTCTTTGCTTTTGAGTAGCTATGACATTTTTTCGAATAGCTTCACTATCCCATCTCTCTTGGACTTCTTTCTCAAAACCTTCTGCGATACCGACATATTTTGGATCACCAATTAAATCCATCAATTCTTCTGGATCCTCTTTTATGTTAAAAAGCTGTGGTGGATCTACATCGCAATGTATATATTTAAAATCCCCGCGTCTAATCATGAATATTGGATGAGAAGCGCATTCAGCACAATACTCGACAATAGCTTCTCGATCATCCTCATTTTCTCCTTTTGCTAACGGCCATAATGACCTGCCGTCAATGGGCATAGCCAACTCAGGTTTTTCTTGACCAGCAATATCTAAAAGAGTTGGCAACAAATCAACTAAAGAACATGGATTATCAGAAGTTCCATTTGCAACACCAGGTCCAGACATTATTAGGGGAACACGTGCAGAGTGCTCAAACATATTCATCTTATACCATAAGCCACGTTCTCCGAGCATATCCCCATGGTCTGAAGTTACAATAACAATGGTATTTTCCAATTGTTTACTTTCTTCCAAAGCCTGCATTACGACACCAACGTTCTCATCNAAATAAGAACAATTTGCAAAATATGCATGCCTTGCGTTTCGTACTTCGTCATCAGTGACTTTTACTAAGTCAGCTTGAATACCATGCCTCAAACGTTCTGAATGGGGATCTAGCATTGAAGGTATTTTAGGCATTTCAATCTCATCATGATTATATAAATTCCAGTGCTCCGGTCTCGCCAAATAAGGATCATGAGGATGAATTAAACTTACTACCATACAAAAAGGATTTATTTTCTCCATCGCATACTCAAAAATCCTTCTTCGGGCAAAAAATGTAGTTTCTTCGTCATACTCATATTGGAAAGTGGTGTTAGTCACTCCTGCTTCCCTAACGCTTTCCATATTATGGTACCATTTATCAATCCGCTCATCTGGTGCTTCCCAATCNGGTGTCCATGCATGATCCGCAGGATATATATCTGTTGTTAACCTTTCCTCAAAACCGTGCAACTGATCAGGACCCACAAAATGCATTTTACCNGAAAGGCAAGTTCGGTATCCCATTAATCTCAAATAATGGGCAAATGTAGGAATTGTTGCTGGAAATTCGGAGGCATTATCNTAAGCAGCAATACGTGTTATATGCTGGCCAGACATAAAACTAAATCTAGATGGCGCACAAAGAGGTGCATTACAATAAGCTGAATCAAAACGCATCCCAGTGGCTGCAATCTGATCCATATTGGGCGTCTTAACCTTTGTATTTCCATATGTAGAAGTAAACTGAGGTGCTAGTTGATCGGCCATAATTATTACAATGTTGGGCCCACTCATAACTTTTCCTTTTTAACAGTTTATNAAGTTTTTTTAATTTTATTGTGAATAAAAAAAATTACTAGTCAACTGAGTAACTATTATAATTCGTTAAAAATTTTAANTTAAACAAATTTCAAACTAATAAAAACTATATCTTTAATAATTAGACATTAAATATTAAAGTATTTTTAACTTTTCATACTTTTTTGAGGTTTAGTTTCATGACACCAGATCAAGTACTCTCTTATGCCCCATGTATTTTGACTCAGGAACAAAGAGAATATTACTTTGAAAATGGATTTGTTTCGATAAATAATCTTGTGCCAGAAAAAACATTGTCACAATTACAAGAAACAACTTCTGATTTTGTGGATGCGAGTAGAAAAGTAACCCAATCCGATGAAAAATTTGATGTAGGCGATGGTCACTCAGCTAAGAATCCTATTTTGAGAAGATTAAAAATACCAGATGCTCAAAGCGATATATATTGGAAGTTTTCAAAAGGCCTTATGGCTGATGTCGCCACAGATATACTAGGACCCAATGTCGTTTTTCACCATTCTAAACTAAACTTTAAATGGGCAGATAAGAGTGACAAAGTTAAATGGCATCAGGACATACAGTTTTTCCCACATACGAATTACAATGTTATTACAATTGGATGTTATTTAGCAGATACCAATATGAACAACGGACCTCTTGCCGCACTCAAGGGTTCTCATAATGGAGATCTTTATGATCAATACGATGCCAAAGGAAATTGGTCGGGAATGTTATCCGATAAGGATGCAGAAAGTGTTGATATGAGTAGAGTAGAATATATGATGGGAGCAGCAGGTTCCATTACAATTCACAATGCAAGAACATTACATTTTTCACCATCATCAAAATCTAGTAAGCCAAGACCTTTACTTTTAAACTGTTATACTTCCGCTGACGCCAAACCCTATACTGCTCACCCTCAACCCACAAAAAACTCGTATAAGATCGTCAGAGGCAATCAGGTTAAATGGGCAATGCATGATCCACGTCCGTGTCAAATACCGCCAGATTGGAGTGGTGGTTATTCGTCTATATATGCGTCTCAATCTGGTGAAGATAAAACCTAACGTAGATTAGTTTAAAATCATTCTAAAATGCTTGACCTTGGCTAAACTCATTTCTAACATATGCTAAAATGACTATTTGTTTTTCTTTATTATTTACAGATAAAAATTATTTACTAAACCGGAGCCAATAATGACAAATGAAAGTAAATGCCCAGTAATGGGTGGATCTAAGAGACATTCAGTAACAGGTACAACAGCCAATCAACGCTGGTGGCCAAATCAACTAAATCTTAAAATATTGCATCAGAATTCAAGTGCTGCTGATCCTATGGACGGTACTTTTAACTATGCAGATGAATTTAGCAGTTTAGATCTAAATGAGGTAAAGAAAGACATTTTTGATTTAATGACTGACTCTAAGGATTGGTGGCCAGCTGATTATGGTCATTACGGACCGTTTTTTATACGAATGGCTTGGCATAGCGCTGGTACTTATCGAATTGGTGATGGAAGAGGCGGTGCAGGAGCAGGGACCCTTAGATTTGCGCCCCTAAATAGCTGGCCAGATAATGTTAATCTGGATAAGGCAAGAATGTTGCTCTGGCCGATCAAGCAAAAATACGGACGAAAGCTATCATGGGCTGATCTAATGATTTTAACAGGAAATTGTGCGATTGAATCCATGGGACTAGAAACATTTGGCTTCGCTGGGGGTCGTGAAGATGTGTGGGAACCAGAAGAAGATATTTATTGGGGGCCAGAAGGCGAGTGGCTAGCCGACGAAAGATATAGTGGTGATAGAGAATTAGACAATCCCTTGGGTGCTGTTCAAATGGGCTTAATATATGTAAATCCTGAAGGGCCCAATGGCAATCCTGACCCTCTAGCGTCTGCTCGAGATATTCGAGAAACATTTGGCAGAATGGCAATGAATGACGAAGAAACAGTCGCATTAGTGGCAGGAGGTCATACTTTTGGAAAAGCGCATGGTGCGGCAGATCCTGACAAGTATGTAGGTCCAGAGCCAGAGGGAGCTACGTTAGCCGAGCAAGGGACAGGGTGGAAAAATACTTTTGAAACTGGAAAAGGTGTGCATACCATTAGTAGTGGTCTTGAGGGAGCTTGGACGACCAATCCTATAAAATGGGATAATAATTATTTTGAAAATCTTTTTGGTTTTGAATGGGAGAAAACAAAAAGCCCCGCTGGTGCAGTACAATGGAAACCAAAAGAGGCAGACGCCTCAGGAACAGTACCCGATGCTCACGACCCATCAGTAAGACATGCGCCCGTAATGTTTACATCCGATTTGGCACTTAGGATGGATCCGATATATGAACCAATTTCAAGAAGATTTTATGAGAATCCTCAGGAATTTGCTGATGCATTTTCGAAAGCATGGTTTAAATTAACACATAGAGATATGGGGCCATACGTTAGAGGCCTTGGAAATTTAGTGCCAGCAGAACCTCAGTTATGGCAAGATCCTGTACCTCAAGTTGATCATCAACTAGTAGATGAGAAAGATATTAGCACTCTAAAGGAAAAAGTCTTAGGCTCAGGTTTATCAGTCTCTGACTTAGTTAAAACAGCATGGGCATCTGCTGCATCTTATCGTGGAACTGACAAAAGAGGTGGGGCCAATGGAGCTAGAATTCGCTTAGAGCCACAAAAAAACTGGGAAGTAAATAATCCCGCTGAGCTAAGTAAATGTTTAAGTTCTTTAGAAAAAGTACAAAATGATTTTAATGCGACCCAAGAAAATGGAAAGTCGATTTCGATGGCTGATATTATAGTTCTTGGCGGTTGCGCTGCAATTGAAAAAGCAGCGCATAACGCAGGGCATGACATTACGGTACCATTCACAGCAGGCAGGACAGATGCATCACAAGAACAA
>PARX01000044.1 GCA_002712045.1 Paracoccaceae bacterium
GATCCGTGAAGGGGGCAGAACAGTCGGCTCCGGTGTAGTATCAAAAATCAACGCATAAGCGTAAATATAGTTCGATGTGGGCGGAATAAATTCCGCCCCACCTCTCATTCTCTTAAAAAGTGTAATTGACCTTCATCTAGATTTCATTCCATAACAAAATCATGGCAAAATTATATTTTCATTATTCAACAATGAACGCTGGTAAATCTACTGTTCTTCTACAAGCCTCACATAACTATCACGAGCGAGGTATGCGAACTTATCTCTTAACTGCCGCAATAGATAAAAGAGCTGGTACTGCAAGAATTGCGTCTCGCATCGGAATAAGTGAGGCATCTGAGACATTTGAGGAAAGTGAAAACCTATTTGAAAAAATAAAACTTCACTTAGTAAGTTCCAAATGCGCATGTATATTTGTTGACGAGTCACATTTCTTAACAAAAGAACAAGTTTGGCAGTTAACAACTGTTGTTGATGACCTCGGAATTCCAGTAATGTGCTTTGGCTTACGAGTTGATTTTAGAGGTGAATTGTTTCCCGGCTCAGCTACTCTCTTGGCTCTTGCAGATGAAATGAGAGAAGTAAGAACCATATGTCACTGTGGTAAGAAAGCTACGATGGTAATAAGGTCGGACGAAAATGGAAACGTAATTAACGATGGGGATCAAATCCAAATTGGGGGGAATGAAACATATACCTCATTATGTAGACGTCACTGGCGAGATGCTTTTTTTAAATAATCAAAAAAGACTAATTAATTAAATTGGGTGGTTCTTTTTGATCTAACAAAAATGCTATTATATTTTCCAAGGCCAAATTACCCATCTTTTCCCTAACTGATAATGCTGCCGTTCCAAGATGCGGTAATAAAACAACGTTTTCAAGATCAATAAGAGCCTTTGGAACACTTGGCTCAAATTCATAAACATCTAAACCGGCACCTCGTATCGATTTATTTTTTAGAGCGACTATTAGATCACTTTCTTTTACAATTTCTCCTCGAGCAATATTAATTAGAATCGATGAAGATTTCATTTTTTCAAAAGATTTATTATCAATAAGGTGATGGGTTTCTGGACTACCAGGTAAGGAGACAACTATTATATCAGCATTAATCAACAAATCATCCAAGCTTTTTACTTGATGCGAATTTTGCAAACCTTCATTAGAAACTTCTGACCGGTTGTAATATAAAACAGGCATTTCAAACCCTAAGTTACCTCGTTTTGCGATTGCCTTTCCAATTCTACCCATTCCAATAATTCCTAGAGTACTTCCAGATACGTGGGTACCTAACATTTGCATTGGATTCCAACCTTTCCAATCTCCACTACGAACCAAACGATCTCCCTCCACAGCTCTTCTAGAAGCCATTAAAATTAATGCCATCGCAAGATCTGCAGTCGCATTTGTCACAACATCCGGAGTATTTGTTACTTTAATTTTTAAATCTTTAGCGGCGTTCAAATCTAAATGATCATATCCGACACCAAAATTTGAAATAATCTTAGTTCTAGGAGTTTTGGCAGTTGAAAACACTCCCAAGCTAAACTGATCACCAATGGCGCCAATTATAGCATCAAAATTCTGCAAAGCATAAACTAACTCTTCTTTTTTCGTTGGTAAAACAGAGTCTCGCATAGTAACAGTAAAATACTTCTCTGCCTTTTTAATAACCTTGTCTGGGATAGGTCGCGTGATAAACAATTTTTTTTTCAATGTAGTTTAGCTCCGAGCGGAACTTCATTGTCAGGTTTAATTAAAACAATATTTCCATTACTATCAGATATACCAAGTACCAAAACTTCTGACATAAACTTTCCTATCTGGCGAGGTTCAAAATTTACAACCGCTAATACATTTTTTCCTAATAAATTTTCTAAATTATAGTGATGTGTTATCTGAGCAGAGCTTTTTTTAATCCCAATAGTTTCACCAAAATCAATTTTTAGCTTTAACGCTGGCTTGCGCGCTTCTGGGAATTGATCCACCTTGATTACTTTACCCACTCTTATTTCGATTTTTTGAAAATCGTCGAATGAAATTATATTCATACTCAGCTTCCTAATTCTTTTCCCCGCTTTGTCGCTGCTTCTACTACTTTACTTAGAAGCGGAGACAGCCCTAGTTCTTCATCCATCAAAACCTCTAAGGCTGCTTGCGTTGTTCCACCTGGAGAGGTTACATTTATTCTTAATTGACTAGGAGTTTCGAGGGAACTATCCGACAAGACGCCAGCACCAATTACTGTAGCTTGTGCTAATTTCATAGATAAACTAGATGATAACCCTTGCTTCTCCCCTGCCATAGCAAGAGCTTCTATTAAGTAAAATACATAAGCCGGACCAGACCCAGATATGGCCGTTACAGCATCCATTTGACTTTCATTTTCCAACCGCAATGTTTGCCCAACACTATTCATTAAGCTTTCTGATAAAATTAGATCGCTTTCACTAGAAAAATTATTTCCAACAATCGCCGTTATTCCTTTGTTAACAGAAGCGGGTGTATTGGGCATTGCCCTAACAACTCTAGAAGCTTCCCCTAACTCTTCCTCAAACATTTTGATTGTAGATCCAGCTGCTATAGACAAGAAAACTGTCTTTGAATTCTTGAATTTTGTTATTTGTGGTAATGCATTTTTCATTACTTGGGGTTTGACCGCCAAAACACAAACTGCAGCATCATTTGGCAAACTTTCATTCAAATTAACTCCTGACAAACCCAACAACCAAGTCGAAGGATTTGGCTCATTAACAAAAATAGATTCTGGCTTAATTCCATTCTCTAACCAGCCTTTCAATAAAGCTGATCCCATCTTACCACATCCTATCAAGACTAAACTATTACTATTAATTAATTCAATCGACATAACTATTCCTAAGTTTAAGCTTCGCCCTGAGTTGGCATCATAGCAATTCCTATCGCTTCGGAGGGTGAGGCTCCTCCCCAAACAACTTTTTGTAAAGAAGGATAAAATCCCTCACAATTTGTTAAGGCGTCCGACAAAATTTGATCAATTTGAGAGTCAGTTAGATCGTAATCATGATTTAATAACAATCCATATTTGTAAATGATGATATTTTCCGATGGTAAATAAGTAAATGCACCAGACCAGATCAAATCATTAATAATATTTAATGTTTCATAAATCTTACTTAAAGAATGTTTAGATGCCTTAATTTCAAATGAACATACTAATTTCAGAATTTTATCTTCCTCTGATATAGCTAATGTTAGGACATAATTCCGCCATAACGCTTCTACGTTCATAACGATTTTATCATCTGTAATTCTATTAAAATCCCAAGAATTTAAAGTTGCTAGTTCTTCTACCATGTCTATTGGGTGCTGAGTCTCGTCAATCTGGTTGTAACTGTTAGTTAGCAAAGTTTATCTTTCCGCTATCACTTAAACCTTATAACTATATTTAGGCAGCGACGCTATATCTCGTAAACCATAAAAATCTTACACCATATATTGTGTAAAAATTCTCACGTTTGTAAAGAACTTTCCTATACTTATCCACAGAAATTTGAAATTTTAGAAATGGATAATTATGTCTTATTTTTTTGCTTCTCAAGAATCTCAAGGCGCGATTTTAAATCTGCATTTTCTTTACCAAGTTTTTCAAACATAATTTTAAGTACTTCAAATTCTTCTCGACTTACTAAATCTTTATCAGCTACCCAACGGTCAATAACTCCTCTTACAGCTGTATCGGCTTCATCCTTGGCACCTTGAGCTACACCAAGTGCATTGGTCATTAATTCAGATAGATCATCAAATATTTTATTGCGTGTTTGCATTTCAAGCCTCATTCGAAGTATGACAAATATATATTATCATTGAACAAAATTGCCAAGAGCACTTTAATGTTACAATAAAAAAGAGATTTTAATTTCATATGCTAAACGTCATTCATTTACCAAACTTATCTCCAGAAATTTTTACAGTTGATATCGGTGTTATGTCTTTCACGCTACGTTGGTATGCCGTGGCGTATATCGTTGGATTATTATCTGCTTGGCAAATAATAGTAAGAATGATTGCACAGCCCAGCCTTTGGAAAAACAAGGTAGCACCCATGACAAAAGATCATCCAGAGCAGTTGCTAACTTGGATGATATTTGGCGTAATAATTGGTGGTCGACTGGGCTTCGTATTATTTTATCAAGCGAATTATTATTTACATAATCCACTCGAAATACCAATGGTTTGGAAAGGTGGGATGTCGTTTCACGGTGGCTTTATTGGCGTAATTATTAGTGGCTTTATTTTTTGCCACAAGAATAAATTATCAATTTTATCAGTTGGTGATTTAATTGCAGTCACAACTCCAATCGGCTTATTTTTGGGACGAATAGCAAATTTTATTAATGGTGAACTTTTTGGCAAACCCTCAAGTTTACCTTGGGCTGTAATATTTCCCAATCAGACTAATCAAGATTGTGGAATAAACTTTTTAGAAATTTGTTCGCGACACCCTTCTCAACTATATGAAGCGCTTTTTGAAGGTCTTATCTTAGGATTATTATTGTTCTGGGGTGCCTTTTTTAAATCATGGTTAAAGCTCCCCGGCCTCTCGATTGGTATTTTCTTTACAGGTTATGGTATCTCACGATGCTTTATAGAACTTTTCAGACAACCAGATTACTACTATGTAACAGCCTTAAACCCATCTGGATATATGGTGCAAATCTCAAATTGGGGGTTTTCATCTGGACAGGTTTTGTCAATTCCGATGATTATAATTGGGATTGCGATTATAACAAAAGTAATAAAAATAAAATGAACGAGATTGCAACTATTCTCATAGAGCAAATAAATCGTGCTGGTCCAATACGCATTTCAGATTACATGGAAATTTGCTTGATGCATCCAAAATGTGGTTATTACAGCAAGAAAGATCCCTTTGGAACAAAAGGGGATTTTGTTACCTCCCCTGAAATCAGTCAAGTTTTTGGAGAATTACTTGGCCTATGTTTAGCTCAAAACTGGCTCGACCAAGGCACGCCCTCATTTGCATTGGTAGAAGCAGGGCCTGGGCGAGGAACTTTAATGGCAGATATCCTTCGTGCTACGAAATCAATACCAGGATTTCATCAAAGCATGACAATTCATCTTATTGAAAAAAGTCAAACGTTAATAAGAATTCAAGGTGAGCAATTATCTAAATACAATGTCGAGTGGCACGAAACAGTTGAATCTCTCCCACAAAAGCCAGTTTTCTTTATTGCGAATGAATTTTTCGATGCCCTTCCAATTAGGCAATTTAGAAAAGATAACCTTGGCTGGAGAGAAATTTTAATTGGGATAGAGAAAAATAAATTAAGTTATTTTTTAGGAAATAAAATACCCCTGCACACTATAGCTCATCGTATAAAAGATACAGAAATAGGAGATATTGTTGAAATCTGTGAGGCTGCAAAACCAATTATGGAAGAATTATCTAAAAGAATTAAAATGTTTGGAGGTTGTGCGATAATTATTGACTACGGAAGCAACAATTTAGTGGGTAATACTTTTCAAGCGGTCAAAAATCACAAAAAAATTGACCCCTTAAAACATCCTGGTGATTGCGATTTGACGGCACACGTTAACTTTAATGATCTATCAAATTATGCGACAAATGTTGTAGTTTCAAAAACTACCACTCAAGGCTTATTATTAAGAAAATTGGGTATTTCAGAAAGGTTTGAAAGACTTGAAACAGATCTACCAAAAATTCAGAAGCTTAAACTTCGATCTGATAAAACCCGCCTTATCCACTCATCTCAGATGGGTGATTTATTTAAGGCGATTGCATTGGTTCCTTCAAAAGTAGCTTTGCCAATAGGATTTGATATATGACTATCTATTATCACAAAAGTAGAAATTTATTAGGAGCAAAACATGGTTTTTATACGAGAAAGGGTGGGGTATCTTCTGGAATTTATAGAGGCTTAAATTGTGGATTAGGTTCAAATGATAATTCCAAGCTCGTCAATCAAAATCGCTCATTAGTCGCCCAATCAATGAATGTTTCCCCTTCCGCTTTAACGTTTGTTCATCAACATCATTCATCGGATGTTATAACGGCCAATAAATATCTAAATCACGTTAAAAAAGGTGATGCACTAGTTACCTCTAACAAAGACATTGTTCTTTGTATTTTGACAGCTGATTGCCAGCCAGTTCTTTTTGTTGACAATGAGAATGGGGTAATAGGTGCTGCACATGCCGGCTGGAAGGGCGCGCTAAATGGCATCCTCGAAAATACCATCATAAGTATGATCAATATCGGAGCAGAAAAAAATAAGATATCTGCCGCTGTAGGCCCAACTATCAATCAAAAAAATTATGAAGTAGGGACTGATTTTTATGAGTTATTTCATCAAAAAGATAGATCAAATAAAAAATATTTTTCAAAAGGCTCTCAAGATAAATATCATTTTAACTTAAGTAAATTTAATGTCTCACGACTAACAAAGGCTGGTATAAAAACAGTAGACACTATCGGTTTCTGCACCTATGAAAATTCTGATTTATATTTTTCTTATCGAAGATCAGTTCACAAATCTGAAGCAGATTATGGACGATTAATTTCAACTATAAAGTTAGGGAATTAAGAATCTTTTAATAATCTTTCTTCCAAAATATCAAAAGGCACACCTGGCTCGTCTTTTTCACATCTAATAACCAGAGAAGTTTTAACACTCGCAACATTTTCAGCTGATGTTAAGTGGCCAGTTAGAAAGCTTTGAAATGTACTGAGATCAGGAGCCACACATTTTAAAATAAAATCTATTTCTCCATTTAGCATGTGACATTCTCTAACCAAAGGCCAGTTCAAGCATTGTGCTTCAAACGACGCCAAATCAGTCTCCGCTTGAGAATGTAAACCTACCATTGCAAAAACTTGTACTTCAAAACCCAAGTCCCTTGAATTTACCTCAGCATGATAGCCGTTTATGAAACCTTTTTCTTCAAGAGTTCGTACCCGACGCAAACATGGTGGTGCCGAAATGCCAACTTTGCCAGCTAAATCTACATTAGTTATACGGCCATCATTTTGTAATTCTGCTAAAATTTTACGATCAACGGCATCTAATTTTGAAATTCCCATATCGAATCCTCACATTCTGATAAAACATTACAAATTACTGATTGAATGCGCAATAATATTTCAAATATAAGAAACAAAATTTCTTCTATTTAATAATACTTTTGCAAGAATTACCACTTGGCCTTTCAGTTATTAATTGTAAAAGATATGTGAAGACTTATTTAATCATGAGGACAATAATGCCCAAAGAGAAACACACTCGTTTATTAATAATTGGTTCTGGCCCAGCTGGGTATACAGCTGGAGTTTATGCGAGCAGGGCTATGTTAGATCCAATCCTAATCCAAGGCATTCAACCTGGAGGACAATTAACAATCACGACTGAAGTCGAAAATTGGCCCGGCGAAAAAGAAATACAAGGGCCTGATCTCATGGTAAACATGGAGGCTCACGCTAAATCAGTAGGAACAGATATAATTTTTGACCATATTGATCAAATTGATCTTTCTAAAAGACCATTCTTAGCGACTGGTCAGTCAGGTGATAGATACATTGCAGATGCGGTTGTTTTGGCAACCGGTGCACAAGCAAAATGGTTAGGCTTGGAGTCGGAAGACAAATTCAAAGGCTTTGGTGTATCAGCTTGCGCGACGTGTGATGGTTTTTTTTATAAAGGTGAAAATGTTGTAGTAATTGGTGGTGGCAACACTGCTGTAGAAGAAGCACTATTCTTAACTAATTTTGCTTCAAAGGTTACATTGATTCACCGCAGAGACGAGCTTAGATCAGAAAAAATCTTACAAGACAGACTTTTTAAGAATCCAAAAATTGAAACATTGTGGTTTCACGAAGTAGACGAAATTTTAGGTGATGATGATCCTCTAGGAGTTACAGGGCTAAATGTTAAAAATGTTAAAACAAATAAAATAAGCCATTTAAGCTGCAAAGGTGTTTTCGTGGCAATAGGACATGCCCCCGAAAACAGCTTAATTAAGGGTCAACTAGAAACACATATGGGTGGGTATGTTGTTACTAACGCAAACAGCACTGCCACATCAATTCCTGGAGTGTTCGTAGCTGGTGACTTAACAGATTATATTTACAGACAGGCCGTGACTTCAGCAGGTATGGGGTGTATGGCTGCCTTAGAAGCTGAGAAGTTCTTAGCCGAAAAAACATAGCAGAGATATTTTGACCCAATGAAAGACTTAGCTGAATTATATGTTAAAAAATCTGACCTTTCCTATATTAGAAATAGTGCAATAGAACTAAGACGTTGGGATTTAACTCCCAGGCAAATATGTGATTTGGAATTACTTATGAATGGTGCGTTTAGCCCACTTAAGGGATTTCTTACCAAAATTGATTATGAAAATGTTCTAAACCACATGAGACTTTCGGACGGTTCTTTATGGCCAATTCCAATAATTTTAGATGTAACAGAAGATTTTGCTAAAAGCATTTCCATTGGTAAAAGTATTGCTCTTTGTGATCAAGAGGGTGTTATTCTCGCTAAAATGATAATTTCTGATCTATGGGTCCCAGATAAACAACTTGAAGCACAAGAGGTTTATGGATCTATTGACGTTTCACATCCAGGAGTAGACTACTTATTTAATAGCACCGGTGCCATTTACTTAGGAGGAGAGATACAAGGTTTAGAAGCTCCCAACCATTATGACTTCAAGGAGCGCCGAAATAGCCCAAATGAATTACGTTCTTACTTTCGAAAGCTTGGTTGGGAAAAAATAGTAGCTTTTCAAACACGAAATCCTCTGCACCGTGCTCATCAAGAGTTGACATTTCAAGCTGCCAAAGATGTTCAAGCTAATTTACTGCTTCATCCTGTAATTGGATTAACAAAACCTGGGGATATTGATCATTTCACAAGGGTCAGATGTTATGAAGCGGTACTTAAACATTATCCAAAATCGACAACCTCACTGTCGCTACTCAACTTAGCGATGAGAATGGCTGGACCCAGAGAAGCGATATGGCATGGCTTAATAAGGAAAAATTATGGCTGCACTCATTTTATTGTGGGTCGAGACCACGCCGGGCCTGGAAAAAATAGGCATGGGAAAGACTTTTATGCCCCATACGAAGCTTTAGAGCTATTTGAAGCATTAAGCTCTGAAATGGGGATTAAAATGGTTGGCTTCAAGAATATGGTTTATGTTGAAAAAAGAGCGCAATATGAGCAGATTGATACTTTAGGACCAAAAGACAATTATCTAAGTATTTCTGGAACAGAGCTCAGGCGACGTCTCCAAGAAGGACTTGAAATCCCAAATTGGTTTAGTTACCCAGAAGTTGTAGAGGAGTTAAGAAAATCTCATCCCCCTAAAACCAAGCAAGGTTTTACTGTTTTCTTCACAGGTTTGTCAGGTTCTGGAAAATCTACTATCGCAAATGCCTTAATGGTTAAATTGATGGAATTGGGTGGTAGACCGGTTACATTATTGGATGGAGACGTTGTTAGACAAAATCTTTCTTCCGAACTGGGTTTTTCTAAAGAGCACCGAGATTTAAATATAAGACGGATTGGATATGTTGCATCGGAAATCACTAAAAATGGTGGTATTGCTCTTTGTGCCCCGATAGCACCCTATGAGCAGACACGAAAAACCGTTAGATCCGAAATTGAACATTATGGTATCTTTATAGAAATACATGTTGCAACATCCTTAGAAGAATGTGAAAAAAGAGATAGAAAAGGGCTTTACAAACTGGCTCGTGAAGGAAAAATAAAAGAATTTACAGGTATCTCAGATCCTTACGAAACCCCCAAAAATCCAGAACTCACTATTGAAACTGAAGTTCATACAGTAGATGAATGTGCCCTACAAATTATTTTGAAACTAGAAAATATGGGTTTAATTGAAGGTTCTGCAAACCCATAGTAGTAAATGACTGATTTCATAGATATTTCACTCACTTCTATTCCTCCAAGATTTTCAAGACTTGGCGAGACATTAGAGTCATTACTGAGTCAAACAGTCGAAATAAAAAATATCTGGTTAAACATACCTAAAAGTTACAAACGCTTCCCAAATTGGGATGGTGTTTTACCAAAAGTTCCAAAAGGCATAACAATTAAGAGAATTAATGAAGATCTAGGCCCAGCATCAAAATTAATACCAACATTAAAAAATACTATTTCGGAAGACTATATTCTATATTGTGACGATGACTGGGATTACAAGCCTACTTGGGCAGAAAGCTTTGTATTTCATTCTTGTAAAAAGACATCTGCTATTGCTGCAAGTACCTTTAGTGTCGAACGTTTGGGAAAGAAAAATGGTGTGATCATTCAAGGATTTGGTGGTGTTTTAGTTCGAAAAAAATTTTTTACTAAAACAGATCTGAGAATAGAGAAACAATTTTCTTGGGTAGATGACATTTGGTTTTCTGCTTGCTTATGCAAAAATAAAATAAAGATTTTAAAAAATGAAGAAGCATCAAAATTATATTGTGCTAGTATAGTTGATGATCATGCACTGCAAAATACGTTATTCGACTCTGTGAGAAGAGCTGACTTAAATAAAGCGGCAGCAAGCCATGTAGCTAAGACATTTGGGATTTGGATATAGGGCAGAAGGTTAACTCAATTTTTATTATTTAATTTAGTCATAAATCGGTGCCTGATTATTACAGGATCAAGGTCAACAACTGGAACCTTAACATTTCCACTTTCGCATTTTGAAACAATAATTGTCATTTTGTCATTTTCTAAAGCTGATTTAAGAATTCCCGCAGTCTCCTCTGCTTGGCACTCCAAAACATTCTCACAACCACAAGCTATGGCAATCTCCTTAAGGGATGTTTTTTTTCCAGCATAAGTAAGTTGATCCCCAGTAGATCCATAGCTGCCATTATCTATAATTAATAAAATAAAATTATTAACTGCATTATTAGCAATAGTAGATAATGTGCCCAAGTTAGTTAAAATTGAACCATCCCCATCAATAGCCAGTATCTTCTTTTTTTGTACTAATGCTAAACCTAATCCAATTGATGACGCTAATCCCATAGTTCCTAACATATAAAAATTCGTTGGTTGATCACTTAATTGATAAAGCTCCTGGCTAGGCAAGCCAATATTGCAAACTACAAATTGATCTTCGATAAGTGGTAAAATTTCTTTTAGAATATCATATCTTATCATTATCAGTATCCATTCCAAAAGTTAGCATCTGTTAATATGGCTACTGGCCTCTTACTCATAAAACAATGTTTAAGAATTGCGTCAAACTCAGATACATCTTGTTCGTTATGAAAATGATAGGTTTGAATTCTTAACTGTTCCAATAGAGCCTTAGTGTGGACCGCCATCTCAACTTGGCACGCTACCGGTTCCCCGACTTCCCCTCTATAGCTAATCAACATAGGCAAGGGCATTCTATAGAATTGTGTAAGGGTTACTAGACTATTAATGACAACTCCCAATGCAGTATTCTGCATAATTATAGCAGGCCTTTTTCCTCCCATAAAAGCTCCAGCACATAGTCCGATTCCTTCATCCTCTTTGTTACACGGTACATGTAAAATCTCAGGGCTAATGTCTATTTCTGTCAATACACTTGCTAACTGTTTACATGGAACAGAAGTAATAAATTCAATTTTATTTTTTTTAAAATCAGAAACGATTTTATCAGTGACAGACATTTAAGAACCTTAAATTAATTACATTATAATTCCTTACTAAGAATTATTTTTGAAACAGGTGTCAACTTGAATATTATAACCCAGTGAAGGAACTCACTAATCTAAAAGGTATTAAGCACATTGGAATCTTAACTTTTGATTATCAGTACAAGCGTCATTTCTTCATTAATTTACGAATCTTATTTATTCAAATTAAATAACTTTAACTAATTTGTATTTTGTCGATTTTGAATCAAGCTATCAACTACAATTGGATCTGCTAATGTTGAAGTATCTCCTAATGAATCAAAATCATTTTCGGCTATTTTTCGCAATATTCTTCGCATAATCTTGCCCGACCGAGTTTTTGGCAATCCTGGCGCCCATTGAATAGCGTCAGGGCTTGCAATTGGGCCGATCTCTTTCCTAACCCAGTTTCGTAACTCAATTCTCAATTCTTCAGTTGGGGTTTCGTTAGCCATTAATGTTATGTAACAATATATTCCTTGCCCCTTGATATCATGAGGAAAACCCACAACTGCTGCCTCACTAACCTTTTGGTGAGCCACCAAAGCACTTTCTACTTCAGCCGTTCCCATTCTATGGCCAGATACATTAATAACATCATCTACTCGACCCGTAATCCAGTAATAGCCATCTAAGTCTCTTTTACATCCATCTCCAGTAAAATAGTAACCTTTAAAATCAGAAAAATATGCAGATACAAATCTCTCATGATCACCAAAGACAGTTCTCATTTGACCGGGCCAACTATCTTTAATACAAAGAACCCCCTCTGCCTCTTTTGTATCAATTTCTGCACCTGTCGAAGGATCTAAAATCACTGGTTCTATGCCAAAAAACGGTAATGTGCATGATCCTGGCTTAGTCGCTATCGCTCCAGGAATTGGTGTTAATAAGTGACCACCTGTTTCCGTCTGCCACCACGTATCTACGATAGGTTTTTTCCCTTTCCCAACTACATCATTATACCAATTCCATGCTTCAGGGTTTATTGGCTCTCCAACAGTCCCAAGAACTTTAATATCATCCAAATTATATTTTTTCACAGGGGCACTACCATGAGCCATTAATGCTCTTATCGCTGTTGGTGCAGTATAAAACTGATTAACTTTATGTTTTTCACAGACAGCCCAAAACCTTCCAATATCAGGAAAAGTAGGAACACCTTCAAACATCAAAGTTGTAGCACCATTGGCCAGAGGTCCATAAACAATATAGCTGTGTCCTGTAATCCAACCTACATCAGCTGTGCACCAAAATACATCGCCGTCATGATAATCAAAAGTATATTGATGAGTCATCGAAGCGTATACAAGGTATCCACCACTAGTATGTAATACACCCTTTGGCTTTCCTGTTGAACCGGAAGTGTAAAGAATAAACAGTGGGTCCTCAGCAGCCATCGGTTCTGGATCACAAGTAGCTGAAGCTTCCTTCATTAATTCATTATAAGAATGATCTCTACCCACTTTTACATTTACTTTAGCTGCGGTTCGCTCAACCATTAAGACTTTCACATCACCACAGATCTCTAAAGCCTTATCAACATTCTCTTTTAACGGTATTATAGACCCCCCTCTTGGCCCTTGATCTGCCGTAACGACAAGTGCTGCTGCACAATCAGTAATTCTCGATGCTAAAGCATCTGGAGAAAACCCACCAAAAACAATTGAATGGACAGCTCCTATTCTAGCACACGCCAGCATTGCATATGCCGCTTCAGGAATCATCGGCATATACAAAACTACTCGATCACCTTTACCTAGTCCTAAAGATTTATAAACATTAGCTAATCGACAAACTTTTTCGTATAATTCAGAATAACTAATATGCTTTTCTTCCGAGGGATTATCACCCTCCCAAATAATTGCAGTTTGCTCTCCTCGCGTGCTTAAATGTCTATCAATACAATTTGCACTCACATTTAAAACACCATCCTCAAACCACTTAATAGAAACATTTGGATGTTCAAATGAAACATTTTTTATTTTTGAATAATTTTTGATCCACTCCAATCGTTTTCCATGCTTAGACCAAAAGCTTTCAGGATCCGTTATAGATTGCTTGTACAGCTCTTCATATTGAGATTTATTTAAGTGTGCGTNCCTTGAAAAGGCCGGTGAAGGTTGATGTAANATGTCAGCCATAAAAATCCTCGATTTAAAAAGTTAGCATAACTTTAACAAATTGAAATATCAATTNAAGCCCTAAACCTTGAAGACAAAAATTATTTCAGCCCTTTTAAAAAATCTTTAGTTGCAAACCCATCAGGTATTTTTCCTAATTTGCTTTGTAAAGATCTAATTGCTTCTATGGTCTTCGGCCCAATCATTCCATCAACCTTACCAATNTCAAAGCCACTGTGTAACAAAAACTCTTGCAATTCTTTTTTTTCGTTAGTCGATAAGNCCTCCTCATTTCTTGGCCATTTATGATAAAATGATTTTCCATCCATTATTCTATCACCCAAATGACCCACACCTAACACATACGCCAAAGATGCATTATATTTTTCCAATACGTGAAAGTTATCAAAAATCATTAGAACTACACCCGTATGTCCAGCTGGCAAAATAATTGAAGCGCCACCATAATTAGGCAAACTGTCTCCATTTATCATTCTGANACCCAACAAAGACCAGTCGATGGTATTTTTCTTTTTTTTCTTACCTATTAGATGATAATTAAAATTTTCTGGTAAGCGAACTTCTAAACCCCAAGGTTGTCCCCTAATCCAGCCATGTCTATTTAAATAATAAGCGGTTGAAGCCAAAGCATCAGTTGGATCACTTGACCAAATCTCAGCTCGTCCATCGCTATTAAAGTCTTGAGCATATTCTAAATAAGATGTTGGTATAAATTGAGTATGCCCCATAGCACCTGCCCAACTCCCTTTCATCTCACCAAATGATATATCACCTCGCTCTAAGATCTTTAAGGCTGCTATAAGTTGNTCTTCAAAAAACTTTTGCCTTCGGCCATCAAAAGCTAAAGTAGCAAGCGCTTCAATCGTTTCTACATTCCCTTTTTGAACACCATAAGCACTTTCCAACCCCCATATTCCAACAATTATTTTAGCATCTACACTGTAATATTTTTCTATTTCTTGGATAACTTCTTTATTTTCTTGATAAGCTCTTTTCCCATTCTTAATTCTAGTATCAGATACTGCTACATCTAAATATTCCCAAATCTGCTTCGT
Source organism: Paracoccaceae bacterium (assembly GCA_002712045.1). Classification (GTDB taxonomy): domain Bacteria; phylum Pseudomonadota; class Alphaproteobacteria; order Rhodobacterales; family Rhodobacteraceae. Next base: position 14,922 of record PARX01000044.1, read on the forward strand.
GAATTCAGATTGCTTTCGATCTAATTTTATTAAAGTCTCATTATACTTAATTTCTAGCATTAACTTATCGAAAAATTTAGGCGAAATACCAGCAGCTAAAGCTGTTATTCTAAAGTTAGAGATCCAATCTATAAACTCTAAATGAATTTCATCAGACCCGGGCTCAGATAAAATTCGATATTCTTGAAAAATAGATTTAGGCCTTATACTTTTTTCTACAGCTTTCGAAAAAGAGGCTATTGGCAAGTTTATAATGAAAGTAAATAATAATAATAACAAAAATCTATGAATTTTAAATATTCTTTTTTTGGTCAAAATCATCAAACGNNTAATTGTTCTTTATGAGGTGTGATTACGTAAAAATACCATCTTATCGTTATTCGATTCTTTAGGTTGAAACTTATAACCCCCAATGTCAAAATCCTTCAAACCTNTAAGTTTATCAACTCTTTGCTCAACAATAAATCTTGCCATTGCTCCCCGAGCTCTCTTGGCAAAAAAACTAATGACCTTTGTTTTTCCACTCTTGTTTTCTAAAAAAACTGGATTGATNACTTCTAAATTTAATTTATTTTTATNAACAGCGTTAAAATACTCATTTGAAGCACAATTTACCAATATAGTTGAATTAACCCTTTTTGCTTGTTTGTTTAACTCAGCAGAAATCACATCTCCCCAGTATTCGTAGAGAGAATTTCCCTTTTTTGTCTTTAANCTACTACCCATTTCTAATCTATACGGTTGAATTAAGTCAAAAGGTCTTAANAGCCCATAAAGTCCTGACAATATCCTTAAATGATCTTGAGCATATTGCGATGAATCTAAATCTAATGTTTTTGCCTCTAGGCCAACATAAGTATCCCCTGCAAAAGCCATTGAAGCTGGGCGCGCGTTTGTTTCTGAAGCATTATTTTCAAAAGAATTAAATCTATCGTAATTTAATCTTGCAAGATTAGCACTAATGCCCATCAGGTCACTCAATTCCTGTTGATTTAAATCTTTGGCTACTTGGCTAAGTTCAAATGCTTCCTTTTCAAAAATTGGCGAAGTCACATTAGTTAAATTAACTGGATCCCAGTTTAATTTTTTTGCTGGCGATATTACTACTAACACTAAAAATCTCCCATTAAATAGATCTGAATTAATTCTATATTATTATTTATATAGNATTTTAAACGANATTAACCAAAATTTCCATGACAAAACCACNCTCCAGGCACTACGCCTCCATGAGCTTTATAAATCCAAAGAGTTTCACCACGATTTGTAATAACTTTCCAATAGTCCCTTACTCCTGTTCTCCAATTTTTATCATCTAACCACCATTCTGGTGCAATACGTTCAGGACCACGAGCATGTATTATTTCAAAATCAACTGATCGCCACCGAAAAGTCTTCAAAGTATGCTGTAAGCAAATTGGAATAATAGGCTCTGGTTGAAAAATATGAATTGGGCGCGACAAAAAACTCATAGGCCATTCCATTATTGGTTTTGACCACGCCACTGAAAAAACATTTGCTGTCTTCTCAGGAATATTACTATCTGCAGGCCCTAATCTTATAATTCTATTAAGGCCAATTCGCACTCCTATACGCGTTATTAAATCATGAAAAAGAGTATCTATCTTCATATTAAAATTTAAAGCTACTTTACTATCTAAAGAGATATCCTTTTGTTTTAAATTTAACGGCTCTATCTCAGACACATAAATCCTCATACGATCCACACCAAAAAATAAGTTAAGCTTTTCTATCTGTAATTTGAATAAATTAAGAATCTTTTCCATGCTCACAGTGGCTTGAGAAAGATTAACTTCTATTATCTTTTCCTCATGATTAATGAGATAAAAATGCAATTGTAATCTTTTTATAATGTTACCATTCTTGCTTACTTTTTCTCCCAAAGATGTTAGNAGGCGCTCTGTTGCAGCAAGAATATCATTTTGCAATTCAATCGGCTCTGGAAAAGTCATTCTTACACTAAAATATATATTTGGCTCTATATTCGATATTGGTTCAGAACACCTCCCAAAAGCTTGATCTAGTCTTTTTAAAACACTCAATCCAAAACGACGTTCCAACGGTCCACGAGGCAAAGCTTCCAACTCTTTTACATTAGAGATACCAAGTTGTACTAATTCAGAAACTTCTTTCTGTGAAAGTCTCAACAAAGATATCGGCAGCGCATTTAAAACATTATCAACTTCACCAGGTTTAGCTATTCTTTTATTTGATGAAAATATTGTATTGACTGAATCACACATTAAACGAGCTCCAATCCTTCGCTTAAAAGAACGAGATCTAGTGGCTCTTGCTTCTTGATCAATCAAATCACCATTACGGTATGATTGGCTATTTGAANCTTCATAATGAGCCAACGCCCAGGCAGCACCTATTGTATCAGCTGCCCCTATTATAACGGTCAACTTCATATCAATGCAATCCTGCTCAATTTTGTTGATTAAACTATTCTCCCCCCCAAATAAATTTCCACACCCTGTTATATCTAAGATTAGACCCGTTTTACCGTCCATACTCACCAAAGGGGAAAATTTTTCCGCCCACCTTTGTAAAGTTTTTAAAAAACGGTTTTCTATAAAAATATCTGCTTCTTTAATTTGTAAATTAGGGCATAAAATCTGAGCATCATTCAATGACTGTCCGATATAAAGGCCTTTATTTTTAGCAAAAAGAGATACGCTACTAATAAAAAATAAATTATTATTTTTTGTCACAGTTGCGTAAGAAGCCTTATTGAAATCACTTTTTGAACGAAAAATATGTTCAATTCCTAAATATGGAAACCATAACGATAGAAACCGCTTTCTCATCATAATTTGTTCACTTTTTGTTCTATTATTCCATAGTAAATACTAGCNGTCTAGGCTTTATTTTAAATAATCTAATTTTGTACTAGGGTTGTGCAACATCCGAACTCATGTCAGAATTATATATGGAAAATAATAATTTTATGACTTGGGCAGACAGCGCAGCCAATCTAATAGCCGTCGCCTCTGGAAAAAAACCCGCAGATACAGTTNTAAAAAACTGCTCCTGGGTAAATGTTCATACCAGAGAAATATTATCAAATTATAACATCGCCATTAAAAATGGTAGATTTGCCTATTGTGGTNCTGAAATTAAACACTGCNTTGGTAAGAATACCAAAATTATTGAGGCTGATGGCAGGTTTGCCATTCCAGGACTTTGTGATGCCCATATGCATATTGAAAGCGGAATGTTGACACCAGGACAGTTTGCCAACGCCGTAATTGCCCATGGAACAACAACAATGTTCACAGATCCTCACGAAATTGCAAATGTCTTAGGCTTACAAGGCGTGAAACTAATGCANGATGAAGCTATTTTGCAACCCATAAATATTTTTACTCAAATGCCTTCATGCGCACCTTCAGCCCCAGGTCTTGAAACTACTGGATTTGAAATAACACCAAAAGATGTAGAAGAAGCCATGAAATGGCCTGGAATAATTGGACTGGGAGAAATGATGAATTTTCCAGGTATCATAAGAGGGGACAGCAACCTTTTATCAGAAATCACTGCCACTCAAGCTGCTGGAAAGACCGTTGGCGGTCATTACGCGAGCCCTGATCTTGGTATCAATTTTCATGCTTATATTGCAAGTGGGGTAGCTGATGATCACGAAGGAACTACAGAAGAAGACGCTATAGCACGGGCAAGGCAGGGAATAAAACCAATGATGAGGCTAGGATCCGCATGGTACGATGTAAAGCGACAGATCACGGCGATTACTGAAAAAAACCTAGACTCAAGAAATTTCATNCTTTGTACAGATGATTGTCACTCAGGAACAATCGTTCATGATGGCCATATGAATAGAGTAGTGCGTCACGCCATAGAATGCGGATGCAATCCAATTGAAGCAATTCAAATGGCTACTCTAAATACCTCCACTCACTTTGGCCTTGAAAGAGAAATTGGGTCAATTGCACCTGGAAGAAGAGCAGATCTTATATTAACAAGTAACTTAACAGAACTGCCAATAGAGCTTGTGTTGGCTCGAGGAAATATTGTAGCAGAACATGGCAGGACCTTAATTGATCCAATACTTTTAGAATGGCCAAATGAAGTAAAAAATACTGTTAACCTAAAGAACAAATTAAATCACAAAGACTTTCTAATCCCTGCTANCAACAAAAAAAATGCCGCCAAAGTNAAAATAATCGGTGTTATTGAAAACCAAGCTCCAACAAAATTAATGACTGAGGTTTTACAAATTGAAAANGGCTATATTTGTAGCAACCTTTCAAAAGATATCTGCCATGTCGCACTGGTTGAAAGACATCAAGGCTCAGGAAAGATTGTGAATGGGTTTGTATCTGGATTTGGATACAGCGTAAAATGCGCTGTCGCTTCCACAGTAGCTCACGACAGTCACCATATGATTATTGTTGGCACAGACCATGAAAATATGGCATTAGCGGGCAACCATNTAGCGTCTATTGGTGGCGGGGTAACGGTATTTAAGGACGGGGAAGAGCTTGCAACTGTACCTTTACAGATCGCTGGCCTAATGTCAGATTCTTCAGCCAGAATAGTTGCAGACCAAGCAAATAATATGGTTTCAGCAATGGAGGAATGTGGCTGTAATATTAATAACGGATATATGCAACANTCACTACTCGGACTGGTAGTAATTCCAGAACTTCGCATTTCTGATTTAGGTTTAGTANATGTGACAAAATTTGAAATTACCAAATTAGTGGAAGAATTATGAACTCGAATAAAAAAAATTANANTTTTAATGATGCGNCNNAGGCTGTCAAACAATTAAAACACTTNTATGATCGCTCCATAAAAAATCTTCAAGAGGCATTTGAAGTTGCATTAAAAGGCTCGGCTCCAAAAAATAAAATCCAAGAATATTATCCCCAAATCAAAATAAAAATTGATAGCTTTGTAGCAATCGATAGCCGCTTAGCATTCGGGCATGTGAATGGGCCAGGAATTTATGTAACAACTATCACTAGGCCAAAATTATTTGAACAGTACTTGATTCAGCAATTATCATTACTAATAAAAAATCATAGTGTTCCAATTCAAATAGAGTANTCTAATACCCCGATACCGATACATTTTGCTTTAAACGAAAAACATACCTCTAATATCAATACCAGTAGCCTTAACTTTACATTAAGAGATTATTTTGACGTCCCTAATTTATCAAATACAAATGATGATATCGTAAATGGCACATCAAAAAAGTCCGATGAAAAACCCTTAGCCCCGTTCACAGCTCAACGGATTGACTATTCATTAGCTAGAATCGAACATTATACAGCAACTGAACCCAAACACTTTCAAAATCATATCTTGTTTACCAATTATCAATTTTATGTNGAGGAATTTATTAAATACGCAAATTTGGCAATTGAGAATAATTCAAACGATTATTTTGAGTTAATAGGGCCAGGAAATAAAGTGATTGGCAGTAGATCTGATGCAAAAGAATTTAATAAAAAATTGCCGCAAATGCCCACCTATCATCTTAAGGGTCCTGATGGAGGTGGAATAACTTTAGTTAATATTGGTATTGGACCATCAAATGCAAAGACTGCCACTGATCATGTCTCCGTATTACGGCCCCACGCNTGGATAATGTTAGGTCATTGTGCCGGGCTGAGGGCTTCCCAAAGGTTAGGTGATTATGTGCTTGCCCACGCTTATGTCAGAGAAGATCACGTATTAGATGAAGATATTCCTGTCTGGGTCCCTATCCCTGCATTAGCTGAAGTTCAAATTGCTATGGAAACCGCGGTTAAAGATATTACAAAACTATCTGGATTTGAATTAAAAAATATTATGCGAACCGGCACAGTGGCCACAATAGACAATAGAAATTGGGAACTTCGAGATCAGTCAGGGCCTGTGCAACGCCTCTCCCAAAGCAGAGCTATTGCTTTAGATATGGAAAGCGCCACTATAGCTGCAAATGGATTTCGCTTTAGAGTCCCATATGGGACTTTGCTTTGCATTTCAGATCGGCCCTTGCACGGTGAGTTAAAATTGCCAGGTATGGCAAATGAATTTTACAATACACAAGTTAAAAGACATTTAAGCATAGGCATCAAGGCGATGGAATCACTCAAGTTGATGCCTTTAGAGCAATTACACTCACGAAAATTAAGAAGTTTTGAAGAAACTGCATTCCTTTAAAAAAAACTCTTTATTTTATTGGTGTCTAAGCATACAAATTGTTATACAAGACGAATAATTCAGTTTTAATACATTTTAATAGTCTCATTTTGAGACCTCACTTTAGGGAGCAGCTATATGGCACAGAAGCCTATGACAAAATCACAGTTGATCGCCACCTTGGCAGAAGCAACAGGTTCAGACAAAAAATCAGCAGGAGCCTCACTAGAAGCGTTATGTGCGCTTATTACTAGCGAAGTATCAGGTGGGGGAGCGGTTTCTCTTCCAGGTGTTGGAAAAATCTATTGCCGAGCACGTCCTGCGCGAATGGTTAGAAACCCTGCAACTGGCGAGCAAATGCATAAAGATGCAGACAAAGTTGTTAAAATGACAATAGCAAAAGCGCTTAAAGATAGCGTAAATAGCTAATTTTTTTAATTTAACATTTTAGTTTAGAACGAATTGAAAAAGGTCGCTAATCCAGCGACCTTTTTATTTTCTAGAGATTTTATAAATTTGCGAGCTTTTATATTAGGCATAACTTTTGCTTTAATGTGGTCGAGTGCTTTCACTTCCGCAAGAATAATTGTTGATAGTGCTCCACCTCTGTCAGCTTTATCAATTAGATTTATTATTTCTGGATTGCTAGCGGTTCTCATTGGCTGGATATTAGGTCAATCGTTAAAACTCAATAGAAGCCAGTGGAAAGCGACATTAATTTTTGGAATATGTCAAAATTCAATCTATTTGGGGCTCAATTTTATAGCAATGCAGAAAGTAGAAGCAGCCATCGCTGCTATTATTGCAAGCACTATGCCATTGATTGTTGCTTTTTTAGGATGGAGTCTATTTCGAGATAAGCTAACATTAATCTCCATTCTTGGATTAACTTTGGGTTTCCTTGGCGTTTATCTCATAATCAATAACCGTATTGAAAATATGGATAACCTACTAGGGATAGCATTATGCGTGATCGGAGCTATTTCACTAGCAATAGCAACACTTTTCCTGAAAAATGCTACATCAGGTGGAAATTTATGGATAATTATCGGCTATCAGATGATAATTGGAAGCCTCGCCTTGATCCCTTTTGCAATTTTATTTGAAGACACAAATATAACCTGGTCATCTTCTTTAATCATTGCTTTTTTTTACACAACTTTAATACCAGGCTTATTAGCTACTTGGATTTGGTTTATACTAGTGTCCGAAGTAGGTGCCATTAGGGGAGCTTCCTTTCATTTCTTAAATCCATTTTTTGGAGTTTTAATCGCTTACATAATTTTAGGAGAAAATATCACTACCTCAGATTACATTGGTGTAATAATAATCTCCGTTGGAATAATAGCTGTGCAATTTTCACGAAACGTCGAAAGCTGAAATCATAATGAATCGATGATTATAAATTGACATTTACAATATTAATTTTAATGACCTTATAAGATATCTAAAGTAATTGATTAAAGAGAACTATTTAATGACTAGAAAATTTGAAATTAGCCCCACTACCCGCTTAAGACGATCACCTTTTTTTGATGCTACTGTGCGAGAAGGCGTGACTGGATTTTACCCGTATAATAATATGTTAATGCCAACAGGGTTTGGACACCCAGAAGAGGAATACTGGCGTATTATTAATGGTGTTTCAATGTGGGACGTAGCAGTTGAGCGACAAGTCGAGCTGAATGGGCCCGATGCAGAAAAATTAGCACAAATTCTCTGTCCACGAAATTTACAACAATGCAAGGAAGGACAAGGAAAATACGTTGCATTATGTAATCATAGTGGCGTGATAATTAACGACCCAATCATTCTAAAGCTTTCAAGGAGTCGTTATTGGCTGTCCATTGCCGACAATAATATAGTGTTATTTGCAAGAGCAATAGCTGCAGAGAGAGGACTAGATGTTGACGTATTTGAGCCAGATGTTTCTCCTTTGGCAGTACAGGGCCCAGAAGCAGAAAATGTAATAGCAAGTATATTCGGCGACTGGGTAAGGGAATTAAAATATTTCTGGTTTAAAGAAGCTGAGATAAGTGGAATTCCCCTACAGGTGGCAAGATCTGGATGGTCCAAACAAGGTGGTTTTGAATTATATCTGATGGATGGAAGTAAGGCATCAGAACTTTGGAACTTAGTGCGCGAAGCTGGTAAACCTTGGAATATTGGGCCTGGAAACCCCAATATGAGTGAACGTATCGAAAGCGGATTACTGTCCTATGGTTCTGACACTGACGACAATACAAATCCTTTCGAAATTCGTATGGAAAAATATATAGATTTAGATATTCCAGATGATACAATAGGCATACAGGCACTTAGAAAAATTGCTTCAGATGGTCCGAAGCGACATCAAGTTGGAGTAATTTTAGAGGGAAGTACTCCTTCTGATATTGTAGCTGAATGGTTAGATATTGAACAAGATGGAAAGAAGATTGGCTCAATGACTAGTGGCGTATGGTCTCGTCGATTAGAAAAAAACATTGGTTTAAGCTTAATTGATATAAACGTAAAAATCGGTGACAGTGCTGTGGTTAAAACAATTAATGGTGAGTGCAATTGTAAAGTGGTAGCTCTACCATTTCTCTAAGAATTGGAGTTTTATAAATGCAATATGGCTTAAATGAAGAACAAGAAATGATCGTTTCAACAGTAAGGTCATTTGTGGAAAAAGAAATATATCCTCACGAAGAATTGGTTGAAAAGACAGGTTCTGTACCGAAAGAAATTGCTCAAGAAATAAAGAAAAAAACAATCGACTTAGGATTTTATGCTTGTAATTTTCCAGAAGAGGTTGGTGGAGCAGGTTTAAATCACAAAGAATTTACTCTCGTCGAGCGAGAACTCGGTAGAGGCTCAATGGCTTTGTGCCATTTTTTTGGCCGCCCACAAAATATCTTGATGGCGTGTAACTCTGAGCAAAAAGAACGTTATCTTTTACCTGCGATAAAAGGTGAAAAAATGGATGCATTAGCCATGACAGAACCAAATGCCGGCTCAGATGTAAGAGGAATGAAATGTTTTGCCACACAAGATGGAAACGATTGGATTATAAATGGCACTAAACATTTTATTAGTGGTGCCGAGCATGCAGATTTTGTTATTGTGTTTGTAGCTACCGGAGAAGACCAAACACCAAAAGGCCCTAAAAAAAGAATTACTACATTTTTAGTCGATAGAGGAACAGCCGGCTTTACCATACGGGAAGGATATAAATCTGTCAGTCACCGGGGATATAAGAATATGATTTTGGAATTTGATGAGTGTCGGATTCCAAACTCACAGGTTTTAGGGGAAGTAGATGGTGGGTTTGCAGTAATGAACACTTGGCTATATGCTACTCGTCTGACCGTTGCTACCAACTGCGTGGGTCGAGCTAGAAGGGTATTTGATTATGCGCTCAACTATTCTTCCGAAAGAGAACAATTTGGACAAAAAATTGGAAAGTTTCAAGGAGTAAGTTTTCAAATAGCAGATATGATAACAGAAATTGATGCGGCCGATCTTTTAACGCTAGCAGCCGCAGACCGTTTAGACAAAGGACTACCATCAAATCGAGAAATTGCGAGTGCAAAACTATTTGCTACAGAGATGCTTGCAAGAGTAACCGATACAGCCATTCAAATTCATGGTGGGATGGGGCTTATGGATGACTACCCTCTTGAAAGGTTCTGGAGAGATGCCAGGGTTGAACGGATTTGGGACGGAACATCTGAAATTCAGAGACATATCATTAGTCGCGATCTATTGAGACCTCTGGGTGCATGATAATTTTAAGATAAAAAAATGAAAGACCTTAATAGATTATTCAAACCAAAATCAATTGCTGTTGTGGGTGGCGGCTCATGGTGTGAATCCGTAATTAAACAATTAAAAAAGATTAAATTTAATGGAGAGATTTGGCCAATTCATCCAAAAAGAGAGTCAATTAGTGGTATAAAGACTTTCAAAAACCTGACTGACATGCCTTATGCGCCAGATGCTACTTTCATAGGCGTGAACAGATTTCAAACAATCGAAATTGTTAAAGAGTTATCAAAACTTGGCGCTGGTGGAGCAGTTTGTTTCGCCAGCGGGTTTCTAGAAGCAAAAACTGAGGACACAGATGCCGAGGACTTGCAACAAAAACTTCTAAAAGCTGCAAAGCATATGCCAATCTTGGGGCCTAACTGTTATGGGTTCATAAATTATCTAGATGGTGTTTTACTTTGGCCAGACCAACATGGTGGAATTAGAGTTAAACGTGGCGTTGGAATAATTACACAGTCATCTAATATCGCAATAAATATTTCTATGCAGCGACGCGCCTTGCCAATCGCCGCATTGGTCACCGCTGGAAATCAGGCACAAATAGATATCGCTACAATTGGATCTAACTTACTCCTGGATGACAGAATAACAGCTCTAGGAATCCACATTGAAGGCATAAAAGATCTTTCTGCTTTTGAAGAATTAGCAAAAATGGCGCTCAAATTAAAAAAACGCATCATTGTATTAAAAGTTGGCTTATCTAAACAAGCTCAATTAGCAACAGTATCTCATACTGCTTCATTAACAGGAACTGATGCTGGAGCAAATGCACTTTTTGAACGCTTGGGTGTAGCTCGGGTTAGAAATCTACCAGTTTTTTTAGAAACCTTAAAACTTTTACATGTAACTGGACCTTTGAAGTCAAAAAATCTAGCTTCCGTCAGTTGTTCTGGAGGTGAAGCTTCATTAGTAGCTGATCTTGCTTATGGGCATGAGGTTGCATTTCCTGAGCTGAATGATCGGCAAGTTAACGACCTACGTAAGGTACTAGGACCAATGGTTGCTCTTGCCAATCCATTAGATTACCACACGTATATTTGGCGTGACACAAAAGCAATGACCCTTGCTTGGAGCGCTATTATGGATCCTAACATTGCATTAACATTGTTAATTCTTGACTTCCCACGCACTGACAGATGTGATGCGAGTGATTGGCAATGTGCTATTGATGCAGCAATTTTATCTAAGAAAAACACTAATACCAATGTTGCTGTGGTCGCAACTCTGCCGGAATTGTTACCAGAAGAATTCTCTCAGAAACTTATTATGTCCGGAGTTGTACCAATATTTGGTATTGAAGAGGCCATTAGTGCTGCAGAAGCCGCAGCTATTAAACCACCAAAATCAATTAAACCTATTTTAAAACCTTTAAGCTCAAAGAAGACTCAATTAATCCCAGAGGGGAAAGCTAAAGAAATCTTATCTAGTTATGGATTGGAAATACCCAAATCAACTCGAGCAAACAGCCCAGGTCAAGCGGCGAATAACGCAAGCAAAATCGGTTTTCCTTTGGCCTTAAAAGGTGAGGGTTTTGCCCATAAGACAGAAGCTAATGCTGTTGTACTTAACATCTTAAGTAAGGAGCAAGTTATTAAAGATGCTACGCGCATTGATTCAACATCTTTTCTTTTAGAAGAAATGATCACTGATAATATTGTTGAGCTGTTAGTTGGCGTTGTCCGTGACCCTGCGCATGGATTTATTTTAAGTATAGCCGCAGGTGGAACCTTTACAGAACTAATTAAGGATACAACCTCGCTTATTATCCCCGTAGAGAGGGACGAAATCTTAACAGCACTCAAAAATTTAAGAATATATAATTTGGTTAAAGGATACAGAGGTCACTCAAAAGCAAATCTAGATGCAGTATTAGATGCTATAATGTCTATTCAAAGGTTCGTCGTTGATAATTCAAATTCAACAGAAGAAATAGAAATAAATCCATTGATTTGTGGCCGCGAGAAAGCAATTGCCGCAGATATATTATTAAGGAGATCATAATGCTTAATTCCCCAATTCATACCCACCAGGAAAATGGAATCCTCGAAGTGAAAATAAATAGGCCTAAAGCAAATGCAATTGATCTTAAGACCAGTCAATTATTGGGAGAAGTGTTTAAAAAATTTAGGGATGATCCAGAATTACGTGTTGGGATCATAACTGGAGCTGGAAATAAATTCTTTTGCCCAGGGTGGGACTTAAAGGCCGCCGCAGACGGTGATGCTGTAGATGGAGATTATGGCGTTGGTGGGTTTGGAGGAATGCAGGAAATGCGAGATATGAATAAGCCAATTATCGCTGCCGTGAATGGGATTTGCTGTGGCGGCGGTTTAGAAGTTGCAATTAGCGCAGATATAATAATAGCCTCTGAGAATGCCACCTTTGCTTTACCTGAAATTAGATCTGGAACAATCGCGGATGCCGCAAGCGTGAAAGTTCCCAAACGAATTCCTTATCATATTGCAATGGAATTATTGTTAACAGGAAGATGGTTTGATGCCAAAGAAGCTCTAGGTTGGGGCTTAATTAATAAAATTGTAAAGCAGGAAGAACTATCTAAAGCTGCTTGGGAGATGGCCACTTTATTAGTCAGTGGACCGCCGCTAGTATATGCCGCAATAAAAGAAGTGGTTCGTGATGCAGAGGATAAAAAATTCCAAGACGTCATGAACAAAATTACAAAGAGGCAATATCCTACGATCGATAATTTGTATTCTTCAGAAGATCAATTGGAAGGAGCTAAAGCTTTTGCGGAAAAACGGGACCCTGTATGGAAGGGTAAATAACAATATTAAAGGAGAGGTCTAATGGGCGCTACAGATACATTAGTGAAATTTATTCATAAAACTGAATTATCTGACATTCCACAAGAAGCTATCGATATTACTAAAAAGCATATTATCGACTGGTTTGCCACAGCTATTGCTGGGTCAAATGAGGAAGCAGGAGCAATTCTTCATGATTATGCCAATGAAATAAGTGGTAGCAATCATGCAAATATCATTGGGACTGCAACTAAGGCTTCAGCTGACAATGCTGCTTTTATCAATGGATCTTTAGGGCATCTTCTAGACTATGATGATATGGGTTTTTCTCACCCCACAACCTGTATTTTACCTGGATTACTTGCTTTAGCTGACAAAAATAATAT
>PARX01000045.1 GCA_002712045.1 Paracoccaceae bacterium
CCTACTCTTAGCAGGTGGTGTTGTTAAACCGATAGGGAACTTTAAAGACTCGATGCAACTTGTTGAAACAGGATTGTTTGATAAATATAATTTCAAAAAACTGTATTTTGCCGGACATCCAGAAGGCAATAAGGATATCGATCCTGACGGGTCTTCAAAAAATATAGACCGAGCTCTAAAATGGAAGCAAGATCTCAATGACAGGACATCATTAGAAATTGCCTTAACTACACAATTTTGTTTTGACCCAAAGCCGGTTATTGATTGGGCCAATGATCTTGCAACAAATGGTATAGATTTACCAATAAATATTGGTGTAGCAGGACCTGCAAAACTACAAACACTGATCAAATTCTCAATAGCGTGTGGCGTAGGGCCATCTTTGAAAGTATTACAAAAACGAGCCAAAGATATAAAAAAATTACTTCTTCCTTTCCAACCAACAGACTTTTTGGAAGCTTTAGCAATTCATAAACACCAAAATCCACAGTTTGGAATATCTAGTGTTCATTTTTTCCCATTAGGCGGAATAAATGCTACTGCAAGTTGGATAGCAGACGCAACAAAAAATTAATATTCAATTTATAAGGAATGGGATATGACCCAAACACTAGTCGAAAGTAAAACAAAAACAGCAATTATTGGGTTCGATCAACCATTTTGTGTAATTGGTGAAAGGATCAACCCCACAGGTAGGAAATTATTGGCCGCGCAATTAGAAAATGGAGATTTCTCAACGGTTGAAAAGGACGCGCTATCTCAAGTAAAAGCCGGCGCAACCATGTTAGATATAAATGCTGGAGTGGTATATAATTCAAACCCTAATCCAAACGAGACAGAACCACCACTCATGGTAGAAATGTTAAGGCTGGTTCAGAAAATCGTTGACGTACCTTTATGTATCGACAGCTCAGTACCCAGCGCCTTAGAAGCAGGACTTGCAGTAGCAGAAGGGCGTCCACTGTTAAATTCGGTAACCGGAGAAGAAGATAGATTAGAAGCTATTTTGCCACTTGTAAAAAAATACAATGTACCAGTGGTGGCAATCTCTAATGATGACACCGGTATCTCGGAAGATCCTGAAGTTCGATTTAGTGTTGCAAAAAAAATAGTTGAGCGTGCATCTGATTTTGGAATTCCTGCTAACGATATTGTCGTTGACCCACTTGTAATGCCGATTGGAGCAATGGGAACAGCAGGACTTCAAGTTTTTGAGTTGGTTAGAAAATTAAGAAATGAACTTGGTGTTAATACTACTTGTGGAGCTTCTAATATATCATTTGGACTGCCAAATCGGCATGGAATTAATAATGCATTTTTACCGATGGCAATTGCAGCCGGAATGACTTCCGCGATAATGAATCCTATAACCTTACCTACTAAACTAAAAGATATTGAGACAAAAAAAATACAATTAATAAATGCTGGATTTCAGCTGCCCGAAGATATTGACCCAAACATCTTCGCAAAATTAACTGGTTTGGGCAGCGTAGAAACGAGTTCAAGTAAAGAAATGGAAGCTATTAATGCGGCCAACTTTTTAATGAACAATGACCCCCATGGAGCACAGTGGATAAAAACCAATAAAATCGAAAGCTCTCAACAAGGAGGAAGATCTAGACGGGAAAGCAGGCGTCGAAAATAGTATTTTATATATCAATTCGATATTTTCTTGTCCACTTGTCACGCTCCACTTATACACATTAGTGATTGTCAATGTAACTAGAAAGTTTTTATTATGATCACCCGCTACTCCAGACCAGAAATGACCCAGATCTGGTCTCAAGAATCAAAATACTCGATATGGTATGAGATTGAGGCTCATGCTTGTGATGCAATGGCAGATTTAGGTACAATACCAAAAAAGGACGCCAAAGCGATTTGGAAGGTAAAAGATCACATATTTGATCCAAAGAAGATAGAAGATATAGAAAAGGTCACAAAACACGATGTGATTGCTTTTTTAACATATCTATCAAATCTTATAGGCCCGGAAAATGCTAGATTTATACATCAAGGAATGACATCATCCGATGTGTTAGATACCTGTTTTAATATTCAGTTGGTAAAAGCCTGCGATATATTATTGCAAGATGTTGACGATCTATTATCAGCAATAAAAGAACGAGCCTATCAGCATAAATACACGATTAGAATTGGCAGAAGCCATGGAATACACGCGGAGCCTACAACAATGGGTTTAACATTCGCTCGTTTTTATGCCGAAATGGACCGGAATAAATCAAGACTCNAGATAGCANNAAAAGAAATTTCAACTGGAGCAATTTCTGGTGCTGTCGGAACATTTGCCAATATTGATCCAAAGATNGAANANTATGTCTGTAAGAAGCTCAATTTGAATGCTGAGCCAATCAGNACCCAGATAATACCAAGAGATCGACATGCTGCTTTTTTNTCCACNCTAGGAGTCGTCGCATCATCTATTGAAAATATAGCTACAGAGATACGGCACATGCAAAGGACAGAAGTATTAGAGGCAGAAGAGTATTTTGCAAAAGGGCAAAAAGGTTCGAGTGCTATGCCTCACAAACGGAATCCAGTGTTAACGGAAAACTTGACAGGACTATCTAGGCTAGTCCGAATGGCTGTTACCCCTGCGTTCGAAAATGTAATAACTTGGCATGAGCGAGATATCAGTCATTCTTCTGTGGAGCGGAATATTGGCCCTGACGCAACAATCACTTTAGANTTTGCACTAGATCGATTAAAGAATGTAATNAAAAATTTAGTGATNTATCCTGAAAGAATGTTACAAAATTTAAATAAGTTTAATGGGCTTGTAATGAGNCAAAGGGTTTNATTAGCTTTAACNCAAAAAGGTTTATCCCGCGAAAAAAGTTATGAACTCGTGCAAAGAAATGCGATGAAAGTCTGGGAAAAAAATAAGGATTTTATGACTGAGCTTTTATTAGATCAAGAAATATTAAATCTTTTGTCAAAAGAGGAAATACAAGAAAAATTCAACTTAAAATATCATACGAAACATGTAGACACTATATTTGAAAGAGTTTTTGGGTAAATTTACTTTTATTGAAATACATNTTTTTTNAACTTCAGTTCTAATCNAAATTCAAGTGCTTGTTCTGGTANCATCCTTAATATATTGTAANAATAACTCTNATTTGAAAGGAATATNNTTAAAAAAATGGCTCGTGGGAAAAAAATTTATGATGGTAAAGCTAAAACACTTTTCAAAAGCTCGGAGCCAGGTACAATAATCCAGTATTTTAAGGACGACGCAACAGCNTACAATGCAAAAAAGCATGAGATAATTTCTGGNAAAGGTGTTTTAAACAATCGACTTTCCGAATTCTTTATGACTGGCCTAAAAGAATTAGGAATACCAACTCATTTTATTAAAAGACTAAATATGAGAGAGCAACTGGTGATATCAGCAGAGATAATACCTNTAGAAGTAGTTGTTAGAAATTTTTCGGCTGGTTCAATGTCTAAAAGGCTTGGAATAAAAGAAGGAACACGCTTGCCAAGACCAATTGTTGAATTTTATTACAAAAATGACGAACTAGATGATCCANTGATAACTGAAGAACATGCAATTGCATTTAATTGGGCATCGCAAGTAGAATTAGATGAAATTGTAACTATTGCTTTAAGAGTCAATGATTATTTAAGTGGTNTGATGAAAGCAGTTGGAATACGCCTAATAGACTTCAAGATTGAAATAGGTAGAGTTTTTGATAATGATTACCAAGGCTTACTAATTGCTGATGAAATTAGCCCTGACAGTTGCAGATTATGGGACATCGAAACAGGTGAAAAGCTGGATAAGGACGTTTTTAGACGTGATTTAGGTGATCTCAAGGACGCNTATACAGAGGTCGCAAAAAGATTAGGAGTAATATAAATTGAGGATTGATAACCTACTTATATTTCAATTTGAGAGCACATAATGAAATTTACAATAAACATAACCTTAAAAAAGGGCGTATTAGATCCCCAAGGCCTAGCAATCAAAAATTCCTTAATGACTTCTGGCTTTCAAAATATAATTGAAGTTAAACAAGGCAAATTAATTGAAATTGATATTGATGAAGAAAATTATGATAATGCAAAAAAAGAAGTGTCAAAAATGTGTGACAAATTGTTGGCAAATACAGTAATCGAAGATTATAAAATTATGTTAAATCAATAAAAGATTATGAAAGCAGCTGTAATAATTTTTCCAGGATCAAACTGTGATAGGGATTTAAGTATCGCATTCGAAAAAGTGACTGGAACAAAAACAAAATTAATTTGGCATAAAGATGCCGTCATACCAAATGCTATAGACGTTATAGGCATACCAGGAGGTTTCTCGTTTGGAGATTATTTACGAGTTGGCGCGATAGCAGCTCAATCACCTATATGCAAAGCATTAGTTGATTATGTAAATTCAGGTGGATATGTCTTAGGAATATGCAACGGATTTCAAATCTTGACCGAAACTAATATTTTACCTGGTACATTAATAAGAAACCAAGGTCTTAAGTATATATGTTCTGAAATAGAATTGTCAGTTGAAAACAATAATACAGCTTTCACACATGGCTACCAAAATAAACAAAATATTAAACTTCCAATCGCTCACCATGATGGAAATTATTTTGCCGATGATGACACAGTGAAGACCTTAAATGATAAGGATTGTATAGCATTTAAGTATACGAAAAATCCAAATGGAAGTATTTGTGACATTGCTGGGATACTGTCAGAGAACAAACGAGTATTGGGTATGATGCCACACCCAGAACGTTTTAACGACCAAAGCTTGGGAGGTGCTGATGGAGGTTTAATATTTGGTGCAATTGATTCAATGCTGAGTTAATAATCTTTTACGAAAGATAGCCAAAATACTTAGATCTTATTGAAATTATACTATGGGACAGCAAGATTATAAAAAAGAAGATCTTCAGCTTAGATCATCTCTATTGATTAGAGTATTTATTACCTTTTTTATTCTTTTTGGCATAATTATTATTGTTATAACCAACTTTGCACTAACTTCTCGTTTTAGCCAGGAAACAACTAAACAAGCAAATTTAAGATTACAACTTTATGCAAATTCAATAAACTTTGAAATCGAGCGTTCACGATTTTTAACCTTACTTTTGGCTAACGATGAGAGATTAATTAAATTAATTATTAATGATAAAAAAATGGAACCACTAGTTGATAATTTCTTTGACGCTCCAGATTACGCTAATCAACAAGTAACATTAATCAATCAATATGGTAACATAATATATACTAATTCTGCTTCAGAAATTGAGAAGGAATACATTAATAAAATTCTAGAACGTCTAAAATTGAAAGAAGCTGATCCCATACTATCCACTTTCATCACCAATGAGGTNAAAAACAGATTTTTCTTTTCGAAAATGATAGATACGGGAGAAAGGCCAAATAAATACATAATAATTGAAATAAGCTTGAATGATTTAAAAANNTCTTGGGAAAATGCCTCTGAAGCTGTGATAATAAAAGACAANAATAATCTTTTATTATCTTCAAAACCTGTTTGGTTATCTGAAAAATTAACCGACACACTAGAATCTGATTCAGGCAATATTCTTAAGTCAGCACCTACAATAAGTGATTTAGAAACTCTACCGGTAAGAGCATTTCTNATTAAGGACACACTNTTAAAATTAGAAACAAAACTAAAGTTCACTAATTGGAANCTTATATATTATACTACCTACGCTCCAGTTAGAGAAAAAGTAAACGGAATTATCGCGCTTGAAATTACCGCATTAGCGGTTTTATTAACATTAATATTCTATTTTTTATCTCGTAGAGCACGNATACAATCTTTAGTAATTTTAGAGGAAAGTAATAAACTCAGGAATATGAATACTAGATTGCAAAATGAAGTAAATCAAAGAGAAAAAGCTGAACAAAATTTAAAAGTTGCAGAACAAACCTTGGCTCAAACATCAAAATTAGCTGCTTTGGGTGAGATGTCAGCAGCAGTTAGNCATGAATTAAATCAACCTCTTGCCGCAATGAAAACATATTTGGCCGGTGCAAAACTTNTAATTTATAGATCAAGACCGACTGAAGCNCTGNCTAGTTTTAGACGACTAGATGATCTTATTGAAAGAATGAATTCAATTACNAAGCAACTTAAGTCTTATTCAAGAAAAAGTAGTGAGGTCTTAACTGACGTTGACCTGAAGATCGCTATCGCAAATGCATTAAATATCATGTCGCCTCAACTTAACCTAGCAAAAATAGAATACTCACAGGACCTAACCGAAGCCCCTACAATCGTAGTGGGTGATCAAATTCGCTTAGAACAGGTATTAATAAACCTAATAAGAAATTCATTAGATGCCACTTCTAACACACCTGAGCCACAACTAGAGTTGAACTTAATAACGGCCAATAATGCGATTATTAGCATTAAAGATAATGGTTCTGGCATTGAAGATTTGGAAAGTTTATTTGAACCATTTTATACCACAAAAAAACCAGGCGATGGGGTGGGATTAGGTCTTGCCATTTCTTCAGGAATTATCAAAGATTTAGGTGGCCGTTTAGTCGCTAAAAATAACGAGACAAAGGGAGCTACTTTCGAAATATATTTACCATTAAAACATAACTAAAGAGATATAATGAGACAAAAATTGAAAGTAGTTATTATTGATGACGAAAAAGATGTTCGCGAGTCAATCTCGCAATGGTTAACGCTATCTGGCTTTGAAACACAAGAATTTCAAAGTGCAGAGGAAGCATTAAAAGTAATTAACAAGGATTATCCCGGCGTTATAATATCAGATATTAAAATGCCTGACATGAATGGAATAGAATTTTTAAAGAAATTGATGGTCAAAGACAGCACTATACCAGTAATTCTTATCACTGGTCACGGGGATGTATCCATGGCAGTTGAAGCAATGCACCTTGGCGCTTACGATTTCTTAGAAAAACCTTTTGATCCAAATAAAATTGCAGAAATATCTAAAAGAGCATTAATTAATCGCAAATTAGTGTTAGACAACAGGTCCTTAAGACGAGAATTATCAGATGGGACAGTCTTACTCAAAAAATTAGTAGGTTCATCCAGAGAGATAAAAAAATTAAGAGAAGACATATTAGATTTTGGAAGGGCCGATGGCCATATTTTTATTACTGGTGAAATTGGAACAGGAAAAAGTCTGATCGCTCAAGCTATCCATGCTTGTGGTGCACGGCAAGGAAGAGAATTTATCACATTTAACTGTGCAGCATATCCCCCAGACGAAATAGAAAATAAACTGTTCAACCAACCTATTGATCAAAATGTAAAACCTATTTTCGAACAAGTTTCAAACGGCACTTTGTGTTTGGAAAGTGTCGAGCATATGCCAAAGGAGTGTCAAAATAAACTATTAGCACATATAAAATCAAGAGATTACTCGCCAGAAAAATATGTGAGAATAATCTCAATATCTGAAGGAAAAAATAGAAAAGTTATAGGTCATGAAATCTTACCAAGCTTATTTTATAGATTAAGCTCATTGAATCTGGAGTTACCACCCCTGAGAAAAAGAGGTAACGATATTTTAGAGCTATTTAATCATTTCTTAGACTTATATTCAGATGAGTACGGATATAACTCTCCAGAGATAAATGCAGTTGAAGCTGCTCAATTATTACAAGCTTCCTGGCCGGGCAATGTCCGGCAACTTATTAATCTCGCAGAAAAAGCAGTATTACATCACCAAAAACGACCAGATTCTCTAAGTAAGTTGCTCTTTCAAGAAATCAATGCATCAGAACAAATAGAAACTGACATTTACGGTAGGCCCTTAAAAGAGCATGTTGAAGCATTTGAAAAAATGCTNATAGATAACACCATGAAGAGAATGAGAGGATCAATAACTGCAGTGATGAAAGAGTTAGGNCTACCAAGAAGGACATTAAATGAAAAAATGGCNAAATATCAACTTAGTAGATCAAATTATTTATAAGAACAAAATACTTATNANATATNATCTTGAATAATCAATTGTATCTTTTACCACTGAAATATCGACCGAATTGGTAATAAATGCCTCTCCAATGCCTTTTAACATTACGAAATTCANAAGGCCATTCGTGACCTTTTTATCCTTAAACATTAAATTTACCAACTCATCCGATGAGGGAAAGGAGAAATCAACTTCTGAGATANATGTTTTTAATCCNGTATTATTAAAATGCTTCCTAATTCTTTCTAAAACAGTAGCATTACAAAATTTCATTCTCCTACTAACCTCAGCAGCTAACATAATACCAATAGATACAGCTTCTCCATGCAACAATCTATCGTTATAACCTACTGCGGCCTCAAGAGCATGAGCGAAAGTATGACCTAAATTCAGCAATGCTCGTGAGCCACTCTCACGCTCATCTAAACTAACAATATCAGCTTTTATCATGCATGATCTAAATATTGCTTCTTCCAAAGATTCATTTTCAAGTAATAAAACTTTCTGTCCATTTCTTTCTAACCAGTTAAAGAAATCATTGTCCCCAATTATTCCATACTTGATTATCTCACTATAACCCGATCTTAGATCCCTCTGAGAAAGTGTTTTTAGCATATCAGTATAAACAAGCACGTGTTTAGGTTGATAAAAACAGCCTATGAGATTCTTACCAAACCTAGAATTAATACCAGTTTTTCCTCCAACAGAACTATCAACCTGAGCCAACAAAGTAGTTGGCACTTGAATAAAATTAATGCCCCTCAAAGTCACTGCTGCTACGAAACCAACTAAATCTCCCACAACACCGCCACCAAAAGCAATAACGAGATCACCACGTTCGATGCCTGTGTCAATCAACCAATCAGTAAGTTTTTCGACGAACGTTAATGATTTCACACACTCACCAGCCGGTAATTCATAAAGATTTAATTTTATATTTGACTTTTTAAAACACGAAATAAGCTGAGTTTTGTATTCTTTTAAAATATTTTTATCAGATATTAACCAAACTTCATTTCTTCTAAGAAATTGTTTACATTCTACTACAATAGTTTCAAGCGGATTATCTCCAATCAAAATATTATAACTTCTAGCCTCAAGATTAACTCTTAGATTACGCATTATAAGCTTTTCCTTTAAGATTCACAGTCACAAAATTAGAATAGCAAGTAAACGTCTTCTCGATCATTTCATCTATTGAGAGAACATGCTCATTCGACACACAAAGATTAGCCCTACTATATGATTTTTCCCGTAATTTATATATTTTCTTAAAGTCCGAGAGATTACCACAGTCATTTAGTAATGGTCTATTTTTCTTATTCTTTAAACGACCCCAAAGTATCTTTGGATCCGACTTCAACCAAATACTAAATGTATTATCTAAAATTAAGTTTTGATTTATTTTAGATATAAATGCGCCACCACCTGAAGCTAAAACAATCTGAGGTCCAAAAATTAATCGTTCAAGAATTTTACTTTCTTTTTCTCTGAAGAATTCCTCTCCAAAATTTGCAAAAATTTCTGTAATTTCTAAATTTGCAGCTTTAACAATTTCTTGATCAAGATCAACAAATTTTGCATTCAGTTTTTTTGCCAAACCACGCCCTATTACGGTTTTACCCGATCCCATCATACCTACTAGCACTATTGTCTTATTTAATTTATGTTTCATCTTAAACTTCTTTTCACAATATTTAGAATTATAGCATTTAAACTTTGACGAACACATACTCTTTTGCTTAATAAATTACTAGAAGNGCTATCAAAGGTCAAAGAAATGGAGATCAACAAATGCGAACGATAACAAAATTTTTATTTCTCTTAATATTGTTAGGATTTGTTTCATTATCATTTTATGCTTTAATAGGGAATATGGACATTATTCCAACTGAGTATCAGATAGAGGTAGAGATTGATCAGAATTAAATGCTTATGTCTCCTATTATTTTTAATAATTTTGGGATTACCACTTTCAGCGGAAGACGCTGAGCCAAGCTGGCTTAATAAAAAAATATTAAAATTAGAAAATTCNCCTGATATTGAAACACCTTCCTCCAACCTGATCAGAAATAGAATCGTAAATACTATTAATCTAAGTGACTTAGCTGAAGAAAACCTAACACTTCCATACTATTATTGGTCTTGGTCAAAAATTGAAGATTTAACNTCAAAAATTGATAGCATTTATTCAGAACCCAAAGCCCAACTACGCGAGTTAATTGTATCCGTCCTGACATCAGAGATGCCGGCTAATATAGAAATACCAAAAGAAGCAAATTTATACAAAGCAAGATTAAATAAGTTGTTGGAACTAGGTCAATATAAAGAAGCGCAAACCTTCATAAATATTAATGATCCCAACTTAACTTTAAGCTATCAACAACAATTTGAGCTGGATCTATTAAAAGGTAACGATACTCTTGCATGCTCACAATCCAAAATTGAAGGCACAAATAATAATACTCTTAAACAAAAACTTTATTGCCTCAACCACGAAGGAAAGCAGTCAGAAGCGAGAATTGTTTTTGAAACAGCAAAAATACTAAATAAAATAGAAGATTATGATACTTACATAATAGAATTACTGTTAAATTCAAAGGAATTCGCTCAATCATATATAATTGATATCAAAAACAATCTCTCTATTCTTGATTATATTATTTTACAAAAAAATGATATAAAGATAGAGGACAAATTTATTCCTACCTCTTTCTTATTTTATAATCTATCTCAAACATACGACATAGAGAAAAAACTTATTATATCAGAAAAATTAGCAAAATACGGTATCATCTCCAATCTGCAATTATTCAAGTTTTACAAGGAAAGTGATATTGTAAATGATAAAGCACTCATAAAAAGGAAAAAATGCGTAAATGAACTGGAACTTTCAATTTTGAAGCAAAGCTCAGATGACATAAGGAAAAATTTGGTAAAATGCCTATCACTGTTTCAGAAAATAGGACTCTCAGCAGACTATAGCAAATATTATAGGACAACAGTGTTAGCAGAGGTAAATACCGGATGGGAGACACCTACATCAGTAAAGATGCGATTACTTTCAAAAGACTATTCTAGCCTAAAAATTGAATTAACTGAAAACAGCAACTTTAATTCTGCTCAAAGTATAGCCCGAAATAATTTTACAAAATTAAATGGCCTAACTGCATTTGAAAAAAGTATTACAGACGCATTTAAGGATCCTAAATATAAAGATCACAATGNCAGTCTCATAGATCAAGGTAAAATTGGTGAGGTAATCATATCTAGTATTATTTTGTTAGAATCGGAAGATTTGAATAAAATNCAAAATGGATTAATAGCTTTAATTCAAGCTGGATTGANCGATGTAGCTAGAGATATTGCCATCAGACTNCTTNTAGAANGTTAAGCCTTTGGACAAGGATTCNNAACTAATTNATTATTTCCTNCACGCCCAATTCGCTGAATTNAAGGCATCTGAGAATACAATNCTCGCGTATAGANGGGACTTATATGAATTNAAGAGTCAAATGACAAAAATAAGAAAAANTTTAACGGCAGTTGAAAAAACTAATATCGAAAGCTTTATNATCNATTTNAGTAACAAAGGACTTGCCGCTTCAACACGAGCGAGAAAAATCTCATCAATTAAAGGTTTTTACAAATTTTTATTTGAAGAGAAATTGCACAATAACAACCCTACTTTACNGATCAAACAACCAAAATTACCTAACAAACTTCCAAAAATACTCTCCGAATCTGATGTTGAAAAAATGCTAAGAGTGGCAAAAANTTTNGGAAAAAACGATTCTGAAAAGATTAGAAATCAATGTTTACTCGAATTATTATATGCAACTGGTATGAGAGTAACAGAATTGCTTTCACTAACAGTTTCTGTTGCAACTCATAACTCGGAAATGCTTTATATAACTGGAAAAGGCGGAAAAGAAAGATTAGTACCNTTATCCACAGATGCACAAAAATGTTTAAGAAATTGGCTATCNGAATGGGATAAAATTGCTAAATCACAAAAAANGAAAAATGGTGAGGAGACTATTTATCTGTTTCCATCTAAGTCGAAAACTGGGCACTTATCAAGNATNTGGTTCTATAAACTGATTAAGGAGATAGCTTTAAAAGCAAGTTTAAACCCTATGGTGGTATCACCTCATACATTAAGACATGCTTTCGCCACACATCTATTAGCTAATGGAGCTGATTTGCGAGTAATTCAAACATTTTTAGGACATTCAGACATATCTAGTACAGANATNTATACNCATGTCTTGACTCATCAATTAAAAGATTTGATTGAAAAGCATCATCCTCTAGCAAATTCCAAATAAATTGTGTAAGAATTTAATCCCACACTTAATGATTAAACTTNTNTTNATAAACTTCTNAAAGGATAGTAAAGATATTATGGAATTTCTGACTGTTTTAACAATACCAAATATTTTAACAATCATAATAATTTTTATGTTATTATTTTTATCTGGCTTTTTCTCTGGCTCTGAAACAGCATTAACAGCTGCTAGCCGTAGTATCCTTAGAGCAAAGGAAGACAAGGGGCATAAAGGTGCTACAAGGGCACTTAAGTTAACCGAGAATACAGAAAAACTTATTGGCGCTATTCTACTTGGCAATAATTTTGCAAATATTTTAGCTGCATCTTTAGCAACCCATTTATTAACAAAGATATATGGTGAGGGAGGTGTATTTTATTCAACATTAGTTATGACACTGCTTATTGTAATTTTTGCAGAAGTTATGCCAAAAATATACGCTATAAATGATCCAGAACGAGCAGCACTGCGGGTTTCTCCAATAATCGCACCTGTTGTATATATTTTTGGCCCAATAACCATTAGCATCCAATGGATTGTAATGCAGATTTTTAAGTTATTTGGAAAAAGCAGCATAAACCTTCAAAATAACAACTCGGTTCAAGAGGAGATAGTTGGAGCTATTTCTTTAGGGCATCTTGAAGGTTCAATGGAAAAGGAAGACAAAGATAGGCTCTTGGCTACATTAGATTTATCAAATAGAAGTGTGGAAGAAATTATGCTACATCGTTCTGAAATAGAAATGATTGACGCTGACTCAGAACCAGAAATAATACTAAAACAATGTTTAACGTCAAGTTATACAAGACTGCCGATTTTTAAACAAGATCAAGAGAACATTATTGGTGTAATGCACGCTAAATCTCTTTTGAGAGCGNTTAACATACAAAAAAACGGAAAAANTTCCAAATTTAGTGATCAGAATATTCTTGATGTGGCTATGAAACCGTATTTTATACTTGAAACGACCTTATTAGATGATCAACTTAAAGAATTCTTAAAACGACGTGCGCATTTTGCATTAGTGGTTGATGAATATGGCGCTCTACAAGGTTTACTTACTTTGGAAGACATAATTGAGGAAATCGTAGGTGAAATTAATGATGAGCACGATGACATAACAGAAATAGAACCCGAAAATTCTAGAGATGGTGTGCTAATCGTCGAAGGTAACGCAACTATTAGAGACTTAAATAGAGCTCAAGAGTGGGACCTACCAGACTCAGAAGCAAACACAATTGCTGGGCTGGTAATTCACGAGGCGCAGAACATACCATCCGTAGGTCAAGTCTTTAGTTTTCATGGTTTTAGGATCGAGATAATAGAAAAAAAAGAAAATCGCNTAACCAAATTAAAAATTAACTCAACTCGTGAAGAACAATTATGAAATTATAGTTTTTAGGTTCAAACATCATACCGCCTTTAAAACTATAGTTGAATTTAATCCNCCGAAAGCGAAAGAATTCGAAATAACTGTCTCCACCCTCTTCTCTTGCGTCTCTCCACAAACTAAATCTAATTTTATTTTGGGGTCTTTCTTTATCAACCCCAGAGTTGGAACAATCACGTGTTCTCTTAAGGCTAGAATACAAGATAATAATTCGATAGCACCAGTAGCGCCCATAACATGACCATGAGCGGACTTAGTTGAAGAAACTTTAGGAGAAATTCTATTATTGGCAAAAATTAAATTTATAACATCAGATTCTATTTGATCATTTAATTTAGTTCCAGTGCCATGAGCGTTTATATAATCTATATCATCAACTGAAATTTCAGAGTCACATAGGGATTTCAATATTGATTTTTTCACACCAGCTGCGGATGGCGCAACTAAGTCGTATCCATCTGAAGTCATAGAGCAACTTTTTATTTCTGCCAAAATATTTGCGCCCCTTTTGCATGCGTGAGTGTACTCCTCTAAAACAAACACAGCCGCACCTTCACCTTGAACTAAACCGTCCCTGGAGAGACAAAAAGGTCTACAACCAGTTTTTGATAAAACCCTTAACCCTTCCCAGGCCTTCATACCCCCAAAAGTCAACATCGCATCTGAACCACCCGCAATCATTACGCGAGCTTCTCCAAACTTTATTAAATTAAACGCATTGGCAATCGCATGATTAGATGAAGCACAAGCGCTAGAAACTGAATACGTAACTCCTCTTAGACTATACCTCTTTGCTATATTACTAGCTGCAGCATTATGCATCATTTTCGGAACGACAAAAGGATGAACCCTATTTTTTTTGCTTTCAAAAACAATTCGATAATTATCTTCTTGAGTGCTCAATCCACCCCCTGCACTTCCAATTATAACACCAGTTTCTTCAGATAACTCATCTGAAATAACAATCCCAGATGATTTAATCGCCTCCGATGCTGAAATTAATGCATATTGTGAGAAATGGTCTAAAATACTGATTTCATTCTTCTTGAAGAAANCGTGAGGATCATAGTTTTGTATTTGTGCACCAATATTTACTCTTAATAATTCACAATTTTTAAGATCTAATTTCTTTATTCCGGTATTTCCGGACTTTAAAGCTAAGTTTGTATCAGAAACATTCAAGCCCAGTGAGTTTATTGTTCCTTGTCCAGTAATAACAACTCGTTTCAATTTCTATCCAAATCCTTTTCATTTATTATTCTTTCAAATGAGCTAATTATTTCATCAACTGTGATTAGTCCAAAATCCTTGGAAGTCTCTAGATTTAGATTTATATCAAAATCTACATTTAATTGCTCTTCTACCGAAAATAGAAACTCAACAATGCCCATACTATCAATNCCTAGATCAACCAGTGAATCAGTCATGCAAATATCATACGGATTTAATAGTGCTTTATCCGCTAATATTTCAATTATAACTTTTTTGATACTCATTAAAATTTTACCGCAATTTTAGAACATGAAATAAGATAAAGCGCGAATTAAGGTTTATTGTTTTTAAGGTTGTTAATTTTTTCCATAAAACGTGGAAGTCTTCGTAGAGCTTTATATAGCTTTATATTTTCATCCATTTTCATAGCTGGATGACCTAAAATTACGCGACCATCAGGAACGTTCGAAAATATCTTTGTAGCGCCACCAGCAATTACATCGTTACCAACCTTGATATGATCCCCAACACCACATTGACCGGCTAAAACAACCCGATCGCCTATTTTAGCAGATCCAGCAATCCCAACCTGACCACATAATAAAGTATTGCAACCAACATTAACATTATGTCCTACATGCACTAAGTTATCTAATTTTGTACCGTCACCAATAACTGTGTCATTTATCGTACCACTATCGATTGAACAATTACTACCAATCTCTACGTCATTTCCTATTCGAACCGATCCCAAACTTGCAATTCTATGGTAAGTGGATTGTTTAGCTCCACGGCTTTTACCCANAGTAGTTCTAACTTCTTTCAAAGAATCGTCAGAAACCGAGGCAAAAGAAAATCCATCTGATCCAATAACAGAATTATAACTACAACGAAAGTTCTTCCCAATTGAAACTGAACGTCCAATTTTAACGCCACTCAATATAATTGATCCTTCTCCAACTCTACAATCTGATGCAATGTAAACATTATGTTCGACTATAGTA
Source organism: Paracoccaceae bacterium (assembly GCA_002712045.1). Classification (GTDB taxonomy): domain Bacteria; phylum Pseudomonadota; class Alphaproteobacteria; order Rhodobacterales; family Rhodobacteraceae. The sequence goes on from PARX01000045.1 coordinate 15,914, forward strand.
TTATCCTCAATTACAACNTGGTCTCCGATTATACAGAATGCTCCAATTGATACATTTTCACCAATGCTTGCAGATTTAGATATCATTGCCGTTGGATTAATTTCAATTTTTATTTCATTTATTTTGTCATATAAGTTAAAAATTTCAGACATTTTTAATTTAGAGTGCTTTGGCAACAAAGCAGCTCGTAACCCGAATGATTGCCAGTCTGCACCTTGAAACATAAGAGCCGCTTTTGCGTTACTATTAGCCAAGTCAGCGGTGTATTCCTTACTAATCGCAACNACCAATTGATTGGGCTCTGCAGAAATAGCTGAAGATATAGACTCAATTTTTATAGAACCATCNCCCTCAAATGGNATATCAAGTGAATCAGAAATTTCTTTGATCGTATGGGCCATAATTAACCTTTAATTTTGACTGCCTAATTTCAAACTATTAGTTAAATAACATAAAAAATTGTCAAAGTAAGTAAATTAGCATCAAATAATAATATATGCATTCAATAGTTTATTGCCTGATTGTCCCATTACCAGATACCAAATATTTAAAACTAGTTAATTGATTTGCGCCAACTGGACCTCTAGCATGTAATTTGCCCGTAGCAATACCAATTTCTGCACCCATCCCAAATTCACCACCATCTGCAAATTGCGTAGATGCATTATTTAACAAAATTGCACTATCAACTTTAGTGAAAAACTTCCTGACTGTATAATCATCCTCAGCCATGATACATTCAGTGTGATTAGAACCAAATTCATCAATATGATTGATTGCCCCTTGGACGCCATCTACGACTTTGACAGCAATAGTNTTATCTAAGAATTCTTTACCAAAGTCATTAATTGAGGCCTTTTTTACTCCATTTATCATCTGCGCCCATTTATCACCACGAACTTCTACCCCGTTATTTAGAAGATCATTTATCAATNCCTTTCCAATCTTAGATTTTACAGGATCATCAATGAGAAGACATTCTACAGCACCGCATATACCCGGTCGCCTAAGTTTGGAATTTAATACGACTTCTCTAGATTTCAATAAATCAGCAGACTTATCAATATAAATATGACAGATACCTTCTAGGTGTGCAAATACTGGCACTCGGGCTTTCTCCTGCACTAAAGACACTAAGCTTTTACCACCTCTGGGAACTATCACATCAATGTACTCTGACAATCCCAACATCTGAGAAACAGCTGTTCTTTCAGAAGTTGGAATCAACTGAATAGTATGTATTGGCAACTTAACCTTTTCTAATGCAGTTTTAAAACATTTGGATATCTCAATTGAGGATCTTAAGCAATCTGACCCACTTCGAAGAATTACAGAATTTCCCGATTTAAGGCACAATGCTGCTGCATCACCAGTAACATTTGGTCGACTTTCGTAAATAACGCCAATAACACCAATAGGGGTAGTTATCTTCTTTATCGTTAATCCAGTTGGCTGTTTCCACTCCGATAAAACACATCCAATAGGATCGTTTTGATTGGAAATATTTATTATACTTTGACTTAGTTCATCTAGCCTCTGGACATTTAACATCAATCTATCAAGCATAGCGGAAGACAGATCTTTTTTCTTTCCTTCTAACAAATCGTCATAATTTGCTTTTAAAATCTCATCAGTGTTCCTAATAATTTCATCTGCAGCAATCTTAAGCACCTCATTTTTAATTACAGATGTTGCCACACTGATCTCTTTTGACGCTACTTTTGCCAAAAAACCAATTTCCTTGATATCAATCATTGCATAACCATGTTGTCTCGATGAATTACAGATGTCCGCCCGACATACCCTAAAATCTNCGCAGCCTCAAATGAGCGTTTTCCCAATATTAAGTTAATTTCAGAATTATCATAATTTACAAGNCCTTTTGCAAAACTATTATGATTTTCATCAATAATTTCTATCGGATCACCCCTTGAAAAAGTNCCTAAAACCTCCATAACACCCGCTGACAACAAGGATTTACCCATATTAAGTGCTACAATTGCACCACTATCAATTTTTATTTTTCCCTTCACTTTCATCGATGAAATCCAATTCTTTCGAGAAGTCAGAGGATCAGTTTTTGCTAAAAATAATGAATGATTTTGACCTTTTATCAGTTGTGACAATGGTGAATCTCTTATGCCACTACTTATTATAACTGAACACCCCGCATTAGTTGCAGATTTAGCTGCAATAAGTTTTGTTCGCATTCCACCTTTTGCAAACTTATGATTTGTATCGCCTGCCATGTTTTCTATCTCAGGGGTTATTTCCGTTATCTCACTCAAAAGTTTAGAAGACTGATCAATATTTGGATTTGAAGTAAACAAGCCATCGACATCAGAAAATAAGATCAAACTGTCTGCGCCAACCATGATAGCAACTTGAGACGCTAAACGATCGTTGTCCCCAAATCTAATTTCATCAGTGGCGACTGTATCGTTTTCATTAACAATGGGGACAACTCCAAGAGAAATCAGCATATTTAAAGTAGACCTCGAGTTCAGATATCTTCTACGATTTTCACTATCATCCAGTGTTAACAACACCTGAGCTGCTGTTATCCCTACCAACGATAGAACATGCTGATAAGCTTGAGAAAGTCTAATCTGGCCAACTGCCGCAGCCGCTTGAGATTGTTCTAACGTTAAGTCATCCTTATCTAACCCTAAAATATTACGACCTATAGCAATTGCTCCTGAAGAAACCAGAATTACATCAGTCTTTCTTTTTTTTGCCAACAAAATATCATCAGCTAAAGACTTTAACCAATCTTCTCTAATTTTATTGATAGAACTATCAAAAATTAAAGAAGAGCCAATCTTAATTATTAATTTATTTGAAGTTAATATTTGCTTCATTTTTTTCACGTATTGCTGTAACTTATACTTGTTTCTAATTTATATATTTGCCGAGTTAGTTNTAAGATTGTTNTTAATCGCTATGCTCANATGCCTCAAGACNTCACTTGTACCAATCTTTGTAAAACCTGACATACATAGAACGCTAGATCCCGATAATTTCA
>PARX01000046.1 GCA_002712045.1 Paracoccaceae bacterium
ACCCCAGCATTTGCAAAATCTGCCCATGGGTTTTCACTCTCATATCCTTTGGATTTGAGATATTCATTATAAGGAGAACGTTTTTCGTCATAAAATCCGTCTGGACCCTGACCCCAAAGACCATCATCGCGGACCCACGCGTCAAATCCACACTCTATTTGGCGAGCGCCAATCTTGCTGTCAGGACTTAGGCCAAGTCTAGACATACCTTCTGCATCTGCTTTCATATGAGTCTTGCCTAGCAACCAGCAATCCATGCCTACTTCGCGCAGATGATCTCCCATAGTTAATTCACCTACTCTTAAAGGAAAATTGTTCCATTGTGCACCATGGCTAGATGCATAACGCCCCGTGTAAAAGCACATACGGCTCGCGCCACATATTGGCGATTGGACATAAGCATTTGTGAAACGTACTCCCATCGACGCGACACGATCAAAATTTGGTGTTTCTAATGAAGGGTGTCCAGCGCAGCTTAAATAGTCAAATCTAAGCTGATCGTACATTATAAACAAAATGTTCAACTGATTGATCTTTCAATTTTATCAAGGGTTTCCATCGCTGAGATTACATCGGTAACACAAGCATTCGGGGTGCGCCCTTCGCTTATGGCTGAAATAAACTCCCTATCAATTAGTTCAATACCGTTATTAGAAACAGCCACATTAGAGAGATCTATTTGGTTGTTGTTTCCATCAAAGAGATCGTCGTACCGAGCAATGAATGTGCCATTATCACAAATATAGCGAAAGAATGTGCCAAATGGACCATCATTATTAAAGCTAAGTGAAAGTGTGCAAATTGCGCCGTCTTCAGCTTTAAGGCCAATTGACATATCCATCGCTATTTCTAGTTCTGGATGTAAAGGACCTTGTAAACCATAAGCTTGAACCACTTTACCACCTGTCTGGTATTGAAAGAGGTCCACCGTGTGACACGCGTGATGCCATAGTAAATGATCAGTCCAGCTACGAGGTTCACCCTTGGCGTTAGTATTGGTTCGACGAAAAAAATACGTTTGAGCATCCATTTGCTGAAGTTTCAATTCACCAGCATCAATCTTATTTTTGATCCATTGATGTGAAGGATTAAAGCGTCGAACTTGTCCTGCCATACAAGTCAGACCAGTCTCGCGGTGTTTTTTAACGACGCGCGCACTATCTTCGAGGGTATCAGCCATCGGTATTTCAATTAGAACATGTTTTCCAGCTTCCATGCATGCAATGGCTTGGTCTGCATGCATTTGGGTTGGTGTTGATAAAATCACGGCTTCGACATCGCTTCGTTTAATACATTCTTCAAGAGTAGTGCTGAAATGATTGATGCCTCTCTCAGCAGCTAAAGCTTCGATCTTCTCCTTTGTTGGGCCCATAATCGAAGTTACTTCAACGCCATCAATATTTTTTAGGGCATCTAAATGTTTTAAGCCAAACGCACCATAAGCACCAGCAACACAAATTTTCATAAATTTATCCTNAAGTATTGTTTTCAAGTATGATGTGACCAACTGCTGTGTTAGANGCCGGAACATGATAATGTCGATGTACTTCAGTTACTTCGTCATTAAGAGCTCCTCTCATAACATGCCACATGACCATTTCTATACCTTCGCTACCAGTTTCACGTAAATATTCTAAGTGGGAAATTTTACTTGCTGCTAAAGGATCTCTGGTCATGAGATCTAAAAAATTCTTATCCCATTCAGAATTGATTAAACCGGCACGTTTATACTGCAGTTGATGGCTCATGCCGCCGGTACCAAAGATTACCACGTTTAAATCTTCTTCGTAACTTTCAATAGCTCGACGAACTGCTTTACCTAAATTGTAACATCGGTTTCCAGTGGGCGGTGGGTATTGAACTACATTAACGCAAAGTGGAATGACGAGCGCTGGCCATTGTTCATCTGGCTTAATATCACCATACATTACAGACAGAGGAACTGTTAATCCGTGATCTACCTCCATTTCATTCATAATCGTGAGGTCAAATTCATCTAAAATGAGAGATTGAGCAATGTGACTGGCCATTTTTTGATGATTTTTGACAACTGGGACTGGTCGGGGCCCCCAACCCTCATCGGCCGGTTTAAATTCTGCTGCACAACCTAGTGAGAAGGTAGGAATGCATGAAGCATCAAAGGCTGTACAGTGATCATTATAAACTAAAAAAATTACATCAGGATTTTGTTTTTTCATCCATTCGCGTGATTTCTCAAATCCATTGAATACTGGCTTCCAGTAGTCGTCATTTGTATTGCCAGTATCCATGGCAACTCCGATTGCTGGTACGTGCGAACATCCAACTCCAGCGGTTATACGAGCCATTAATTTTTCTCCCATTCTTCATTTGATCGATTTCCCTCAATCGGTCTTCCGCCTTTTAGCATCATATCTCTGTAGGCATCTACTCCCATACCGGTCATTTTTCCTGCGAGGTTTTGAAAATTAATTCCATCATTTGCTGCTANTTTTGCAGTGTAATAGATATTACCTCCAAGCTCGAGCAGCAAATTCCAATTTCGACTTCGAACTGCTTGACGTTGTTCAGGTGTCATTGGGTAAGAATTTAAGTAAGCCTCTTCATCTCTATTGAACACATCCCGATTGCTTTGGAGTCTCAAAGATATACAAAATTGATTTAAATGATAACCCTCTCTTGAACGTTCAGCGTCGAACACGAAGGTTCCAGGAATGTCATCATAATCTTTTTTTGCCATAGCAATATCCTATTCACTTAATTAATTCGGCGTGCCGGTTCTTCTTAAAGTCATTATAGCTGTTTTGCTTGAACAAAAAAGTTAATTTTGATCTACGCACTCCCCCCAACTGTCAACCCGGTTATATACAATGATGGTTGTCCAACGCCGACGGGCACCCATTGACCTTGCTTTCCGCAGTTTCCCATTCCTGGATCCATTGACATATCATTTCCTATGCCTTGAATTTTTTTAAGTGCAGTNGCGCCATCTCCGATTAATGTTGCTCCTTTTATTGGGTTNCCAATTTCACCGTCTTTAACAANGTAAGCTTCTGTGCANCTNAAAACGAATTTTCCACTTGTAATATCTACTTGNCCACCACCAAATCCAACTGCCCAGATTCCATCCTTCAAATCTCCAAGTAATGATTGAGGGCTGTTAGTTCCGCCGAGCATAAACGTATTTGTCATGCGAGGCATTGGCGCGTGCGCATAGCTTTCACGCCTTCCATTTCCAGTTGGTTTTACGTTCATCAATCGAGCATTTTGGCGATCCTGCATGTAAGAAACTAATTTACCATCTTCAATCAAAATATTTCTCGCTGATGGTGTTCCTTCATCATCAAATGTGATTGATCCTCGTCGGTCTTTTAAGGTCCCATCATCCAAAACAGTCACACCTTTTGCAGCAATTTGTTTATTCATTAGATTGGAAAAAGCAGATGTACCTTTTCTGTTAAAGTCACCTTCCAAGCCATGTCCAATTGCCTCATGTAGCAAAATGCCTGGCCAACCTGGACCTAAGACAATATCCATTACTCCTGCTGGAGCTGGAACTGCTTGCAAGTTTACTAAAGCAATACGAAGGGCCTCTTCTGCAGTTTTTTGCCAGTGTTTTTTTTCAAGAAGTGGGCGAATACTGGATCGGCCACCACCACCAGCAGTACCTGTTTCTCGTCGCCCTTCGTGTTCGACGATGATAGAAATATTGAGCCTAGTCATTGGCCTGGTATCTCTTACTGAAAACCCTTCTGGTCTTAGAATCTCAATTTCTTGTGTTGAGGCAGCGAGAGAAATACTGACCTGAAATACTCTTTCATCCATCTGCCGTACAAATTCATTTATTTCCTTTAGTATTTCCACTTTTATTCCAAAACTCTCTTCTGAAACTGGATCAATTTCCTTATATCGATGAGTGTTTGTTTTACTTGGTGGTATAGCTAATGTGCCTCCACCGCCAGATGAAGCGATTTTAGCGCTTTCAGTTGCTCTTAATAAAGATTTTTCAGATATTTCCGTAGAGTGTGCATATCCCATAGTTTCGCCCAGTACGGTTCTAACTCCAAAGCCTTCTGCAGCATTAAAACTTGCATTTTTTAACTTATTATTATCAAAAATAAGAGTTTCATTACTACTGCGTTCAAAATATAATTCTCCATCATCTGCCCCATTGGTAAGGTCTTTAAGAGCGGTTAAAGCCTTTGACTGATCAATATAGGTCTCAAAGGGTCTAAAAGGTGCGACATTTTCGTTTGAAGGGCTTGTCATACTAAAAAATACTCCATTTATTAAAGTAAGTTGTTGAAAGCGTCGCAATGCCGCAAAAGTTAAACTTGTTATTGCTGCAATAATATGGTTTCTCGCCAACATCAAATGGTTCTTTTAAGAACTTAGAGAGTATATTAAAATGACCTCATAGGCAGGTCTTGGGAACAAAAAGATATGCGATTATTTACTATTTCTAAACTTTTGCTGATTTTCCTCAGTATTTTTTCTTCAGCGAATGCGGAAACGATCAAAACGATCGGAAAACCGTTACCTGAAGGGATGGGTTTTCAACCAGCCGTCACAGAGTTGATGCGGGATATAATTTGGTTGGATGGTATGGTGAATATCATAATAATTGCGATTAGTTTGTTTGTGACAATTTTATTGCTTTGGGTAGCCTTTAAATACAATAAGAAAAGAAATCCTGAACCAGCTACTTTCACTCATCATTCTACAATTGAGGTGCTTTGGACGGTCATTCCCATTATTATTTTATTATTTATTGGGGCATTTTCTGTTCCTATCTTATTTAAGCAACAGGAGATACCGGTCGCTGATGTAACAATTAAGGCCACTGGAAACCAATGGTATTGGACTCATGAATACCCTGAGCACGAATTTGGATTCGACGGCTTCTTACTTCAGAGAGAAGAACTTGCGGAGTACGGTTATAGTCCTGATGAATATTTGTTGGCGACAGATACTAAGGTAGTGATACCAACTGGAAAAAACATTGTTGTGAGAGTGACTGGAGCTGATGTTATACACGCCTGGACAATCCCAGCATTTGGGGTGAAGCAAGATGCTGTTCCTGGAAGGATAGCGGAACTATGGTTTAATGTAGATGAGGGTCAAGAAGGTATTTACTTTGGCCAGTGCTCAGAATTGTGCGGTAAAGATCATGCATATATGCCGATAACTGTTCAAGCGGTAACCATGGCAGAATATGAAGAGTGGCTGGATGCTGCAATTGAAGAATATGCTGGAAAGCCACGATTACTAAACATTGCTTCGAAGTAAAAACGGGCTAAATCGAAGTTAAAGATTTGATAGAGGGTTGATAGTGACAGACGCATCTTTAAATGCTGGAAGCTATGATATTCCAAACCAGACCGAGTTTGATGATTATTTTGCTTTACTAAAGCCTCGGGTGATGTCTTTGGTCGTTTTTACAGCATCTGTAGGTATGTTAGCTGCTCCTGTTGGAGTGCATCCAATAATAGCTTTTGCCTCCATTCTATTTATAGCAATTGGTGCTGGAGCCTCTGGCGCACTAAATATGTGGTGGGATGCCGATATTGATGTAGTTATGAAAAGAACTGCTGGGCGGCCAATACCAAGTGGAAAAATATCGCCCCATGAAGCAAGAAATCTTGGCTTATGGTTATCTGCTTTTTCCGTTGGCATGCTTGCAATCACAGCTAATTTTTTATCAGCTGGCTTATTAGCCTTCACGATCTTTTTTTATGCAGTAATTTATACAATGTGGCTAAAAAGATGGACACCTCAGAATATTGTTATAGGTGGAGCTGCGGGAGCATTTCCCCCGATGATCGGCTGGGTTGCAGCGACTGGTGGTATTTCGGTAGAGGCAGTGCTGATGTTTTTCCTAATATTTATGTGGACGCCGCCTCACTTTTGGGCATTAGCATTGTTTATGAACGAAGATTATTCAAAAGCGGGTGTCCCGATGTTGACTGTAACGAATGGAAAGAAATCGACGAGACTTCATATTTTAGCATACACTCTTTTATTAGCGCCCGTCGCAATCAGTCTATCTTTCACCCAATTGGGTGGCCCTCTTTATTTTTGTGCTTCCCTAGCCCTAAATCTTTGGTTTTTATTTGGTGCCTTTAAGTTATTTGCAAGAGACGAGACGATAGCTTCAGATGAAAATTATAAGTTGGAAAGAAAGTTTTTCTTTTTCTCTTTAGTCTATCTTTTTGTGCATTTTCTAGCGCTTCTTTGTGAAGCTTTCGTCGATTTTTCTTTCTTTTCTTGGCCCGTGGTAATTTGACGATGGCACTCAGCAAATCCCATCCACAACATAAAAGAAGACAACGTTCAAATATCATAATTGGCGCATTGCTATTGGGCTTTGTTGGCCTTGTATTTGGGATAACGGTAGTAAAGATGAGTAATGGAGCCATGCTTGAAGCATTTGATCACAGCTATAGAATAAGTATTACCCCTGAACAAAATGACTAATACTTCAAATAAGAAAACTGTTATCGGAGCAATTACGCTTGTAATGTTTATGGGCACATTATCTTTTGCGGCTGTACCTTTCTATGATTGGTTTTGTAGGGTGACAGGTTTTGGCGGAACTACGCAAGTCGCCAGCTCGGATAACACAACGGTTTTAGATAAAACGCTTTTGATAAAATTTGATGCTAATACTGAGCGTGGAATGCTTTGGGATTTTAAGCCAGTTGATCATGAAATGAGCATAAAAATTGGAGAAACCGGTTTGGCGTTTTACACAGCGCATAATCCAACAGATGAACCGATAGCAGGAACTGCGAGTTTTAATGTATTCCCTTATTCAGCAGGTGGTTATTTTACAAAAATTGCTTGTTTTTGTTTTGAAGAACAAGTTTTGCTGCCCGGTGAAACTATAGAGATGCCTGTCAGTTTCTATATTGATCCTGAGATAGTGGATGACAAAGAAGCTAAATACGCAAAATCAATAACGCTATCCTATACCTTTCATCGAACCGAATTGCCGCAGGAGCAAGCATCACTATTCCAATTATCCAAAGAATAAGTTATTTGATGTGCATCGATAAGGAAAGTTAATATGGCGCACGAAAAAAATCACGACTATCACATCCTCGACCCTAGTATATTGCCATTTTTAGGGGCTTTAGGGGCATTTATAATGCTTTTTGGAGCGGTCCTTTGGATGCAAGGCATAACAATGTTCGCGTTTTTAATAGGGCTTGTTCTGGTTCTATATGTAATGTGGGCATGGTGGGCGCAAATTGTTGTTGAGAGTCATGTCGGCGACCATACACCAATTGTAAGAATAGGCCTGAGATATGGTTTTATTATGTTCATCATTTCAGAGGTTATGTTCTTTGTAGCGTGGTTTTGGACGTTTTTTAAACATGCCCTTTATCCTATGGGCCCAAATAGTCCGGCTATTGATGGTATTTGGCCTCCTGCGGGTATTGAAACATTTGATCCGTGGCATTTACCACTTATTAACACACTTATTCTTTTGTGCTCCGGCTGTGCAGCTACGTGGGCGCACCATGCTTTAGTTCATGAAAATAATAGGAAAGATCTTGTAAATGGGTTAATTCTTGCAGTTGCTTTAGGAGCCTTATTTACTGTTTTTCAGGCATATGAATATGGACATGCCGCTTTTGGGTTCTCAGGAAATATTTATGGAGCTACCTTTTTTATGGCAACTGGGTTTCACGGTTTTCATGTTTTGATTGGATCAATTTTTCTGTTAGTTTGCTTATTTAGAACAATGAAAGGTCATTTTAGTCCTGAACAGCACGTGGGGTTTGAAGCGGCTGCTTGGTATTGGCACTTTGTTGATGTCGTGTGGTTGTTTTTGTTTGCCGCAGTATATATCTGGGGCGGTTAGAAAGCATAAGATTGCTTTTAGTAAAAATTGTTTTTTCAAATAATTTTGGCGCGGGATTTCTCGCGCCTTAGTTTTTGAGGTTTGATTATGACTAAATATTTAGTGCCTATTTTATTTGGCTTATTAGGAGTTTCGATTCTTCTATATTTAGGAATCTGGCAAATTCAACGATTGCAATGGAAGCAGGAAAAATTAGATAAAATCTCTGCTATGATGTCAGGGATTCCAGAGGATATCCCTAAGGAAATCGATCCGATATTACATCAATATCTTCCAGTAAAATTAAGTGGCACTATTTTAGATGAAAAAGTTTTTGTTTTAACAAGTCGCCCCCCAATTGGCCCTGGTTATAGGTTGATATCTAAGTTTCGGGTTAATGACCGTTTTGTTCTTTTGGATCGTGGCTTTGTCAAAGAGAGTAATCGGAACCAGATTTCAAGTCTGGGTTTAGTGAATGTGACTGGCAATTTACTTTGGCCAAATGAAGTTGATTCTTCTTTTACGCCTGAACCTGACATTGAAAAAAACTTGTGGTTTGCGAGAGATTTAGCCAGCTTGTCAAACCACTTTCAGACAGAGCCGGTATTGATTGTGGCGCGATCAGTTAACCCAGAATTAGATCAAGTGTTACCCTGGCCAATTGATACTACTGGCATCCCTAATAATCATTTACAATACGCGATAACTTGGTTTTCTTTATCAATAATATGGTTGGGGATGACAGCTTATTGGATATCGCGTATGAAGCGTCGGCGAGAATAGCAAATTTACAAGGTCAGTTAATATGAAATACGTTTCAACACGAGGAAAAGCGCCTGAACTGGATTTTGAAGATGTGATGATTACTGGCTTGGCAAGAGATGGTGGATTGTATGTTCCTAAAGAATGGCCATTCTTTAGCGAGGAGATGATTTCAAAGATGGATGGCTGCAGCTATGAGGAGATAGCGTTTCAAGTAATGCGACCATTTATTGGGTCTACTTTTACTGATCTAGAGTTTAAAGAAATAATCAAGAAATCTTATAAAGATTTTTCGTCTTTTGAACGTTGTCCAGTGGTGAAGCTAAAAGACAATATTTTTGTCTTGGAGCTGTATCATGGTCCAACACTTGCATTTAAAGATGTAGCCATGCAGCTGATTGGGCAGATGTTTGAATTATCACTAAAACGAAGAAATCAAAAAATTGTTATTGTTGGAGCAACCTCTGGTGATACAGGCTCGGCGGCTATTGAGGCTTTCAAGGGTCTCGACTCAGTAGAGGTGTTTATAATGTATCCAGATGGTGCAGTTTCTGATGTGCAGCGCAGACAGATGACTACAGCAACTGAAAATAATGTAAATGCACTCGCAGTGGATGGCAATTTTGATGATTGTCAAGCACGGTTAAAAGACATGTTTAATGATTTTGATTTTCGTGATGAGATAAATTTAGCAAGTGTTAATTCAATAAATTGGGCGAGAGTAATGGCGCAGGTTGTTTATTATTTTACATCTGCGATAGCTGTTGGAGCGCCAAAAAAGAAAGTAAATTTTACTGTTCCAACTGGTAATTTTGGAGATATTTTTGCTGGATATGTGGCCAAAAAAATGGGCCTTCCAATTGAGAAACTAGTTATTGCAACAAACCAAAATGACATCCTAGATAGAGTAGTAAAGAGTGGCGTTTACAAGATAGAACGGGTCAAACCCTCAATTAGTCCTTCTATGGACATTCAAGTAAGTTCAAATTTTGAGCGAGCACTATTTGATATTTTCTCACAAGATTCATTGCGTATTAGAACTTTGATGGATGAATTAAGAATTTCTGAGAAATTTAAATTAACATCAGAAGAAGTTGAAAAGCTACAAGCGGTATTTGAAAGCGGCTCATCATCTGAAGAAGAAACTAATGATACAATATCTTCAATTTTTGAAGAGACTGGTACCTTGATGTGCCCGCATTCAGCAACAGGAACTAAGGTTGCAAAGGAAAAAAATGATGATGGTGATGTTCCCATGATTGTCTTGGCGACAGCTTCACCTGCTAAGTTTCCAAATGCTGTAAAGGCAGCAAGTGGAATATCTCCTAAACTTCCTGCGCATATGAGTGACTTATTTGATAGAGGTGAGCGCGTGAAAATGGTTCCAAATGATATTAAACGTATAAAAGAAATTATTATTGAAAGTATAAATTCATGAGTATTAATGTAACGACCCTTGATAACGGGTTTAGAATTGTATCAGAGCAGATGTCTGGGTTAAAATCAGCTTCGGTTGGCATTTGGATAAATACGGGTGGTAGAAATGAAACCTTAAAACAAAATGGAATAGCTCATTTTCTTGAACATATGGCGTTCAAGGGAACTCAATCGCGCTCTGCACTCGATATTGCGCAGGCAATTGAAAATGTGGGCGGTTATATTAACGCATATACAAGTAAAGAGATGACGGCCTACTACGCAAGAGTACTTGAGAATGATGTCCCCTTAGCCATAGATGTCATCAGCGATATACTTTTGAATCCTATTTTTGATCAAAGAGAACTAGAGACTGAAAGAGGTGTTATTCTACAAGAGATTGGTCAATCTTTGGATACTCCTGATGATGTAATATTTGACTGGTTGCAAGAGGCAGCTTTTCCTGACCAACCATTAGGACGAACCATATTGGGACCGAGTGAACTTGTTAAGAACTTCTCAAGAGAAGATCTCTTAGAATTTGTTTCTGAGCAATATGGACCAGAGCAGATGGTTTTATCGGCTGCCGGTTCGGTAGATCATGAGAAAATAGTTTCTCAAGTTAAATTATTATTTGATAAAAAAGAACCAATTTCAAAAGCTGCGATGATTTCGAGTAAATATAATGGTGGAGAAAAACAAGTAGATAAGAATTTGGAGCAAGCCCATTTTGCCTTAGCTTTTGAAGCGCCTGGTTATCGAGATGAAACGATTTATACATCCCAGATATATTCCATTGCATTAGGTGGTGGCATGTCATCAAGATTATTTCAAGAAATTCGCGAAAAGAGAGGTCTATGTTATACTATTTTTGCTCAAGGTGGAGCATATTCAGACACTGGCCTTTTAACAATTTATAGTGGCACAAGCGCGGACTCCCTTAAGGATTTATCAGATATTACAATATCAGAGATGAAGAGAATGGCGATTGATTTTGAGCAAATTGAATTGGATCGTGCGAGAGTTCAAATGAAGGCAGGTTTGTTAATGGGATTAGAAAGCGCATCAGCGAGAGCTGAAAGATTAGCAAGAATGCTTACAATTTGGGATCGTATTCCAACGCTTGATGAAATTGTTAAGAAAATTGATGCTGTCGATTTGAATGACGTTCGACATTTTTCTGATTCAATCATATCGAACAAAAAGCCTACCTTATCAACATATGGTCCAATTTCGAATGGAGTGCCCTTTAATCAAATTATAGATTCATTGGTGGCGTAGTGTTTCGAAAAAATCCTCAAGTATTTATCGAAACCAAGAATCTCACTATNAGATTGCCTCAACTAATTGATAGAGAAAGTTGGATAAATTTACGTAGAGAAAGCGCAGATTTTTTAAAGCCATGGGAACCTATTTGGCAAGATGATCATCTTACAAGGAAGTCTTTTTCTAAACGAGTAGAATGGGCTAAAAAATCAGTTCAGAATAATTCTGCTGTCCCCTTGTTTATTATTAAACGAAATGATCAAACGCTTGTTGGAGCTATAACTCTCGATAATATAAGGCGGGGTCCTGCCCAAACAGCTACTATTGGCTATTGGACGGGTGAACCATTTATTNAACAAGGGTTTATGAGTGAAGCCTTACCTGCAGTAGTGCACTACGCTTTTAATGAGCTTGATTTGAGCAGATTAGAAGCAGCTTGTTTGCCGAAGAATATAGCTTCTCGAAAAGTATTAGAAAAATCTGGGTTTAAGTACGAGGGAGTGGCTCAAAGTTACTTGCAAATTGCTGGTCGCTGGCGAAATCATGTTCTTTACGCTAATCTTCGGTACGATAGACGTGGTAAATCCTCCGCTGGGTGATTAAAAAGTATTAATTAGGTAGAGATTAAGGTTCATCGTATAAATAATGTCCATTTCTGAATTTATTGATAAAGCCCAAACCCAGCTCCCAAAAGATACATTAAGGGAGGTTCCTGAAAGCTATTTGGAGGAGCCTCGCAGTATATTAAAAGGAAGCAAAAATTCAATTTTGGCACTTCCTCAATCAACGAAAGAAGTTTCAACTATTGTTAATTTTTGTCGGGCTACAGGTGTAGGTATAATCCCTTATTCCGGTGGAACTGGTCTGGTAGGAGGACAGGTTAACCCAACTGATGACCCAGTAGTAATTCTTTCAACNTCCAAGATGAATAAGATAAGAAAAATTTACCCAGATGAACGCGTAGTGATTGTCGATTCTGGAGTTATTTTGGACGATTTACAAAAAGCAGTAGAGGAAGATGATTTATTTTTTCCGCTTTCTTTAGCATCTCAGGGCTCCTGTCGAATTGGTGGAAATCTTGCGACAAATGCTGGAGGTGTGCAGGTATTAAAATATGGAAATATTCGAGATTTGTGTTTGGGAATAGAGGCAGTATTGCCAAATGGGGAAGTGTTTAATGGTCTTAAGCGTCTTCGTAAGGATAACACGGGTTACGATATCAAAAACCTACTAATAGGATCTGAAGGCACTTTGGGAGTAATTACTGGTGCAAGCTTAAGACTATTTCCAAAACCAAATCACGTTGCAACAGCCATATTGTCTGTTCGTTCGCCCTCAATAGCTCTAGAGCTTTTAAATAATGCTCAAGAGTTTTTGGACGAGCGCGTATCATCTTTTGAGTTGATAGGACAAAAAGCAATAGAGTTCATAAAAAAGGTTTTACCAAGTATTAAAGTTCCAATCAAAAGCAGTTCGAGTTGGTTTGTTTTGATTGAAATTACTTCTAGTCAAGATCAAAAAATCAAGGATACCTTTGAAGAATTTATACAGTTAGCTTTAGCTAAAAACTTGGTGGAAGATGGTATTATTGCACAATCTGAGGAACAACGAAAAACATTTTGGTCCTTTAGAGAATCAATTCCTGAAGCAAATCGGCTTGTGGGTTCAATAGTTAGTGCTGATATCTCTTTACCATTAAGTGAAGTAGCAGGATTCATAGAAACTGTAAGTGAAGAGATAAGCAGCATTTCAGATTGTCAGATCAACTGTTTTGGTCATGTTGGAGATGGAAACCTTCATTATAACTTATTTAGAAACTGGAACAAACCAATTTCCAATTATGAAAATTCAGCACCTGATTTATCTAGGTTAGTTTACGATGAAGTTGTAAGTAGAAACGGATCAATCTCAGCTGAGCATGGTATTGGAAGATTAAAAAAAGAACAATTTTTGCAAACTGCTGATAGGGTGAAAGTTGAGACTATGAAAGCAATCAAAAACGCTATGGATCCAAGTGGTTTGTTNAATCCNGGTGTNTTANTNNATTAATAGAAAATATNTCTTANTCACCTTCGAACTCACATAANGCATTTACTTCAAATCCCATNTTNTCNAGANGCNTTCTTCCNCCNAGTNNGGGAAGNTCAATAATGAATGAGCANGAAANNATATCTCCACCCAACTTCTCNATTAGCTTTATTCCTGCTTCAGCAGTTCCACCGGTGGCGAGAAGGTCATCAACTAGTAAGATTTTTTCACCCGGTTCTATACAATCTTTATGTATTTCCATAGTTGCACTCCCATACTCTAACTCGTAATCTTGGGAAATGACTTGACCAGGAAGTTTTCCTGCTTTTCTGATTGGTACAAAACCCAAAGATAACCGATCTGCAATGGCGCCACCAAGTATAAACCCTCTTGCTTCTAAACCTGCTACTTTATCTATCTTTTGATTTACGTATGGCTCAATCATTTGATCGATTGCTTGTTTTANNCCTTCAGAATCCAAAAAAAGAGTTGTTACATCCCTAAACATAATACCTTTTTGAGGAAAATCTGGAATAGTTCTTATGTAATCTTTAATAGGCACTTTACTGATTCACTATTGTTAATATCTTTGCTAATNATATAGACCAAAATTATCTCAGCTTAAATGGTTCTTTGGCAATTGAAAATTAAGGTTAAATATTAATGGTAAAAAATGTCTGATTTATTTCAAGGNTTTGTTCAAGCTTTAATGTTAATTNTTACNATAGATGGTGACCTTTATGCGATCTCTGCTAGGTCGCTGCAGGTAACATTAACGGCAACTCTNATAGCAACATTNGTTGGTATACCTTTNGGAGCTTGGTTNGCTGTTTCCAATTTTCGATTAAGAAATGGTTTAATTATTTTGACAAATGCTTTGATGGGTCTACCACCCGTAGTNGTTGGCCTCTTGGTTTATTTGTTTCTTTCTAAGTCAGGACCTTTTGGTGTTTTCAACCTNNTATTNACNCCNNCAGCAATGATTATAGCNCAAATNATTATTATTTTACCNATTATCGCATCAATATCTCANCGCACCATTCGTAGTTTATGGAAGGAATATCGTGATTTCTTCATATCCTTGAATGCTACAAGATGGCAGATAATTTTAACTCTTGTAAAAGATTCAAGGCGATCATTGATTACTGCTGCTC
Organism: Paracoccaceae bacterium; assembly: GCA_002712045.1. Classification (GTDB taxonomy): domain Bacteria; phylum Pseudomonadota; class Alphaproteobacteria; order Rhodobacterales; family Rhodobacteraceae. Next base: position 14,455 of record PARX01000046.1, read on the forward strand.
TTGCCGGATTTGGACGAGGTATTGGCGAAGTTGGTGCAATTATGATTGTTGGAGGAAATATTGATCATGCGACAAGGGTTTTAACTACAGCAATTTCTCTAGAAACAAGTAGAGGTAATTTCCATTTAGCAATGGCTCTTGGNATTGTCTTAATAATTNTTTCAATTTTAATTAATTTNTTAATGCACCTCAGCATAAAATCTAAGTACGAGCAAATAGATGACCGATTATAAAATTACAGGCGATAATTTAGTAATCGAAAAGAATAGTAATGTATTACTAGGACCGATATCTTTTGAATTAATCAATTCAAACTTTATAATTGTCCTTGGACAAAATGGGGCTGGTAAAACATCATTTTTGCGACTTTTACACGGTTTGGATTACCCTAAAAATGGATCTTTAACTTGGGAGCCTCATATTAAAATTGAAGAGCAAAGTTTTGTTTTTCAATCTCCGGTAATTTTAAGAAGAAATGTCTTAGAAAATGTTTTGTATCCTTTGATATTGAAAGGCGTTCCAAGACCTACTGCAATTTTGCAGGCGAAGGATTGGTTAGATAAAACTTCTTTAACTCAAAAGGCTTATGAACCAGCATTATCTTTGTCCGGAGGTGAAAGGCAAAGGATGGTTATAGCGCGTTCTTTAATTTCGAAACCAAAAATTTTATTTCTTGACGAACCCACTGTTAATTTGGATGGAGAATCAAAATTACAGATCGAAAATTTACTTAAACAGGCGGTAAGTAACGATACTAAAATTATAATGGCGACCCATGACTTAGGCCAAGCAAA
>PARX01000047.1 GCA_002712045.1 Paracoccaceae bacterium
TATGTTGGCCTGACGACAATAGACACATTTGACCTTGTAGATTCCAGTGGAAATAGAGTAACAGAGGTGGGAGCCTCGTCGGAAAGTACATTGTATTTAGTTGAAAATGGAGACGTGAGTTTGGATGGCACCTTCGTAGCCATCACTTAAAATTNAGAATTGGGAAANAATATCATGAAAGATTTTGTGGAAACCAAAAAAGACAATAAAATAGATTTTGTTGCACTTTATGAAAAACATAAAAGAAAAGGTGCTACGACAACACTNATGTCNNTNTTTGCNATGGGNCTNTCTGGTTGTTNNGAAACGANCTGGNACAACTGGNGTNGCNTTAGATGGNCCACTTTCAGGTGCCACAGTTTTTTATGATTTNAATGGAAANGGTGTATTAGATGTAAATGAAACATCNACTACCACAGGNAGTGANGGNTCNTATAAGATANCGACNTCNTCNACNGGTAATTTAACTGTTGTAACNACNGANTCNACAACAGATGCNGCAAGTGGCGCTGTNGTNGGNGCNGGNCTNACATTNACNGCNCCAAATGACTCNAGTATNATNTCNCCGGCNACAACAATNGTTAGCGANTTAATTGANAGNGGCTTAACNGCNGCNNAAGCNCAACANGANGCTNTNGAAGCNTTAGGNNTNGANNCNACAACNTTGGGAACAGACNGAANNTATNGATCTTCTNTCNTTTAACCCNTTTGTNAGCACNGATGATGCNGCNGCNGCGCCTTACGCAGCTGCNGCNGTTCANGTTGTNGCAATNGTTAANACTGTCGCTGAGGCNGCTGTTGCTGCAGGAGCTGACAAGGGTGATGCTGTTGCAAAAGCACTTGATAGTTTGACNGGTCAGATTGTAGCGGCTGCTGATGCATCAACGACTACTGCAGCAATTGATCTCACAAGTACATCAGTTATTGAAACTGTTATAGATGCTACAACCTCTGGAGATTCAAGTGTTCAAACAGCTGTGAATTTGGTTAAGTCAGATATTTCTGCGGCAGTTTCAAAGGTTAATACAGCAGTATCTGGCATAACAACATCAACTGGTAACGCTGATTTATTTTATCTGACACAATCTGTTTTAGCAGACTCTGCTGCTTCGTCGGTCAGTGCTGGTTCTTCTGGAAGTGTATTAACNTTAATNGGGACAGCTGCTGATGCAGCGGCAGTTAATACAATCGCTTCCAGTGCAATCAAAGTATCTGGCAGCGCCTCAGCCAGTATTTCTGAAGATGCAACGCCAGATGAGACAACTGGAGATATTTCAACNACNGGTACGTTAGCGATAACTGATCCTGATGAAAGTGATACGACAACCTATCAATTTAAAGCTGAAACATTGACAGGCTCTCAAGGTACACTCGTTATAGCCGCAGATGGAACTTGGACGTATACTGTGCCTTCTGCAAATGTATCTGCCCTTAATTCTATGCAAGCTCAGATAAATAAGGGCGCAATAAACACAGGTTTAACGACAGCGGATTCGTCTTACACNTCAAACGGATTTGAGATCGTTGAAAAATTTGATGTGACTATTCAACAAATTGTAGATGAAGGCTCAGCTACTGACGTAGAAATATCGTCTGGAGTCACCCAAACAAAATCTGTGGCTATTAAGATCGTCGGCGCGAATGATGCGATTGCTTTAGACTCAGGTGCAACAGCACTTGCCGACGTCAGTATTGGTCAAGATAGTAACATTTCTTCAAACGATCCTACGCCTTTATCAATAGCGACCGCCCAGTTATTTAGTGATCCTGATACACAAGCAGAGAAAATCACATANTCNATAAGTGGACANCCTNCNGGTGTAACNATTGATGCAAGNACAGGNNTNATTTCTGGNNTNCCATCNAATACNCAATTNGGNGCTTANGNNACGACAGTTACNGCNACNGANGCAGNTGGAACTTCNATNNCNGCNGCGCCNTTNACAATNACNGTNACNAATACNAATGACGCTCCAGTTGCTTCAAGTGATGCAAGTACAAATACAACAGCGGAGGATAGTGCCTATAGTTTTGATGTTAGTGCTTTATTTACTGACCCTGATATCGCAAACTCACACGATAGTTCTGACACGCTAACATATTCAGTGNCTGGCAATCCTTCTTGGCTGTCACTATCAGGCAGCACATTAAGTGGGACACCAACTAATGACGATGTAACTACGTCTGCGACAACAATAACTATAACTGCAACGGATGCATATAGTGCTGCAGCTACTAAAGAAATTACTTTGTCTGTTACAAACACNAATGATGCNCCAGTAGCTTCAGTAACAGATTTAGGGATATTGCGTGATACATCAACNAAAGTAATCGCATTATCTGATCTNACGACCANTGATGTTGATGTTGGAGACACTGTTACCTTAACGAGTGTAACCCTGGATACGGCTAATGCTGGTTCAGTTGTTGATAATTCTGATGGGACATTTACTTATACACCAGTAGATGGATCCAGTAATGTTGATGACGTAACATTTACATATGTCATTACGGATGCTGCTGGNGCAACAGCAACGAGTACATTNACNATTGATGTAGTTGACGCTATCCCAATTGGNACTTTTACTGAGGANGGTNCTGCAGGAGTTTTGAGTACTTCNGATTATACCGTCACCGCATTTACAATTGATGCGGAATCAAGTGGTGGCAATACTGCGGCAGAAGTTGCTATGTATAATAGTAGTACGAATACATTTACACCGGCAGCAGATTACAACGGTTCAGTTAGTTTTACGATAACAACTACTGAAGCAGGCGATTTACCTGCGATTGTCGTTGTTAGCGCAGTCAACGATGATCCGGTAGTAACGAGCGGAAGCTCAACTGATACGAGCNTAAGTACNACTGAGGATGCAGCCGTAAATGGGACTATTACTGCAACAGATATCGATGGTGATACCTTAACCTATACTTATTCCACGCCCTCTAAAGGTACGATAACAAATACAGATGGATCTTATACTTATACACCAACAGCGAATGCAAACGGATCTGATAGTTTTACAATTACTGTTTCTGATGGGACCGCGACTGCAGAACAAGCTGTAACAGTTGCCATTTCGGCCGTTGATGACTCTCCAGTAGCTGACAGCACGAGCTCGTTATCCGTCACAGAAGATGAAGCNACACAAACAACCATCACAGCATCAGAGGTGGATGGACAAACTCTAACCTATACTTATTCCACGCCCTCTAAAGGTACGATATCAAATACAGATGGATCTTATACTTATACACCAACAGCGAATGAAAATGGCTCAGATAGCTTCACGGTCACAATTTCTGATGGGACGTCAACAGATGTTGTTCAGACAGTGTCTGTTGAAATTGCCGCAGTTAATGACGCGCCAGTTACGGCTAGTACAAGCTCATTATCGGTTTCCCAAAATACTGCAAAGAGTGGGACTATAACTGCAACTGATGTAGATGGTGATACCTTAACTTACACTTATTCTACACCTTCCAAAGGTTCCATCACGAGCACAGATGGNTCNTATACATATACGCCAACAACTGGCGAAAGTGGATCTGATAGCTTTACAGTAACGGTGTCCGATGGGACTGCGACTGATGAGCAAACAGTGTCTGTTTCCATTGAAGCAGCGGTCGTATCAGCNACGACAACAAATTCAGGCAATACTTATTCTGTAGCCTTCTCTATTGATCAAAGTGCAATTTCGAATGCAGATTTGGTTGCGGTAACTGAGTATGCCTTAACCTTTTCAGGTTCAGGCACAGCATCGTCATCTAATGGTATTGTTGAACAAGGCTCGCTATCTAAGTATTTCGCTACATGGACAACAATTACTGATACCAGGGGTGAATTAAATGCCTTGGACACCGTTGTTGAAGTGAACGATTTCACGAAAAATATCTTTACAACATCTGATACCTGGACTGAAGGTTACGTGACAACAGTTCCAGTTGTTAGTGAGGCAACTACTTGGACCCATAGCTCAACTGATATCACAAGTTATCTGGGTACATCAGGATCGCTTGGGACGCTGGTGTTTACATTAGAAGATGATGTGTCAGACTTTGATATTACTGTTACTGGCACAGTAAGTGGATTGGCTTCGGATCAGACTACGACAGCCTCTGAAACATTAACGTCTTTTGTGATTGATGTCGTTTAATAATTTANAGTTATAAAACTCAAGGCGATNAATTNATTTAAATGGTCGCCTTTTTTAATCAATATCAAACTCTTTGCTGAACGTACCTGCTAAGGAAGAAATAGAGATTTTAGATATTAAATAGTCTGTGTCTAAGTTAATAGATTTAAGCTGAAATTCAAATAATCTGGCTTCAGCTGAAATAATGTCTGAAACAGTTGCTCGTCCGATTTGAACCTGAGATCGTAATAGTTCTATTTCTTTTTCAGCATAATAAATATTTTTCTCATTNAGCCTTTTAAAATTATCATAATTTGAGAGTTGATTATTAAATTGGGCAATTTGTAGTTTCGTTTCTTCAATAACTGAAGTTAATTTATGTTCCTGAATCTTTATTTGAGTTTTGGCAGCTTCGATCTGTTTATCGAGTCGTCCACCGTCGAATAAATTTTTACTTACTGACAAACCAACAGCAGGTATTATAGTTTTTTTGGTAGATGCAAAAGTTCCATCAACTTCTCCTGAGAGCGAAATTGAATGAGATTTTTGTGCTTCGACAGCCGCTAAATCTTTATGACTTTTTTTAAGTAAAATAAACTCTCTATTAATCGCAGGTATTCTATCAATTAGTAATTCGGTGTTCAGATTGGAACTGTTGAAATTGCTCATTGAAAGGTCTTGCAGTCTTTCGTTGGGGCTTAATCCAAACAACTTGGCAAAACTTACCTCAGCTGTTTTTAAGTTTTCCTCTAATTCAGCTTTTTGGGTGTAAAGAGAATATATTATACGATTTGACTGAACCACCGTGGTTGCATCAACCGCCCCAACATTTTCCATTGTTTTTAACTGCTCTGATAAAACATCTAACTGGGATATTCGTGCATTTGCTGCGGTATTTATTTTTCTAAAGCGATTTACGTTAATTACAGCCAAAGAATTTTTTAAAAGTTGTTGGTTCATACTTTCTAAATAACTTATTTGAGATGATGCAAGACTAAGTTCTGCAGCACTTAATTGGTTACTTAACTTCCCACCATCAAACAAAATCTTAGTAAAATTTAAAGTGGCCAGGGTACCTATTTGCAAGGGGTTAAAATTAGAAATGCCAGGAGTAATTAATGCATTTAAGTTAGGATTGAATTGGGTATCGATAAAAGATTTAGAAATTTCAGAGTTTAGTACTGCTTGTTTTGCACCTAAGACCTCTGGGCTATTTAATGCGGCATCCTTAATCGCGACAAGCGCTCCAGCTTCAAATGAGATTGATTGTGTATTGTCATTAATAAAGGATNTTAAGTTTAATTCTTGTCCCTTTTTTTTGTNTGGAGCCTTATAGGCAAACAATTGATTGATATCAATTTTGGGTAGGGTATTACTTAAATCAAATTTTGGTAAGCTCTCCGATAGGTCAAAGTCTTGTAAATTTGTGCAACCACCTAACAATANAACGGCCAGCATTAGACTCTTAATTTTGACCAAATATGTCAAGTTACAACCAATCTATAAGAATTCCCCAGGCTTNGATGCTACCCTATTAAAAATGTTAAGAGAACCTATTTTTTAAAGAAATGATAAATAAAATATAAAATTGGATAGCAAAGTGATATGNTATTGNTATCATGTCACTTTTTAATAGAAATCAAAATTTTCTCTAGCGCATCTGGCCAAGCNTNCAACGCTNGATTATTCTTTAACTCNAGAGCTAATTTCTCAGTTATCCCACCCTTGGTGCTTACTGAATCGATTATTGAATTTAGATCTTTATGTTGATTTGTAATTGCATCGATATTACCACTAAAAGTTCGTAAAACTAATATTTTTGCGGAGTTATAATCTAAACCTTTACTTACATACCAATCTATAAGTGTCTGTAAAAAAATAAAACTTACGCCTGATAACGCTCCAAATGTAGCAGCTATATCAAATTCTTTTTTGGTTTCGAAGGTTAAAACTGGCCCAAGAAAACTAAAGAATTTACCCCAATTTTTATCAAAAGGATGCATTGCAATAGGTCCATTACCATTTACGTTTGCATAACCTGGCATCATTGAAACACAAATATTCGAGGCTTTTGTAATTTCATNGAGCCTTTTTTTGCTAACACCCGCCATTGTGGACATAATGTTATGATTTTCACCAAAGTTTAGCTCACTTAGAATCTTTTCACTTGAATCACCTGGTAGGCAAACGAGTATCATTTGACANTTATCAANAACGGCTTGGTTTGACTGTGCAATTTTATAATTAAATTTTGNNCCNAATCTTCTGGATCTGNCTNTTGANCGTGGNGATAAGACAAACTCATATTCAGTATTTTTATTATTTATACCTTCCAATATGAACTCTGATAATTGGCCAACTCCCAGTATTCCAATTGTTTTCTTTTTCATTTTTATAATTCATCTAAAGTTTCTGATATAGCCTTGGCAGTAACTCGAATGTCTTCTTCATTATGTACAACGGCTGAAAGTGAATGAAGAGTAGCGGATGGGTTCATATAAATCCCTTTATCAAATAGTTTTAATGAGAAATCGCGAAATTTGATACGATCAACACTCCTACAAAAATCTCGATAATCAGAAATTTTTTCTTGGTCTGTAAAAAATATTTGAAACATTGAATTGACCCCTTGGCAAATAACCTTGTGCTTATTGTTTTTCCGGGTNANNTCTTGAATTTCTTTTGTTAATTTTAGNCCTAGGTCTTNAATCTTCTTAAATCCTGCCTGCTCATNTGCAAGCATTTCTGTTAACATAGTTTTACAGATATGNAGGGCTAATCGACCGGCGTTATGAGTNCCAAAATGTAAAACTTTTCCCCATTCTAAACCTGACATTATTTCATTTGAGCCACCAATTGCTGCCATTGGTACGCCACCGCCAAGTGCTTTTCCGTATGTTACGATATCAGGCTTTAAACCATATAGTTCTGCGCATCCTCCAGCAGCGACTCTAAACCCTGTTACGGTTTCATCGAGATAAAATAAAGCTCCATATTTATTACATAAATCTTGCATTTTGTTGAGGTAACCTGGGGTAGGGGCAATAACGCCCATATTTGACATTACNCCTTCTGTTACAACGCAGGCCGCATCTCTTCCGTGTAATGCCATAGCGCGCTCTAGTGCCTCGATATCGTTCCATGGCACTACCACTGTATCCATCCAACTTTCCTCAGTCATACCGGAACTATCAGGTATTCGTATTGGTGAATTAGGATGTCCTAAAGCTGTAATTGGTTGAGGGTTACTGTTTATGAGAACTGCGTCCCACCATCCGTGATAATGTCCTTCAAATTTTATAATTTTTCTTCGCCCTGTGTGTCCACGAGCCAGTCTTATGGCGGCCATTGCAGCTTCTGTACCAGTATTGGCAAATCTTATTTTTTCAACATGAGGCAACAGTTCCACAAGTAATTCAGCNACTTCCACCTCAACTTCTAAAGCTGTTGCAAAATGGCTTCCACGGGCAATTTCCCTTGTTACAGTTTCGACAATTTTGGGATGTGCATGGCCAAGAGGTAATGCGCCAAACGCCATCATCCAATCTATATATTCCCTGCCATCTACATCATATAATCTAGATCCTTCACCGTGAGACATATAACGAGGNGTCGTTCCAAATGCAGCNGGNCCNCTTGATGCTGACGACACGCCTTCNACGAGTACCTTAGAGCCTCTTTCAAAAAGACTTTGTGATGTATTATTTACCATTTGTGCTAATCCCTTAAATCCATATATTTATCAGTTCTTATGATTGTTTATTTGATGANACAAGAAGAAANCTTATTGAATTTAATTAATATTTAAAGACTGTTTCATAATATTTTAGAAGTCACTTTTTTGCCTTAATTTTATAGTTCCCCATCAAGGGTTAACAGTTCTTTGTATAAATCTGTTCTTCTATCTCTAAAAAGACCCCAATTCCTTCTAAACAAGTGATTTTTTTCTATGTCTATTTCAGCGATTAAGATTTCTTCTTTGTCGCGGCTCGCTTCTTTTAAAATTTCTCCAGTATGATCACAAATAAATGATCTTCCATAAAAACCATTTGATTGGTTTTTAACTTCTTCAGTTCCAATTCTATTAGAGGCGACGACGGGTACTATATTTGATACTGCATGGCCCTGCATCGCTCGCTGCCAGGCATNTGAACTATCATAGTTAATGCGCAATTCGTTACCAATGGCTGTGGGGTAAAATAGTATATCCGCACCTTTTAATACCATAATTCTTGCAGCTTCTGGGAACCATTGGTCCCAACAAATACCAATTCCTATTTTACCAAAATTAGTNTCCCAAACTTTAAAACCAGTATTTCCTGGGTTGAAGTAGTATTTTTCAAGATATCCTGCAGCATCNGGAATGTGAGATTTTCGATAATTTCCTAAGACTTTTCCATCACTATTAATTACAGCTATTGAATTAAAGTAAGCATTATTCGATTTTTCAAAATAACTTATTGGTAAAACAATATTTAACTCCTTACAAAGTTCCGACATTTCTTCGATTACTTTGTTGTTTTCATAGGTTTGAGCGAGTTCAAAGATCTTTTCGTCGTATTCAATACAAAAATAAGGGCTTTGAAATAACTCCTGCAATAAAATTATATTTGCNCCATCATGAGCAGCCTGCCTTATAATTCTTATCGCTTTTTCGATATTCTTGCTTAAATCCCAACTACATGACATTTGCGTTGCTGCAACATTAACTTTCATGACAATTACCTATTCTAGTTAATTTTAGTTTAAAGTTNTTTTATTATTCTCTGAATTTTATGTAATGNAACAACTNTTGTGTATTCTTTAAATTGATTTTTTGATTTAACTTAAGAAGTTGCCTCAAATACTAGATCGATTTATTAAATTTGTTTACACTCTGCGGTAAGAGATTTAAAAACTGTGGTACCACCTCCCCGGCTCGAACGGGGGACCTCCTGATCCACAATCAGGCGCTCTAACCTACTGAGCTAAGGCGGCACGCAAAAGTCAAATAAACGGGCTTACACTTTTATGCAATAGCACTTATAGTATTCTTTTGATTATAGCATNGTTGGAATTTAAATGGTGTTTATGAGTNAATGGTCGAATTAGTTAAAGTTAATTGAAATTGAGGAACTTTTTAAATGGGTATTAATAAGCAAAGTCAAATTTCGGCAAATTTACAAATAGGTCCAACCTCTGAAGGAATGGTGAGGATTTATATTGAAGGTAAAAATATAGATTTACCATTAGATTTTGAGCCTGAAGAGGCGAATGAGATTGCCCAAGAATTAATTGCAGCAGCTAAAACAGTAGGATTTCAAGGATAATATGTTTTTAATCTATGCTATACNTTTTGCTGACACTTGGGTCTAAAAGCAACCTTAATCGATCTGAAGCATTTCGTGCGACCTTTGTAGTTATTACTTTTCTTTTTTGGGGGCTTATTTTATACTCTTGACCGTATCTGACTATCTCAGCATCATATTGATCTGCTATCATCAAACCATCTTTGGCAGGAAGAATATTAGTTGGNAAATTCTGAGGAACGGCCCAAAAATATCTGTCGCAAAATGGTAAGTATTTTTCCCATTTCTGGTCTTGATTGTAATCTGCTGGGGAAGATTTNCATTCAATTATCCATATTTCGCCACGAGGCCCAATTGCAATTATGTCAACTCTAGATCCTTTAATTGGAACAAATTCTTCCAAACATGAAAAGTTGTATTGTTTTAAGTGACGACATACGCCTCTTGCAATCAATTGCCCNATTTTCATATTTGTTTTACTCATTTCGTTTTTTATAGTGNGCGATTAATTATATGATACCATAATGTATTGCTTGGCAAATCGTTGTCAAAGTCATAGAGGTATCGATGACGGGTTCTGCCCTTTGCGTGGAAGGGTCTATTCTGGTGGCCTTAAGTCAATCTTAGGGAGCTGGCTCTGTCAAGGCTTTGGCTTTGTTACCTGGCACCCACCTGTATAATCAGGTCTCGGGAATGACAAACCCTTTACGATTGCGATCAGGTGCACAACACCTGTGTGCGGGCCCGTCACATGAAGGATGTAAATGGAAAAAGAAATTGTTCGGCAAGGTGCTTTGCTAGCACGAAAAAAAGCACATGAATCTAAAGGTGATGATATTGATATATCTTTGCTTATTGATGCTGTGTTTTCTTTTTCAAAGGTTGAGATTATTTCTGGTTATATGCCAATTAAGACTGAAATTAGTCCGTTGGAAGCTATGAAAAAATTANCATATTGTGGAAAAAGGTTGTGCTTACCAGTTGTGCAGTCAGCTGGCAAACCATTGTTTTTCAAAGAGTGGACACCTGTTTCCTCCATGGTTAGAGGTGCATTTGGAGCACAAATTCCAGAAAATGGATTAGTGCTAAATCCTGAATTATTAATTGTTCCTTTGGTTGCATTTGATCGTAATGGTGCACGATTGGGCTATGGTGGTGGTTTTTATGATCGATCATTAGATCAACTAAGAAGGCAAAAACGGACAATAGCCGTTGGATTTGCCTATTCATCTCAAGAAGTTGAAAAAGTTCCAACAGAACGAACAGATCAGCAACTAGATATGGTAGTTACCGAAAATGAAATTATCCATTTTAATAACTAATTTGTTGTTTTTTTAAAATTGAAAGCGTAAATCAGTCGAATGAAAGTTTTATTCTTGGGCGATGTTATGGGCCGGGCAGGTCGGGACGCTGTAAAAGAAAATCTGATGAATCTGAAAGAATCTCTTTCGTTAGATTTTGTAATAGTTAATGCAGAAAATGCGACTGCAGGCTTTGGTTTATCGATGGCTCATGCCAAAGAATTACTTGATTCAGGTGCAGATTGTTTGACTCTTGGAGATCATGCATTTGATCAAAAGGATATGACATCNGGTATTTTGTCTGAGCCTAGAATAATTCGTCCTATAAATTATGCTAGAAGCGCTCCAGGTAAAGGTGCTCAGTATTTTGATTTACCCAATGGTAAAAAGATACTTGTTATTCAAGTTCTTGGCCAGGTTTTCATGAAGCGGGTATATGAAGATCCATTCAATAATATTGATAAGATCTTAAAATCAAACCCTGTTGGTAAAAAAGCTGATGTAATAGTAATCGATGTTCATGCGGAAGCCACATCAGAAAAAATGGCTATGGGACACTGGTGTGATGGTAGAGCTTCTTTGGTTATAGGAACGCATACCCACNTTCCAACGAGTGATACGATGGTCATGCCTAAAGGAACTGGATATCAAACAGATGCTGGAATGTGTGGTGACTATAATTCTGTAATTGGTATGGATCCGGCTGAGCCAATTCAACGATTTATAAATGGNATGATAAAAAGTAGATTTACTCCTTCAAGTGGAGAAGCAACTTTGTGTGGAGTAGTATTGGAAACGGACAATATAACTGGCTTAGCAGTTAACGTTGAAGCAATTAGAATTGGTGGAAAGCTTCAGCAATCAGGGCTTAAATGAATCAGTTAGGCTTTACGACTATTTTAATGTTTGTTGGCATAAGTTGGGGGCTAACAGCCCCACTTTCTAAAATTGCTGTTTCTACNGGCCATCACTATTTAGGTTTGCTTNTCTGGCAGATAATCGTAATGATTATAAGTTTAGGTCTCTTGCAANTTACTAGAAGAAAAAGNCTCGCATTAAATTTAAGTAGTTTTTGGAGGTATTTTTTGGTGGCTTTGCTAGGCACGATAATTCCAAATTCAATTATGTACAAAGCGTATTTCCATTTGCAGTCTGGAGTGATGTCAATTTTGGTTTCGGTGGTTCCTATGATTGCTTTTTTACTTGTCTTGTTACTTAAAATGGAAAAATTTGAACTTCGTCGATGTTTGGGTGTTTTATTTGGAATTTTAGCAATTATTCTAATTGTTTTNCCCAAATTAGAACTAGGATCAATTGGAGAAGTTGGTTGGATATTTTTAGCCCTATTTTCCCCTTTTTGTTATGCAGTNGAAGGCGTTTGGGTAAATAAAATTGGGTTAGCTCAACTTGATCCTATTGAGGTAATTTTGGGAGCGTCTATTTTGGGACTGGTTGCTTTATTTCCAATAGTATTGATAAATGGCTATTGGATCTCTCCTTTTAGAGCTTGGGGGNCAGCAGAGCTTGCAATTACATTTTCTTCGTTNATACATTCTCTGATTTATATTTCCTATATATGGTTGATTGGCAAAGCAGGTGTCGTGTTTGCTAGCCAAGTTTCTTATATTTACACAGCAAGCGGTATAGGGTTTTCAATTATATTACTTGGAGAAGGGTATTCAGCATTTGTTTGGAGTGCGGTAATCTTAATGTTGATAGGTCTAATGATGGTTAGGCCGTCAAAACAATCATCATTGAATTAAGTTACAAATTTAAATTGTAAATTAATTGCAACGTATTAAAAGCTTAAGTATACTTTATTAATCCAAGTAATCGGAGTGGTAAATGGCAGGACATTCAAAATGGGCAAATATTCAGCATCGTAAAGGCCGTCAGGATGCAGTCAGATCAAAGTTATTTTCCAAGTTGGCAAAAGAAATTACCGTAGCGGCAAAAATGGGTGATCCTGATCCTGAGAAAAACCCACGCTTAAGATTGGCTGTTAAAGAAGCTAAATCGCAATCAGTTCCAAAAGATGTAATCGAACGGGCAATTAATAAGGCGACGGGCGGGGATGCCGAGAATTATGAGGAAATNCGATACGAAGGATATGGCCCNGGAGGTGTCGCAGTTATTGTTGAAGCGATGACGGATAACAAGAATAGGACGGCTTCCACAGTTAGGTCTACTTTTTCAAAGTCTGGGGGTAATTTAGGGGAAACTGGATCAGTATCATTTATGTTTGATCGAAAAGGTCTCGTGATTTATAGGCCAGAAGTGGGGGATGCTGAAATTGTTTTCGAAGCAGCGATTCTTGCTGGCGCAGAAGATGTCGATAGTTCTGAAGANGGNCATGAAATATTCTGTGAGAGTTCGGAATTAAATGAGGTTTCAAATATTTTAGAAGAAAATCTTGGGGAAAGCGAAAGTTCTAAACTGATATGGAAGCCAAATGTTACTACAGAGCTAGACTTATCTGGAGCTGAGAAACTTATGAAGTTAATCAATGCTTTGGAAGATGATGATGATGTTCAAAACGTCACTGCTAATTTTGAGATTTCTGATGAAGTTTTAGCTCAACTTTAATATAGTGATCTTTATAAATAATCATATATTGGAAATTTAGCACATAAATTCTCAACCTCTCCCTTAACCTTTTCCTCAACAGAAGCATTGTTCTCTTCTCCATTTGAAGAAAGACCTTCTACTACTTCAACAATCCAGCGCGCGATAGTTCTGAATTCTTCTTCTCTGAATCCTCGCGTTGTTCCAGCGGGTGTTCCCAGTCTTAAGCCTGAGGTCACAGTTGGCTTTTCCGGATCGAAAGGAATACCATTTTTGTTAGCTGTTATATGTGCTCTTCCGAGCGCTTTATCTGCTTGGTTTCCTTTAACACCCTTTGGTCTTAGGTCAACAAGCATAACGTGCGTATCAGTTCCACCTGTTACTATGTCAAGGCCGCCTTTCATTAATTCTTCTGAAAGCGCTACTGCATTAGAGCGAACCTGTTTTTGATACAACTTAAACTCTGGTTTTAAAGCTTCTCCGAAGGCTACAGCTTTTGCTGCAATAACGTGCATAAGTGGTCCTCCTTGAATCCCTGGAAAAATTGCAGAGTTAAATTTTTTCGAAAGAGCTTCGTCATTACATAATATCATTCCACCACGAGGACCTCGTAGGGTCTTGTGAGTGGTTGTGGTTGCAACATCTGCATAAGGGAACGGTGAAGGGTGTTCATCTGCNGCCACTAAACCAGCAAAATGTGCCATATCGACATGTAAATATGCCCCAATCATATCTGCAATTTCTCTGAACTTTTTGAAGTCTATTTGACGAGGAACTGCCGAGCCCCCAGCAAAGATAAGTTTAGGCCTATGCTCTTTTGCTAAACTTTCCACTTGATCATAGTCAATCAAGTTATCTTGTCTACGAACACCATATTGGATTGCATTAAACCATTTTCCCGATTGGTTTGGTGCAGCACCGTGGGTTAGGTGGCCGCCGGATGCCAGATCCATTCCAAGAGTTGTATCGCCAGGTTTCAACAAGGCCAACATTACTGCTTGATTAGCTTGGCTACCAGAGTTTGGTTGTACATTGGCAAAATTACAATTAAAGAGCCGGCATGCTCGATCAATCGCAAGTGTTTCAGCGATATCGACGTATTGGCAGCCACCATAATAGCGTCGCCCAGCGTAGCCTTCGGCATATTTGTTGGTCATCACAGAGCCCTGCGCTTCCATAACAGCACGACTTACAATATTTTCAGAAGCAATTAACTCTATTTCATTTCTTTGCCGGCCAAGCTCTAAACTAATTGAATTGTATAAGTCAGGGTCGCTTTCCGACAAATGTTTTAAAAAAAATGAATTTTCCATGAATGACCTTTTACTTAAGATAGCTTTAGAGTTTTCATATAGTGTCAGATACGCTATAGAAAAGCACAAATCAATGACGGCGACATTATGTGACGGCTAATATAGTAAAAGTTTTGAGAATTATTAATGTAGGAGTGAAAAATGCAAAAAATTGCATTTTTAGCAGATGAAACGCACGAAGCTCAAAGAGCATTGGATGCCTTAAGCAAGAGATATGGCTCAATCTCTGCAGCTAAAGCTGATGTTATCGTTGCTTTAGGTGGTGATGGCTTTATGTTGAGCACTTTGCACAACACTCAGTCTAAGCCTTTGCCTGTCTATGGAATGAATAGAGGTACGATTGGTTTCTTAATGAATGAGTTTTCAGAAGAAAATTTGTACGATCGATTAAAAAGTGCTGAAGCAGCTGATATAAATCCATTAAGAATGTGTGCGATATGTGATGATGGCTCAAAAGTTGATGCTCTTGCAATAAATGAGGTCTCATT
The DNA here is from genome assembly GCA_002712045.1 of Paracoccaceae bacterium. GTDB lineage: Bacteria > Pseudomonadota > Alphaproteobacteria > Rhodobacterales > Rhodobacteraceae. Next base: position 15,092 of record PARX01000047.1, read on the forward strand.
GTTACGCGCCGGTCCGCAAGCAGCTAAATTGAAAATAACCATAGATGGTAAAGTGCGAATGGAAGAATTAGTTTGTGACGGTGCCTTAGTCTCAACGCCTGCGGGTTCGACGGCTTACAATTATTCCTCACATGGTCCAATTCTTCCTATTCAGTCAGATGTTTTAGCCATGACTGCAATCTCGGCCTATCGACCAAGGCGATGGAGGGGTGCTTTACTGCCCAAAACAGCACATGTTAAATTCGACGTTTTACAACCTGATAAGAGGCCAGTGATGGCTGATGCTGATAGTCGTTTTTCAACAAAAGTTTTGAGCGTCGAAATTACTAGTGATAAAAATATTAGTCACCGGGTTCTTTTTGACCCTGATCATGGCTTGGAAGAACGCTTAATAAGAGAGCAATTTGTTTAAAAGTTAGCTAAATTATATTTTGCCTGAACAGCTTTTATAGTGTTTTTTTCAATATGACTAGGTTCGCAATTTGTCAGAATTCTCTCCACTTGAGCTTTGGCGGTGTTTGTAATGTTAGGAGCGCCATCTGCTTCCCATTCTTCCCAACTTTTGCGATCGCTAACGGAAGGATATAAATAATCACTACGCATTCGATCATATGTTTCGGGTTGTCCCAGGAAGTGCCCTTCGCCATCAACAACCTTTTTAATGCTCTCAAGTCCCAANGTGCTCTTATTTATCTCCAACCTTCCACAACTTCGTCGAATTATACCTAGCATATCGTTATCGATTACCGAAGCTGTAAAGGAAGTCGCCATTAAACTTGCCAAACTACCACAAGACTGCGTAATTAAATTAACTCCAGAAAATGCTGCCATTTGAATATTTGATGTTTTTTCAAAACTTGATTGTGCGTCAGTTGATTTACTNTCTGTAGCGCCAGAAATTGCTGAGTTAGCAAAGCCATAATATTGTGCCATTTGGCCTGCCATAGCCGTAGCAATTGGTTGCTCTGCACTTCCTCCCGAGATTGCTCCAGTTCTCAAATCCGTTATCATTGGTCTTGGACCAAATATCAATATNGCATTGTTATCTACCAGGTAGCCTAAAATCATACCAGCCATTGTTTCAGCTATTGTTTGCGCAATTGCGCCCGCAAGCGTTACTGCTGTAGAAGCTCCAACTTGAGCAAATGTATTTACATTGATAGGCAGGCCAGATTTTACGCCCTCAATCAAGACGTCACAAGATTCTGGGTCAAATCTAAGAGGTGAAACNATATGGTTAGTATTTAGAGATATTAAGTTCTTCTTTTTATTCTTGCTGTTTAAAGCGCGAATATCTTCTATCATTTCTTTAATGCTTTTTATATCTTCTGCTTTAGAAATACTTGTCATGATATGTTTAGTGGTGCCACGCAAACAAGCAAATGCTGTATTCAAATCTAATTCTCTTTGTGTTTTTAGATCCCGAGCTATGACTGTTCGGGAAAAAAAATCAACATTTTCTAAATGTTCAATTAAACATGCATTTTCATAGAGATCCTTTAATGTCGTTTCGCGGAACTTATCTGTTTTATGGTCCAGAATTGTTGGCGTAGCGCCGCCAGTACCAAAATAGATTTCGCTACCAGTGATNTGAAGGTCGTTCTCAGATTTTTGNCCATGTAGTACAACTGATCGAGAAAGAGCACTAATTGTGTCTTCAACAAGTGCCTTGGGAAAGTATAATCTTCCATTTTTGAACTTAATTCCATTATTGAAAGCAACTTCTTGAGTTTTACTACTGGCATGGCTAATTCCAATATTGCTTAAGATATCTAAAACAGCAGCATGGATGTCTTTGCATTCTTTTTTTTGTAAAATTCTTAAGTTTCCACCGTAGCTTAAGAATTTCGACTGTTTTGAAGCTTTGGTAATGTTTTTTCGTCGTCTTCTTTGTTTGTTAAGATTTGAATCTGCCAAAATTTAATCCTTAAAGCTTCGACTATCTTTGATTTGATCCCATGCCCAAACTACCTCTTGAAGACGGTCCTCATCTGCGCGCTCTCCACCNTTCATATCGGGATGAAGGTCTTTTACTAATTTTTTGTATTGTTTNCGAATTTCTGATTTTGTCATACTATCTTTTGACTCTAATATCTCAATAGCTCGTCTTTCTGTTGCACCCAATCTTTTTGAATAGACCGCACCGCGNACTTCTTCGCGAGTTCCTTTTTCACCTAAAACATCTAAAGGATCATTTATACCAAGNCGAGCCCAGGCTTTTTGTTCTGANTCCCTNCCNTGGTCTCTAAATGGNTTNGTTTGACGATCCCAAGTTTTATCTGCATCAACTTGATCTTGAAACTGTTTTGGAGTGTGGTTTTCAAAGAAATTCCANGTCAAATTATATTCTCTTACGTGNTCCATACAAAACCAATAAAATTCAGCNTTATTATCCGCTGATTTTGGCGCTCTGTATTTNCCAGATTTATTACAACCTTCTTTTTCGCATTTATTNCTTGATGTATCTACGGCACCGGTTGATGCTTTTCGACCCTTATTACGGCGTTTCTTATCAGATGATACGGACATATCAAATTCAAATAGGGGCTTCTTTTCCATTATTAAGACTCTTCTTTTGGAATCAGGCACCATAGTTTAGGAGGTTTNTANGTAATGCCAACCCCTATTTAGAAACAAAATGAAAAAAATGCTCATAAAAGACCAAATTATTGATAAATTAAAGCAAAATTTTAACCCATCTTTATTGAATGTTGAGGATCAATCTGAAATGCATAGAGGTCATGCAGGATGGAATGAAAAAGGCGAAAGTCATTTTCATATTCGGATTTCATCCAGCCTTTTTTCTGGGCTTTCACGCATAAAACAACATAGAGCGATCTATGAAGCTTTGACAAAAAAACTTGTTAAAAAAATTCATGCTATATCAATCGAAATTATTTCGGAGTGAAGCTATTTGAATATTTTTTTATTAATTAGTTTGCTTACTACTGCCGGATTAGCTTTACCTGAAGTTGCTTTCAAAACTTGGCCGACAAACCAGCCGGCAAGCTTTGGGTTTGTTTTTGCCTTTTCAACCTGATCAGGGTTTTCATTAATTATTTTATCAACTTCTGCCTCAATCGCTCCCACATCAGTAACTTGAGTCATTCCTTTTTCTTTAACAATATCCTTNGGGTTACCACCTTTTTCCCATACAATTTCAAACAATTCTTTTGCAATTTTTCCAGAAATTTCNTNNGANGAGATNAGATCAATTATNTGNCCTAGNTGNGCGGTTGTAATAGGCGAATTTTCTATTGTTAACTCTTCTTTGTTCAATCGCCCAAAAAGTTCATTAATTATCCAATTTGCTGTTANCTTTCCATCTCGATTTTTGGCTACGTCTTCAAAATAATTTGCTTGTGTAACATCGGCAGTTAGAACACCTGCATCATAANTCGTTAAGCCATGATGATTNACAAAACGANTTTTCTTCTCATCTGGNAGTTCCGGTAATTTTGCTTTTATTNTGTCAACCCAGGTTTGTTCTATTTCTAAAGGCAANAGATCAGGGCAGGGGAAGTATCTATAATCATGNGCCTCTTCTTTTGAACGCATAGATCTAGTTTCATTTTTTTCAGAATCATAAAGACGGGTTTCNTGATGAATTTTACCACCGTCCTCTATTATCGAAATTTGTCGTTTAGCTTCATAATCAATAGCCAACTGTATAAACTTTATAGAATTCATATTTTTTATTTCACATCTTGTGCCTAAATATTTAAAATCATTTGTTTTTCTATAAAGCTCGTATTGCCCTGGTTTACAAACGGATACGTTTACGTCTGCACGCAANTTACCATTTTGCATATTACCATCGCATGTACCGAGATATCGTAAAATTTGGCGTAGCTTTCCAACATAAGCTGCAGCCTCCTCTGGACCTCTAATGTCTGGACGGCTAACAATTTCCATTAGCGCTACCCCAGTCCTATTCAAGTCAACAAATGACATATTTGGGTCCATGTCATGTACAGACTTACCTGCATCTTGCTCCAAATGTATTCTTTCGACTCTTACCATTCTTCTTTCAGTATCATTCATTTCTACCAATACTTCCCCTTCTCCTACGATGGGGTGGTAAAGTTGACTTATTTGGTATCCTTGNGGAAGATCTGGGTAGAAATAGTTTTTTCGATCAAATTGTGAAAATAGATTTATTGTTGCTTTAAGTCCTAATCCTGTTTTGACAGCTTGCTCTACACAGTATTCGTTGATTACAGGTAACATTCCTGGCATCGCTGCATCGACAAAAGATACGTTTGAATTAGGCTCTGCCCCAAACAATGTAGAAGCACCAGAAAATAATTTAGCCTTTGAAGAAACCTGTGCATGAATCTCCATACCTATAACCATCTCCCAATCATNTTTTGTTCCTGCAATTAATTTGGGTCTGGGTTGTGAAATTTCAGTAATTAGCATTTTATCTACCTGATTAGCTCTTTTTGCAGTGCTTTTTGATATAGATATATGTTCAGCTTCTTTCAANAAGATTAAGCAATTATCTTATCAATTATCTCTTTTGTGTCTATAGAAAGGTCCTTTGTAAGCGATATCCTCATTATCTCTTGTTTCATCAGTCTTTGGCGTTGGATGTTGTACTTTGAGCATGCTTGAAAAACTGTGCTTAAACGCGCCGCTACCTGGGGATTGATTTTATCTTGTGCGATTATCCAATCCGCTGCAAATCCGTAGCCTTTCCCAGATATGTCATGAAAGCCTGGGTGATTACTGATACAAAAACTACCGATTAATGCTCGGAATCGATTAGGATTNTTGTAATCAAAGTCTACATGCTTTGATAAATTCACTACATTTCTAAGCGCAGTTTCTGGACCAGTATGAATTGCTTGAATTGCAAACCATTTATCTATAACGAGCTTATCATCCTTCCAATTTTGATAAAAATTATTTATTATTTNCTCTCTGTGTCTGGTAGTCATCAGGGCGATGAGAGCGGCTTGTAAATTAGTCATGTTGTCNGCATCAAAATATTTTTGAAAAGCTAACTCGCCACCGTCATTAAATGTGTTCAATTTTAGCAGAATTGATTGCAGATCTCTCCATCCTGAAGCCTCTAAATTNTTGTTTTTATTAACTTTATTTGATAACTTATCTAAGATATTAGGTAGATCCTCTTTAAGAATTGATGCTTGACTGGATTGAGTAATTGTCAAGGCTTTATATATTTGATTAGGATCGACATGTTGATTTAATTTTTTAAGTTCGTCGGTTATAGACTCATGGGTTGGTAGCTTTAACAATAATGCTCTGAAACCTGGCATTAAATTATTATTGTTAGCCACACTTTTGATTGATTCAGCATAAAATTCNTTTATAGGCTCATGATTTAGTATGGTGTTAATGATAGAATTTAGTGCTAGCTTTTGTCCAGATTCCCATCTGGTGAAGTCATTTGTATCATTTTGCAGTAAGAAAGCATTCTCTTCGTTTGTTGTCTTTTTATTAATGATCACTGGAGCTGAAAAATCTCTCAAAATAGAGAGGGTNGGTTTTGTCTGTATATTATTAAACGTAAATTCTTGCTCATTTTTGGTCAAGTTAAGTAAATGATCCTTTAGAATTTCTTTACCCTCAATATCGATAAGTCCAATTAATACNGGTATTACCATGGGTTTCTTGGATGAATGTTTTTTGTCNGTTTCTTGAATTAATTTTAATTTATAAGTGGTGTTTTCAAAGTGTTCTTCTACGGTGATGACAGGAGTCCCATTTTGTTCATACCAAAGTTTAAATTGATCTAGATTAATCTTGTTGTAATCTTGAAAAACGTTCAACCAATCTTCAATTGTGCACGCATCTCCATCGTGTCTTTCAAAGTAGAGATTGAGGGTTTCTTTATAAGCGCAGGAACCGACTAGGCGGTGAAGCATATTTATTAATTCGGCACCTTTCTCGTATATTGTTGAAGTATAAAAATTATTTATTTCTTTGTATTCTTTCGGTTGAACGGGATGGCTAAGCGGNCCATTATCTTCCTTGAATTGCCTATTACGNAAATCGATCACATCACTTATCCGTTTTAACGAGTACCCTCTTTGATCTGAGCTGAATTGTTGATCGCGAAAGACTGTTAATCCCTCCTTCAAAGATAACTGAAACCAGTCTCGACAAGTAATTCTATTTCCAGTCCAATTATGAAAATATTCATGCGCAATTATACCTTCAATGTACTTGTAGTCATCATCTGTTGCAGTTTCAGGTGAAGCTAAAATATATTTNGAATTGAAAATATTTAATCCCTTGTTTTCCATTGCGCCAGCAGTAAAATCATCCACTGCAACAATCTGAAAAATATTCAGATCATATTCTCTTTCATAATTAATTTCATCCCATGCCATTGATCGTTTTAATGCATCCATAGCGAATGCGCATTTTTTTATGTCATCCTTTTTTACCCATATTTTGAGCACCACCTTTTTTTTGGATCTCGTGATGAAAACATCATCATAACTTTCTAAGTTTCCGGCGACGATTGCGAACAAATATGATGGTTTTGGCCATGGATCGGTCCATTCCACCCAATTTTTACCTCGCCTCGTTATTTCGCCATTTGAGAGTAAGACTGGCAATTTACTCTCAATTCTAACTNTATATTTTGTTAAAATATCAGGCCTATCCAAGAAATAAGTAATTTTTCTGAAACCTTCTGCCTCACATTGTGTGCAATAAATGCCATTTGACATAAAAAGTCCTTCAAGCGCAGTATTAGCGTNAGGATCAATCTCATTAATGATTTCGAGTATAAACTGTTTTTCGGGAAGGTTTGATTTGCTAAAGTTTATTCCTTTATCATTGTGTGTTATGAGAGACGTGNCATCTGCTCCGTTTATCTTAATGCTTTTTAATTCTAGTTGAGTGCCGTTCAGGAATAAATCTGAATTTCCAGTCGGCAAAATATTCATTTTGGAGCTAACTAATGTTTTTTTTGGATCTAATTTAAATTTTANATAGACATCTTTAATTTCAAATGACACTGGATGATAATCTTTAAGACGTACAATCTGATTTTTCATGTTATTCTTCTATCTTTAAAATTTTAAAAAGGTATTAGTATTGGAATTATCACTTTCGATGATAATAAAGAAATGCAAAAAATTAAATAAAAATACNTGATTTTTACGAAATTAACTAGGTGAAAATTTTATTATCTTTCAACGAATGTTGCTTGTTAATTATTAAATGTTTAGAGAGTTCTAGGAGTTTGATTTGTTTAATAGAATAACTAATAATGAGATTTTTATGATAAGTTATGTAGAACATGCCGGTTTAAAAATTGACAGTCGGCTTAATAAATTTTTAATGGCTGAAATATTGCCAGGCTTAGATATCTCTGAAAAATCTTTTTGGGATGGATTTGCTAAGACGGTGGAAATTTTGGGTCCTCGCAATCGTATTCTCTTAGAGAAACGTGAATCTTTCCAAAAACAGATAGATGAATGGCACAGACGAAGAAAAGGTAAAGAGTACGATATAATCGAACATAAAAATTTTCTAATAGAGATTGGTTATATTGTTCCTGAAGGCAGTGATTTCAAACTAACAACGTCAAAAATCGATCCTGAAATATCATCTATACCCGGCCCTCAATTAGTTGTTCCAATAACTAATGCTCGTTATGCTTTAAANGCGGTTAATGCACGTTGGGGATCACTTTATGACGCTCTATACGGCACTGATATGATTGATGGTGAGAGGCAGTTTGAAGGTTATTCTGAAGAGCGAGGAGCGAAAGTGGTAACTTGGTCAAAAGAATTTTTGGATGAGTTCTTTCCTCTAAAAGAGGTTTCTTGGAAAGATCTAAATAACATAGAATTAACAGAAAGCCTGTTAATNAATCAAAATCAATATATTGGAAAATTAAAAAAAGGAATTTTATTAAAAAACAATAATTTNCATGTCAAAATTATNNTNGANCGAAATAATGNNATCGGTNCAANNGATNTTGCTGGNATNGCAAATATNTTAGTTGANTCNGCTATTTCNGTAATAATGGATTGCGAAGATAGCGTTGCCACGGTTGATGTTGAAGATAAAATAGTAGCGTACCGAAATTGGTTNGGATTAATGAAGGGNACTTTAACTGAACTCGTAGTTAAAGATGGAAAAGAGTTTGTGCGCTCGATGAATGGTGACGAGATTTATAAAACTGCCTCTGGTCTTACCGGCAAGATCAAAGGTCGCTCTTTAATGCTAGTTAGAAATGTTGGTCATTTGATGACAACTAATGCCATTTTAGATGGTTTGGGCTGTAATGTTGGGGAAGGCATCATGGATGCATACTTTACCACCTTGTGCGCACTGCATGATTTGAACGGGAGTAGAATGAACTCTGACTGTGGTTCTGTGTATATNGTTAAACCGAAAATGCATGGGCCAGATGAAGTTGAGTTTACAGATGAACTATTTTCCAATGTTGAAGATGCGTTAAAAATTCCAAAAAATACGATTAAGATTGGTATTATGGATGAGGAGCGAAGAACATCATTAAATTTAAAAGAATGTATTCGAGCAGCNAAGTCTAGAGTTGCATTTATTAATACAGGATTTTTGGACCGAACAGGTGANGAGATCCATACCTCGATGGAATTGGGTCCGTTTTTACCCAAAGCTCTCATAAAAACTGAACCATGGATTGAAGCTTATGAAAATCGAAATGTTGATATTGGCTTGAAATGTGGCCTGAGAGGGAAGGCACAAATTGGCAAAGGAATGTGGGCTGCACCAGATCAAATGAAAAAAATGTTTGACGAAAAAATTTCCCATCCAGCAAGCGGTGCGAATTGTGCATGGGTTCCAAGTCCAACTGCTGCTACGCTTCATGCTTTGCATTATCATAAGATAAATGTAATTGACCGGCAGTTAGAAATTGAGNGTAGTAAAATTAGAAACTCAATTGATGAACTTTTAGATACACCTGTTTTTAAGGGAAGTAATTGGTCAGAAGCTGAATTGATAGATGAAATTGAGAATAACGCTCAAGGTATCTTAGGATACGTTGTACGATGGATTGACAGTGGTATTGGTTGTTCGAAAGTTCCTGATATTAATAATATTGGCTTGATGGAAGATAGAGCAACATGTCGCATAAGTAGTCAACATATTGCAAATTGGATCTATCATGGAGTTGTTAGNCAAGAAAAAGTACTGGAGATAATGAAAAAAATGGCGAAAANNGTTGATCGCCAAAACAGTGGTATTTTAAATTATGAACCAATGGCTCCATCTTTTTCTGGGGTGGCTTTCAAGGCAGNTTGTGATTTGGTTGTTAATGGACGTTNCCAACCTTCTGGTTACACTGAGCCAATTTTACATTTGAATAGAGATAAAAGAAAACAACTATAATACTAAAGATAATNTGAGGAAATCAAAATGGCTGCACCTAGAAATAAATTTAAAGAAACATTGAAAAAGAAAAAAATNCAACTTGGATTTTGGCAAAGCTTGGCTTCAACTTCGACTTGTGAGATTTCTGCTCAGATTGGATTTGATTGGTTGTTGATTGATGGCGAACATGCTCCGAATGATATAGCTAATATTGCAGACCTTCTGCGCGTTATAGATCCATCTGATAGCCAGGCTGTNGTAAGGGTTGTGGCTGGNATCCCACATATCATCAAGCAAGTATTAGATGCAGGGGCACAATCCATTCTTGTTCCGATGGTGGATACTGCTGAGCAAGCTAGGGAAATGGTTCGTGCAGTNCGTTATCCACCTGATGGTATTAGGGGAGCCGCTTTGGTTACCAGAGCTGCACAATATGGGAATGTGGAGAATTATGCACCAACAGCAAATGATGAAATATGTTTATTAGTTCAAGCAGAAAGTAAGACTGCGATTGAAAACCTAGATGAGATTTGTGCTGTAGAAGGTGTAGATGGTGTGTTTATAGGCCCATTCGATCTCGCTGCTAGTATGGGTTTTATTCACGATCCTAATAATGAGGTCGTTCAAAAAACGATAGAGCAAGCAATATTAAAAATTGTTTCGAGTGGAAAGGCAGCTGGTATCTTAATGTTAGACGAAATTAGGGCAAANAAGTACATTGAGATGGGAGCACTTTTCGTGGCCGTTGGAACAGACGTTAGCACATTTTCAAATGCTACNAAGAAGCTACTTGCTAACTATCGAGGATCTAACTTTAGTCCTAATAGTAATTCAGTTTACTAATCGATACTATCTACCCAATTAACGACTTCTGAAAGCTTCGCTCTAGACGTTCTAAATTTATTTATTGGGTGTTTGTCATTTTCATAACCAAANGAAATAGCGCAGATTATATCTTTTTTATTAGATATATTTAAAGTTTTCCTCACAACATTGGATAAGGAAGCTATTGCGGCTTGCGGTATCGTACTAATATTCATCGACGACGCAGCAAGGGTAAATGCCGAAACAAATGCTCCGCAATCAATTGCGCCATAAGCACCCAAGGATTTTTCACTAGTTATGATAGCAGCATGCGGTGCTCCAAAAAATTTAAAGTTTTCGTTCATTTGTACTAATGCTTTTTCAGCTTCTCCTTTTTTGATTCCTACAGACTCGTAAAGCTGNAATCCACACTCTTTTCTCCTCTCACGATAAATTCCTTCATATTCAAGTGGAAAGGGTAGGTCAGAATGAATTTGGTTTTTACTACTTTCATGTAGTAAATTTTTTGACAAAGTCTTGATGGCCGATCCACTGCATATTGTTACCTCCCAAGGTTGAGCATTACACCAAGAGGGAATTTTCTGAGATATTCTTAATATCTCTTTTATGGTTTTTTGTTCTACAGGCGTTTCTAAAAAGGATCGGCAAGAATACCTTCGCTCTAAAATATTATCTAAGATCTGCTTATCATTCATTTTGTTCATCTCTTCTTATTGTATTAAATAATTTGAAGTTTTTATAACTTAANAATTCTTTTGCAATTTTCGTAACAATTTGCTGNGTTTCATTTGCGTCCATTCCTGGTTGAAGACGATTATCATAAAGTATTTTAAGTAAATTTTCATCATGATTTGTTAGTAAAGCAAATTCCTCATCGTCATTAAAAATTGACGGTTTCGCGAATTTGCTATCGTTTGACAATCCCATTGCTTGGGCCATTTCTTCGTGTATGCAAGATTTCCGCATAAGATTTTTATGTTCTGATTTGATTAAAATAATTGCTGAGACGTACTCATAATCTTTTGGAGATTTTGTAAGCGTAAAGGCGGAACAAAAAATTGAGCGTGGACTAGAGGTTATCGCTTTTGCCATGGAAGTTGTGAGTAAAGGCATAAGTGTTTCTAATTTTTTGCCAAATCTTTTTTGTTCATTTATGTTAAGGAATAGTAAAATAAAGTTACCAGGCTTTGTTCCAATCTCAATTGGTAAGTTTGTTAAATTTGATAGCCTTCTGGCAAAATTCTCTATATTTTTTGTGTCAGCTTCAATTTGCTTTCTTGTATTCGTTTCGCCGTGAATAATATTTATTATAATTGGATTTCTCCAACGCTTAAGTTTCCGTTTGGATTCTTTCGCCACATATGATCCATTTTCTATCTTATACTCATCATAAAGTGCGATTTTTAAAAAATTTTCTGAGAGATTTTTAGCATTGTAGGGATGATCAATAGCACCATTGTCCGTGCGAAGAAGGCCTCGAGATCTGAGTCTTTTAGAGGTGCGTTCGTAGTATTTTTGCAATTCGATACTTTCTTCTGATTGCATTATTAAATTTGTGTCTACTAAATTGGCTCTCTTGTTTGGAGAAGAACAGCTGAGTAAAATAATAAGAGTAGTAAATGTAAAAATTATACCTATTATCAAAGAATTCATTTTTAGTCTAAATTACTTATTATTATGTTGTTTTTTTAGTCTTCGTTGATATTGAGTTTGTATAATTTCGACTAGGAACAAAACTATTACAGAAAAATAAAAGGTTGATTTTGACATTGGTATTAGTGGGTAATCAAAAATTCTTATTTGTAAAGTTTGATCGTGCATGGCATGAGCAGCCGCGGTTCCACTTTCTCCCAAAAGAACAATACCTACTATTAATAAGATAAATAATCCTAAAACTTCGTACATTCTATTCCGTTCTAAAAACTCTGTTACTTTGTCAGCTAAAACTAGCATTGCAACTCCAGATGTAATAATCGCAATTATTAATAAAGGTAAAACTTCCGTTATAGCTATCGCAGATAATATGGAATCAAAGCTGAAAATTAAGTTCATAAAAACTATTAGAAGTACAACTTGAAAGGCTGATTTCCTATTCTTATCATTGTTCGAAATACTAAGATGTTCATTTGATAAGAGGTGGTTAATTTCCTTAACAGCTGTATAGATAATAAAAATGCCACCAAATAAAAAAATAATACTCGCAAAATTAACGCCACCCTCAATAATACCGCTGATATTGAAAACATGAAAAGGTGTTTTTAGTTTTTCAATTAAATGGATCATAACAAAAAGTAATATCACCCTTAGAGCTACTGCAATTATAATTCCCCAGAAGCGAACTCTTTTTTGTGCGTGNTGTGGNGCNCTTTGGCTTTCAATTGAAATATATAAAAGATTGTCAAAACCCANNACNGCNTGAAGNAAAATTAAGATNAGTAAACTACCAATNTTTTCAATTGTCAGTAAATCAATCATATNATTTTCTCCTNNGTTNTATTTNTTTTGAAGGGTTTTGNAGATCNGNATNAGAGTTTTTAATTTTNCGTNTTTTTGTTTTANNTGATAANTTTNCTTCTNCTNTNANGTCAAAAATATTANTNANTTGATCTCGNAAAACTCCNCTCTTAATTTCTTCTACTTCATTTGACTTTAGTTGGTCTAATTTAAAGGGGCCATAACTTATCCTTATAAGACGACTCACTTTGAAACCAATTTCATTTAATGCTCGTCGAATCTCACGATTTCGTCCTTCTTTAAGTGTTATAGTTAACCATGCGTTCGCACCTTGCTGTCGGTCAATTAATATCGTCATAGGCTTAAATTCTTCACCATTTAAAGTGATTCCTGATCGCAAAGGTTCTAAATTTTCTTCGGAAGGCTTCCCATTAATCCGTACTCTGTACTTGCGACTCCATCCTGTTGAGGGCAGTTCTAGTTTTCGTTTTAGATCACCATCATTAGTTAAAAGTAACAATCCTTCAGAATTTAGATCTANCCTACCAATACTCATTACTCTTGGTAAGTTTTTTGGTAAGTTATCAAACACAACTTTACGATTTTTTTCATCTTTTTCACTAGTTACTAGGCCCACTGGCTTGTTATAGCGCCATAGTCGCGTTGTTTGCGCTGAAGGTAAGACTTTATTGTCAACCAGAACTCTATCAGATGATGAAAGATTTAACGCTGGACTTAATATTGTTTCACCGTTTACTTTAACACGACCCTCAGAAATTAATTTTTCTGCACCTCTTCGAGAAGCTAAACCGGCCCGAGCAATTACTTTNGCAATACGTTCNTTATCTTNTTTTTNACTAANCATACTCTTCGTCANCATGGTTAAGCGTTGTTGTCAAATCTAAAAAGTATTAAATGTGGAAACGATGACATTTAACACTTACATGAATTATGCAATTGAGGAAGCAAAAAGAGCCTTTGGACGTGGAGAAGTNCCNATTGGGGCTGTAATAATTGATCAATTTGGGACTATCCTTTCAAAGGAAGGCAACAGAACAAGAGAGTTAAATGATCCAACAGCACACGCTGAAATTTTAGCTATTAGAAAAGCATGTGATGAATTAAAGAATCAGAGACTTACAAATTGCAGCATGTATGTAACCTTAGAACCGTGTCCTATGTGTGCCGCCGCAATTTCTAATGCAAGAATTTCCAANTTGTTTTTTGGGGTGGAAGATTACAAGTCTGGTGGAGTGTATAATGGGCCAAAAATTTACTCTCATAAACAATGTCACCATATACCAGAAGTTTTTGACGGAATTGGGAAAACTGAAAGTGAAAAGATCATCAAAGACTTTTTTAAATCAAGAAGATAAGTCTCAATGTATATAAATTTTGGTATTTATTTTGTTTATAGGTTTATTATATTGTGAACAGGTGTGGTGACGGGTAAGTGACTACTAACGAATTAGTTTAAGGGAAGTTAATGTCAATTGATAAGGATACAGCAGCAAGGGTTGCAAATTTAGCGAGAATATCGATTCCAGATGAGGAACTTGAAAATGTGGCCAAAGAGCTTTCCAATATAATAGGATTTATGGAACAGCTTAATGAAGTGAATGTCGATAATGTNGAACCAATGACTTCAGTCACGCCGACAGTNTTGAAAAAAAGAACAGACGTAGTTAATGACGGCAATCAGCAATCTAAAGTATTGTCAAATGCACCCGACACGCGAGAGGGTTTTTTTGCAGTCCCGAAAGTGGTGGATTAAAAAATGAAAGAGCTGACAGAATTAACCATTTCTGAGGTCCGTATAGGCTTGCAAAAAAGAGAATTTACCAGCGTCGAAGTTACAAAAGACTGTCTTGATTCAATCATAGTCTCCGATCAGTTAAATGCTTTTTCTACGGTGACTGCTGATATTGCTTTAGAGCAGGCGAAAAAGTCAGATAAAAGGTTATTTGAGGGTGATGCACCGAGTATGTGTGGAGTACCTATAGGTGTAAAGGACTTGTTTTGTACTAAAGGAGTAAAAACGCAAGCGGCGTCAAGAATCTTGCAAGATTTCACTCCAGAATATGAAAGCACAGTTACTCAGAATTTATGGGATGATGGTGCGGTTATGCTGGGAAAGCTTAATATGGATGAGTTCGCCATGGGATCATCAAATGAAACCTCCATTTATGGTGCGGCTATTAACCCGTGGAGGGCGTCTAATTCTGATAAACTTTTAACACCAGGAGGTTCATCAGGAGGCTCAGCGGCCGCTGTAGCGGCTGATTTATGTATAGCAGCGATTGGAACTGATACAGGAGGATCAATAAGGCAACCGGCTGCTTTCACCGGTACAGTTGGTATAAAACCTACATATGGAAGAGTATCCCGTTGGGGGGTGGTGGCATTTGCATCTTCATTAGATCAAGCTGGACCCATGACTAAATCTGTTCGAGATGCCTCAATTCTGCTTGAAACTATGGCCAGTCATGATTTGAAAGATAGCACCTCATCTGCTCAGAGTGTTCCAAATTTTGAAGCTGCATTAGATAACAACATAAAGGGTAAGAAGATAGGGCTACCAAAAGAATATCGTATGGAAGGTATGTCTGAGGAAATAGAAAAATTGTGGTCGCAAGGAGCAGAAATGCTTAAAGATGCTGGCGCAACTGTTATCGATATTAACCTCCCGCATACCAAATACGCACTGCCAGTATATTATGTTTTAGCTCCAGCAGAGGCATCTTCCAATTTAGCTAGATATGATGGCGTTCGGTATGGCTATAGGGCTCTATCTAAAACAGGTGATGGTATTGAAGATATGTATTCACGGACACGTTTTGAGGGCTTTGGAAAAGAAGTTCAAAGGCGGGTCATGATAGGTACTTATGTCTTATCAGCAGGTTTTTATGATGCATATTATAGAAAAGCTCAGCGCGTTAGAACTTTAATAAAGCAAGACTTTGATAATGTGTTTTCTGATGGTATTGATGCAATTTTGACACCTGCGACTCCAACGGAGGCGTTTTCTATTGGTGAAATGACCAATAAAAATCCGATAGAAATGTATTTAAATGATGTGTTTACTGTTACAGTGAACCTCGCAGGATTGCCTGGTGTCTCTGTTCCTGCCGGGCTTAGTAAAAATGGATTGCCTCTTGGATTACAGCTTATCGGTCGTCCNTGGGAAGAAGGTGAACTATTAAATACTGCTTTTGCTTTAGAGACGGCGTTACAGTTTTCTGAAAAGCCAAAAAAATGGTGGTAATTAGATTTGGATACTAAGTTTTTTGGATAGAAATTTAAATATTATTTCTAAACCTTCTCCCAATTTTGGTGAACGAAAAAATAATACAAAACCCCATATTATTGTAATACATTATACTGCGATGAGAAATGCTAGAGAAGCATTAAGGTTGCTGCGTGACCCTAAAAGCGAAGTATCTAGTCATTACTTAATTGATGAGACTGGTCAAATTTTCTCACTTGTAAAGGAGCATTATCGGGCATGGCACGCTGGAGTAGGTAAATGGCGGGGTTGTGAGGACATCAATTCATCGTCTATTGGGATTGAGCTATGTAATTCGGGTAAAAGCCCTTATTCATTTCTTTTATTCAATGCATTATTGAACCTTNTGAAAATAGTCAAAGATAGGTGGTCAATCGATAAAAGTAATGTGATAGGTCATTCTGATTTGGCGCCTAGCAGAAAGAAAGATCCAGGAAGACATTTTGATTGGAGAGCNTTAGAGCTTCATGGACTCGCGACGGAGGTCCAGATGGATNAAACTAACGATGATTTTTGGAGNAATCTAGAGAAGATTGGATATCATGTCCCAAACAGCAATTCTTACCGAAACGATTTATTAGAAGCTTTCAGAAGCCGTTACTGTCCAGAAAATTTTGGTTACCTTAATTCTCGTGATATCATAATAGCATGTGGTATCGCAAAAAACTTGAAATTTTCTGATTAACTTTGTAGTAACACGTCGTGCGGATAGTTGGATGGCCGCGGCTAATTTAGTCGAGGAAAGTCCGGACTCCACAAAGAATGGTGCCGGTTAACGGCCGGCCAGGGTAACTTGAGGGAAAGCGCCACAGAAAAGAAACGTCCTGTTTTCAGGTCAAGGTGAAANGGTGAGGTAAGAGCTCACCGCAATTTTGGTAACAAGATTGGCAAGGCAAGCCCCACCTGGAGCAATGCCAAATAGGAACTANGTCCAACAATCGTTGGGGAAGACTTTGCTTCTGATAGTTCGGGTTGGCAGCTAAAGACTACTGGTAACGGTAGGNTAAGATGAATGGTCATTGCCGCTCAAAGCGGTACAGAATCCGGCTTACATGCTGTCCGCACACTCGTAATGCCTTCTTAGGTACTTTTTTTCATTTTCTTAAAAAAAGCGAGTTGGGTGTTGACACTGCAACTACCAAATGTAAAACGCCGAGCATTGCTAAAATTTTGTTTTTCAATGGAGTTTAAAAATGGCTAAACCTACAACAATAAAAATTCGTTTAAATTCGACTGCTGACACAGGTCATTTTTATGTAACCAAGAAAAATGCTCGCACGATGACAGAGAAAATGGTCATTAAGAAATATGATCCTGTAGCTCGAAAGCACGTAGAGTACAAAGAAGGTAAAATNAAGTAATTTTACCTTCTAATAAAAAAGCCGCCTTCAGGCGGCTTTTTGGAAATGAAGTTTTGTTTTAATTTCTGTTTCCAAACAGATGAAGCAAAAACATAAACATGTTTAAAAAATCTAAGTAAAGACTTAATGCGCCCATGATCGCTGATTTCTCTATCCACTCACTCTGACCATTGCGGGCCATTTGAATGTANGTATTTTTAATTTTTTGAGTATCATATGCAGTAAGTCCTGCGAAGATTAGTACTCCAAGTATTGATATTGCATACATTAGNGCAGGTGATTGCATCCAAATATTTATTATAGATGCGACGATCAAGCCAATAACACCCATAATTAAAAAGCTACCCATTCCGGAGATATCACGCTTAGTAGTGTAACCATATAAACTTAAGCCTGCAAATGCGATGGCAGTAACTAGAAAAGTTTGAGCAATTGATACGCTTGTNTAAATCATAAATATATAAGATATGGAGAGGCCCATGAGTGCCGAAAATCCATAAAATATTAGTTGTGCTGTTGACGCTCGTAGCCTGTTAATCATCGATCCCATTGCGAAAACAACGATTAATGGNGCGAACATAACNACCCAGCGTGACATACCAGTGAATAATGACATTACCAGTGTTTCATTATTNCCTACAATATAAGCAACACCACCGGTNAGAAATAACCCAATGGACATTAGAGCGTAAACTTTGTTCATGTGGGCACGTAAACCCACGTCTATCTCATTTGATGCTATACCTACACTTGATTTTCGAACCGTTTGAGAGTCGGCCATATTTTTCTCCTAATTAATTTTTTAAATACCCATAAGGGGCACTTTGATACCTCATATATATGTGTTAAATTTGAATAAATTTCAAGACTTGTAATTTTATTCCAGCAATATTTCTTTATTTTAATCAACTTTTACAATTACTTTACCCGTTGCTTTTCTTTCTCTTAGCAAATCAAGTGCTTCATTTGCTTTTTCCAGGGGTAAAATATTGCTTATATGAGGTTTGAGTTTACCACTGCTATGCCATTCAAATAATTTGTTAAAACTATCAATTAATACTTTTGGATTGAACTTTGTATATCCACCCCAATAAAAACCAATTATTTCAATATTTTTTACNAAAATTATATTTGCAGGAATTTGTGGCACATTACCACTCGCAAACCCAAGTGGTAAAATTCTCGCTTCAGGCTTACATGCTCTNAGCGCAGCTTCGAATTGTCCACCTCCCACTGGNTCATAAACAACATCTGCACCCCCTAAAGATTTGACAATGTCTCGTATATCATCTGTGTCAGAGTCTATTAAATAATCGGCACCCATTTTTTTACAAACATCTAATTTTTGTTGACCCCTTGCACAAGCAATGACTTTTGCACCCATAAGTTTACCTAGCTCAACTGCTGTGAGGCCTACTCCACCTGATGCTCCCAAAACTAACAATGTTTCACCTGCGAGTAGTCTTGCTCGTCTTTCGAGTGCTATATGACTGGTTCCATAAGCCACCAGAAATGCTGCTGCATCTTCTGATGNCATCGAATCAGGTACCAAAACNCACTGATCTGCTTCAAAACAGCCATACTCGGAAAGTCCTCCAAAGCCGCTATATGTTGCGACGCGATCTCCAATTGAGAAATTAGAAATATNANTTCCTACAGCTTCTACTGTGCCACAAATCTCCATNCCTATAGTGAATGGTAAACTAGGCTTTTCCTGATAAGTTCCTTTAATCAGTAAAGTGTCTCCAAANTTCATACCTACTGTGTGAATTTTTAATAGTAGCTGACTAGCGGTTAGTTTCGGTTTATCAACTAAGTTCAATCTTAAAGGCTCATTATAGCCAACTAACTGCATGGCACGTATTTTATTGTTCAATTCTCTGTCCTTAAACGCAAATGGTAAAATTTAGTTAATTTGTTTTGCTTTTTCAAATTTCTATATAGGGACATTGTTAATAAAATTGATCTGATTGTCCAAGGCATAATTAGCGCTATGANCAAATAAGGGTTAGGAAATTTGATCGTTCCAAAAAAAGTTGCAGATTCTTGAGAAATTGCTCGCATCTTCTTTGCCCCTCTGTTATCACGTCGCGGAATTATCAAGGCAAGTTTTGTTGCGATAATTAGGTTGCGGGTGTGGCGGAATTGGTAGACGCACCAGATTTAGGTTCTGGCGCCGCGAGGCGTGGGGGTTCAAGTCCCTTCACCCGCACCACAAAAAATATATGAGGAAGTGATATAATGCAGGTAAATGAAACGCTAAATAAGGGGCTGAAAAGAGCATATAACATCTTGTTAACAGCTGATGAATTAGAAGAGGGTGTTCAAAATAAGTTATTAGAAGCTCAACCTACTTTTGAAATGAANGGATTTCGAAAGGGTAAGGTGCCTATGTCGCTTCTCAAGAAGCAATTTGGTGAGCGAGTTATGGGCGAAGTGATGCAAGAAACGATTGACAATGCTATGAGGGAGCATTTTGAAACTACAGGGGATCGCCCTGCACAGCAGCCAGCAATGGAAATGAAAGATGGTGAGAAGTGGAAAAAAGGTGATGATGTTGAGGTATCAATTAGTTATGAAAAATTGCCTGATATTCCTGAGGTTGATTTTAAAAAAATCAAGCTAAATCGGATGGTTGTAGAAGTTGATAGCAAGGCGGTAAAAGAAGGGTTAGAAAATTTATCAAAAAATGCTNAGTCTTTCACAGATAGAAAAAAAGGTTCCAAGTCCAAAGATGGTGATCAAGTAAATATCAATTTTGTTGGAAAAATTGANGGTGAGGCTTTTGAAGGTGGTTCAGGAGAGNATTACCCACTCGTTTTGGGTTCTAATTCTTTCATACCTGGTTTTGAAGAACAGCTTGTTGGAAAGAAAAGTGGTGAAAAAGTAACAGTAAATGTTTCTTTCCCAGGTGATTATAATTCTAAGAATTTAGCTGGAAAAAAAGCAATTTTTGATTGTGTAATTAACTCTGTAAAAGAACCAACTGCAGCCAAAATTGATGATGAAATGGCTAAACAGTTTGGGGCTGAGGATTTAAAAGGCCTAAAAGAACAGCTAAAAGATCGTTTANGTACAGAATATTCAACGGCCGCTAGACAATTAACAAAGCGCGAATTAATGGATGCTTTAGATAAAAACGTTAAGCTTGATTTACCAGAATCATTGGTTGAAGCAGAATCATCACAGATTGCACATCAGCTATGGCATGACAAGAATCCTGATGTTGAAGATCATGATCATCCAGAGATTAAAACCACACCAGAAGCTAAAAAAATAGGAAAAAGACGGGTTAAGTTGGGCTTGTTCNTGGCTGAGCTGGGCCGAAAAAATGAAATTACTGTTTCTGATCAGGAAATGCAGCAGGCAATGTTTGAAGAGGCTAGGAAATATCCTGGTCAAGAAAAAGAGTTTTTTGATTTTGTTCAAAAAAATGATGAGGTACAACAACAGATAAGAGCTCCGTTGTTCGAGGATAAGGTAGTAGATTTTATAATTGAATTAGCAACAGTTTCTGAGAAAAAAGTGAGTAAAGATAATCTGCAAAAAGCTTTAGAAAAAGANGATTAGAAGNGTTCTTGCGTTTTTAAGTTATCGCGATACATTTTAATAAGAAAAAAATGAAGGAAATTAAATGAAAGATCCAATAGATACCTACATGAATACTTTAGTGCCGATGGTTGTCGAGCAAACTAGTAGGGGTGAAAGATCTTATGATATATTTTCACGACTTTTGAAAGAAAGAATAATTTTTGTCTCTGGTCCAGTTCATGATGGTATGNCTACACTTATAGTCGCACAGTTGCTTTTCTTAGAGGCTGAAAATCCTTCGAAAGAAATTGCTATGTACATTAACTCACCAGGAGGAGTAGTAACGTCAGGGTTGTCCATTTATGACACAATGCAATATATCAGACCCAAAGTATCCACTTTATGTATTGGCCAGGCAGCTTCAATGGGTTCACTGCTCTTAGCCGCCGGTGAAGCTGGAATGCGTTATTCCTTACCTAATTCTCGTATTATGGTCCATCAACCCTCTGGCGGTTTTCAAGGACAGGCATCAGATATAGCTCTTCAAGCTAAGGAAATACTGGAGTTAAAAGAACGATTAAATAAAATTTATGTCAAACACTGTGGTCAAAGTTTAAAGAAAGTTGAAGCTGCTCTCGATCGCGATAACTTTATGACAGCAGATGCGGCAAAAGACTGGGGCATAATTGATCAGATTGTTGAGCAGAGAGCAACAGACTCTTAATAAAGACAAAAGGATGTTTGGTTTAGATTATATCATAGGGCCTTGCAGTAATTATAAACGTTGTAAACTTAGATGATCTACAATAGACTTTCGGTTAAGTAATTTGATTAATTTGTCCATTATAAAATAATAATTCAATGAGGTTTTAAATGAGTGGCACGAGTAATAAGGAAGGAAAAAATACCTTGTATTGCTCTTTTTGTGGAAAAAGCCAGCATGAGGTCCGAAAATTAATTGCAGGACCGACTGTCTTTATTTGCGATGAATGCGTTGAGCTATGTATGGATATTATCAGAGAGGAAACTAAGGGTTCCAATTTAAAGACCGCTGAAGGTGTTCCAAATCCACAAGAAATTTGTGACGTGCTAAATGATTACGTGATAGGTCAAGAAGTGGCTAAGCGTGTTTTATCTGTGGCAGTTCATAATCACTATAAACGACTTAATCATTCTTCAAAAAATTCTGATATTGAGTTAGCAAAGTCAAATATCATGCTAATAGGTCCAACTGGTTGTGGTAAAACTTTGTTAGCTCAGACACTCGCTAGAATTTTGGATGTTCCTTTTACAATGGCTGACGCTACTACCTTAACTGAAGCAGGATATGTTGGTGAAGATGTTGAAAATATCATACTAAAGCTTTTACAAGTAAGTGAATATAATGTTGAGAGAGCTCAACGAGGAATAGTATACATTGACGAAGTTGATAAAATTACGCGAAAGTCAGATAATCCGTCAATAACCAGAGATGTTTCTGGAGAAGGAGTTCAGCAGGCGCTACTTAAAATAATGGAGGGTACAATCGCGAGTGTGCCACCCCAAGGTGGTCGTAAACATCCTCAACAGGAATTCTTGCAGGTAGACACAACCAATATTTTATTTATATGTGGAGGAGCTTTTGCTGGTTTGGATAAAGTAATATCACAGCGTGGCAAAGGTTCTGCTATCGGTTTTGGTGCGGATGTCAAAAGTGACAATATTCAAAGTGTTGGAGATGTTTTAGAAGATTTACAACCGGAGGACTTGCTAAAATTTGGATTAATACCAGAGTTTGTCGGTCGACTGCCAGTAATAGCGACTTTAACTGATTTGGATGAAGAAGCGTTGGTTACTATTCTTACTAAACCAAAAAATGCACTAATTAAGCAATACCAGCATCTTTTTGAAATGGAGGGGGTAGAACTGTCATTCACAGAGGATGCATTAATAGCAATATCCAAACGAGCGATAGAGCGAAAGACTGGAGCGAGAGGTTTAAGGTCAATCTTAGAGAGTATCCTTTTAGATACTATGTTTGATTTACCCAGTTTGGTGGGTGTAGAAAAAGTTGTCGTTAATGAAGAGGCAGTTTCAAGTGATGTCTCTCCATTGTTAATATATTCAGAAAAAAAGAATGAAGAAAGTGCGACAGCCTAATTGTTTAGAGCATTATAATATTGTTATTTTTTGTTAAAATATATGTGAGAACTTGTTTATGAACTTTTTATTGAGATTGCTAACTTGGTGGAATGGACAAACAATAGGAACCCAATTATTCACCTGGCGCTACGGGATCCTAGTTGGAGAGGATACTGAAGGAAATAAATTTTATGAAAATAAAGACGGCTCTCGTCGTTGGGTGTGTTACAATGGTGAACCGGAAGCGTCTCGTATTGACCCAACCTGGCATGGATGGCTACATGGAACATTTGGTTCAACCCCTCTAAAAGATCCTTTTTTGCGCAAAAAATGGGAGAAGTCACACCAGGAAAANCTGACTGGAACTCTATCTGCTTATGCGCCTGATGGATCTTTAAAGAATTCTAAAAGAGCTTTAAGAAAAGACTATGAAGCTTGGCAGCCGGAATTGGATTGATGATAAATAGAAGCGTTACTGAAATACTAATTGGTGCTGTTGTGGTAGCAACTGCGATTTGGTTTTTATACTATACGAGTACCAGAACAAATATAATGACCAACGAGGATTCCTATAATTTAAGTGCAGATTTTAGATCAGTTGAAGGAGTTTCTTTAGGAACTGATGTTCGTTTGGCGGGAGTCAAAATTGGGATAGTTAAGGCTCTCATTTTAAATCCAGAAACCTATCGTGTTAAGGCAATATTCAGTGTGAAAAATGCCATCAAGATTCCAGATGATAGTCAGGCATTGATTTCTACTGAAGGTTTATTGGGTGGAACCTTCCTGGAATTAGTGCCGGGAGGTAGCTTTGATTATCTTGCTCCAGAAAGTGTAATCATGGATACCCAAGGTTCTGTCAGTATAATTACGCTTTTAATGCGCCTTGGAACGACTTCTGGAGCTGATTAGATAATTTATTACATCAGTTAAATGCATTTGTTACATTTTGTTCAAGGGCTTCTTTTAGAATGCTCAAATACTCTGATTGAGTAATTTCAACAGCTCCTAAAGTTACTAAATGATCAGAGATAAATTGAGTGTCAAATAATGAATATCCGTTATTTCTTAAACGCTGAATTAAAAATTTCATGGCAATTTTTGATGCATTTGTTGAGTCTGAATACATACTTTCACCAAAAAAAGCTCCATTAATACTAATTCCAAATAATCCACCGACCAATTTGTCATATTCAAATACTTCTATGCTATGAGCATAACCCTTGGCATAAAGTAATCTGTAAGTATTTCTTAAAACAGGATTTATCCAAGTTTCGTCTCTTCTCGCACATCCATTTAAAATTAAATCGAAATTTTCATCAAATCTTACGGTTGAATTATTTTTTTTTATATGGCGGTCCAGAGATTTTGAAGTGTGAAAAAGGTTTAATGGGATTATTCCTCTGAGTTTAGGCTCTATCCATACGACTTTTTCATCATATCTTGATTCTGCCATGGGGAATATCCCATTCATATATGCGTTAAGTACCACTTCTAAATCGATAAAAGAGTGAATGTTATTGGCCTTCAAATCTTTCATTTATTTATCTAAAAGCCAATTTTCCAGCCAATGTATATTATAATTGCCATCAATGATGTCTTTATTTTTCAGTAGGTCATGAAAAAGATCAGTAGTCGTGTCAATTCCATCTATAATTAATTCGTCTAATGATCTTTTTAAACGCTCCATTGCCTCTTTTCTGTCTCGTCCATGCACGATAAGTTTCCCAATAAGGCTATCGTAGTGGGGTGGTATTTGATATCCACTATACAAATTTGAATCTATTCGCACACCCAATCCACCCGGAGCATGGAACATTGTTACAGTTCCTGGATTTGGAATAAAATTTGGCAATGTTTCTGCATTAATTCTGGCTTCTATAGCATGGCCGTTAGGGTGTAATTCATTCTGGTTCAAAGAGAGTTCAAACCCTGATGCAATTCTTATTTGTTCTCTAACTAGATCAACTCCGTAGATTGCTTCGGTTACAGGATGTTCAACCTGCAACCGGGTGTTCATCTCAATGAAGTAGAATTCATTATTTTCATATAAAAATTCAATAGTACCAGCGCCTGCGTAATTTATAGAGGCCACAGCTTTTGAGCAAATGTTGCCTATATATTCCCTAACTTCTGCAGAAATTGATGGGCCAGGGGCTTCTTCAAGAACTTTTTGGTGTCTTCTTTGAAGGGAACAATCCCGCTCTCCTAAGTGGATCGCATTTCCTTTTCCATCACCAAAAACCTGAATTTCAATATGCCTTGGATTTGTGAGGTATCTTTCTATGTAGACCTCATCATTCCCAAAGGCAGAATTAGCTTCTGAACGAGCAGTTAAAAAAGCATTTTCTAAATCATCTTTATTATTTGCAACTTTCATACCCCTGCCGCCGCCGCCGGCAGTTGCTTTTACTATTAATGGATAGCCTATATTTTGCCCTACATTCATCGCTACTTCCAGACTGTTCACTGATCCGTCTGATCCTGGAACACAAGGTACTTTTAAGGCTTTCATAGTTTCTTTTGCAGTTATTTTGTCACCCATTATCCTTATATGCTCGGCAGTTGGGCCTATAAACTGAATGCCATGGTCATTAATAATATCTACAAAATTAGAATTTTCTGACAAAAAACCGTAACCTGGGTGTATTGCTTCTGCTCCAGTCACTTCACAGGCTGAAATAATTGCTGGGATGGACAAGTAGCTCTTGTTACTGGGTGGAGGTCCTATACAAACACTCTCGTCAGCCATTCTGACATGCATAGCATCCATATCTGCTGTTGAGTGAACTGCTACAGTGCTGATTCCCATTTCTTTGCATGCGCGAATAACTCTAAGAGCTATTTCGCCCCGGTTTGCTATTAATACTTTCTTAAACATGAAATTTTATTCTATTGTCATTAATGGAGTACCAAACTCAACCGCGGTTCCATCTTCGACCAAAATTCGTTTTATTTTTCCATTTCTAGGAGAAGTAATTTGGTTCATTGTCTTCATCGCTTCAATTATTAACAATGTATCGCCCTCTTTCACCTCTTGTCCTACGTCGATAAAGTTATTCGCACCAGGTTCAGGGGCCAAATAGGCTGTACCAACCATAGGTGAAGGTATTGCACCTGCGAGGGTGGGTGTCTCGGTGGTTTTTCTTGGTTCGTCAAGTTCCCGTGTTTGAACTTCTATAATATCCGGTCTTGATCTATTTTCGGTAATCTCGTGATTTGGCAGGATTTGCCGCGCTACTCGAACATTTAAATTGTCATTTTCGCCGTAATCTCTTGCAACCTCAAGCTCTGTTAGGTCATGTTCTTTAAGTAATACGGCTAATTCCTTAATAAAGTTTACGTCTGCCTCATGATTTTTTTTTGCCATTTGCTCTTCAGCCTTTCAAGTTAGGTATCTTCAGTACCCTTATTGTTTTTATATACATGTAAAAAAATAAAATTCAAAGTTTGATTTAGGTATATTTTATAGTTATCTAATTTCAGTAATTATTTCTTGTAATTGTTTAAAGGTTAGATATCCACGAACTAATTTACCTTCTATTACGAAAGTGGGAGTGCCAGTAATACTCAGTTGCTCTCCTTGTTGCCTTATTTTTCGAAGATGGGAGGTTACAGACTCAGAGTTTATATGTCTTAAAACTGCTAATGAATCTAATTTGTACTCTTCAAGTAAACGTATTATATTTTGTTCTGTTGGATTGATATATTCATTCATTAATTCGTTGTGAATCTGTTTATATATTTTTTCATTGTATAACTGAAGAACTGCTATTGTAACGCGAGAAATCAGAACACTTTCTTTTCCAAGAATTGGATATTCTTTAATGATAAATCTTAGATTTTTATCAACCTCAAGCAATTTTGTAATGTCTTTATGAGCTTTTCGGCAGTACCCGCACCGATAATCTAGAAATTCGATGATTGTGATGTCTCCATTTAAGTTGCCACCTTGCCAAGAAATTCCATCATCAAATAGTTCTTCATAATTTTCTTGAATTAATGAATTTTCTGTCCTGCGGTTGTCTTTTTGATTTTTGTTTTCAAGATTTTTTACAGCNTCAATTATTACCTCAGGGTTATTTAATAAATATGTTCGAATTTCTTTTTGCAGTATTAAGCGATCAGANTCCGATATATTTGAAAAAAGGTCTGCCTTGCATAAACTTCCTANAAATAAGTAGAATATTAAAAAAATAAATGTTGAGGTCTTCAATTGTTTTCTCCAAGTTTGGAACTAATCTTAATTATATCTTGAGCTTTTCGCCATTCAAAAGAATATTGTTTTAAAGTCTTTAAGGCTTGATTAGCCTGCATTCTTGCAGCTTTAAAACGTCCTAAAATGATATAATATTCTGAAGTTGTTAGTGCAGCCTTACCAGGTTGACCATTACGCGCGTATGCTATTGCAAGATNCCNAAGAAGCCTAGGATTGATTTCATCTGATTTACTTGCATTTTTTAAAAGCTTTAACGCAATTGTATTGTTCTCACTTGTCTCCAAAGCTAGATGTGAGATAGCACTCCAGATCAAGAAGGAGGGTTCGTTTGGCATTATTTTTAAAGCTTTTGAAAATGCACTTATCGCTTTTTNGGGNTGTCCAGTCTCCAGGTGCATCTGCCCTAAAAGTTCAATAAAATAGGGATCTTTTGGTTTCATAATAATCAAGCGATTTATAGCTTCTAAGGCTGCTTCTGGGTCTGGCTTGAGATGCGATGCTATGGCCTTTTTAATAAGTGTTATTTCATTGGTACTCGATTGATCGATCTCCCTTAATGTTTTTTCAGGTTTATTGGAAAACGCTTTCACTTTTGCTAAAATGCGTTGATATCTGTAATTTAGATGGTCGTTAAAAAAATACTCTTTAGGTTCAANTTGTTTGATAGATGCTTTAATATTTGCCATTCGTTTGCTACTTAAAGGGTGTGTTCGAATGTAATGATGNTCATCGAGACTTGATAATTTTTCAAAATTCTCAAAAATTTCCATCGTTTTTAAAGCGTAAGAAGGATTAATTTTCGCTTTGTTTAATAAATTCACTCCAATAGTATCAGCTATATTTTCCATCTCTCTGGAATTTGAAAAATACTTATTTTGGGNAGCAATGTTNGTNCCAAGACTTATTGCAAGTCCNGCATCCACACTTAANGTAGAGGCTATTAATATCCCTATTATCGACCCCAGATTACTTTGCCATTCATTACTGTCCATATTTAACTTAGTTCTTAAAATATGACCTGAAGTAATATGCGCAACTTCATGAGCTAATATTGCCTGAAACATTCCTGAGTTTTTTAATTGCGTTAACAGACTAGTGGTGAAAAATACACGATTATTATCTACAATAAATGCATTTACATAATTAGAATNTATTATAAGCACTTTAATATCTGTCTCATCAAGATCTGCCGCTCTAAAGATAGGCCTTGCTATCATNTGAAGGGTATTTTCAATTTCCGCATCTCTAATCAGTGAATTAGCACTCAACTGATTTGGGNGTNANATCAAAATCATAATGCAGAGTATTACAACAGTGGTAAACCTTNAGATTANTCGCNTCTTATGAGTATGAAAAACAATTTGAGTCATTAAGTTAAAAATTAATCCATATGGCTAAATCATTTATTTCTTGACCACCAGCCACTTCGAGGGGTTTTCTTTTTGGTTTCTGGATTCGATTGTTTCTTTATTGTTTTACTTTTTTTAGGTTTCTCTTCTGATGTCTGTTCAACTTTTCCTAAATCAGAGTTCTGGCTTTTCGTTACCTTTTTTTCGACTTCTTTGGCTTTCTTTGGCCTTCCTCTTTTTTTAGGTATTGTATCAAGATCTGTGTTGTCAGGATCGTTTTGGGTCTTTGTTTTGTCTTCTGAATGTTCGCCACTGTCAGTGCTTATTACTTGCTCTTCTTTATTAGAACTTGTTTTTGCTGCTTTCGTACGTTTTTTTAGTGTTTTGTTTGGCTCAGCTCGTTTTTTTTCAGGTACTTTTTCCTCGCCCATCTCATTAATAATAGTTGCGGTTTTTTCATGAATAGTTTTGTCAA
>PARX01000048.1 GCA_002712045.1 Paracoccaceae bacterium
TCTCCTGTTTTGCCTTTTAAAATTGATGCCATCATCAATAGGTAACCATAAGATTTACTATTATAATCAATTCCCATTCCACCTCTTTGTGTATCAATTGGGAAACTTCCATCTGGTCTCATATCATGAACCGCTAATTTTACGACATTGATAGAATGTTGAACTGCGTTTAAGTCATTTACCATTAATCCCCAAATTAAAGTCATGTATGATGTTTGATAAGCTTTGTTATCTTGTCGATCTTTCCAATTGCTCTTTGCGACCTTCTTAATTAAATTATTCAACCAAGGCCCTAAAATCTGCCTTTCATTTGAGTCAAAGCTTTCTGAGATTACCGCGGTGGTTGTCAAGATTGAGTTTATTAAGACCATTATTTGCCAATAAACAGGTTTATCCCCCCAAGACGCGTTTATACCTTCTTTTAAAGCATTGTTTTTTGACCAGTCTAATAATACAGTTTTTACTTTTTCAACTTCCTCAATTGATTTTCCGACTCTTGCCACATAAGCTGCTTTTTGAAAAAATTTTATGGCTTGATCTACTTGAAGCTCTCGCTCGCCATAATCTTCATTTAGATTTATTGATGTAATTGGTTGAGGAAGGCGGTTTCCTAATTTGATTTTGTGTTTATGCTCTTCTTCATATTTATAAAACGGAGAAGTCCATGACCTATTCATCAGCTCTTTTTTTTGTATGGTTTTTAGTTTGTAACCAACGCCGAAGCCGTATGTTGGATGTTCAAAGCACTTAGGCGCCTTTTTATAAGCATTCCATAATGATTTTGTTTGATTTTTAGATAAGACTTTTTTGGGTTTTGATGTTAAATTAAGGTGTTTGTAACTATTTGTTTCAGATAAAACGTTTCTATTAGCAGTTGCAGTCAATGCTTTGCAACTAAGGCCACGAACATATACTTCATCATTAAAACCACCCTGATATTGACACACCCTTTGATCGGACCAACCAGACATATCTTGAGCATCTACCTGGGTTGCTAAAAACACTGAAAAAATAAAATAAAATGATCTAAACACAATTTTCATATCTATCGACCTACACAACTGATTGGCAGAATGCTACCAATTTATAGACTGGAACTGATCAGGCACGATTTTGTCTACCATATTGTCTACTCACATAAACTCAAAATAATTTATGCATACATATCAATTGGATAGATGGATGAGTTAACACAGTCTGGTGCGGTCGGGGGGACTCGAACCCCCACGGGTGTTATCCCACAGCGACCTCAACGCTGCGCGTCTACCAATTCCGCCACGACCGCTATCATGACTGATCAAGAAACGGTCTATATCAGCCGAAAGATCTTGTGAAGTCTCAAGTTAAGGATCTTTAAAAAAAACCTCTATCATTTTTTAAACAATTGTTACAAAATATCTTATAATATAATAACACGGGCTATAGATGACCTCTCCCTTTAATTCATTTATTACGAATACATTTTCACCACCAGTTATGGAGGCCCGGAATTGGCTGGAAAATACCAAATTACCAGACAATCTAGAACTAATGAACCTAAGCCAGGCAGCGCCAGTGGATCCTCCACCTATAGAAATTCGAAAAGCAATTGCAGATGCGTCTTTAAATAAACCTGAGGCGCACCTTTACGGCCCAGTTTTAGGAAATGATGATCTTAGGTTAGAATTGAGCCTAAAATGCTCAACAATTTATGAGGGGAATATAAAAAGAGAGAATATTGCGATCACTTCCGGTTGCAATCAGGCCTTTTGCGCAACAATTGCGACGATCGCTCAAGCTGGCGACAATGTAATTATTCCTAGCCCTTGGTATTTCAATCACAAAATGTGGCTTGATATGGCTGCAATCAAAACTAACGTCCTCGTATTAGATGATAATATGCTCCCAAATGTCCAAGACGCTGAGTCAATTATTAATGACAAAACAAAAGCCATTTTACTGGTCAGCCCAAACAATCCTACTGGAGTTGAATATCCAAGCAATTTAATTCTAGAATTTTACAGATTAGCAAAAAAATATAGTATCTCTTTAATAATCGATGAAACCTACAGAGATTTTCTTTCAAAGAATGAGACACCTCATACCTTATTTAATGAAACAGGTTGGGATGATACTTTGATAAGTTTGTATTCGTTTTCAAAAGCTTACAGACTTACTGGCCATCGATTGGGGGCAATTACTGCTAGTTCGGGAAGATTGCGACAAGTTGAAAAATTTCTAGATACAGTCACAATCTGCCCTAATCAACTTGGCCAGGTCGGTGCTTTATTTGGGTTGCAAAATCTAGAGGATTGGTTAGCCCAAGAAAGATTAGAAATCTTAAACCGCAAATCTGCGATGCAAGCTGGCTTTAAGGCTTTAAATGATTGGAAGTTGAAAGGTTGTGGTGCTTATTTTTCGTATGTGGAGTCTCCTTTCGAGGTGTCCTCTGATATTGTTTGCAAGCAACTTTTATCTAAACAAGCAATACTAGCCTTACCCGAAACGATGTTTACACCCAGTAATCCTAACAAAAACCTCGACAATCCAAAAAAACATTTAAGATTAGCTTTTGCCAATATAAATGTCGTAGAAATTAAAGAAATGTTCCAAAGATTAGAGAACTTCACATGTTCTTAAATTTAAAGTCCTTGAATTAGCTTTAGTCAGGCTTTAAAACCAAAAAAATTGAAATTTACCGAAAGTTTAAGACTATGGCCAAAGCCCTTCGATCTAAATCTACCAATATATTTGTCTGGATACTTCTACTACTTTTAATCGTAGGTCTGGCCGGCTTTGGCGCAGGGTCTTTTGGTGGCTCGTTTTCAACAGTTGGATCAGTTGGAGATGAGAAAGTAACCCTAAAGACCTATATAAGAGCTCTAAATAATCAGTTAAATCAAATTTCACAACAAACAGGTCAACAATTTTCTTTAGAGCAAGCTCAATTATTGGGAGTTGACCGACAGGTATTAGACCAAGTTCTAGCGATTGCCGCCTTAGATGGGCAAGTTCGTAAGGCGGGTATATCTGTCGGAGATAATGCAGTTAAAAATCAATTAATGAAGACTCCTGCATTCAAAGGCTTGGACGGAAAATTTGATGAAAAAGCATATGAGTTTGCCCTAAACCAAGCAGATCTTTCACCATCCGAATATGACGAAATCCTACGCAAAGAAAATGCACGAATGTTACTGCAAAATGCAGTATCTAGTGGCGTAAAATCTAATGAGACTTACGCATTAACACTATTGAATTTTCATCGTCAATTAAGAAGTTTTAGTTGGTCGAAAATTAACGTATCAAATTTGGAAACACCTGCCAAAGATCCGTCAAATGCTGATTTAAACACATTTTATCAGAAAAATGCAGATAGTTACACGATCCCAGAAAGTAAAAATATTTCTTATGTGTCTTTAACGCCAACTATGCTTTTTGATCAGATTGAAGTTAATGAAGAAGACTTGAAACAACTCTATGAAGATAATATCGATCAATACGTGATAGCTGAAAAGAGATCTCTACAAAGACTAATTTTTTCAAATCAATCCGAGGCATCAGCGGCATTCACTGCGCATGAGAACGGCACCAAAACTTTTGAACAATTAGTTTCTGAGCGTGGTTTAACATTAGCAGACGTCAGCCTTGGAGAGCTTTCAATGAGTGATCTAGACGCAGCGGTGGCAGATAAAATTTTTGAATCAAACGCCTTGGGTATATATGGACCTTATAAAACTGATTTGGGCCCTACCCTTTATAACGTTCAGAAAATTACACCTGGAAGTATCACGACCTTTGAAGAAGCAACCAACACCTTACAATCTTTCACGAAAACAGAAAATGCCATTGAAATGATAAATGGAATGATTGATGAAATTGATGATTTATTAGCCTCTGGCGCAACAATTGAAGAAGTTGCCTTAGACACTGACATGATATTGAGAACAACAAGTTATTTCGAAGGAAATGGTTCAGTGGGAATTGAAGCAAGCAATGAATTCAATCTTGAAGCAAGCAAAATTTTAAAGGACGACTACCCAACATTGATAACTCTTTCTGATGGTAGTATTTTAGCAATGCGACTAGATTCAATTAAACCCCCATTTTTACAATCATTTGATACTGTAAAAGATGAGGTTAAGTCAGATTGGATAAATGCTGAAAATAATAAGAAATTAAAAACACTCTCAGAAAATATTGTCGCAAAATTAAACAATGGGGCCACCTTTGAAAGCCTCGGTTTGAAGGGAAACAATAGTGCTGATGTGCTTCGGAGTGGATCAAATGGTGAAGTTCCTGCAACTCTAGTAACTGAAATATTTAAACTAAATGTTAATGAAATAGGACAAATTGAAGAACAAAATACCATATTTATTGCTAGGTTGGGCGCAATTACAGAGTTTGATGCATTTGCTCCAGTTAATAAAAAATGGATAAATTATCTATCATCTCAAAGAGAGCAGCAACTATCTCAAGATTATCTTGAAAGTTTCCTAGTCGCTGTTCAAAATAGAGAAGGTGTTAGTATAGACCAAAAATCACTGAATGCGATTCAAGCCTCTATAGGATCGTCTCAATAAGATTTATTTACGTGTAAATTAATGACAGGACAACTAAGACAGCGACAGAAAAACCGCAACCGATCCAAATACCCATCCAAAATGCTTCATCCATAAAAAGCCTCTAAGATTGTCATTCATATATTCAAAGAGGATATCATTACCCCATCATTTGATTCAACTTCAAAATTAAAGTAATCTGTGATTTCTTCATATTATTAGTTTAAACAATAGATAACTATAATATTTTGCATTATAAGATTTAAAAATTTTTTAACTTTAACCAAGGCCTAGTAATGAGCGCAAATATACAAGATCTCATTGAAATAGCTACAGAACGATCACTAACGCGCTCAGAAGCCGAAACAGCCTTTGATATAATCATGGCCGGGGCATCAACGCCTTCTCAGACAGGTGGCTTTTTAATGACACTTAGAACTCGAGGAGAGACGGTAGATGAATATGCTGCGGCGGCGGCGGTGATGCGAAAAAAATGTAATTTTGTAAAAGCTCCCATTGATGCAATAGATATCGTTGGTACAGGTGGGGATGGCAAAGGAACTTTGAATATTTCAACCGCAACCGCATTTGTTGTCGCCGGTGCTGGAGTAAAAGTAGCAAAGCATGGAAATAAAAACTTAAGTTCTAAATCAGGAGCTGCTGACGCCTTAACGGAAATGGGTGTTAACGTTATGGTTGGGCATTCGGTTGCGCAAAAGGCAATGGATGAAATTGGGATTTGTTTTATGATGGCTCCAATGCATCACCCTGCAGTGAGACATGTAATGCCTGCAAGACAAGAATTAGGTACCAGAACTATTTTTAACATTCTCGGACCACTAACGAACCCAGCTCATGTCAAAAGGCAGTTAACAGGAGCATTTTCTAAAGACGTGATACGACCAATGGCAGAAACTCTTCTAGAATTAGGATCAACAAAGGCTTGGTTAGTACATGGTTCAGATGGAACAGACGAGATATCCATCTGCGGTTCTACTTCTGTCGTTTCTCTTGATAACGGAGAAATTTCAGAATTTGATCTTCACCCAAGTGATGCTGGCCTATCGATCCATCCATTTAAAACGATAAAAGGTGGTAAACCTGAAGAAAATGCAAAAGCCTTTAACAACCTGCTAAATGGAGAGAAATCTGCTTATAGAGATGCTGTATTATTAAACGCTGCAGCGGCATTTGTGATCGCAGGACGAGCCAAAGACCTGAAAGAGGGAGTAAAAATTGGGCAAGAAAGTATCGATAGCAAAAACGCTCTTAATAAAATCATGGAACTCGCAAGGATAACTGAGACAAAATAATATGGCCGATATTCTCGAAAAAATTAAGACGTATAAATTAGAAGAAGTTAAAAACAGAAAAATTGATGTTCCAATTTCGGATCTGGAATTAAAAGCATCAAACGCAGATGAGATAAGAGGCTTCCACAAATCACTTAAGTCTGCCAGTTTAGACAGTTTCGCTCTTATCGCAGAAATTAAAAAAGCAAGTCCATCTCGAGGTATAATTCGCCCTAACTTTAATCCATCACAACTTGCAATCGCTTATGAAACAGGTGGGGCAACCTGTTTAAGTGTACTAACCGACCAACCATCATTTCTAGGCCACGAACATTTCTTAATCTCTGCTCGAAATAGCTGCTCATTACCAGTTTTACGAAAAGACTTTATGCTGGACCCATATCAAATCATCGAGTCTAGAAGCATTAATGCGGATTGCATTTTAATTATTATGGCTTTTGTTTCTGATCAACAAGCTAAGGAGTTGGAAGATACTGCAATTGAGTACAAGATGGATGTTTTAATTGAAGTACATGATGAGCTTGAGCTCTTGCGAGCTCTCAAGTTGAAATCTCGATTGATTGGAATTAACAATAGAAATCTAAAAACATTCGAGGTATCGCTTGCAAATACGAAAAATTTGGCTTCACAAATCCCAAGTGAATACACTTTGGTATCGGAATCTGGTATTTTTACTAACGGCGATATGAAGGAGCTTTCTAGTTATGGCGCAAGATCGTTTTTAATTGGAGAAAGTTTAATGAAAAAAGAAAACGTATCCAAAGCAACAGCCCACTTACTAAATCAAGACTTAAGGAAAAACATTTGAAAAAATCTTTAAATCATTTCAACAAAAATGGAGACGTCCATATGGTAGATGTGGGCGAAAAAGATAATTCTAGTAGACAAGCAATCGCACGTGGTGAAATTCAAATGTCAGGTGAAACCTTAAGCCTTATTGTTAATGGCAACGCAGCGAAAGGAGACGTACTCGGAACTGCAAGACTAGCTGGGATAATGGCAGCAAAAAATACTAGTAATTTGATTCC
This sequence comes from Paracoccaceae bacterium, assembly GCA_002712045.1. Classification (GTDB taxonomy): domain Bacteria; phylum Pseudomonadota; class Alphaproteobacteria; order Rhodobacterales; family Rhodobacteraceae. The sequence continues at coordinate 6,880 of PARX01000048.1, forward strand.
CCTTTGTCATCCTATTAATTTAACAAATGTTTCGATTGAATTGGAGCCTATTGAAAATGCAAATAAAGTTGAAATAACTGCATCAGTAAAATGTATGGGAAAAACTGGTGTAGAGATGGAAGCTTTGACTGCTGTAAATGTTACCGCCTTAACAATTTATGATATGGTAAAATCGGCTGATAAAAATATGAAAATAAGTAATATCAGATTAATCCTTAAGGATGGCGGAAAATCCGGTAAATATGAGGCGACTTGATGCTTAGTTCTGAAGAGGCATTACAAAAACTATTTGATCTAGTAAAACCCTTAGGTAAAGAAACTGTAACAATCGCAAATGCTTCAGGCAGAATATTGAGAGATGATTGCGCTGCAAAACACCCCCAACCCTCATTCTCCATGTCTGCTATGGATGGATACGCTTTAGCTTCAAAAGACATTAAGCCGAACGCAAAATTAAAAGTAATCGGTGAATCTGCAGCAGGACACCCATCCCAAGAAAAGATAAATTCAGGGGAAAGCATAAGAATATTCACGGGCGCCGCAATTCCAGAAGGAGCAGACAAAGTAGTAATTCAAGAACAAGTTTTAAGGAAAAATGAGTACATAGAATTTAAGGGAAATATTGACCAGTCAACTTATATTAGGCCTGCTGGATCAGACTTTAAAAAAAGCTTAATATTTAAAGCACCAAAGCTAATTACTCCTTACGATGTAATGTTACTCGCGAGTATGGGACATTCAAAATTGAATGTAAGCAAGAGACCAATTATATCTATTATTTCAACTGGCGATGAACTTATACCTCCAAGTACCAAACCCAAGTTCGGTCAAATAATCTGTTCAAATAGTTACGGCATCAAAGCCATGTTAGAGGAAAATGGAGCAATCGCAAAAATTCTTCCTATTGCAAAAGATAACGTAGCGTCTTTGGAAACTGCTTTTCAGCTAGCTAAAAATTCAGATATCGTCATCACGACAGGTGGCGCTTCAGTCGGAGATCATGACTTAGTGAAGCAAGTGGCAAAACAAGTCGGCATAAAACCCTCATTCTATAAAGTTGCGATGAGGCCGGGCAAACCACTGATGGCTGGGAAATGCAATTCATTCATCTTTGTTGGCCTGCCAGGTAATCCTGTATCATCAATGATTTGCTCTCAAGTATTTTTAAAACCAATGATAAACAAAATGCTTGGACTAAAATACGAAAAAACAAAAAGAACGAAATACCCATTAGCAAATGCTCTCAAAAAAAATGGCTCAAGAGAACACTACATGAGAGCACACCTCAAAAACGGTAAAGTTACGGTTCAAATCAATCAAGACAGTGCATCAACTTCAATATTGCAAAGTTCAAATGCCTTAGTGGTGAGACCACCACATGATCATTGTAGAGAGAAAAATGACTTAGTAGAAGTCATTAGATTATAAATTATTTGACACAAATCAAGAACATGTATAGAACATTAAATGAACAAACCTATGTGAACTACTATCTTTAGGAGAACTTTTAATGCTTACAAGTAAACAAAAAGAACTTTTAGTCTTTATTAATCAAAGATTAGATCAAGATGGAGTGCCACCTTCATTCGATGAAATGAAAGACGCTTTGAATTTAAGATCTAAATCTGGAATTCACCGATTAATTACAGGTCTTGAAGAACGTGGCTTTATAAAACGGCTCGCAAACCGTGCCAGAGCGATCGAAGTCTTAAAACTTCCAGAAACCGGAAATAGCAAAGGATTTCAACCAAGAGTTATCGATGGTGAAGCTAAAATGAGTGGCAATAGTGAAGCATTTTCCAGAAACAAAGGAGCAATGGAGTTACCAGTTATGGGAAGGATTGCCGCTGGAACACCAATAGAGGCCATAACTCACACATCTCATAATGTAGCAGTTCCTGAAACAATGCTTAGTTCAAGCGGAAATCACTACGCTTTAGAAGTTAAAGGAGACTCTATGATTGACGCAGGAATTAATGATGGAGATGTCGTGGTTATTCACGAACAAGCGCATGCAGACACTGGAGATATTGTAGTGGCCCTAATTGAGGGTCAAGAGGCAACTCTGAAAAAACTGCGTAAGAAAGGCGGTTCTATCGCCCTAGAAGCTGCAAACCCTCTATATGAAACACGTGTCTATCGAGAGGAACAAGTGAAGGTTCAAGGTCGCTTGGTTGGTTTAATTAGATCATATTAGCATTATTTTCATTTTACTATATTAGTAATCTAGATATTTACTAAGTCGAGAAATAATAACAAAAATTTTGCAATAATTCATAATCTTGTTTAAATCTCAATTTTTACTTATTACCAAATAAAAGTTTTAATTGATTGGGCTCCATTAGTATGAATGTTATCACGAGATTTGCTCCTTCTCCGACTGGGATGTTACATATTGGAGGGGCTAGAACTGCGCTTTTTAATTGGCTTTATGCCAAAGCTAATGGTGGAAAATTCTTATTACGTATTGAAGATACCGACCAACAACGCTCTACACCAGAAGCAACTAACGCCATTTTTACTGGCCTCAAGTGGTTGGAGCTTAATTGGGATGAAGAAGTACAATCACAGATAAAAAATCAAAAGCGTCACTTAGAAATAGTTAATCAACTTTTAGCACAGAATAAAGCTTATAAATGCTTTTGCACAGAAGATGAGATACAAGTTATTCGAAACACTTCAAAGGAAAAGGGAAATGCAAAACTTTTTAACAGTCCTTGGCGGGAAATAACTCAAGACCAGCATCCAGATAGACCTTTTGTAATTCGCCTCAAAACCCCATTATCGGGCCATACATCCATAGAAGATGAAGTCCAAGGAAAAATTACTTGGAAAAATGAAGTACTTGAAGACTTTGTGCTATTACGATCCGATAGTTGCCCAACTTACATGCTCGCAGTTGTTGTAGATGATCATGACAGCAATGTTACGCACATCATTCGAGGTGATGATCATCTTTCCAATGCTGCAAAACAAAAGTTAATTTATCAAGCTATGGATTGGAGAATACCAATTTTCGCGCATATCCCCCTAATTTTTGGCGAGGATGGAAAGAAACTATCCAAACGACACGGTGCTACGGGGACAACAGAGTATCAAAAATTAGGTTATACTCCAGCAGGAATGAGAAATTATCTTGCAAGATTAGGGTGGAGCCATGGAGATGATGAATTCTTTAACACAACACAAGCTATTTCTTGGTTTGATTTAAAAGGGATTAATAAATCTCCAGCACGGTTTGACTTCAAAAAGTTAGACAGCATAAACGGCAAGCATATTGCAACTTTAGAGGAAAATGACCTTATAAAAAATATAGAAGAGTTCACTAAGCTTAATGATGATTATGATTTAACAAAATTACAAATTTCCAAAATTAGCAAAGCGCTCTATTGCTTAAGGGAAAAATCTAAAAAAATTCCAGATATCATCGATAAAGCTCATTTTTTACTCACAACCCGTCCCATAGTTAGAGATGATAGAGCTAAAGAAGTGCTAAATTCAGGTGGAATTCAGTTATTAAAGCAATTGACCCCATATTTAGAAAATGTTAGTTGGTCCCGCGAAGGGCTTGAAATTGCTATAAATAATTATCTTTTAGACAATAGTTTTAAGCTTGGACAGATCGTTCAACCTTTGAAAGCCGCTCTATCTGGAAANCCATCCACCCCGAGCGTCTTTGATATGATGGTTTTGTTGGGACCAGATGAAGTTAAAGATAGAATAAACGATTTATAGAATAAAATGCTTTAAAAACCACGTTAAAGACCTAACTCAATATTGATACTCCAAAGGCTTATTAAGTTTAAGAATACGGGTAAAAGGGAAGAANTATGGAAAAAACTACTAAATCAGCTAACCTGCTTTTTGATGGAAAAAATTATGATTTACCCGTGAGATCCCCATCAATCGGACCAAAGGTTATTGATATCGGTAAGCTTTATAATGAGGCAGATGTATTCACTTTTGATCCAGGTTTCACCTCCACTGCCTCTTGTGAAAGCTCAATAACATACATTGACGGTGATAAAGGTGAATTACTTTATAGAGGCTATCCAATCGATCAATTGGCTGAAAAATCACATTTTTTAGAAGNATGTTACTTATTATTGTACGGTGAGCTTCCGACTTCATCTCAGCTAAATGATTTTGAAAATAGAGTGACTATGCATACTATGGTTCATGAACAGATGCATAATTTATTTCGTGGCTTCAGAAGAGACGCTCACCCGATGGCAATCATGGTCGGAGTTGTTGGAGCAATGTCAGCATTTTATCATGATAGCACTGATATTAATGACCAAATGCAAAGAGAAATCTCTTCAATAAGAATGATAGCCAAAGTACCTACAATCGCTGCAATGGCATACAAATATTCGATAGGTCAACCCTATGTTTATCCCAGAAATGATTTAGATTATGCCACTAATTTTTTACGGATGTGTTTTTCAGTTCCGGCTCAGGAATATGAACCAAATCCAATTTTAAGTCGTGCAATGGATAGAATATTCACCCTGCATGCGGATCATGAGCAGAATGCTTCAACATCTACAGTCCGACTAGCAGGATCATCTGGAGCCAATCCATTTGCNTGCATAGCGGCGGGAATTGCTTGTTTGTGGGGCCCAGCTCATGGAGGCGCAAATCAAGCGTGCCTTGAGATGCTCCATGAGATTGGTTCATTGGATAGAATACCCGAATACATTAATCGAGCAAAAGATAAAGATGACCCCTTTAGATTGATGGGCTTTGGGCATCGGGTTTANAAAAATTTTGATCCCCGAGCAAAGGTAATGAAAGAAAGTGCAGATGAAGTCCTAGAACTTTTAGGTATTGAGAATAACGAAATACTAAAAATAGCTAAGGAANTAGAACGAATTGCATTAGAAGATGAATACTTCATCGAGAAGAAATTATATCCAAATGTTGATTTTTACTCTGGAATAATTTTAGACGCTATGGGATTTCCTACCTCAATGTTTACACCCATCTTTGCATTGAGTCGAACAGTTGGCTGGATTTCACAGTGGAAAGAAATGATAGCTGATCCAATTCAAAAAATTGGAAGACCNCGCCAACTTTATAATGGTCCTGTTGAAAGAGATTATATTAAGTTAGAAAACCGATAGAAACCCGTTTTAACGAAAATTATGATGACCATTGAGTGGAAAACATCAACTAATGTCGTTCCTTACGAAAAAGCCCTATCATTTATGGAGAATAGGGTAGATGGAATAATAAGAGGTGAGCAAAATGAGCTTATNTGGGCACTTGAGCANCCACCTATTTATACATCAGGTACATCTTCCAAGAAAGAAGACCTCTTAAACCCCAAAAATCTTCCTGTTTATGAGGCAAAGAGAGGNGGTCAATATACCTATCACGGTCCTGGACAACGGGTAATTTACGTGATGTTAAATCTAAACAAAAGAGGTCGTGATTTAAGAAAATTTGTTAAAAACTTAGAAAATTGGATTATTTATACGTTATCAGATTTTNAAATTGAGGGTTTTACTCGACATGATAGAATAGGTGTTTGGGTAAAAAGACCTGAAAAACCATCTTCAATCAAAACAGATGTTTGTGAAGAAAAAATCGCTGCCGTAGGCATTAGGTTACGAAAATGGGTAAGTTTCCATGGAATATCAGTGAATGTCGATCCTGAGCTCAATTACTACGAAGGGATCGTTCCTTGCGGCATTAGTGATTACGGAGTGACATCGATGAGAGATCTTGGTAAAAATGTTACAATTGAGGAGATAGATAAAAGTTTTAAGAAATCATTCAGTTTGGCTTTTTAATGCGTTGGTCAAATTAACGCACCCACAAGATTCACTAGAAAATTCTTAAACTCGACCTAAATCNCATATATATNAAACTATAAACCCAGCAATAANAATTTAAGGGTGCGGCATAACGAATGGTTGTAAAATTAATATCATCCGTTAGATCATGAACGATAATAACGTGGTTCGAAAGAATCATCAGTAATTTAGGAGCAGCAGTATGGCAGATGTAGCCTCTCAAGATCATCATACCCACGAAAAAAACTTTTTTGTAAGATGGTTCATGAGTACAAACCATAAAGATATTGGAATCTTATATATCTTCACAGCAGGATTACTCGGTCTAATATCAGTCGCATTTACCGTTTACATGAGAATGGAGCTAATGGAGCCTGGGGTTCAATACATGTGCTTAGAAGGTGCTAAATTTACAGCACAAGCGGTAGAAAACTGCACGCCAAACGGTCACTTATGGAATGTTTTAATAACAGGACATGGTATTTTAATGATGTTTTTTATTGTAATACCGGCTCTTTTTGGAGGCTTTGGCAATTANTTCATGCCATTAATGATTGGGGCACCCGATATGGCCTTCCCGAGAATGAATAATCTGTCTTATTGGATGTACGTTGCTGGATCATCTTTAGCGGTAGCCTCGTTGCTCTCGCCGGGTGGAAATGATCAGTTAGGTTCAGGCGTCGGGTGGGTTCTCTACGCGCCNCTCTCGACGAATGAAGGCGGTTATTCNATGGACCTCGCAATTTTTGCTGTTCATGTATCCGGAGCTTCNTCAATTCTTGGAGCCATAAATATGATCACCACATTTTTGAACATGCGCGCTCCTGGAATGACACTACACAAAACTCCTTTGTTTGCTTGGTCGATTTTTGTAACTGCTCTCCTTATTTTATTGTCACTACCAGTTTTGGCTGGTGCCATTACNATGCTATTAACAGACCGTAATTTTGGAACTACATTTTTTGATCCTTCAGGTGGNGGAGATCCAATTCTGTACCAACACCTCTTATGGTTTTTTGGCCATCCAGAGGTTTACATGATCGTTGTCCCTGGTTTTGGAATAATATCGCACGTGATATCTACATTTTCTAAGAAACCGATCTTTGGGTACTTGCCAATGGTCTATGCAATGGTAGCAATTGGTGCGTTAGGTTTCGTTGTATGGGCACACCATATGTATACAGTTGGAATGTCATTAACTCAGCAATCTTATTTCATGCTAGCAACAATGGTAATCGCTGTTCCTACGGGAATTAAAATTTTCTCTTGGATAGCAACTATGTGGGGTGGATCAGTTGAATTGAAAACGCCAATGCTTTGGGCTTTTGGTTTCTTGTTCCTATTTACAGTGGGTGGCGTGACTGGGATTGTTTTATCTCAGGCAGGCATTGATAGAGCCTATCATGATACTTACTACGTTGTNGCCCATTTTCATTATGTTATGAGTTTAGGAGCGGTTTTTTGTATTTTTGCAGGAATATATTATTGGATTGGTAAAATGTCTGGTAGACAATATCCTGAATGGGCAGGTAAACTTCATTTCTGGGCTATGTTTATAGGTGCCAATATCACTTTTTTCCCTCAACANTTTTTAGGCAGACAAGGCATGCCNAGAAGATATATCGACTATCCAGAAGCCTTTGAATACTGGAATGTAATATCGTCGTACGGAGCGTTCCTTTCATTTGCTTCATTTATTTTCTTTATAGGAATTGTGTTTTACACACTATTATTTGGCAAGAAAGTAGAGGAAAATGCTTACTGGGGTGAGCACGCAGATACTTTAGAATGGACGTTACCAAATCCTCCACCAGAGCATACGTTTGAGATNCTTCCAACTCAAGATATGTGGGATAAGCAACCTAGTCACTGATGCCCTATTCAACTTTGGACCTAAGCGATGAAAAGACAGTGGTCGCATCGAAAGAAGCACCATTGTTAGCTTTAAAACTATGGCCTAATAGATCTCTTCCGAAAACAGGGTTTTTTTATCTGCTTCTCACCGTGTGGNCTCTCATGACTATACCAATGCTTGCATTAGTAGGCTCTGCATCATTCTGGGGCGTGGTGCCATTTTGTTTGTTCACCTTACTCTTTCTCTATTTGTCGCTCAGAAAGAACTATGATGATGGCAAAATTATGGAAAGGCTTTTGGTATGGTCAGACTTAATCACTGTTGAGCGTGTTGAGGTAAATAAATCTACCAAAAAATGGGAAGCAATTCCGTATTGGTCAACAGTAAACTTATATAAAGAAAATGGGCCGGTTGATAAATACTTAACCCTAAAGGGAAACGGTAGAGAAATAGAACTAGGATCGTTTTTAAGCCCCGAAGAGCGTGAAAAAATTTACTCTCAATTAAAGCGCATAATTAAATCATCCTAATATTTTCTTTANCATTGCACCAACTTTGCCGAAATCCAATTGTCCAGTATACTGACCTTTCAAAGAACTCATAACTTTTCCCATATCTCTGATTGANCTGGCACCAACTAATGCAATAGTGTCTTTTATTACTTTGCTTACCTCGTCATCACTAAGTTGGCGTGGCAAAAACTCCTCAATGATTTTTATTTCCGATAATTCTTGCTCTGCTAACTCAAGCCTTCCACCCTCCTCGTAAGCCTTTGCGCTTTCCTGTCTCTGCTTTACCATTTTTCCTAATATCTGTAATATTTCAGAGGATGAGACCCCATCAGGTCTATCTTCTGTGCGTAATGCAATATCTTTGTCTTTAATGGCAGCATTCACTAATCTTAAAGTTGAAAGTCTTAACTTATCTTTTGATCGCATCGCATCTTTGACGGCAGTATTAATAATCTCACGCATGATCAAACCTTTATGCAATATTTATAATTTAGAAATTAGGTTATACATCTCCTGTAAAGAGAGAACAATAATTAATTGAAATTTGTANCACAGGAGATTTTAACTCTTTGTGTTCCTTGACCAATCATACTTAAGATTCTATCAAGCAACTTAACACATTGTCGTGGGTATATATGTCAGTAGATACTGTAAAACTTGATAAAAAAATANACACAGCTTGTATTCTTTTTGAAGATGGAAATATCTTATATGGACAAGGATTTGGTTCAGAAGGGTCAGTGATAGGAGAGCTATGCTTCAANACATCGATGACAGGATATCAAGAGATCATGACAGATCCTTCTTATGCAGAGCAAATANTTACTTTTACATTCCCCCACATAGGAAACACCGGAATAAATACTGAAGACGATGAGAATAAATTAATTTCAGCACTCGCAATGATTGTCAAATGGGATCCGACAAAAGCTTCAAACTGGCGTTCACAAAAACAGTTATCNCAGTGGTTAAAGGAACAAAATAAACTTGGAATTGGTCAAATCGATACTCGATATATTACGAGATTAATTCGAGAAAAAGGAGCACAGAATATTGCTGTTTGTTGTAATAATAATGGAAATTTTAATATACAAGAACTCAAAGATAACCTTGCTAATTATTCAGGATTAATCGGCAAGGATTTAGCCAAAGATGTCTCTTGCAAAAAACCCTATCGATGGAATAAGCCGCGATGGACTTTTGACAAAAGTAACCCACATACAATAGCAAAACCAGCAATGAATGTTGTAGCAATTGATTATGGAGCCAAAACAAATATTTTGAGATGCTTGATGTCATCAGGTTGTGAAGTAACCGTAATGCCTGCTCAAACAACTGCACAAGAAATAATTGACAAAAAACCAGATGGTTTGTTTTTATCAAATGGGCCGGGGGATCCAGAAGCAACAGGAAATTATGCTGTGCCCATGATACAGGAAATATTAGATCAAACTAAAATACCAATATTTGGNATTTGNCTTGGACANCAGATGTTAGCACTAGCTTTAGGAGCAAAGACNCTGAAAATGAAATATGGTCACCATGGGGCTAATCATCCTGTCAAGGACTTAGAGACTGGAAAAGTTGAAATTACCTCTATGAACCATGGCTTTACAGTAGATTCAAAAAGTTTGCCTGAAGNGGTAATAGAAACTCACNTATCGTTATTTGATGGTACAAATTGCGGTATCCGATTAAGAGATAAACCTGTTTTTTCTGTTCAATACCATCCCGAAGCAAGCCCCGGACCACAAGACAGTTTTTATCTCTTTGAAAAGTTCGTAAAATCAATGTCAATAATAAAACAAAACTGATTATGAAACTAAAATCGTTCAGAGATGCTGATTTTTGGATATTTGATTTAGACAATACACTTTATCCAAGAACAGCCAATTTATTTGCTGAAATTGAAAAAAAAATGACAACCTACGTCATGAATGAGTTGAATGTAGATTTTAAAAGGGCAAATTTTCTCAGAGATTATTATTGGAAAAATTATGGAACTACATTGTCTGGGATGATGCAAGAGCATAAAATTGACCCTTTACCATATTTATATGAGGTTCATGACATTCCATTGGATTCATTGACTGTCGATCCTCTGCTCGTGAAAGAAATTAACAAATTGAATGGGGAGAAGATTGTTTATACAAATGGATCAAAATTTCATGCCAATAGGGTTTTGAATGCTCGTGGATTAACTGATTGTTTTCACCAAATTTACGGAATTGAAGATGCAAATTACGTACCAAAGCCGGAAGAAGGCGCCTATAAACAAATAATTAAACTGGCTGATGTAAACCCACTTAGTGCTGTTATGTTTGAAGATGAGCCAAAAAACTTGGAAGTCCCACACAAAATGGGCATGCAAACAGTTTTAATAACTGACGAAGAAATCGAAGATTCTAGGCATCATATTACAAATAATTTGACTAATTTTTTATTAAAATTAAATGAATTATTAAATGAAAACTGACGTAACAATTGTTGGAGCAGGTTTAGCTGGACTTATAGCTTCCATTCAATTCTCACAAATCGGCTATAACGTTGCTTGTATTGATTATAAGGGNGAGAAAGACAAAAAAAGCGACATGCGCAGTACAGCTTTGTTACTACCATCAATAAACTTGTTAAAAACCTTTGGTGTTTGGGAGCAGATAAAAGTTAATGCATGTCCTCTACAAGCTATGCGAATACGTGACCTGTCAGATGAAAAAAACATTGCTGAAGTTAAATTTCATGCCAAAGAGATTGGTGAAGAACAGTTTGGTTATAACGTTCCAAACCAAAACTTATATAATAACTTGGTCACTTTTTTGAACAAGANCAAAAATATTAAGGTTATTCATAATGATAAATTTATGAATGTTAGAACGCGAACAAACGCTACTTTTATTGAATTAAAATCAGGAATTAGAATTCAAAGTAAACTTTTAATCGGAGCAGATGGTCGAAATTCGTCAGTGCGGGATAAACTTGAAATTCACGTAAAAACAAAAACTTACAATCAGCATGCGTTAGCATTCAAAGTCAAACATGAACAACCACATGAGAATGTATCTACTGAAATATACAGAAGTGGTGGACCATTCACAATCGTACCGTTAGCAGAGCAAAACCAATCAGCAATTATTTGGATGGATAACACCAGTAAAATTCGAAATCTTACAAAATTGGACGATGACCAATTTAACAACGCTATTACAATTCGAAGTGGAAATTGCCTAGGAGTGTTAAGTCGGATCAGTGAATTAACGGATTGGCCCATTAAAAGTCAAATTACTAACAATACTGTCAAAGAAAGATGTGTGTTAATCGCGGAAGCAGCACATGTTTTGCCACCAATTGGCGCTCAAGGGCTAAATATGAGTATTCAAGACATAAAAGCCTTAGCGGATATTGTAGGCAAAGAAAATGATCCTGGATCAATGCACTTGTTAAGTGAATATGAAAAAAATAGAAATAGGGATAGCAAATTGCGTGCTAAATTAATTCATGGGCTCAATCTTTCTTCAATCTCAAATAAGATTCACACGCAAAAAGCAAGATCGATGGCCATACAATTGATTGCTTCCTCACCAAAACTTAGAAGTTTTCTAATCGAGGCAGGTTTAGGNTAACTAAGTTGAATTAATAATTTAACCCAATGGTCCAGGNCGATACTCCTCGGAAAGCAAAACATTTGCTTCGACATCTCCAACNCCCGGTAAGGTCATTATTCTACGTCTTAAAACTCTTTCAAAATCACTAATATCTTTTGCAACTACTCTTAGTCTATAATCATAGAGCCCTAAAACGTGTTGGACCAACTGTACTTCAGGTATGGAGCACGCAGCACGTTCAAAATCNGCAAGACTAACCCTTCTTTTTGTGGCTAATTTTACTCCTAAAAACACAGTGACGCCAAAACCAAGCTTCTTTCGNTCTACTAAAACCTTCTTACCTGTTAAGACACCAGAATCTGTTAATTTCTTAACTCGTCGCCAAATTTTCGATTGAGATACTTTTAAAGACCTGGATATGTCACTTGGGGTGGAATTCTTATTTTTTACAAGTAATGTAATAATGGACCGATCGAGGTTATCTAAGGCAATCATATTGGCAACACATCACTGCGTTTAATATTTGAAATAAGCATTAGGGCTTCGACCTCAGCGATATATGGAAGATTCAATATTTGCTCACGATAAATTGACTGATAATGAGCAAGATCTCGCGCCAGAATATTTAAACGTACATCAACTCGTCCCAAAAAAGTTTGGATTTCATTAACTTCACTTATCAATCTGGCACGAGATATGAAAACCTCAAAAGCATCAGATTGGGTCTTATCAAGTGTTATTCTTAAACTAACTTCCAATTCGTACCCAAGTTTTTTCCAATCAACCTCAAAAATAAAACCTTTAATTATACCTAAATCTTGAAGTTTTTCAATTTTTCGCCAACAGGCAGTGTTGGACATACCAACCCGCTCCGCCAATACTTGCGTTCCTGCATCAGGATCATCCATAATATGNCGGACTAATCGTTTGTCTAAATTACTTAATACATGCATAATTTTTTCAATTTTTAATTANTTTATAAAAATAAATTACAATAAAGTTTTTTATTAATCAATTTTAAATTAAAAAATTCTTAATAATGAGATAGAATGGCNGAAAAATGAAAGGAAAAATAATGAGAGTTTATTATGATCGCGATTGCGACGTTAATCTAATAAAAGATATGAAAGTAGCAATACTAGGTTATGGAAGCCAAGGCCATGCCCACGCACTAAATCTCCGAGATAGTGGTGCAAAAAATATTACTGTAGCTCTTCGAGAGGGCTCAAGTTCTGCCAAAAAAGCTAAAAGCGAAGGCCTTGATGTTATGGGGATCGCAGAAGCTGCGGCCTGGTGTGACCTAATCATGTTTACGATGCCAGATGAATTACAGTCCGAAACATATAATAAATATGTTCATGACAACTTAAAAGATGGGGCTGCTATCGCATTCGCTCATGGTTTAAACGTTCATTTTGGATTAATCGAACCTAAAGAAGGTGTAGACGTCATAATGATGGCACCCAAGGGCCCTGGACACACCGTCCGTGGTGAATACTCAAAAGGTGGAGGAGTTCCTTGCTTAGTAGCTGTTGACCAAAATGCCTCTGGCCGAGCACTTGAAATTGGTTTATCTTATTGCTCTGCAATTGGTGGTGGACGCTCTGGCATCATTGAAACTAACTTTAAAGAAGAGTGCGAAACAGACCTTTTTGGTGAACAAGCTGTACTTTGTGGCGGATTAGTAGAACTTATTCGCGCCGGTTTTGAAACTTTGGTAGAAGCTGGCTATGCTCCAGAAATGGCATATTTTGAGTGCCTTCATGAAGTCAAGTTAATAGTAGACTTGATTTATGAAGGCGGAATAGCAAATATGAATTACTCTATCTCAAATACAGCAGAATACGGTGAATATGTCTCTGGGCCCCGGGTCTTGCCGTACGATGAAACTAAAACCAGGATGAAAAATATTTTGACCGATATTCAAACTGGAAAATTTGTAAGAGATTTTATTAGTGAAAATCAAGCAGGCCAACCATTTTTCAAAGGAACCCGCAGAATTAACGACTCCCATCAAATAGAACAAGTTGGAGAAAAACTACGTGAAATGATGCCCTGGATATCTGCGGGAAAAATGGTTGATAGGTCAAAAAACTAACGATCTTAAGGGTGTTGCCTCAATATTTTTTTCTGGCCGCACCCACCTCACATCTTGCTTTAAATCATTACCCTTCAGGCAGTCTGCCGCCCCGAATATAAATTATTGGGTATCAAATGGAAAAGCCAACAATCCATAATCCTGGCTTAATAAGCTGGATACTATTAATCATTCTCTCAGCAATTTGGGGAGCCTCATTTATGAGCGTTTCCATAGCTCTTGAGAGTTTTTTACCTCTTACTTTAGCAGCTTTAAGAATTTTTATAGCTGCAGTTTGTTTAACTTTAATTGCTTTTATGCTAGGTTATGGCCTGCCGTCACTTTCTTCACAAAATGGGTTAAAAATTTGGCTTCATTGCTTAGGCATGGGTTTATTTTCAAATGTTTTGCCATTTTCAATGTTAAGTTGGGGACAACAGTTCGTTTCCAGTGGATTTGCTGGAATTTCAATGGCTGTTGTGCCCCTTTTAGTACTACCGTTGTCCTTTTTTTTTATACTGGAAGAAAAGTTCCATAAACGAAAATTGTTTGGCTTTATTTTTGGCTTTATTGGAGTTTTAATTCTAATTGGACCAAATTCTATTTTAAAACTGGATGGAGATTTCACGTCGATTGCACGCGTTGCCTGTTTGGGTGCATCTTTCTGTTATGCGGTAGGTGCAATTATCACCAGACGCTCTCCAGAGGTAAATTTAATTTCATTTGCAGCAGCGGCACTTATTTTATCAAGTATTATTATTATTCCGTTAGCGTTAACAATCGAAGGAATCCCTCGGCACATGTCTGTTCGCTCATTCTTAGCTGTAAGTTATCTAGGCCTTATGCCAACGGCGATAGCTACAATATTATTAGTAAGAATAATTCAAACAGCGGGACCGGCTTTTTATAGCCTAGCAAATTATCAAGTACCAGTTTGGTCAATTATTTTTGGTGTAGTCATATTAAACGAAAATCTTCCAATTCAATTTTTTATAGCTTTTCTTTTAATTCTGACTGGATTACTAATTGCGCAAGCAAAAACACAGAGGTCCAAAACTTAAGATAATGTCAATTTAATCGTTTAATCGCTTGAACTATTTCATTTATCGCTTCTTGTAAAATTGAAAAATCTTCATGCTCTCCCATAACCCTAATTAATGGCTCAGTTCCAGATTTTCTTATCACTATTCTTCCAAATTCATTAAAAAGATTTTTCTTTTCACTTAAAAGTTTTTGAATACTGCTATTACCAAGTGGATCATTGCTTTGGTCAATTTTGACGTTCTCTAAAAGTTGAGGATATGGTTCATACAAATTTAACAAATCGCTCGCACTAGATCTATTTCCCTGCATCGCAGCAAGAAACTGAAGCGACGCAATCAGTCCATCACCAGTTGTAGAAAAATCTGAAAAAATTACATGACCTGACTGCTCTCCACCAAGGTTAATTCCATTTTTTTGCATCTGCTCAACTACGTATCTATCACCCACATCTGTTCGGAGTAACTTAAGCCCTTGCGACGTTAAGAATTTTTCGAGACCCATATTAGACATACTCGTTGCCACTACAGTATTATGCGTCAATTTATTTTTGAGCATTAACTCTCTAGCAAAAATGGCTAATAGCTGATCTCCATTAGAAATGTTACCTTTTTCATCNATTATTGTTACNCGATCAGCATCTCCATCAAGGCAAATTCCCAAATCTGCTTTTATTTCTAATACTTTTTTGGCAGCNAATTCTGGACTTGTTGAGCCACATTCCAAGTTTATGTTGTATCCATTTGGAGAAACCCCCAATGGCACCACCTCTGCTCCCAGTTCAAAAAGCACCTGTGGTGCAACTTTATAAGCAGCACCATTTGCGCAGTCTAAAACAATTTTAATACCCTTTAGGCTTGAACCATTAAATTGATAAGTAGCTTTGGCACTCTCCACGTATCTACCTAGACCATCATCAACTCTCCTCGCTCTGCCAATATTCTCTGCTTTGGCAAACTCAATTTTATTGTCCATAATTTCTTCAATTGCTAATTCTGCTTCATCGGATAACTTAAAACCATTAGGACCAAAAAACTTAATACCATTATCATTGTAAGGATTATGTGATGCAGAAATCATTACACCAAAATCTGCGCGCATAGATTTTGTTAAGAACCCTACTCCAGGGGTAGGGATTGGGCCAAGGAGGAATACATTCATACCTGTCGAGGTTAAGCCTGCAGTTAATGCATTTTCAAACATATAACCTGACCTTCTTGTGTCCTTACCTATTACAACTCGGTGCTCGTTATTATCTCGTTTAAAATATCGTCCAGCAGCAGCACCCAATCTTAATGCCAAATCAGGCGTCATAGGAAAAATATTTGCTTTTCCTCGAACTCCATCTGTGCCAAAATATTTTTTTATCATTAATTTTTTCCCATATTAATTGACTTCCATAATCGCAGAGCTTGCATCGTTTCAAAAACATCATGAACACGAAGAAGCTGAACACCCTGAGTAATGGCCTCTAATGCAACCGCGATACTACCCGCACTTATTTTTAACGGATCATCTTGTAAACCAATAGTCTTTATAAACCTTTTTCTAGACGCACCAAGTAATATAGGACACCCTAAACTATGGAAAATGCTAAGTCCTCTTATTAAAGTTAAGTTATGCTCCAAAGTTTTTGCAAAGCCTATACCAGGATCTACAATTATATTTTTCCTCGGTATTCCTATCTGAACACAGTTTTCCACAACATTTTCAAGAAAATCATACACATCGAGCAAGACATTGTCATAAACTGCTTTAGATTTCATGCTTTTAGGCACACCCTTTGAGTGCATCACACAAATNGGTACATTTTGAGGAATGACTAGTTTCNTCATTTCTTTATCATAAGTTAATGAACTTATATCATTTAGCATATTGGCGCCTAATTGTTTTGCTATATCCCAAACTTCAGATTTTCTAGTGTCNACTGAAATTGGCAAGTCAATACCAGAACTTCGAATCTTTTCTAAAATAGGTGAAATACGAGAAATTTCTTCATTTACTGTTATAGGCTCTGCACCTGGTCTGGTACTTTCTCCACCGATATCAATAATTGAGGCCCCAAAATTCATCATTTTAATAAACTCCTCAAAAGCACTGTCTAATTCATTGTNCTTACCACCATCTGAAAAACTGTCTGGAGTGACATTCAAGATACCCATTATATGCGGACTCGAAAAAGAAAGATTAAATAAGTTTTGCCTTTTAATCGTTAGATTATGGAGAGTTTTTTTNGGCAAGTCTTCAGCTTTTATAATCTTACATTTACCATTTCGTTGTATAACCTCAACATCTTCAAAGAAAGCCCACCCACCCGCAAGTTTATGGGATCCTACAGAACCTTTGGATGAATTTTTAATTATTGGACGATAGTATTTCTTAGTCATGACGATAGTATTTCTTAGTCATAAGGTTAAATATCAGAAACATTATTTATATTTTCAAAACCAGGGAAAGGCTTTTCACCGAGAACAACTACTTTTTCATTTGAAAAACTTTTAGAAAACCAGTTCGCTAACTCAATAGCATTTGTATTCATAGGCTTGTGAACTGCATCTAAAACTATTTTAGAGGGCGCCCAAATTGACAATTGATTATTTTTTATTGCCCATTCTATTTCAGTTCGGCTATTTACTACGACACATCTTTCATCTTTTCCAGCCAAAACCCAAGCATTTTGTTCTATTGCTAAAAGATCAATACGCCTTTGAGTTAGTTTGTTTTCTGATAGCTTTCTTAATTCCATTACAGAGTCAACGCAAATAACAACTGGACGATGATGCTTATCTAATCTATCGAGCCATTCAGACACCATATTGCCACCCAATATTTCATTTGTAATAAAAACAAAAAGTGGTTCATCCAAAATAATTGAACTCAAAGTAAATTGGCTGTCATTACCTTTCTTAACAGAAATTTGCTGCGAACGAACAATTTCCACACCCAATGCTCCAGGAATTCGATCTAACTTTTCAACTCTCACAAATGCTCTCTTCACTCTAAAATCACTTAAAACATCAGTGGCAACTTGATCAGCAAATGTCTCTAAAAGATTTATCCTCTCTATTGACAGCTGTTTATTAATAGCATCAATAATTGTATCGTAAGAGATTATATTATCTACATCATCATGTTTATTAGACTTAACTAAATCAACTTCCAACACAACACTCACTCGTAATCTTTGCTTTTTACCACGTTCTGATTGGAAAGCACCTATTTCAGCTTTAATCACATAATCACGAACCGCAATTCGATCGAGCAATTGATTTTTTCCATTTGCCACCGATCNATCGTATAAATCACCAAAGGCTATAACGTCACTATTTTTCATAAAACTTCTCACCCTCATCAACGNTAAAACCCGGTTACTGTAAAAGTGCCTAAATTAATAGAATATTTATAACAATAAATTTAGTTATCGATATAAAAATGATGTAACCCTATGGTNGCAGTTCTTTTTAAATTTCTTGACCATTTTGGACGTACGAATTTAGCATGATAGTACAAGGCACCGTATGTTATCGAGCGCGGTTCATTCCCCATCATAATATTAGCAACTTTTTTTGAAACACTGTAAGCTGCTTTATTTCGTATACGTTCAGTCAATCCATCACAATTNTAAGAAAATTGGCAATTGTGCCTACGACCTTTTTTTGTACCTTGCGCAACTACTTTGCATATGGAATTGGGAAATCTTTTTGAGTCAACTCTATTTAAAATAACTTCAGCTACAGCAAATTGCCCTTTTACGCTCTCCCCTCTAGCTTCAAAATAAATTGCTTCACTAAAACATTGCCATTCTTTACCACCAGAGGGTTCTGGCATTTTTGAAATACGCTCATCTGTGTATTTAAATGTATTGCTAGAGCCTTGCCAAAAAAGNAAGTTATTCACAGCAGAAGATTTCCCAATCTGCCTTAACCTTGAATATGGAATGTTGTTAAGAAAAGATTTTTCTAAGTTTAAAAGTTTGATGACTTCAGAATTTTTTGTTTTAAGAGTGGATCCTTCAACCAAAAGTCCACCCATCATCGAGATAAAAAAAATAATACTAAAATAAAGCTGCTTTTGCATTCAAGATCAACCTATCCATCGGTAATGCTTACTAGAATATAAACTTAAAACACTGAATAGTTACTGTGGTCAGTAAAATCAATCAAATTTGTCTTTTGTATCGATTTGAACTTTGAAAATTAGACTTTATTTTTCGAGTTCATAATGCGCGGCAGCTAAAATAGCTATTGGAACNCTGAATGATGAACAAGAAACATAATTAAAACCTGCTTCACAGCAAAACTTGATTGAGGCAGGATCACCTCCGTGTTCACCACAAACAGACAAACTCAGAATTGGATTTTGCTCTCGACCTCGATCTCGAGCAAGTAACAACAACTCACCGACACCATCTTTATCTAAAGTACGAAAAGGATCCTCATTAAAAACCTTTTTTGCTACATAATCTCTCATAAAACGACCAGCATCATCTCTGCTAAGTCCATATGTCATTTGTGTGAGATCATTTGTACCAAAACTCAAAAATGAAGCTGATTTAGCTATATCTCCTGCTCGCAAAGATGCTCGAGGCGTTTCAACCATAACGCCATATTTGTATTCAAAATCTCTTCCTGTTTCAGATTTAACCGCATTCGCGGTAGACTCTATATTTACTCTTACGAGNTCAACTTCCTTTTGAGTCGAAACCAAAGGAACCATTATTTCAGGGACGATTAACATACCTGATTTTTGAGCTAAAACTGTAGCCTCAAAAATTGCCCTCACCTGCATCTCATAAATTTCAGGTAACGTAATTCCTAACCTTACGCCACGCATCCCCAGCATAGGATTAAACTCAGAAAGTTCTTTTGTTCTTTCAACGATCTTACTGACAGACAAATCTAATGCTTCTGCCAATTCAAGCATNTCTTGACGCTCTCTGGGTAAGAATTCATGTAAAGGTGGATCAAAAAGTCTTATGCAAACAGGAAATCCATCCATAATTTTAAAAATCTTCATAAAATCAGCTCTTTGCATGGGTAATAATTGCTCCAAAGCAACTTTGCGCTCCTTATTAGTGTCAGCAAAAATCATTTCACGCATGACAATTAAGCGATCATCTTCAAAAAACATTTGCTCAGTTCGGCATAAACCAATACCTTTNGCTCCAAAATTTCTTGCTATAGTTACATCAGTGGGAGTATCTGCATTAGCCCTAATAGTAAGGTTCGCTATTTGCTCAGCCCAACTAAGGAAAGTTTTTAAACCATCATCAAAGGCTGGCTCTACTAACTCTGTTTTACCAGAAATCACCTTACCAGAAGTCCCATCAATAGTAATAAAATCGCATTCATTAAAAGTTTGACCACTCTTTGTTACTATACACTTTTTCTTTAAGTCGATTTTTAATGCATTTGCTCCCACTATACAGGGGAGACCTAGCCCTCTTGCGGTTACCGCTGCATGACTTGTCATCCCCCCCCGCTCAGTTAAAACCCCCTTGGTAAAATGCATTCCTCTAATATCTTCTGGCCCAGTTTCCAACTTGACCAAAATTGAAGGTTTTTCTTTTAAAGCCAATATTTGGGCCATCTTTGAACTGAACACTATTTGTCCTGTTGCAGCGCCAGGACTGGCTGCGACTCCTCGGCAAATCACTTCAGATTCTGCCAATGGAGATAGTTGAGGATGTANTAATTCTGTAATAATNCTCGGCTCAACCCTTTTTACTGCGATCTTTTTATCGATGATCTCATCTTGAACCAGATCTACCAAAACTTTTATTGCAGCTCGCGCAGACCGTCTTGCAGGAGCTGCATCAAGAAGCCATAATTTCTTACCATCAATTGTAAAATCTAGCTCCAACTCATCTTTGGTAAGAAAACGCGCGTCATTTCCATATTTACAAAGTTCCTCGAAAACTTGAGGCATATGCTCCTCTAAAGATCTCCCCCGAGTATCTTTAGTTAAAAATAGTGAGCTTTCCCCGTCTAAGGCATCTCTACCTTGAGACTGGCTTAAATACCTGCCTGTAACTTTTTTAGTACCATCCAATGGATTTATAAATTGGGCAATACCTGAGCCACTTTCAATTTTGCCAAGACCCATTACCATGCGCTGAATTATAAACCCAACACCCGCATTTTCTGGAGCATTATGAGCTTTTCGTAAAATTCGAGCAGTTGTGCCATTCCAAGCCCTAATCATTGAATTTAAGACCTGCTCTAGCTGATCATGNGGNCTCTGAGGAAAAGGTGACAACATTTCATCTTCATATAATTTTAATGCAAGAGCGACTGAAGAGTCTGTTGGCTCNTCACTCAAAATATCTTCGAAAAGATTTTCATCAATTCTCATAATATCGATAGAAAAGGATAATATAAACCGAAGATATAGTTTAACGGCCGCAGTTTNCCCAAGTGTATTTTTTAGAGCAGAGAATTTAGCATCGTTTAGGCCAACATTTAAAATGGTTTGGGGACCACCCCAATCCCAATGCTCTGGGCTTGCTCTCACAGAAAACATTTCCTGTTCATTAAAAACTGCTAAGATTCCCTCGGTGTCTATCTTTTTCCCAGTCTGAATCTTTCTCACTGCGTCTATAGATAATAAAACCGCACGAGGAACAGGCATACTCATAGACTTTAGCAAAAAAAGCCGTCTAGCACGGGCACCAAAATTAATTCGTTTTACTTCGCATTGTGAAGTTAAATGAATATAACCATTAACCACTTTTTTCATGATTGGTCCCAATAATAAACAATTTTAATTGCCAATTTGGCTATTAATATCTTGAATTAAAGTCAAATCACAAAAGAAACTGCAGATATTTTTTACTTTATTAAGCAAGCATAAACGGTTTCTTCTTATTATTTGACTTTCGTCATTCACTTTAACTTCTCTAAAAAAATCATCTATTGGCACTAAAAGTTCCNATGTTTTCAACAGCACAGTTTCGAAGTCTTTCTTTTTCAATTCTTTTTCAATTTCCGGTTGAATCTTTTTCAATGCATCAAAAAGATTTTTCTCATAAGAATTTTTCATATATTTCAACTCTGGGTCCAACTCGTAATTTACCCCATCCTTTCTTTCCTCAGCTACTAGAATATTGTTAGCTCTTTTGAAACCTTTGAGTAATTTNATCCCATTATCAGTCGATAAAAAAGAACTCAAAGCGGTAGTTTTTTCTTCCAAAATTACAAAATCATCAGAGTTTGGCACATTTATACAAGCTTCAATTACGTCATATCGAAAACCTCGATCTCTTAATAAAACCCTTAATCTTTCATGTAAAAAGTGAATTATATCATCTTTTGGCACATCAACGTTAACAATCTTATCATCTAAAATCTCTTTCAAATTTAAATTTACACCACTATTCAAAATTAATCGAATAACNCCAATAGCCGCACGTCGTAATGCAAAAGGATCTTTTGACCCAGTTGGCTTCTCATCAATCGACCAAAAACAAGAAAGCAAATCTATTTTATCCGCCAAAGCTAAAACAACTGATAATGGTTCTGACGGAAGTTTATCACTAGGGCCTTGAGGTTGATAATGTTCTAGAATTGCCAAAGCTATCTCGTTGTCAAAGTTAGCTGCCTCAGCGTAATATTTACCCATCACTCCTTGCAGCTCAGGAAATTCGTAAACCATTTGGGAACAAAGATCAGTCTTTGAAAAATTAACCGCTTTACTAATTTTCTCTTCATCAATTTTGAAATACAGTGCTAACTTTAGCGCTAATTTATTTATGCGGGCAACACGATCCGATAACGATCCCAACTTTCCATGGAAAACAACATCCTCTAAATTTGCAATCCAAGATGATCCACCTTCATAGGCTATTTTTAAATCATTTTCATAAAAGAATTTTCCGTCTGCCAATCTCGCATCTAAAACTTTTTGATTACCTTTTATTATTGTTTGACCGTTATCATCACATATCACGTTGGCAACAGTTATAAATTTTTCAATTTTATTACTTTTATCATTTATGACCGAAAAAAACTTCTGATGGACTTTCATGGAGGTCTGCAGCACTTCCGAGGGCAGATCCAAATATTTATAAGAAATCTCGCCCATAAGTACAGATGGCCACTCAACTAAAGCTGAAACCTCATTCAAAAGATCATCATCCTTGATAACCCTTAATCCATGAGCAAAAGCAAGATTACTGGCATCAGTCCAGATAATTTCAGCTCTTTCAATAGGATCTAAAATTACATAACTTTTACGTAATTTATCTCGGTAGGATTCAAAAGAATTAACAGTGAATTTGTCGGGACACATAAATCTGTGCCCACAAGTTTCATTGCTCGCTTTAATGTCACCAATAGTCATAGAGACAATCTCTGAACGGTCTTCGTAAGTCATAACACATAATATTGATCTTAAAGGACGGACCCATTTAATCTGCGAATTACCCCACCTCATAGATTTTCGCCAACTCAAATTTAATATAGCATCTTTAACAATCTTAGATGCTAAATCCTCAACTCGTGAAACTGGCTGATGCAATTCCGCAAAATAATATTTCCCTTTTTCTTCTTCCTTTATTTTCAAGTCACCAATTTTCAAATTTACGCTCGAAGCAAAACCTTCAACCGCTCTTCTTGGTGCGTCCACTTTAGGACCTCTTTTGAATTCAACTTTTTTTTCTGAAATAGCTGCTAAACCTTCAATAACAACACAAAGTCTTTGGGGAGTTGAAAAACTCGCCGCATTTGCGTAACTAACTGATTCATTGATAAAGCCGTCAGTAATGTATTTCTTTAGATTATCTGAAGCTGGCACTTGCGCATCAGCAGGCATTTCTTCCGAAAACAATTCAAGTAAAAGATCAGGCATTATAAACTTTACTCACTTTTAGTAGGTGGACAATTTTTTGGCAGAACTTCACCAGAAAATGCTGCTGATCCACAAATATTAATTTGATGCCAAGCATAAGCTTCACCATTCGGATAAATAGCCAAAACTCTATCAATACCATACTCTATATTAGCCTCTGACAGGTAGGCCATTGCCTTACCAGATTGCAAATCATTTGTAATATTTTTGACATCAAAACATTTAAACCAATTTGGCGCACGCAAAGGAATTCCTTCTGAATAAGGCTGATAATTCTTAATGGTTTCTAAAGCCTGACTATTAATTCTCAGACAGCTTCTGAATTTTAGAGGTGATGTCGAGGAGTTGATGCTTTTTATTTCATCCAACTCAACGTTAATTTTTGATCCAGTTCCCATTAACGTAATAGTCATGTCATTAACGTCATTTCTTTCATAATACGCATAATTTTGAAAATACCAAAGGGTAGCACCAAACAACAACGTAAAACTCAGTAACAAGATAACAAATATATTTCCTTTCATTCTGCTGCACCCCCCGCTTCAGTACTTAAGAATGAATCAGCGCATAATTTAGTTAACTTTCTTACTCTAGCTATGTAAGCCTGCCTTTCGGTAACTGAGATAACACCCCTCGCATCTAATAAATTGAAAAAATGAGAAGCTTTGATACACTGGTCATAAGCAGGATGTACCATAATTATTTTTTTGCCTGTGGTTTTATCCAACTCTTCTTGATTCAGTATATTCACGCACTGTTTTTCTGCATCTAGGAAATTTTTCAACAAAACTTCCGTATCCGCTATATCAAAATTCCAACGAGAATATTCTTGTTCTGTTTGAAAAAAAATATCTCGATACTTCAATTTTGTAGGAGAATCCGGATCATTAAAAGGCATATCCATAACATGGTCAAAACCAAGAACATACATCGCTAACCGTTCTAAACCATAAGTTAATTCACCCGAAACTGGATTACAGTCGTGACCTCCAATTTGTTGAAAATATGTAAATTGCGAGACTTCCATCCCATCGCACCAAACTTCCCAACCTAGCCCCCAAGCACCCAGTGTCGGGCTTTCCCAATCATCTTCCACAAACCTTATATCGTGGACGTTCATATTAATTCCAATTGCTTCTAAAGATCCTAAATAAAGCTCTTGTAGTTGTTTAGGGCTAGGTTTTATCAAAACCTGATATTGGTAATAGTGCTGCAATCTATTTGGGTTTTCTCCATACCTTCCATCAGTTGGTCGCCTACAGCTTTGCACGTATGCCACAGACCAAGGTTTTGGACCTAATGCTCGTAGAGTAGTAGCTGGGTGAAAAGTCCCAGCTCCTACTTCCATGTCATAAGGTTGCAAAATAGCACACCCATTCGAAGACCAATATTGGTTCAATCTCATAATTATATCTTGAAACGAGCGTGGCTTCTCGTTTGTATCAATCTTCATTATACCTACCCTAAATAATAGCTAATTATAATGACCAATAGTCAACAGATGGACGTGGGTCAATTACTACTAAGTTTTAAAAATTGTCAGTGAGCAAGAATACAACAAAAATATGAAAAATGACATGATAGAACTTTAAAAAAGCAGTCATTATATTAAGAAAATATTATTCTTAATTTTCAGTTATCGAAGATTTTAAATGAATGACAGTAGGCAAATTACATGAGAAAGCTAATCTAATCGCAATTTTCAGCTCCTCCAAAGTATTTGGCCTCGAAGATTTTGCGCCATATGCTTCTGCCAACTTACAAAAATCTGGGTTTAGAGCAACAACAGAGTTTGGCTCTATCTGAGACTCAACCATTGAGTCCTCGATCTCCTTTAATTTATGATTATCCCAAACTATCACAGGTATACTTAAATTATGCTCCACAGCTACACCCAGCTCAGGAAGCGTATATTGAAACCCATAATCACCCATTATTGCAATCACGGGCATATCCATTTTACCAATTTTTCCACCTATAGCTGCTGGCATTGCATACCCTAGGGTGCCAAATCCATATGGATGATGCCATTTAGAAGGTTGATACATCGGAAATACTTCTTTAGCCACATAAGCAAATTGTGTCATATCTGAATAAATAATAGTATCTTCTGATAAAACTTCTTCCAGAGTTTCCACCAAAGGAACTATACCTGGTCTCTCTAAGTCAACCTGACTTCTATACAGAGCCCTTTTCCTTTGAATCTCACTCCGCGTCCACTCGCTTATTATATAATCAGGTCTAAGCTTAGAATTCAAACCAGCAACAAAAGTTTTAGCATCAGCCATAATTTTAACGTCAGAGTTATGTTGATCNGACAACTGATCTGGATCAATATCAACTCTAATTAATTTACATGAGTGTCCTAGTTCCTCACGCCAAAGATCAACCTCTGACAATGTGGTTCCAATAGCAAGAATGAGGTCAGCTTTAGCAAAATCATTACTACTATCAGACCTCGCCAAAGTTGCCCCGTAATAAAAATCATTATCATCATTTATTATACCTCTACCTGCATAGGTTGAGAATGAAGCTGCTTTGGTATTTTCTAACAATAGCCTTATTTCATGTGAGGCATTCTTTGCACCACCTCCTACTACAACAATCAAACGTTTTGCTTTTTCTAATTCTCGAGCAATTTCTTCGTGCTTATCGGGTTGGTCTAAATAATTATTGTTGAGAAATCCCAGTTTGTAATTGCTTTCGCTTATTGAGCCTAATAGTGCAATTGGTATCTGAATATGTTTAGATCTGGAACGCTTTGCAGAAAACTCGTAAAAAGCCTTATTTATTAAATCATAAATATTAGACACATCTAATGCTGTTTTTGACCAATCGCAAACAGTTGCTGCTGCGGCTTCCTGATCCCTCATTTCATGTAACCGGCCCTTTGAAACTGCATGATCTCCATGATTAAGGCAGCTAGAAATTACTAGCATTGGTACGCTATCTGAATATGCCTGTCCCATAGGCGTCATGATATTGCACAAACCTGGTCCAGTAATGACAAAGGCAATCCCAGGCTTTCCTGTTGCCCTTGCATAGCCGTCTGCCATAAACCCAGCACCTTGTTCATGTCGAGCTAAAATATGTTTTAAGCCTGCTTCTTCAATCCCACGATAAAGCTCAATATTGTGAACTCCCGGAATTCCAAAAANAATTTCTACATCATTTTCTTTTAAAATAGATGGAATTTGTGCTCCAAGTGGTTTTTTCAAATTTCTTACCCTCGCCAAAATGTTAATGTAAATAAAACATAAACAACCATTAATTCTAATCTTCCAACNAACATTGAGAAAATTAATATNAATTTTGCCCAACTATTCAAATTANCATAATTACCCACTGGTCCAATTCGCTCCCCCAACCCAGGGCCCACGTTTGCAAGCGTACTAACAGCTCCTGAAATAGATGTAACAAAGTCAAGCCCGGTGAGAGATAATGCCAGTGTAACTAAAAACAATGTTACAAAAAATAGGATAAAAAATGCTATAACCGAAGAAATTATATCTAATGAAACTTTTTTACCCTCGTATCGAGTAGCTAGCACAGCCC
Source organism: Paracoccaceae bacterium (assembly GCA_002712045.1). Classification (GTDB taxonomy): domain Bacteria; phylum Pseudomonadota; class Alphaproteobacteria; order Rhodobacterales; family Rhodobacteraceae. Next base: position 34,170 of record PARX01000048.1, read on the forward strand.
TAGAGTAATGCATTTGCTTGATTTGCACCATAATCGCCGAAAAAAGTATTTGAAATCGAAATACTTTAATTGAGCAAGTTGTTGAGCCTGCACATCCACCAATCAACCCAATGATTAAAAATAAAGAGAAAGGGAAAGTCCCCCAAAGCATATAATTATCACTTGAATAGCCAGTTCCTGTTAAGATTGAGACGCCATTAAATAAGGTTTTTCTAAGTGTAAAACTCGTCGAGAAGTCTTGCTCTACCAATAACCACAAGAACAATATTGTTACTACAAAAAACAAAATCATTAAAAAAGTTTTAATCTGCGAGTCNGCAAGAGGTGCTTTAAAGTTGCCATTAGAAAGCTGAACATATCTTATAAAAGGAATAGAAGAGGCGATCATAAATAATACACAGATATATTCTGTTGAGGCTGGAAAATTAGCAAATGAGTCATCATAGTTACCAAATCCACCAGTAGAAATAGTTGTCATCGCATGAACAACTGAGTCAAACAAGCGCAAACCGGATGCAAGGTATGCTAAAACAGCAAGACACGTAAGTGCTAAATAGATGAGGAAAACTGACTGAGCAATTTCTTTAACTTTGGGTAGCGATTGTCCAAAGTTACTGAAACTGTCCATTTGAAACATTTGCATTCCACCAACCCTAAGAAGAGGTAGAAAAACCACGGCGACTACAATTATACCAATNCCNCCAAACCATTGGAGCAAGCCTCTCCANAGAAGCAATCCCTCCGGGAACACATCTAATCCCGAGAACACTGTTGCACCAGTAGTTGTCATTCCAGACATGGCTTCAAAGAAGCTGTCAATAAAACTTGCATTAGTCCAACCGATAAGAAAGGGAATAGCGCCAAAAATCGGAAGAACAAACCATATCACAACAGTTAACAAGAAAGTTTGCTGAATCGAAAAACTTGTTGGGAAACTATTCAAACAACTAAGAACAAGCAATGCACCTACCACAATNGTGAAAAAGGATGAATATGCAAAAATTTTCCAATGTTGATCTTGAAAATAAAGATCTGCTAATAACGGCAAAACCATCGAAATTCCCAAAATGACAACCAAGATCCCTACGATAAAACCTATTGGTCTAACATTAAGCATTTTTAAATATCTTTTTTTCACAGTTATTTGAGATAATAAATTGATTTTGCAANACTAAATTCTCGCCTGTTTCTATATTTTTCCAATTAAAAAAACAAAAATTATAAATCTTCATAGTNACTNATTCACTTTGTTATCTCTCTTTTTTTTTCAATCTCACGCCATTTTTTAACATTTTTATTATGCTCTTCATTTGATTTNGCGAACCAGTGCCCNCCTTTGCCATCTGCAACGAAATATAGAAAATCAGTTATTGCGGGCTGCGTAACGGCTTTGATAGCTGACTTTCCTGGATTTGATATAGGTGTTGGNGGTAAGCCTTTTATNCGGTAAGTATTCCAAGGTGTGAATTGATTTAATTCATTTCTAAAAAGCCCACGGCCTAATGAGTATTCTCCCTTTGTAATACCAAATATTACTGTTGGATCTGCTTGTAACCTCATTTTATTTTTTAATCTATTTAAAAAAACTGAAGCGATAATTTTTTGTTCTTCTATTAAACTTGCCTCTTCTTCAATAATTGATGCTAAAATTAATGCTTCATACTTATTCTTAAGTGGCAGTCCAATAACCCGATTTTTCCATGCCTGATCTAAAATAATTGACTGTTTTTCAACCATTAAAGTTAACAAATTATCGCGTTTATCNCCCTTAGAAAATAAATAAGTTTGGGGCGCGTAAGATCCCTCAGCGAGCAACGTGTTTATACTGCCACTCAGTAATTGTTCAGATCTAAGGCGCTCTGAAATCTGATAATTTGAGAAACCTTCAGGAATAACTAGTTTATAAACCTTAGTTTCACCATCCACAATAAATGTTAGTATTTCATTCATTGAGGCTCTCTCAGGAAACTCATACTCTCCATATTTCAGTTTTTTGTGACTTTTTCTTATGATAACAGCGAGTTTNAAGATATACGGATTATCAATAAAATTTTTGTCGTATAAATTCTTAACTATTGTATTAAAACTATCACCAGCATTGATAGTAAATGTGCCCTCTAAAAGATGATCACTTGGCTTTTCAAATTTTTTAACGCCCCACCAAATGGAGAGGCATAAAACAAATATTAGCATTAAGAAAAAGCTTAGAAAGTTCTTTAAAACGCTTCCAAACATGTATTACGACTCGCATTTTCCTAAAACAATTGTAGCATTTGTTCCACCGAAACCAAANGAATTAGACATAGTTATCTTAATTTCTCGAGAAACTGCAGTTTTTGGAGCAAGGTCAATCATTGTCTCAACGGCGGGGTTATCTAAATTAAGAGTGGGTGGTGCTTTTTGATCCCGAATTGATAAAAGACAAAAGATTGCTTCTATTGCCCCAGCAGCCCCAAGCAAATGACCAACTGCCGACTTTGTTGAAGACATAGTTAAGTTGCTTGCNGCTGATCCAAACAAGCGCTCAACAGCAGCTAGTTCAACAACGTCAGCCATTGTAGAGGTTCCATGAGAATTAACGTAATCTATTGAAGAAGGTCTCAAATTAGCACGCTTAATTGCAGCTTGCATCGATCTATAGCCTCCATCACCATCCTCAGAAGGTGCCGTTATATGGTAAGCATCACCCGATAAGCCATATCCCAAAACCTCACCATAAATGTAAGCACCACGTTTTCGCGCATGCTCTAACTCCTCTAAAACAACAACGCCTGAGCCTTCACCCATTACAAAGCCATCTCGATCTATGTCGTAAGGGCGAGACGCCTCAGTTGGGTTCTCTTTTCTTTTTGTAGATAAAGCTTTACAAGCATTAAATCCAGCTATTCCTATTTCTGATATTGGTGCTTCTGCTCCACCCGCAACCATAACGTCCGCATCATCTAACATTATTAGCCTGGCGGCATCGCCGATAGCATGGGCACCCGTTGAACATGCTGTAACGACAGAATGATTTGGACCTTTAAAGCCAAATCTAATAGAAACTTGCCCACTTGCCAGGTTTATTAATGCGCTTGGAATGAAGAATGGGGAAACTCGTCGAGGACCTCGTTCTTTTAGAGTAATAGCCGTATCTGCGATTGAAGATAACCCTCCGATTCCAGACCCAATCATTACCCCAGTTCGTAAATTATCATGCTCAGTTCTTGGAACCCAGTTAGAATCTTTTATAGCTTGCTCAGCCGCGGCCATCCCATAAAGAATAAAATCATCTACTTTTCTCTGCTCTTTAGGTTCCATCCAATTATCAGGATTAAACGTTCCATTAGTCCCATCCCCTCTAGGTATCTCACAAGCATAATTTGTTGCTAAATGGGATGCATCAAATTTCTGAATCGTGGATGCNGCTGAGTTACTTGCAACTATTCTTGACCAAGTCTCTTCAACACCACAAGCCAATGGAGTGACCATTCCTAAACCGGTAACAACAACTCTACGCATAAGCAATTCCTTTCAACGACACTTTAATTACCTTGATCATAAACATATCAAAATAATAAGCAATTTTGTCTGTTATTAATTTTGCAAAAAGTCAAAAAAAAAGGCGTCCCAAGAAGACGCCTCAATTAAACATGAACTAATTTCTAAGAAGCATCATTAATAAACTTAACTGCGTCTCCAAAGGTTTGAATAGTCTCTGCGGCATCATCAGGTATTTCTATTCCAAACTCTTCTTCAAATGCCATAACCAATTCAACGGTGTCTAGACTATCAGCGCCAAGATCATCGATGAAAGATGCACTCTCAACAACCTTATCTTCTTCAGCGTCTAAATGTTCAACTACTATCTTTTTAACTCGATCTGCTATGTCGCTCATAATCATANTCCTCTCAATTTTCTTATTCTTCCAGATTCCCAAAGTAATTAATTAAATTCGTAGCAAAAGCTCTTTGGTTGCCATCACTAATCTAGGGCGCCTATATCATATAGTTCGAAAATGGCAAATGGTTTCCGAAAATAATTAAATTAAATCATATCATCGCCAAACCACCGTTAACATGTAGTGTCTGTCCTGTGACGTAAGAAGCTTCATTAGAAGTTAAATATGAAACTGCAGCCGCCACATCCTTGCTATCTCCCATGCGCTTGGAAGGAATAGAGGAAATTATAGAGTCTTTTTGTTTATCATTAAGCTTATCTGTCATTGCCGAGGAAATAAAACCAGGCGCCACACAGTTAACAGTTATTCCTCTACTAGCCACCTCATANGCCAAGGATTTTGACATTCCTATAACTCCTGCTTTGGAAGCTGCATAATTTGCCTGACCTGGATTTCCAGTGACTCCAACAACAGAAGAGATATTCACTATACGCCCCCAACGAGATTTCATCATACCTCGTAAAACTCCTCGGCAAAGCTGCATAGTAGATGACAAATTCACATTTATAACATTATTCCATTCATCATCAGACATTCTCATAAATAAATTATCTTGAGTAATTCCAGCATTATTTATCAAAATATCAATTGACCCTAAANTTTCGATTGCTTTGCTAAGCATTAATCGTACTTCATCTTTATCAGAGAGATCACATAAAATTATATGTGCTCGCTCTCCTAACTCGCTTTTCAATGCTTCTAAAGGCTCTAAACGGGTTCCAGATATAATTACCTTAGCACCAGCATNGTGTAACGCTATTGCTATCGATCTTCCAATATCTCCTGAAGCACCTGTAACTAAGGCATTCTTCTTTTCTAAACTGAACATATTTTTTTTCCTTTAATTCTCTTTTAGCAAAATCTTATTCAAATCTTCAGGAGAACTAATATTTTGACAGCTAATATCTTTATTCACCCTTTTAATCATACCAGATAACGCTTTACCCGCGCCAACCTCGTACACTTGTTTTACGCCATTATTTGATAAAAATTCTATAGACTCCCGCCATTTAACTCTACCCATAATTTGTCTAACTAAAGAATCTTTAATGTCACTTGGCTCAATGACCGGCTTAGCCGAATAATTCGCTACTATTGGCGAAATAGGCTGCTTTATTGTAACTCTAGACAAGGCTTCGTCCATTATATCTGTAGCTGGTTGCATCAAAGTGCAGTGAAACGGAGCTGAGACTGGTAAAAGTATCNCTCTTCTTGCTCCNCTTTCTTTTGCTATTTCAATCGCCCTTTCTACAGCCTCAAAATGGCCAGAAATCACAACCTGATTTGGATCNTTATCGTTTGCAGCTTGACAGATCTGTGTTTGAGCGGCTTGCGCAGCTATATCTTCAACAGCCTTTAAATCCAAACCTAAAATAGCAGCCATTGCTCCNACTCCGATAGGAACAGCCTTTTGCATAGCCTCTCCTCGAATTCTTAAAAGCTTCGCNGTTACTGATAACTCCAAAGCCCCAGCAGCACACAGCGCAGAGTATTCGCCAAGAGAGTGGCCTGCAAAAAAGTTAATGCTATCTGGCATCAAATTTTCTTCTTCCATGGCCCGAAAAGCAGCAATCGACGTGGCCATCAGTGCGGGTTGCGCATTTTTAGTCAAGGTTAGATCATCAATTGANCCTTCCCAAATCAATTTAGATAATTTAAAATCAAGGGNATCATCAACCTCTTCAAAAACTTTTCTTGATTTTGAATAAGCTTTAGCTAAGGCTTGCCCCATCCCAATCGATTGAGCGCCTTGTCCTGGAAAAACAAATGTAAAACCCATTATTACTCCATTAATATTTAATAATTTTTGAAAGTGAATAGTTCTCTCGCATAAGTTCACAGTACAGCACAACTAAAATAATTTAAATATCTTAAAAGTTTGAACTACTGATNAAATACATATTAACANATAATGTTCTTGCATTTAATTAAAAAAGAAACTAACGAACCANAATCCGTAAAATTTTGTTAGCGGTGCCACTCGTATATGGTAGCGGATCCTTTTTTGCCATATTTTGAAGCACAATAGTAAAGGAAATATCATGCCAAANTACGAGCATGTGATGATTGCCCGTCAAGATCTGTCAAATATGCAGGCTGAGGGACTTTTAGAACATTTTTCAAAAATTTTAATAGAAAATAAAGGCAATGTTTTAGACAGCGAATATTGGGGTCTAAAAACCATGGCTTACAAAGTGAATAAAAATCGAAAAGGTCATTATACTTTTTTAAAATCTGATGCACCAGCTGAAGCTGTTCAGGAAATGGAACGTCTGATGCGGCTACATGAAGATGTGATGAGAGTCATGACAATAAAGGTAAAAAAGCATGATGAAGGTCCTTCAGTAATGATGGGATCTAAGCCGCGAAATCGAGAAGAAAAAACAGATGACATAAAACCAGAAGCTGGAGGCGAGTGAAATGAATGTAACTAATAAGCCATTTTTCAGACGAAGAAAGACGTGCCCCTTTTCAGGTGATAAGGCCCCAAAAATCGATTATAAAGATATAAAACTATTACAGCGATATGTCTCAGAACGAGGCAAAATTGTGCCCAGCAGAATAACAGCTGTTTCTCAAAAGAAACAGCGTGAATTAGCAAAAGCAATTAAGCGTGCTCGCTATCTCGCCTTGCTGCCATACGCCGTTAAATAGGAGACATACCATGCAAGTAATTTTGATGGAAAGAGTAGCAAAGTTAGGTCAGATGGGAGACGTGGTGACTGTCAAACAAGGNTACGCTAGAAATTACCTTCTTCCTTTNAAAAAGGCAATGAGAGCNACNGAAGCTAATATTGCTGTATTTGAAAAACAAAAATCCCAAATGGAAGCCCGTAATCTAGAAGCAAAGAGTGAAGCCGATGCAATTGCAGNAAAATTGAATGGCAAGCAATTTATCATTATCAGATCAGCATCAGACACAGGGTCACTTTATGGATCAGTTACCAACAGGGATGCAGCAGAAGCTACCACAAATGATGGTTTTTCAATAGATAGGAAACAAATTATAATTGATAAACCGATCAAAGAATTAGGCCTCCACACGGTAAAAGTTTCCTTACATCCTGAAACACAATGTAATATTGACCTAAATGTAGCTCGATCAGAAGAAGAAGCTAAATTGCAGGCTGATGGTAAATCAATACAAGACTTAGCAGCCCAGGCAGAAGCTGAAGCAGAGTTTGAAATCTCAGAGCTCTTCGACGATATGGGTGCAGCGGCTCTAGAAGAGCTCGAAATGGAAGCGGAAGAAAAATCAGAAACTTCTGCCGAAGAGAGTCCCAAAAACGTTGATGTTNANGANGTTCAATCAGAAGAAACGNAGTAAATTTTCAAGGATCAAGCNATTAAGTANATNTANTTAGCTTGATCCTACTTCAATTCCAGCTTTCTCTAATTTAGTTCTTACTGTTTCCGCTAATTTTATTGCAGCAGGATTATCGCCATGAACGCAAATAGTATCTACTGAAACAGGTATTTTCTTTCCATTTATTGAAGTTAATGCCTTTTCTTCTAACATTTTCAAAACATTATCTGCTGCTATCTTTGGATCATGTATTAATGCACCACTCATCTTACGAGATACTAATTGGCCATGGTCTGTATAGGAACGATCCGCAAAAACCTCACATTTGAAAGGTTGATCAAGAAGAGTTGCTGCTTCCTGAAGTTTGGTCCCAGCAACAACAAAAATTGGCAATAACATATCAAAATCTTTAATTGCTTGGGTAAACACAGATGATATTTCCAAATCCTCACATGCGATATTATTTAGGGCACCATGAAGTTTTACATGATTCAACAACCCACCTTTTGCCAAAATAATCGATTTCAAAGCTCCAATTTGATATAGTGTTAAATATCTTAACTCTTTAGAGCTTATCTCAATACGTCGACGCCCAAATCCTTTTAAATCTTGAAAGCCTGGGTGAGCGCCAATTGCAACTTTTTTCTCAATACACAAATCAACTGTATCGGCCATGATTTCTGGATCACCACCATGAAATCCACAGGCAACATTTGCCGATGTTACAATGTCTAACATGTCCGGATCATTGCCGATCTGATAAGGACCAAAACTTTCTCCTAAATCAGCGTTTAAATCAACTTTCATCAAATTCATCTCCTCTGATAGCTCCTCCAACTAAACTATAATTTAAAAGATTAGAAATATTATGGGGATCACGTTGCACAGAAGCTACTTGACTCCGCAAGTTACCTAATTGTTCTGATAATACTTCTAGAGCATTTACAGCCTCTCTTAGAGAGACCAAAACAAAATTGAATTTTGAAGCAACTGATTTCTGTGCGAATTTATGCAAATCTGCTGAAATTATCGTGGATATTCTAGGATATCCTCCTGTTGGCTGCCTATCATTCAATAAAACAGTTGGAGTGCCTTCGCCATCTATCTGAATGTCACCTAGTTCTATTGCATCCGACAAAACACTCAATCCTTCGTCGGTATAAAAATTTTCCCCATTAAAAGTTAATTTCACTCCCATGCGATTACGCATTGGAGATACTTTAAACTCAGTACTAAAAAATCTTTGCAAAACTTTTTCCGAAAATAAATTAGTTTGTGGTCCAGCCACAACCCTAATCTTACTAGAATCAAAGTAATCATTTAATTTCAATAATTTAAGGTCTCTATATGAGGTAGATTTGTATGGTAATATATTACCAATTTCTAAAGTTGCCCCTAACCCGACCTGAAAATTAGTACTCCTCGAACCCAAATGTGAAGTACTAAGAAAACCTCCTGCTACATGTAAATAACCATAAAAACCATTTGAAATTGATCCTATTTCAATTTCATCCCCCGCTTTCGCCTCAAAAACTTGACCCTGCTGAATAAGATTGCCATTCAACTTTAGTGGTGCTTCCGCACCTGTGAAAACAAAAAACGAGCTTGTTTGAACCTTAAATTTACCACCAACAGCCGAAAATTCTAAAGCAGCGGTATTACCTTCGTCATTTAAGAGCACTCGACCTTGGGCTAAGGCGAGCTTGTCAACTGCACCACCTGATGTGACGCCGTACCGCTGCAGTCCTGGTCTACCATCATCTTGAACTGACGCTCCAACTAGAGCACTGTTAATATATAAACTCATTTTTCAAGAGTCTCCCATAGTTTATCATGGGCTATTGACTGCGCTTTAGCACTACTAATTTGTTCAAAACGAATTTTATCACCAGGCTTAAGTAAAAAATTGGGATCTTTACCAAGATCAAAGGTTAAACATGGCGATTGACCGATTCTTCGCCATCCAGTTGGCATATTTGATGCAGGAAAAACTGTTTGTCTCAACGCAATCAAAAGCGAGCCACCTGGAACCGATGGGTTGATCTTTTTGCCACGGGGTATGTCCCAAATTGGTGGTAACAATCCACAGTAACTACACCCAGCAGAGAAACCGAGCATCATCACCTGTTGCTCAGACTCCGAATGCCCACTTATCACTTGATCTGGTCTTATTTGCATAATGTCAGCCACCTCATCTAATTCAGGCCCTTCATTACCCCCATAAACCGCAGGAATAACAAACGAACGGCCACCAGAAAGGTCAACATTCAAATTAGATTCTAATAAAGCATCAATGTAATCCCTTAAGAATTGATAAGAAACTGTTAAAGGATCGAACCGTACCATTAGACTTACAAGTGTGGGGATTGTTTCTAAAACACCTTCTGGTAAGTCTTTATTAAGTTCAAAATCCAAAGCCAAAGCTTTTTTATTTAATTCTATAGAAAACTTTTCTCCAAACACCACAATTAACCCACTATCTCCAATCGAAGTAATTTGAGGGAAAACCATCTTATTTTTATTAAATTTCATTTTTTTTGGCGTTCGTTAATTATTTATCCAACAAAATATTATTAATTAATAAAGTCATAAATAAGATTACATTTTCTTGCTAACTGAAGTTCTAATTAAATCAATATTTTTGCCATAAATCTCTGGCTTTTCAACAGACCCTCCTCGAAACACACTTGAGCCAGCGACAAGTATATTTGCACCAGCATTTACAACAAGTGGTGCTGTTTCCGCATTGATACCACCATCAATTTCGATATGAATTGGTCGATCCCCGATTAAGTCTTTAATTTTTTTTATTTTCTCTATCTGCGAATATATAAATTTTTGCCCACCAAATCCTGGATTTACTGTCATAACACAAACTAAATCGACCAGATCTAATACATTTTCCAAACTTTCAACAGGAGTTCCAGGATTAAGTGCTACTCCAGCCTTAACGCCAAAGCCTCGGATAGCCTGCATAGTGCGATGAATATGAGGCGTTGCTTCCACGTGGGCGGAAATAATATCCGCACCGGCTTCAACAAAATTCTGCAAATGTGAATCAACAGGAGCAATCATCAGATGTACATCCATTATTGTATTAATAAAGGGCCTGATAGCCTTGCAGGTTTCCGCCCCAAACGTAATGTTTGGAACAAAATGACCATCCATAACATCGATATGAACCAAATCAGCACCCTGATTCTCAATCGCCAAGCACTCTTCTCCAAAATTCGAAAAGTCTGCGCTAAGAATTGATGGTGCTATTTTTATACTTTTATCAAACTTCATTTGGAATCACATCTCTTTTAATAATCCCACCATACAGGAAACCATTAAATTGTTAAAAGAAAATTACCGCCACGTTAGCCAACTTAGTATTTGTACAAATCACACCGGCAAGGTATCAACAATGAAAGGAAAATGATAATGTCTATAGCTGAAAAAGTTTATGAAACTCAATTAAATCAGTTGGGAACTGAAATAGGAATATCGCCTTGGATAAAGATTGATCAGAATATGATCAATAAATTTGCAGATGTAACACTGGACCCTCAGTTCATACATGTTGATGAAAATAGAGCAAAGTTGGAAACGCCATTTGGAGGGACCATTGCACACGGATTTTTAAGTTTATCTTTAGCATCAAAATTTGCTATTGATACCTTCCCTCCTCAAACAGGTCAGGTTATGGGAATAAATTATGGGTTAAATAAAGTACGTTTTTTAAATCCTGTGAAGAATGGAGCACGTGTACGAGGAAAATTCACGATGAATAAGGTAACCAGAAAGTCAGAATCACAAATATTGAGAGAAATGGGATTAGTTATAGAAATAGAGAATGAGCCAACTCCAGCCTTATATGCAGAGTGGTTAACGTTAGCAATTTTTGAATAAAGGAATTAAAATGTCAGACAACGTAGTCATAGTATCCACAGCTCGAACACCCATAGCCAAAGCCTACAGAGGAGCATTTAATGATACACAGCCTCAAGAGTTAATGGGTCATGCTATAAAGGAAGCGATTAGTAGAGCCAATATTAATGCAAATGAAGTGGAAGATGTTCACGTTGGAGCTGCTTTGCAACAAGGGAGCACAGGAGGAAATATTGCTCGTCAATCAGCAATACGAGCTGGTCTACCAACGTCTGTACCAGGTATGTCCATAGACAGGCAATGCTCTAGCGGATTAATGACGATAGCTTCAATCGCTGGTCGAATAAAAAATGGAGAAATCGATATTGGAGTCGCTGGTGGTGTTGAAAGTGTATCTTTAGTACAAAACGAAAAAATGAATACTTTCAGAGCAAAAGATCCTTGGAATGTCAGCAATCGACCAGATTTGTATATGAGCATGTTGGAAACTGCGGAAGTTGTCGCTGAAAGATATGGGGTTACCAGAGAAGATCAGGACAAATACGCTGCTGATAGCCACCGTCGCACTGCGAATGCACAATCAGAGGGAAGATTAAAAGCAGAATTAGCTCCTTTAAAAACTGTTAAAAAGGTTCAAGATCGAGAAACAAAGGAAGTAACAGATGTAGAGGTTACTTTGGAAAATGACGAGGGTTTAAGGGCAAATACTACGGTTGAGAGTTTAGCTACTCTTCAACCAGTGTTTGCCAATGGACAGACAGTTGAAAAAGGAAATTACATCACTGCTGGAAATGCATCGCAACTTTCAGATGGAGCAGCAGCGCTGGTCTTAATGAGTGAAAAAATGGCCACTTCGAAGGGATTAGAACCTTTAGGTATTTACCGAGGTATCTCTGTTTCTGGCTGTGATCCTGATGAGATGGGAATTGGTCCCGTTTTTGCAGTACCTGAACTTCTAAAAAATTATAGCCTATCGATTGAAGATATTGACATGTGGGAGTTAAATGAAGCTTTCGCATCACAATGCTTGTACTGCCGAGATAGATTAGGAATAGACCCAGAAAAATATAATATAAATGGCGGAGCAATAGCTGTCGGTCACCCTTACGGTATGTCAGGAGCTCGAATGGCGAGCCATATTCTACACGAAGGTCGTAGAACTAATATAAAATATGGGGTTGTATCTATGTGTATAGGTGGTGGTATGGGTGCAGCAGGCCTATTTGAATTAAGTTAAAGGATGATAAAATGAAAAATGTTATTTCGTACCAAACCATTGAGAAAACAGCAGTAATTACGTTTAATAATCCTCCTGTAAACGCTTTAGGTCATGCGGTTCGCAGTGGAGTCATTGAAAACTTGAAAATAGCTTCTGAAGATCCAACTATAAAAGCTGTTGTTCTGATTGGTGGAGGCAGAACTTTTCCGGCTGGTGCAGATATAACTGAATTTGGAGGCCCTCTTTTGGAGCCAGGCTTGCCCGAGGTCGTGAATTATATTGAAAATCAAAAATTGCCAGTTATCGCAGCAATTCATGGCACTGCATTAGGAGGCGGTCTAGAGATTGCGCTAGGAGCGCATTTCAGAATAGCTTTAAACTCTGCAAAAATTGGATTGCCTGAGGTTCACCTGGGCTTACTGCCAGGAGCTGGAGGGACACAAAGAGTACCTAGGATCGCCGGGGCAAAAGCTTCCATCGAACTCATGACCTCGGGAACGCCAATATCTGCTAGTCGCGGAAATAAAATTGGTATCATTGATCGATTAACTGACAGGGATCTTCTTGACGCAGCAATTCACTTTTCGAATGAAATTATCGAAAAGAATATCCCAATAGTTAAAACTTCAGAAAGATCTGAGGGATTAAAAGATATAAAAGGCAATAAGCAAGCTATAGATGACGCTAGAGCAGTATTAGAAGTTAAGGCAAAAGGACTTCATGCTCCTTTTAGAATAATCGACTGTGTTGAGGTATCTTTAAGTTCATCTATCAATGAAGGACTAAAGTATGAACGCGAAGCTTTTATTGATTGTTTAAACACCACACAGCGTGAAGGGTTGGTTCATGCATTTTTTGCTGAGCGTAAAAGTGCGAAAGTTCCAGAAGCTGGAAGAGCAGAACCACGCCCATTATCTTCGCTAGCCGTTATCGGAGGTGGCACTATGGGTAGCGGAATAACACTAGCAGCGCTTAAATCAGGAATGCACGTTGTAATGGTTGAACAAGATGATGCTAGCATTGCAAAGGGCATATCCAATGTTGAAAAGGTACTTGACCGGGACCTTTCTAAAGGGCGATTAGATAATGAAAGAAAATCAGAAATACTGAATAGATACAGACCAACGACAAATTTCAAAGATATCGCGAGTGCGGATATGATTATTGAAGCGGTGTTTGAAGAAATGGATATCAAAAACAGGTTTTTCAAAAGATTGATAAATTCGCAAAACAGGGCGCAGTTTTAGCTTCAAATACAAGTTACTTAGATATAGATGAAATAGCATCAGCAACCGAAAGACCCCAAGACGTTATTGGGCTTCATTTTTTCTCCCCTGCAAACATTATGAAACTTTTGGAAATTGTTATTCCTTCCAATCCAAACGATGACGTAGTCGCTACTGGATTCTTACTCGCAAAGAAAATGAGAAAAATACCAGTAAGAGCGGGTAACTGTCATGGTTTTATTGGCAATCGGATACTTTCAATTTATGGCGAATTAGCGTCTTATTTAGTTGAAGATGGCGCTAGTCCACATCAAGTTGACGAAGCCATTAGAAACTTTGGTTACCCAATGGGCCCTTTTCAGATGTTTGATATGGCAGGTTTAGATATTGGTTGGGCTAACCGGAAAGCCGGCAAATCTACCCGAGATCCTAATAGACGATACGTGGGGATTGCCGATAGAATTTGCGAAAAAGGTTGGTTTGGTCAAAAAACTGGCAAGGGTTTTTACGACTATCCAGATGGAATTAGGTTTGGTGTAGAAAACCCCGATCTAAAAGAAATTATTGAAAGTGAAAGATCCAATAATAATATCACCCCAAAGAAATTTTCAGAACAAGAAATCTTAAGACGATATATGGCCGCTATGATTAACGAAGCGGCAGATGTGGTGGATGAAGGAATAGCCCTTCGACCTTCCGATGTAGACGTAACCTTATTATATGGTTATGGTTTTCCTCGTTATCGTGGTGGGCCCTTAAAATACGCAGATATGTATGGATTAGAAAAACTTGTAAAAGACATTAAAGAATTCGAAAAAGAGGATCCTATATTTTGGAGTCTCTCTCCCTTACTGGAAAGATTAGCTCGCGAAAATAAGACTTTTGACAGTTTAAATTGAGTAACAAATGGATGTAAACTTTACAAAAAAGCAGGAATCTTTCAGGATAGAAGTACGAGATTTTATTAAATCCGCCATTCCCAAGAATCTAGCTGATAAAATTGCAAATAATAAACCTCTTCACAAAAGTGATATGCAAAATTGGCATGATATTTTGAACGAGAAGGGTTGGTTAGGTTCATCTTGGCCAAAAGAATATGGCGGTACGAGTTGGGACATTGTAGAGCAATTTATTTTTGAAGACGAACTAGCAGCGGCAAATGCTCCAAGAATAGTACCATTTGGCCTCAAAATGTTAGCTCCTGTACTTATGAAATTTGGAAGTCAAGAACAATGCAGGTTTTGGCTTCCACGCATTTTAGATGGATCTGATTGGTGGTGCCAGGGGTACTCAGAACCAGGCGCAGGGTCAGATTTAGCATCATTAAAAACCTCAGCAGTAAGTGATGGAACGCACTATGTCGTTAATGGTCAAAAAACTTGGACGACGTTAGCCCAACACGCCAATATGATTTTTACTCTCGTGAGGACTTCCAGTGAAGGCAAGCCACAACAAGGAATCTCCTTTTTGATGATTGATATGAGGTCTGACGGAGTAGAAGTAAGACCAATCAAAACAATTGACGGTGGAGAAGAGATAAATGAGGTATGGTTTACTGATGTTAGGGTTCCAATCAAAAATCTTGTGGGCGAAGAAAACAAAGGTTGGACATATGCAAAATATTTATTAAGCCATGAACGAAACAATATCGCAACAGTAGGTATCTCAAAAAAGAAGTTAGAAAAATTAAAGGACATTGCTAAGACAGAAAAGCGCAACGGCAAACCACTTATTGCTGATCCACTCTTTTCCTCTAGATTAGCAAAATTAGAAATTAACTTAACAAATTTAGAAACTACAAATCTCAGAGTGCTATCTGAAGCTGAAAAAGGTGGAGATCCTGGAGCCGAAAGTTCTATGCTCAAAATTCTTGGATCCGAAGTATGTCAGGAGCTTGATCATCTTTTACGTCGTGCTTCAGCCAGATATGGAAGAATCTTTCGACCAGAGGCTTTAGAAGATGGGTTTAATGGTGAAGAAATCGGGCCATTTTTTGCTCATACAGCTTCAAGCACTTATTTTAACAATCGAAAAGTTTCGATATATGGTGGCTCTAATGAAATTCAAAAAAATATTATTTCTAAGATGATAGTGGGTCTTTAAGGTAATTGTGATGGACTTTACTCATTCAGAAGAGCGTCGATTATTGTCAAACACAATTGAAAAATTTATCGCTAATGATTATCCTCTAAGCCATCGAATGATTAATGCGTCGTCAGATTTAGGTTTTTCTCTAGAAAGTTGGAAAAAATTAAATGATTTGGGGATTAATTATGCCTTGTTCTCTGAACAGTTTAATGGTTTTGGCGGCGAAGGCTTCGACATAGCAGTTGTTTTCGAAGCGTTAGGAAAGGGCTTAGTTGTAGAACCTTTTCTGTCTACCCTCATGGGTGGAGATATACTTTCACAATCTAACGTTCATAAGGATATTCTAGAACTTTTAATGACAGGAGAAAAAAGAATTACTTTTGCACACTTTGAACCACATTCAGGTTATGAGAGCGATATAAAAACTGTTCAAACAACAAATGGAATAACTGGTGTTAAATCGATGGTGCAATCTGCTAATGGGGTAGATTTTATAATCATCTCAGCAAAAGATAAAGACGATTTAAAATTGTATTTAGTAGAAACAAATACTGCCGGTTTAAAAATGACAGACTATAAAACTATTGATGGAGGAAGAGCTGCTGAATTATTCTTAGATGATGTAACTGGGGTCGAATTAAATATTGACGCCAAGAATGCTTTAGAGTCTGCGATAGGCAAAGGTATCCTTGCCCTTTCATCAGAGGCGTTAGGCATAATGGAGTTTATAAAAAGTCTAACAATCAATTATCTTCAAACGAGAAGTCAATTTGGCCTCCAATTGGGGAAATTCCAAGCACTGCAACATAGGGCAGCACAGATGCTTCTTGAAATTGAGCAAGCCCGATCCGCAGTAATTAATGCTTGCAGTTCCCTAAACAAAAAAGGGAAAGCTAGAGAAATGGCTCTCTCAGCTTGTAAAATGACGATAGGAAGAGTGGGACAGATTGTTGCTGAAGAAGCTATTCAATTACATGGTGGAATTGGAATGACATGGGAATACGAGTTAGGCCACTATGCTAAAAGATTAATAATGATTGACCATGAGCTAGGTGATGAAGATTTTCATACAGCTAGATATTCTAAATATTTATAAAATGTAATATAGGGATAACGCCCAAAGCTATCGGTTGAAATTTGAATATTTTATAACATCTGCAAGAACAGAAATTGCTAAAGTTTTGGGATCCCTAGCAGACGGAATTAAGCCTATCTGAGATCGCAATTGTGACAATTCTTTTTCAGAGCAACCCATGTCAATTAAATTATTCACTAACTGCCGATGAGCCGATTTACTCCCCTGAGCACCAATATAAAATGCATTACTGTTTAATACAGAATGAAGCAATGGTGGTTCCCAATCATGATCGTGAAAAAACAGTACTATAGCAGTCCAACCGTCAATCGAAAGATTAGGTATTTCACTCAAAGATTTGAGATGATGGAGTTTTTCAACTGAAGAGAACTTGTGTTCGATTAAAGTTAAATCTGGTGTTAATAATTCAAGCTTAATGTTAGCGGCAAGTGACAATGAGCAAAAGGCTTCAACCTCTATACCAGTTCCCATTACGATTAATTTCAATTCAGGTACTAGATTACACTTAAATATTTCTTTTTCTAGACCACACTGAACTGGCCCTGACAACACGATCTTTCCGCTAGATAGGCTAATAGAAAGACCAATTTCTTTTCTCTTTTTTAAACTTAATAAAATATTCTCCAAGATCTCACGATTTGGATTTGGCAAAGATAAGATTTTCATATCTCCGCCACATGGCAGTTTTAGATCTATTATTTTTGATTCTGACCCATAATGGGTAACAACAGGCATATTTGTCTGCAAAGATTCCTTTGCAACCAACCACAAATCGTCCTCTATGCAACCGGATGATAATGAACCTATTTTATCTCCGCTGTGTGAAAATGCCATCATAGCACCAATACTTCTATATCCTGGGCCTGTTCGATCAATTATGATCGAAAGCACACCAGGTTGATCCTGGCTTCTTAGATACTCTATGGGGGCGTACTCAGATAAAAACATTTCTCTATCTCTCTAACATGATTAATACCCTTTGAAATCATAGTTTTATACCAAAATTGCAACATCCAATTTCTTTGACAAATGCACATTTTACAAGCATTAATAAATTAAAACCACAAGTTTATTACAAAAAGTCAATATTGGAGATCAAATGCACCTAAGATACTTACATACAATGGTAAGGGTAGCAGATTTAGATAAATCTATGCACTTTTATAACTTATTAGGACTTAAGGAAACAAGACGCTATGACAATGAGAAAGGAAGATTTTCGTTAGTTTTTATGGCGGCAGAAGGCCAAGAAGATACACCTATTGAGCTTACATATAATTGGGATGGAGACAATCAACTTCCAAGTGATAGTCGTCATTTTGGCCATATCGCTTATGAAGTTGAAAATATCTATCAAATTTGCGAGCACCTACAGGAAAATGGAATTGTGATAAATCGGCCTCCACGAGATGGTAGAATGGCTTTTATTCGCTCCCCAGATAATATTTCAATTGAATTGCTACAAGTTGGTGAACCGCTACCACTCGAAAAACCCTGGACTGATATGAACAATATTGGTCATTGGTGACACTTCAAAAATAAAATGAATAGTTAAAGATAAAAGACTTAACAAAAAGAAACTTAAATTTAATTGTCATTTCCGTCTTCAGATTATATACAGTAAGTGTCTTTTCGGAGAATATGGCGATAAACGCGCTCGTAATACACGGATCGGACCCGGGGGCGGTACCCGGCGACTCCACCAAACAAACCTTCATTTGAGGACTTTGGGGTCGAAATAGGATCGACGGACGTTTAAAGGGGTTAGCTTTTGCTCGGTGAGATACCACCGTTATCGGTTCAAAAAGTACAATTGCAAATGACAATAGTGCTCCGAGAGCTTTGGCTGCTTAAGCAGCTCAAGTAATCGAAATTTAAGTCCAGCCGCCTTGCAGCGCCTGGCGGGGTTTGCAGGCACCTGGCAACAGAAGCCTGCGCTAAAAAATAACTACCTTACCTTACGAAATCTAATGACAATTTTTAGAATTCAATTTACCTTATAAATACAATAATTTTTATATATTTTAATTGAATGAGGAAAAAATGGATACTCAAAAAAATTTAATGATGTTTACTATTGTCGTAGGAATAATATTTGGCATTTGGTTCTTGTTTGCCCCAAATTCTTACAACGCTGTAATGGGTGTAGATCTTTCTGAAGTATCTGATATCGCGTTAGGAAATCAGATGAATATTGGTGTCAGCCTACTCGTTTTAGCATATGTAAATTGGGTTTTACGTGGCTTAAGTGATATAGAAAACTGTGAAAAAATTATGACCACATTTTGTATTGGTTGGGGTCTTTTTGGCTTAGGTGGCTTATATATCGTAGGGAGTGATTTTGCGTTATCAAACCCATTCACGATTCAGGCAATAATCTTTATTATTATATCAATAGTGTACTTTACGATGCGAGCTCCAAAACAGTCTTAGTAAAATTGAAAATGATGGGAGCGCTATTCACTAACTCAAAAGCACTCCCATCATTGAAAATTCAGATACTTATTTGGACGTTTTTCGTGCAAATCTAAATGATTGTATGCATAAAAAACAATATACCCCCCCTGAACATAAAAGCATTAATTTTGAAGTCAAAGCATAAAAATTTGCAAACATTCCTTCATAACTCAACACATCACGAAAAAAATCAAAGCCTCCAATAAATGCTAACAGCCCAAACATTACTGACAAATGCATGAGCATTTTTTTTCTTGCTGAAAACCATATTGCTAAAAGTGATAAAATTAATATTGGAATTCCAACTATCGTTGGAATAAATGAAGTAACCGAAGCACTATTACTAATCACAGAAATTATTATTCCCCAAGATATCAAAAAAATACCATAAATCACAGAAATGCTTTCCATGTTTAATCCCAAAACAGTATACTCAACCTTTGTCATTTTAAAATCTACCCCATCAATAAAACTATGCTTTTACTTTTATATTTATTTAATACAATTAAAAGATAATAAGATATAGTATTTGTTAGATTGTCTTTCTGGAGAAAAAAATGGCTGATCAATTGAACTATAACGAATTAATGCAAGCCTCATTGCGAACACTAGTAAAGAACGTAATGGAAATTATTGAAGACGGCGGTCTTCCTGGAGAGCATCACTTTTACATTACTTTTAACACAATGCATCCATCAGTTAAAATCTCTGAATGGTTGATGGATAAACATCCAAATGAGATGACAATCGTAATTCAAAACTGGTTTGAAGGCCTATCTGTGAGCAATGATAGCTTCACGATTACATTGAATTTTGGAGATCAATTAGAAAAGCTTAAAATACCATTTTTATCGATCATCTCATTTGTAGACCCATCCGTTGAATTTGGGTTGAAATTTGACGACCAAGAAGAGAAAGAGCGTCAAACAACCAAAGAGGCTGAAATGGTAACGGTTGAAAGCGAGGATAAAAACGAAGCTGAAATAGTATCGCTAGATAGCTTCAGAAAATAATCTTAAGGTAAAACAAGCTAATCGTAGCAAAGCACGATTTAGCTTTTTATTGTTATTGCCGTGCTTAACACTTATATGTCTAGGAAAAGTTAAAAGGAAGAACTTCATGACTAAAACCCGAACAGAAACAGATAGTTTTGGGCCATTAGAAGTGCCAAGTGATAAATATTGGGGGGCACAAACACAAAGATCTATTAAAAACTTTCCTATCGGTTCAGAAAGACAGCCTCTACCACTAATTCATGCACTGGGTATTATAAAAAAAGCCTGTGCTCAAGCGAACGTTGAACTTGGTGATTTGGATGCAAATCTGGGAAATGCAATCTCAAAAGCAGCTCAAGAAGTTATTGATGGAAAATTAGATGATCACTTTCCTTTAGTAGTTTGGCAA
>PARX01000049.1 GCA_002712045.1 Paracoccaceae bacterium
CCAGAGCCGGAGCCAGAACCGGAACCAGAGCCGGAACCAGAGCCAGAGCCAGAGCCAGANCCAGAGNCNGAACCNGANCCNGANCCNGAACCAGAGCCNGANNCAGAACCAGAGCCTGAGCCTGAACCAGAACCAGAGCTAGAGCCTGAACCTGAACCAGAGCCCGAACCAGAGCCTGAACCTGAGCCTGAGAAGAAAGTTGGGTTCTTTAATAGATTATTAGGACGAAAATCAAATAAGGGAATAATTCGTAGGGCCCTTAATGACGAAATGGTAGAGAGTTTGGAGGAGTTATTGATAACTTCAGATATGGGTGTGGAGACATCTTTGAGAGTTACAAGCAACATGGTTTCAGGCAGATTTGGGAAAAAACTGAGTACAAATGAAATTAAGGAGCTTTTATCTAATGAGATTGCTAATATTTTAGAGCCGGTAGCTAAACCAATGCCAATTTATACAAAAAAACCACAAGTTGTTCTGGTAGTGGGCGTTAATGGGTCTGGAAAAACCACCACAATTGGAAAGTTGGCATCACAATTCAAGTCTGCGGGAAAATCGGTTGTGATTGCCGCTGGAGACACCTTCAGAGCAGCAGCAGTTGAACAATTGCAGGTTTGGGGTGATCGAGCTGGTGTTCCAGTATTAACTGCACCAGAAGGTTCTGATCCAGCAAGTCTATCTTTTGACGCAATGCAAAAGGCGCAAGAAGATGGAGCAGATTTATTGATGATTGATACAGCTGGAAGGTTGCAAAACAGACAAGATTTAATGGAAGAATTAGCCAAAATTGTTCGAGTTATTCGGAAGAAGGATGAAACTGCTCCTCATAATACATTATTAGTTTTAGATGCAACGACAGGGCAAAATGCTCTTAATCAGGTTGAAACCTTTAAGAATATTTCAGACGTTTCTGGTCTAATTATGACTAAATTGGATGGTACTGCAAAGGGTGGCGTTTTAGTAGCGTTAGCTGATAAGTTTAACCTACCAATTCATGCAATTGGTGTTGGTGAAAAAATTGATGATCTTCAGCCATTTGATCCAAAAGAATTTGCTGATGCCTTGACTGGCCATGAGACTTGAGTGAATTCATATTTGAGATTGAGGGAACCGACTTTGGTCGAAATATTGCTTTATGGTTAGCTTTGATGGCAGCAATATTACATGCCTCGTTTGGAGCTTTACAGAAGGGGCGTCATGACCCTTGGCTCTCCAGAGGTGCAATTGATCTAAATTATTTTATGATCATGTTGCCTGTTGCTTTATTTGTCGTTCCTTGGCCAGAACCAAAGATGTGGTTGATTTTCTTTTTTGCTTGGTTAATCCATACAATATATAAGTGGTTTCAAGCAGAAGCCTATTCAAGGGGTGCTTATACAGTTGTTTACCCCATTGTACGTGGAACAAGTCCACTATTAACAATATTTATTGCCGGTATCTTATTTGGAGAGCGTTTTTCAAATGTGCAGTGGATTGGTGTTTTGATAATGTGTTTGGGGATATTTGGAATTGCATTTTACAATTTGCATAATACCTCAGTTGATAAAAAAGTATTAAGAATGGCTATATTATTAGCAATTTTTACCGGAGGGGGTGCAGCGGCATATACTGCGTTTGATGCTTTTGGGATTAGGCAAACTTATAACCCATTCACATTTATCGCATGGTTATTTGTTTTTGATGGGATTGTTTTTCCAATTGTGGCGGCAATTCGCTTGAAAAGAATGTCTAATATGCCAAAATTAATCCCCTTATATATCCGAGGTTTGGCTGGCGGAATTATAGCTATTTTTAGTTTTGGGGCGATTATGTTAGCCACCCGCCTTGATAAAGTGGGGGAGGCTGCGGTCCTTCGAGAAACTTCTACAATATTTGCCGCGATTATCGGATACTTCTTTTTAAAAGAAACAGTTGGAATTACTAGGTTTTTGATGATAACTTTAATAGCTATTGGTGCTGTGGTGGTAGAATTAGGAAGTTAAAGGAAATTATTTAATGGAACAAAAACAAATAAATTCAATATTGAAACTAATTCTAGAATTAGGACCAATTATTCTTTTTTTTGTTGTTTATGCTAAGATAAAAGATCAAGTATTTTTAATTGCTAATCAACAATATGAAGGATTTATTATTGCAACTGCATTGTTCATTCCTTTGATTTTGTTCACAACTGCTATTCTTTGGTTTTTAACTGGGAAATTATCAAAAATGCAGTTAATGACCGCTTTATTGGTCGTTTTGTTTGGAGGTCTTGGAATATGGTTTAATGACGAAAGATTCTTTAAAATGAAACCAACAATATTGTATTTGGGATTTTCTATAATATTGTTTGCAGGGCTTCTGAGGGGTAAAAGTTTTTTAGCTATAATGATGGAAGAGGTTATGCCCTTGAAACAGGAAGGTTGGATAATTTTAACTAGAAGGTTGGCATTATTTTTCTTTTTGCTAGCCCTATCTAATGAGATAGTCTGGCGTTTTCTGAGTACAGACTCATGGGTTAGTTTTAAAACCTTTGTATTGCCATTAGCTCTTTTTGTTTTCTTTATTTCACAAACTTCTTTATTTAGTAGGTTCAGCTCAGAAAGTCCTAAAGAATAATATTTCTTTTTAACTTTATTTCTCTGGTATCAAGCCCTTCGGCGCAAAGCGTAATGTCAGTAATAATATAGCTCCCATTGTTATCAAGCGCATATGAGCCGCAGAATCCAATAAGTGCTCTTTCAGAGATGAGCCTTCAGCCATACCACTTGTTAAAATAGATAATATCCAATGACCTATCGGCTCAACTTCTATCCAGAAAAACCATAAAAGAAATCCTCCCAAAACAGCTCCCCAATTATTTCCGGAGCCACCTACAATGACCATCACCCATATAAGAAAAGTAAATCGGAGGGGTTGATAGGATTGGGGGGTTAAAAGCCCATCAAGAGAGGTCATCATAGCACCCGCAATTCCACATACCGCTGAACCTAAGATAAATACTTGAAGATGTCGCTTTGTGACATCTTTTCCCATCGCCTCCGCTGCTTCTTCATTATCTCGAATTGCCCTCATCATTCTTCCCCAAGGGGAATTTAAAGCTTTTTCAGACATCCATAATATAATAGCTAAAACAATTACAAAAAGGATGCCGTAAGAGAACTTCACATACAAAGATGAAGCTTCAATTACTTCCATACCAAGCCAATTAACGTTATTAATAAAAGTTTCACTTTTTTGTAAGTCAACTTCATACGCTGTAGGTCTTGGTATACCGATTACGTTCTTAACACCGCGCGTTAACCAATCTTCATTCTTAATTACGGCAATAATTATTTCAGCAATACCCAGAGTCGCGATGGCCAAGTAATCTGCTCGTAGTCCCAGCGATATCTTTCCGATTACCCAAGCCGCACCAGCAGCAAACAAGCCTCCAACCAGCCAAGAAAATATGACTGGCAATCCTAGGCCTCCAAGGTAACCTTCTCCAGCTGGGTTTATCTTTTCAATTATAGCTGCTGCAGGGTCTAACATACCTCGGAAAAGAAAAAACCCGCCAACTAGTACTGCTATCATCAGGAGATTGCGAACAATGCCAGGGGGTACTCTCTTCCATATTTGAGTAGCNGCAATAATTGTAACAATAGCGGTNAACATTGCTGTTAGTATGCCAGGTCCTCCAGTTCTCCATGCTTCTTCTACAGGTGGCATTGATGTAACAACGGCGGCAACTCCTCCAAGGGCTACAAATCCTACCGTTCCAATAGAAAATAGCCCAGCGTATCCCCATTGGATATTTACTCCAAGAGCCATAATTGCTGACAATAAGCATAAGTTTAAAAGACCAAACGCTACATTCCAGCTTTGGCTAAATCCTACTATGATCAAGAATAAAAAGATCATTCCGAAAAGTGAAATGTTTCTATAGTTCATGTTGATTGTCCTTTAAACAGTCCAGTAGGGCGGAATAATAAGACCAGTACTAAAATTGAGAATGAAACAGCAAATTTATAATCAGTAGACAATAGTTGGACTAGTGACGTGGGTGCCCAATCAGTTGGCAACAAGTAAGTGAATACTTTTTTGTACGCATAAGTAAAAGATATTTCTGAAAATGCGATAATAAATCCTCCTACGATTGCTCCAACTGGATTGCCCAAGCCACCAACAACTGCCGCAGCAAACATTGGTAAAAGAAGTTGAAAATAGGTAAAAGGTTTAAAAGTTTTGTCTAAACCGTATAAGGTGCCAGCGACAGTTGCTAAAATAGCCACAATAATCCAAGTAATCATCACGACACGCTCGGGATTAATCCCTGATAACAAGGCTAAATCCTCATTATCTGAATAAGCTCTCATTGATTTGCCCGTTCTGGTTTTGTTTAAAAACCAAAATAATGCTGCCACAACGATTATGGCTGTAACTAACGTAATACTTTGAGTAACCTTAATTGCAAGGCCTTCTTTAAAACCTGTCATCGTTTTGAAATCACGCGCCTTTATTATGAATCTTGCTCCGTCTGCAAATCTTTGATCCCCTGGTCCAATGATAAAGCGTATTAAACCATTCATAATGAAGGTTACTCCCAATGAAGCCATGACTAAGACTACGGGAGTAGATTTAGCTTTTCTGTAAAACTTATACACAAATTTATCTGTTAGAAGAACAATTGCTATACATCCAATAATTCCAAAGGGCAGGGCTAATAACGCCGTTGGGAGAGGGTAAATTGATAAGCCTATGGCAGTAAACAACCAGGTCATTAAGATAACAATCATAGTTCCAAACGCCATAGTTTCCCCATGAGCAAAATTAGAAAATCGAAGAACTCCAACAACAAGAGTGATACCTAAAGCACCCAAAGCTAATTGGCTCCCATACGCTATAGCTGGAACGATTATAAAGTTCGCTAAGACGATTAATGCATGAAGTATATCCATTAAACTACCTTCGAAATTGAATTATCACTATGTTGAAGGATCTCAATTAGATTCATCATTTTATCCTCCTAAGAAACTTTTGCGTACTTCGGGATCGGACAGAAGATTACTACCGGTATCTGTAAAGCGATTTTCACCTTGTACAAGAACATAACCTTTATCTGCAATTTCAAGTGCCTGCCTTGCATTTTGCTCAACCATTAAAATTGATATCCCAGTTTTTGCAACGTCTATTATTCGGTCAAAAAGTTCATCCATAACGATTGGAGAAACACCAGCGGTCGGCTCATCAAGCATAAGTACTTTTGGCTGAGTCATCAATGCACGCCCCACTGCGACCTGTTGCCTTTGGCCTCCAGATAACTCTCCAGCAGCCTGCTTTCGTCTTTCCTTTAAAATTGGGAAGAGATCAAAAACTTGATGCATTGTTTCTGATATGTCGTCTTCTCTCAAAAATGCACCCATTTCTAAATTTTCTTCAACTGATAAAGAAGTGAAGATGTTTTGGTTTTGCGGTACAAATGCCATTCCTTTGGCAACCCGATCTTGTGGGGATAAATTTGTAATGTCCTCACCGTCAATACTGACCTGACCTGACCTCATGGTTAACATTCCAAATATTGCTTTCATTGCTGTTGATTTTCCGGCACCATTAGGTCCCACAATTACTGCGATTTCACCTTTATTCACGGCAACTGTGCAATCATGAAGAATATCCGCACCAGTTCCATAACCGCCAGTCATTGAGTTTCCAATTAAAAATGGGTTTTCATTCATAAGATTCACCCAAATTTGAACTACATAATAAATAAAGGAAATTTTTCATTTAATTATTTCCTGCCTTAACTTTGTTTTTCAAACCAGTACCAAGATAAGCTTCAATCACAGACTCATTATCTTTAATTTCTTCGATTGTACCTTGGGCTAAAACTTTACCCTCGGCCATACAAATTACCGGATCACATAATTTAGAAATAAAATCCATGTCATGCTCGATTACACAAAAAGTATAACCCCGTTCTTTATTAAGCCTGATTATTGCATCTGCGATTGTTTTGAGTAGTGTCCTATTCACCCCGGCACCTACTTCGTCTAAGAAAACAACCTTGGCTTCAACCATCATAGTTCTACCAAGTTCTAGTAATTTTTTCTGCCCGCCAGACAAATTTCCTGCAAGTTCATCAGCTAAGTGATCGATTGTTAAAAATTCCAATACCTCATTGGCTTTTTGAATAATTTTTTCTTCTTCTACAGCGATTTGTTTTCGTGCTAACCAGGTTTTCCATAAAATTTCACCGGATTGAGATCCTGGAACCATCAATAAATTCTCTCTGGCTGTCATAGAGGCAAATTCGTGGGGAATTTGAAATGTTCTTAACAGACCTTTTCCAAATAATTCGTGAGGAGGCAGTCCAGTTATGTCTTCACCCTCCATTGTGACTTTACCACTAGAAGGCTCTAAAACTCCCGCGATTACATTAAACAAGGTGGTTTTTCCAGCACCGTTGGGTCCAATTAGTCCGGTTATCGACCCTTTTTTAATTTCTAAAGAGGCTCCATCCACAGCACAAAAACCTCCAAAATATTTTTCAATATTTGTAACAGTTATCATGCTAAGATGCCCTTATAAAGAAACAGCCCAAGGTATATATCTTGGGCTGTTCTATTTTACTTATCTAGTTTGGTTTAACGATACTTCATCGTTGTGATTTTACCGCCCTTGATTTCAATTTGACGGTAAGCACCAGCAGATTCACCTGGTCCAATCAGCTCAACTGCTGATCCACCAACGTAGTCGATTTCACCACCGTCGGCAAGGATTTTAAGCCCTTTAGCCAGCTCTCCAGGGAAAATCTGAACGCCAGGGGCATTCGCTACATCCATTACTTTAGAAGCGTAATCAGCTGATGATGATGATCCGGCTGCTTGCATAGCGAGCATAATTAGTGCTGCTGCATCGTACGATTCTGGAGCAAAAGGTGATGATCCATCAAATCCATTAGCTTCTCCCATAGCGGCTACAGTTGCTGCACCTGGGCTATCTGTTCCAGGATGCTGACCTTGAGAGCCATTAATATCATTACCAAAGTTATCTTCTAAGTTTGTGCTAATCATTCCGTCTGGGAAATGATATAAATCAAATGCACCAGTATCGATAGAAGCTCTCATAATACCGTCACCACCTTGGTCAACGTATCCTGCAACTACAAGTAACTCACCACCCGCAGCGGCTAACGCACCAACTTCAGCAGAATAGTCTGCTTTGCCATCTTCGTGAGCTAAGTTAATGGTAACCGTTCCACCTGCAGCAACGAAAGCTGATTCAAACGCATCAGCCAATCCTTTACCGTAATCACTGTTTGTGTAAGTCACAGCAACAGAATTGATGCCACGCTCCATAATAATTTCAGTCATAACTTGACCTTGACGAGCATCAGAAGGTGATGTTCTGAAAAATAGACCATCGTCTTCAGCAGTTGAAAGAGCTGGAGATGTCGCTGATGGCGAAATCATTACAATACCGTTTGGTCTTGCAACGTTTTGAAGCATAGCGCCGGTAACGCCTGAGCAGTCTCCGCCTACAATNCCGTTAACTTTATCAGAAGTAACNAGTCTTTCTGTTGCAGCGACGGCAGCAGCACTATCGATACATGTCGAGTCTCCTCGAATGCCTTCTACTGTAGCGCCACCCAAAAGAGCGCCGCTGTCTGAAACTTCCTTCATCGCCATTTCTGCGGCTTGAGCCATTGGCTGTGTTAATGATTCAATTGGCCCTGTAAAACCAAATACAATTCCTAGTTTAATGTCTTCCGCCGACGCAGCGCCAGCAATAAGAGCTGATGCCGTTGTGGCAATAAGCAGCTTTTTCATGTTTTTCTCCCTACATGATTAATTCAGAACCCTATTCTTATTGATTTTTTTTCAAAAAGAAAAGTGCCGATTTTTACAAAGTTTAATTTTTTTGAAAATTAACATATTTTTTNAGATTACCTGGCGTAAACTAAGAATCTCAGGCTAGTTATACAGTGGAAATTTTTAGATTTATGAAGCCTTTACTATTACATTGCGGCTTCCTTGTGATCCACGCTCTCTGTATGGAGTTGTATTGTAATGTGACCTGTAACACTTCGAAAAATGCGATGGAGAGGCGAAACCGCAAGCAAGGGCTACATTTATAACAGACATTTCAGTCTGCATTAATAGGTTTCGCGCTTTTTGCAGTCGAAGTTCCATATAATAACGTTTTGGGGATCTATTCAAATATCTTCTAAATAATCTTTCTAATTGTCTTGTTGACATACCTACCTCGCGCGCCAGAATTGAGGGGGAAATAGGTTCTTCGATGTTCTTCTCCATCATTTGTATAACCAAAGACAACTTGGGGTGGCGAACCCCAATGCGGGTAGGTATCGATAATCTTTGACCATCGCGTTCGGTTCTAATGGCATTATAAATAAGTTGGTCTGCCACAGTATTTGCCAGGTCTTGCCCTAGATCGTCAGAAACAAATCTTAAAATCAGATCAATTGAAGCGATACCTCCGGCCGATGAGCTTCGATTTTCATCGACAACAAAGACTGATTTGGATAGCGCCACCTCATCAAATTCTTCTTCAAAGCTATCGTAGTTTTCCCAATGAATTGTGGCTGTTTTGCCATTTAAAAGCCCGGCTTTTGCTAAAACATAACTCGCCGTGCAGAGTGCTCCAATGTGTACACCTCTCCGTGCTTCTCGTCGCAACCAATTTAAAATTGCCTTGCTGGTGTGATCTTTTACGTTGATACCCCCGCAAATTATAATTGTATCGCCTCGATTTGTTTCCTCGAGCCCCATATCAACCTGAAAATTTGTACCTGCTGAGCATTCTGCAGTTTTTCCATTCTCACTCGCGCTTTTCCATTCATAAAAATCAGAACTATGATAGCGGTTTGCCAATCTTAAGGGTTCCACTGCACACGCATAAGAGATTAGAGAAAAATTATCCAATAATAGAAAAATAAATCTCTTTTTATGTATTGAGCCTATTTTATCCATCATTAATTACCACTATTTGAAAAAATACTAAAAGAATCGTTTAATAATGTTATATCGTGTATACCAAAAACAGGTTTATAATCCTGGTTCAAGAGGTTAAGTGATAATTTGAAAACCACTTATGTGGTTGAAAGAGTATTTTTGCGTTTGGAGTTATTATGAATATGTGGACTAAGGCTGATTGGCGTAAGAAGCCCAGGGTACAAATGCCAGATTATAAAAACATCAAAATATTGAAAGATGTTGAAAATCAGTTGGAGAAATATCCACCGCTAGTTTTTGCTGGTGAGGCTCGAAAACTCAAACAGCAGTTGGGGAAGGTCGCAAATGGCCAAGGCTTCTTGCTGCAAGGTGGCGATTGCGCTGAGAGTTTTGCGGAATTTAGTGCCGATAATATTCGCGATACATTTAGAGTAATGTTGCAAATGGCCGTTGTTTTAACATATGGAGCAAAATGTCCTGTGGTAAGAGTTGGGAGAATGGCAGGGCAGTTTGCCAAGCCTAGATCCGCTGATACAGAGATAATTGACGGAGTCGAATTGCCTAGTTACCGGGGTGATATCATAAATGATATTACTTTCACGGATGAAGCAAGAAAACCCAATCCTAAAAGAATGTTACAAGCTTACGCTCAGGCTGCTTCTTCTTTGAACTTATTAAGAGCTTTTAGCACAGGTGGCTACGCAGATATTCATCAGGTTCATAGTTGGACGCTTGGATTTTCAGATGGTGCTGGTGCAGAAAAGTATAGTGCTGTTGCAAATAGAATTTCTGATGCCTTAGATTTTATAACGGCTGCGGGTTTGACAACTGAAAATTCTCATGCACTCGGTTCAGTTGATTTTTATACAAGCCACGAAGCCTTATTGTTAGAATATGAGGAAGCCTTATGCAGAATTGATAGTACAACTGGATTACCTGTAGCTGGATCTGGACATCTTTTATGGATTGGTGATCGAACACGTCAACCAGATGGTGCCCACGTAGAATTTTGTAAAGGCGTGCAAAACCCAATTGGCCTAAAATGTGGTCCCTCCATTAAAACCGATGAGCTACTAAAATTAATTCAAACCCTCAATCCAGAAAATGAACCTGGAAGATTGACATTAATTGCTAGGTTTGGCGCTGGTTCGGTTGGAGATCATTTGCCAGCTTTAATTAAGGCTGTTCAAAGTGAGGGGAGTAAAGTGGTTTGGTCTTGTGATCCAATGCATGGAAATACAATAAAATCATCAAGTGGTTATAAGACCCGTCCTTTTGATAGTGTGTTGCGAGAAGTTAGAGAATTTTTTGCTATTCATAACGCTGAGGGAAGTCACCCTGGTGGTGTTCATTTTGAAATGACAGGTCAAGATGTGACTGAATGCACAGGTGGTTTGAGAGCAATATCAGATGAAAACCTTTCTGATCGTTACCACACGGCTTGTGACCCCAGATTAAATGCCAGCCAAGCTTTAGAACTTGCATTTTTGGTTGCTGAAGAAATCTCCCAAAGAGATGGTATGACAGGTAAATTTCGAAATTTAGTGTAAATTGAAATAAAATAAAAAAGAAATTTATTTTATATTTATTATATATATCAATTCATTCAACTTCGCTGGCTGGTGATATTGGATTGACTGTATTTTGATTAAATATAAAACTGTCTGTAAGTTAATTCCTGTTACAATACTAAAATCTGGAGAAATTTATGAAAAATGAACGGCGGGGAATTCTTATAATTTTGTCTTCTCCTTCAGGGGCAGGAAAGTCTTCAATAGCTCGACTACTAATGGAATGGGATAAAAATATTGTGTTTTCAATTTCTTCAACCACCAGAGACCCGAGGCCTGGTGAAAAAGATGGCCGAGAATATAATTTCACTTCAATGAATGACTTCAAAAACTTAGTAGAATCCGGTAACATGTTGGAACACGCCGAAGTTTTTGGAAATATGTATGGTTCACCAATCAAGCCAGTGCAAGAAGCGATAAACCAGGGCCACGATGTTTTGTTTGATATAGACTGGCAAGGTGGCCAGCAGATTAACAACTCTGCACTTCGTGATGATGTGATTAGCTTTTTTATCTTACCCCCATCGTTAGCGGCATTAGAGCAACGTTTATTAACTCGTGCTCAAGATTCAAGCCAGGTTGTCCAGGAAAGAATGAAAGAATCTGAAGCTGAAATTAGTCATTGGGGTGAATACCAGTATGTATTAATAAACGATAATTTGCAGGATTCTGGAGACGCAATCAAGAATATTTTAATTGCTGAGCGGATGAAGAGACGTCGACAGCCTAAACTAGTTCAACACGTAAGAAACTTACAAAAAGAGTANGCTGAATATAAGAAGTCGAACAAATGAGTNTTTATTCATTAAAAGATGTTTCACCTGTTTTGCCCGAAGATGATAATTATTGGATAGCTCATGATGCTAATGTTATTGGAAATGTTGTTCTTAATCGCCTGACCTCAGTTTGGTTTGGAGCTACGATTAGAGGTGATAATGAAGANATAACAATAGGTAGTGGTTCAAATATCCAAGAAAACAGCGTGCTTCACACTGACCTTGGATTTCCTTTGAAAATTGGAGAAAACTGCACAATTGGGCACAAAGCTATGTTGCATGGCTGTATTATAAATAANAACACCCTGATAGGGATGGGGGCTACCATACTTAATGGCGCTNTCATNGGAGAAAACTGCTTAATTGGNGCTGGATCTTTGATAACGGAGGGTAAAGTAATTCCACCTGGTTCGTTGGTTANGGGCGTTCCTGGAAAAGTTATTAGAGAATTAGANCTTTCTTCTATTGAGAGCATAAGAAACTCAGCGTTATGGTATCAAAAAAACATGTTGCGCTTTAAAGCTGAATTGACCAAAATTTAGATAAAATTAGTTTTACTTTTAAGCATTTACAAATTTAATTTTAGATTTACTTATATAGGTAGTTCCTGACAATAGAAGCCACTTGTTGAAAGTATAGAACGAGATGTTTGACCTTAAAAAAATTAGAAATGACTTCCCAATTTTAAAAAGAGAAGTACACGGTAAGCCATTGATTTATNTAGATAATGGAGCATCAGCTCAGAAGCCAAATTGTGTGATTGAAGCGGTGACAAACTCTTACTCTAATGAATATTCAAATGTTCATCGCGGCCTGCATTACTTGTCAAATGTAACTACAGAGAAGTANGAAGGCGTACGAGAGACGGTAAGAANGTTTTTAGGTGCTAGTAAACAAGAGGAAATCTTATTGAACTCGGGTACAACTGAAGGGATTAATACTGTATCTTATGGTTGGGCTGCTCCTNGGTTAAAAGCAGGAGATGAGATTATTCTCTCTGTTATGGAACATCATGCTAACATTGTTCCGTGGCATTTCTTAAGAGAACGTCAGGGNGTTGTCTTAAAATGGGTTGAACCTGAGCCTAACGGGCAATTTGACCATACCAAATTACTGAATAAGATAACTTCCAGAACAAAATTGATAGCGATAACACAAATGTCTAACGTGTTAGGTTCTGTTGTGGATGTAAAGGCAATATGTGATAGCGTGAAAAAAAGTGGAATTGCGGTGCTTGTGGATGGTAGCCAATCAGCTGTGCATATGCCGGTAAATGTTCAAGATATCGGATGTGATTTTTTCGTNATTACTGGTCATAAACTGTATGGNCCATCTGGATCGGGGGCGTTGTATATAAGACAAGACCGTATGGAAGAAATGCAGCCATTTATGGGTGGTGGCGATATGATAAGAGAGGTAAGTCGGGAATTTGTTTCATATAATGACTCTCCGCATAAGTTTGAAGCGGGCACACCATCTATTGTTGAGGCCATCGGGTTTGGTGTAGCCCTTGAATATTTAATGAAAATTGGAATGGCTGATATTCAAAAACATGAGAGTAAATTGAAGGTATATGNGGAAAAAGAGTTTGAGAATTTGGATTGGCTTGAGACACAAGGTAATGCGCCCGATAAAGGAGCAATTTTTTCATTCACAATGCAGGGTGCGGCTCATGCGCATGATATTTCAACAATAGTAGATCGGCGCGGTATAGCGGTGCGAGCTGGTCATCATTGTGCTCAACCTTTAATGGAGCATTTAGGCCTCAATGCTACATGTCGAGCAAGCTTTGGGATGTATAATAGTACCGAAGAAATAGATCAGCTNACTTCATCACTTGAGTTTGCTTATGAATTATTGGGGTAATACTTAAAAATAAATCTGTTGATATTTATAAGTTTATTTGGAAAGCATATTATATGAACATTCTAATAAGAAAATTAAAGCAGTCGGACTTTGATAGTTGGAGTGACTTATGGGAACAATATTTAAATTANTATAAAACCCAGTTANCAGAAGAAATCTATACAACAACTTTTTCACGNTTAATTAATCCTGATATNATTAATCAAAATGCNTTTGTAGCAGAAGTAGATGGTANATTGGTTGGGTTGGTACATTATGTCTATCATGATGATAATTGGAGACTTGAAAAAACTAGTTATCTTCAAGATTTGTTTGCTTNACCNGATTTTCGTAATTTGGGAATTGGACGCAAGTTGATTGAAGCAGTTTATCAAGCGGCTGATGAAAATAAGANGCCTTCAGTATATTGGCTAACAGAGGAATCAAATAAAACGGCGAGAAAACTATATGATCGCATTGCAAAATTGAGTCCATTTGTTGTGTACGAAAGATAATTACAGAAGCTCACGATTGAGGTTTAACTTGAAAAGTACTAAAGCGAAGGAAATAATCAAAGATTTACATAAGGTTTGGAATTATAATTTGTTAAGCGAAATTCCAAATATCTATAGAGAAGACTTTGTTGTTCATTGGTCTAAAGTAAATGANAAACCTACTTCTTTTGGTCATAATGGAATAAGAAAAGCGATCGAAGACACGTTAATTGCGTTTCCAGATTGGTTTGAAGATGTTGTAGATATCATAGCTGAAAATGATCGGGTAGTAACACGCTATATCTCAACAGGTACTCATCATGGCCTCTACCAAGGCATTCAACCAACAGGTAAAAAAATAATTGTGGATGAAATTTCAATTTTTCATCTGAAAGAAAATAAAGTTGCTGAACAATGGTGTCTTGCTGACGATTTAGCGATTCATAAACAATTAAAGACTTAATAATAATCCAAACGTATGAATTTGTCGCAGANCNGGGTATTTACATTATTTCTCNTATACGATTTNAAGTCTCAAATTTCNTAGGTAATATTTATGATAAGTCAGACAATCAAAATTTTTCATGCCAAGTCNTTCCCTCATTTGGTGCTTATNTTTTGTGTNTTTGCTGTTACAGGAAGTTCCTCAGTTATAGTCACTGAACCAATTATGAATTTCATTAACTTGAAGAGTCTGATTGACTTTTATCCAATATATTTAATTGTAAAAATATTGCTTGTGCTTGTATTTTATAATATTTTGTTAATTTTTTTCGGTACAGTAGTAGGTCAGTTTGAATATTTTTCTAATATGCAAAAAAAGTTTCTTCGTAGAATAAAGATTATTAAATAAAATTTCAGCAGATGTTGAAGATCAAATTACATCAATATGAGTAATCCTCATCAGTGACTTGTTCGAGCCATTCTGCAACTTGACCATTTTGTGCTTCTTGTATTGCGATATGTGTCATCGAATTTGTTGCAGTTGCTCCATGCCAGTGCTCTTCAAGAGGAGGGATCCAAATTGTATCTCCCATANGCATCAATTGAGGTTTATTATTTCTAACACAAATTAGACCAGTGCCATGCACGATNTATAGTGTTTGACCAAGGGGATGTGTGTGCCAAGCTGTTCGTGCTCCTGGTTCAAAGGAAACGCGAAGTGCCCTAACACGTGCTGGATCAGGAGCTTCAATTATGCTGTCCTGCCAAACGGTACCAGTAAACCAATTAGTTGAGGCTTGTTTTGTCTTTCTATCATTTGCTGAAGTGATTTTCATTTGAAATACCTATTTTTTGTTTTTGAAGTTATTATAAGAATTACGCTAATGTAATTAAGAGTATCAAGAAACTAATGTGAAGTTGATTCTGAGGATTGAAAAAATGACTAAGTTAAATGAGAATGTGTTACGTGATTTATACGGAGATGTAAGTTCTGTGGCAGCAGTAAAAACGATTGATTATTTAGATAATANTTGNCTCAGCTTTATTNAAAACTCAACATTTTGTGTTTTAGCAACATCTGACGGTCTTAATCTAGATGTATCTCCTAAGGGTGATCCAGCGGGTTTTGTAAAAGTACTCGATAAAAAAACGTTGGTAATACCAGACCGTCCAGGAAACAATCGTATTGATGGATTATTAAATCTTTTGAAGTATCCTAAGATTGGCTTGCTATTCCTTATACCAAGTGTTGANGAAACATTGCGAATAAANGGTTCTGCAGAAATTATTATTGATCCAAATTTTTGCAAAAGCTATTCCTTGAATGGTAGAGCTCCTAAATCGGTCACTAAAGTAAGTGTTGATGAAGCATTTTTGCATTGTGGAAAAGCCCCTTTGAGAGCTGGACTTTGGAANCCTAAAACATGGCCGGTCATAAGACCAGTACCTAATCTTTATGAAATGGTAAAAGGTCACGCCAAAGGGCACCAAGTNCNGGATCTNTCACAAGAGCAAATAGAATTGNATTATAANAAAACACTTTATTAGAAAGTTTCAATTTGTCTATTTGCTTTGACGTTTGAGAGCCTGAGCCATGCAATGAATTCCACCACCCGTTTTTGATATTTCAGAGGTGTCGACACACGCCACCTCAAACCCTCGAGCCTTTAATTGATCCGTTAGAGTTTTTGACGAGGTNGGAGCAATCACACGGCTATCTCCGAGGGACATNAAATTACAGCCTAACGCCATAGTGTCTTTAAATGGTACATCAATTATTTCATGTCCTTTTGATTTTAACCANTCTACAATATCTGGNTCTGTGCATGCCAAACAAACAGCTGTCAATTTTTCNGCAATAGGCACTACCATTAGATCTATATGAACATAATATTCGTCTATGAAAGCTAGGCGTGTTTCCCAACCCTCAGAGTCAAACCAGCCTTTTACTTGTCTTGCGCCTTCTTCTTGGGTGCGAGCGCCGCCACAGCCAATCAAAACGCAACCTTCTTCAATCACATTAAAATCACCACCTTCAAATGTCCCGGCGGTAACCATATCATATATTGGAATCCCAAGAGCCTGATATGCTCTAATGGCAGCATAGTTCTCACCTCTGCGCCACCAATTGGCCATTGCTGTAATAATTGGCCCGTAAGGGGTCATGACCGAGCTATCTCTTGAGTAAACTTGCATTGGGAGTTCTGGTTCAGGTTCGATCATATGAATTTTAACATTAAAATGTTCGTAAGCTGACACTAGCTCCGCATGTTGTGCTTGAGCAACTTGTATATTGCATGGTGCTTCACGCAAGTGTTTTCGAGATAGACTAGAGGTTGAGAGATGGCGCAAATGTGCTGGAGATCCTAAAAGCACATCTGTCAGTGTATCGGTTTCATTTTTAAACCCAAAGGTTTTTAATGGCAGAGTTTTCCCATTTGATACTCGGCGTTTTAAACTAAAAGGTTCGGTCAAGTTCTGCAAATCTAGGGTCATGTAACATCTCCATTAATCTTCAAATGATAAGTATGATAAATGTGCGTTATTAAATCGCTCATGTCAAAATTAATATTCTCGTTGCAAATCTTAAAATAACTAGATTAGTTGCCGGGCTTTCATTTAATTTTACAAATGACTTTTTCGTTATTAGTTTTTAAGTTCTTTTGTAACTGCTTCAATACTTTCACGCAGAATTGATCCAATAGCGTCAATATCTTTGTTCGATAGAATTAGCGTAGGAGATAAGATTAAAATGTTTCCTAGAGGTCGAGCAATTAAGCCTCTTTTTTGGGCATGTTGCTGAAGACGAAGGGCCACGTTTTTATCCTCTTCAAATGCTAGCTTTGTTTCTTTGTCAGCAACAAATTCAATACCCATCATAAAATGGCTTCCTCTTACTTCGCCAACGATATCCAGATCTGACAAATCTCTTAAGGTATTTTCAAAATATTTTCCCGTCTCTTGAACTTTTTCAGGGATTTTTTCTCCTTCTAAGATTTCGATGTTGGCAAGCGCCGCTGCTGCAGCTGCTGGATGGCCAGAATATGTCATGCCATGCAAAAAACGTGCACCAGGCTCNGATATGACGTCATAGATCTCGTCNGATATTATTGTAGCTGCGAGCGGCTGATAACCGGAGGTTAACCCCTTCGCAGTATTGATTATATCTGGNTGCATATTGTATTTNTCTTTTGAGGNAAACATATGGCCAAGTCTACCAAAGGCAGTAACAACTTCGTCTGCAATATATTTGATTTCATGATCTGNAGTNATCTCNCGCATTCTTTTATGNTATCCGTCCGGAGCGACAATTATTCCTCCNGCTCCCATTAAAGGTTCAGCGATAAAGGCNGCGATATTTTCTGCTCCAATGTNATGAATANTATCNAGCATATCNTGNGCAAGAACATCGAGAAACTCAGCATCAGTCATATTTTCTGCTTCGCGATATGCGTATGGTGATTTTAAGTGGTGAACAAGCGTTTGTTCAGTATCCCANCCATCACTGTAGGCTGGCGTTGTTAGNGCCATCGCTAAATGTGTGGAGCCATGGTAAGCTCCGATTCTGGATAATATTTTTTTCTTTTTCGGTTTCCCAATTCTATTATTATAATGATGGAGTATNCGGACNGATGTNTCGTTGGCTACTGATCCAGAGTTGCTAAAATATACCCGATTAAGATCNCCAGGTGCGAGTNTTGCAATCTTTTCTGATAAAGCTGCAGCAGTTGGGTGAGTGAAATTATAAAAAGTAGAATAGTAATCAAGAGTTTGAAGNTGCTGAGTAATAGCATCAATTATCTCTTTACGTCCGTGGCCTACGTTAACGCACCAAAGGCCTCCTATACCATCAATTAATTTATTGCCTTCGCTGTCNGTTACAAAGGCTCCTTCAGCTTCAACAATTACTGTTCGAGCATCCGCCTGTTTAAGGCCGTTTAAGTCAGCAAATGATTGAATTAGATGAGCATCCTTCGTAAGAACTTCGTCAGTATTTAATTTATTCATGTGAACCCCCAATGTATCGCTATTAANCTAAACTTACTCATAGTTGGCAGTCAGTGTAAATAGTTTTACCAATTCATCAAAATAGATATTTACAGACCACTTTAAAGGCGCCATTCTCTTATATTAGAGTTATTTAAGATTGGGGAAAATTATGAGCACTTTAAATCAGATGTTGAATTCCGAGGCACTCCATTGGCGTTGCATTGGTCCTCCAAGAGGAGGGCGAGTAGTTGCTGTCTCGGGAGATTATAAAGACCCTATGACATTTTATTTTGGCGCATGCGCTGGAGGTATTTGGAAAACTACGGATGGAGGGACATATTGGGAATGTGTTTCAGATGGATATTTAAAAAGNGCAACAATCGGAGCTTTAGCAGTAGCACCTTCTGATAGTAATGTAATTTATGCTGGNACAGGNGAAACTACAATTAGAATTGATGTGTCTTTTGGTGACGGAATGTATAAGTCCACTGATGCTGGACGGACATGGAAGCATATTGGATTAGAGCATAGCAAACAAATTGGTGAAATAAGAGTTCACCCAAATAATCCCGAGCATCTTTATGTTGCNGCGTTTGGCGATGCGTTTGGAGCAAGTTCAGAGCGTGGCGTTTATCGATCGTTGGACGGTGGTGAAAATTGGGAACGAGTATTATTTCAGAGTGAAAAGGCTGGGGCGATTGATCTTTCAATGGATCCAACCAATCCACGAATTTTATTTGCTGCTGTTTGGGAGGCTAATCGAAAATTTTGGCATTTATCTTCTGGAGGTCCTGATAGTGCATTATATAGATCACTGGATGGNGGGGATAGCTGGGAAGAAGTCTCACTAAATAATGGCTTTGCAAAAGGTGTTTTGGGAAAAATTGGGGTTNCTATTTCTGGAGCAAAGCAGGGTCGGGTTTTTGCATTGGTAGAAGGAGATGAGAATAATACTGGCTTGTTTATATCTGAAGATTATGGTCTGAGCTGGAAGCTGCAATGTCCAAATCGAGATTTAATTCATCGACCTTGGTACTATACACATATTTTTTCTGATCCCGTAAATGCAGACACTCTCTATGTCACTAATTTTCAAATGTGGAAATCTACAGATGGGGGAGTGTCNTTCCATGAAATAACCACCCCTCATGGAGATAACCATGATCTTTGGATAGATCCAAAAAATCCGAGCAGAATGGTTGAAGGAAATGATGGCGGGGCTTGTGTTAGCTTCAATGGTGGAGATAGCTGGTCAACAATTTATAATCAAAATACTGCGCAATTTTATAGAATGGATATTGATAATCAATATCCATATAGAGTGTACGCAACTCAGCAAGACAACACATCCATTTCCGTCCCAAGTCAAACTGAATGGGGAATGATAACGTTTGGTGACAGTACATTACCAGGTACGGGAGAAAGTGGCTTTATTGCCGTGCATCCAGAAGATCCTAACATAGTATATATTGGTGCGGTTGGCTCGAGTCCAGGAGGTAATGGTGCTTTGCAAAGGTATGATCACCGAGTTAGACAAATGAAATTAATCAATGTTTGGCCGGAGGAGTCTACTGGTCTTGCACCGCGTGACCTCAAATATCGATTTGCCTGGACTTTTCCGATTATTTTTTCACCTCATGACTCAAATANCATTTATGTTGGAGGTAATCACGTATTTAAAACTCAAGATGAAGGTATGAGTTGGGAGTGTATCTCTCCAGACTTAAGTNGAAATGATATTGAAAAACTTGATTTTTCCGGTGGTCCTCTTACGAGGGATAGCGCTGGTGCCGAGCAGTATGCAACATGTGCATCTGTTGTGGAGTCTATCCATCGAAAAGGAGAATTGTGGGCTTCTACAGACGATGGTTTGGTGCACGTAAGTCGAAATGATGGAGAAACGTGGACAGATGTGACACCAAAAAATATGCCAGAATGGGCATATATTGGTAATGTGGAAATTTCAATGCATGATGCTGATACCGTGTATCTTTCAGCAACAAGGTTTAAGCTTTCAGATTATAAACCATATTTATTTAAGAGTTGCGATAGTGGCCAGACTTGGTCACTTATATCTGATAATTTCCCTCAGAATGAAATTACGAGAGTAATTCGTAGTGATATTAAAAGTGTAGGTTTGTTATTTGTTGGAACTGAAACTGGTATTCTTGTTTCGAACGATGATGGCAAAAATTGGGAACGCATGAAAGGTAAACTGCCAGTAGTTCCTGTTTACGACTTGAAAATAAAAGATGATGATTTGGTAGTTGCTACTCACGGAAGATCTTTTTGGATCCTAGATGACATAACGCCGTTACGAGCAAGTATTAATGAAAAAATAAGCCTAGAGTTGATAATGCCGAGAACTACANTTCGTCAGAATATTCATTGGAGTGCGGGTATTTTTAATGGTGACGGAAAAGATTATAGTCCAGCCTTTGGGGTTCCTGGCACATCTTACATGGCTGAGTCGATAGATGGGAAGAAGGAGCGAAAGTATTTAGATACAGGAGAGAATCCTCCATTGGGAGCCATAATATATTATTGGTTGAATGATAATAANGTTGGAAAACCAGTAAAAATTTCTATNAAAGATGGTTCTGGAGCNACTATTGCCACTTGTGATTCTGGAAATGACAAAGAAAGTGAGAAACGAAAACCTACGTCTTATCTGGGGCTCAATCGTTTTGTTTGGGATTTAACTGAAAATGGCCCAACCAGCTTAGATGACAGTCTGAAAGTAAAAAAATATGAGCCATTTTCCAAAGAAGGTGGAGGGCCTGCTGGAGCAAAAGTCAAGCCAGGAAAGTATCAGGTGGTTGTAGACATTGGTGGCCAAAATAAAAACTGTGAATTAGAAGTGATTAGTGATCCGAGGATCTCTGTTACAGATGAAGATTTTGCTGAACAACATGGCCTTTATGGTAGTGTAGTGGCAAAGCTCTCTGAATTAAATATTGCCGTAAATAGAGTGCGTTTAATGAAACAACAACTTAAAAACATGCATAAAATTATGCCTGAGGAAAATAAGCGGATAGATGAACTAATAGCTAGTTTGGATAATGTTGAAGGGAGCTTGATTGATACCAAAAGAGAGACTCCTAGAGATGTATTGCGTCATGAAGCTGGATTAGATGATACTTTAATTAATCTACTNTGGGTAATNAAAATAGCTGATTCCAAACCGCCGCTGCAAACCAAGGAGGTNACTGAAGATGTTTTTGGACAAGTTGATAGCNTNTTAAGCAAGCTCGAAAGTCTTATAAAAAATGAAATTACAGATTTTAATGAGNTGATTGCGAAAGCTAGCCCTCCTACTATTTCATCTAGTT
This sequence comes from Paracoccaceae bacterium, assembly GCA_002712045.1. GTDB lineage: Bacteria > Pseudomonadota > Alphaproteobacteria > Rhodobacterales > Rhodobacteraceae. The sequence goes on from PARX01000049.1 coordinate 21,389, forward strand.
CAGTTGGCGCACCAAAAACTGGATGGTAGTAGCGTTTTAAATGTTCAATAAATCAAGCGNAGTATTNTTACTTAAAAATAATCTGGCAAAAATATTTCTTTCAGATTTTATTGTGCGCTGTTTCTACCAAATTGGTAAAACACCGCTTCTGCCATTATATGCGGCATCNGTTGGTGCTGGAGAATTTTTGATTGGGATTATTGTTTCTATTTCTACAGTTACAGGGATGTTATTGAAGCCAATTTTTGGGATGTTGTCAGACCGATGGGGGAGGAAAATATGGTTGTTAATTGCTGTGATTTTATTTTCAGGTACACCCTTTTTNTATCAATTTGTTGGCAACGAGCNAGANTTGCTTTTGTTAAGGCTATTTCATGGCATTTCCACAGCAATTTTTGGGCCAGTCAGTTTAGCATATGTCGCGGGAATTAACGCTCAAAACTTGGGTGAACGTTTTGGTTATTTTGGCATGTCTAGATTGCTGGCTTCTTTGATAGCTCCATTAATAGCTGGTATATTACTCACATTCTTAAGTTTTGAAACGGTTTTTCTTTTAATTGGAATTTGTTCNTTAACTGCNATGGTTCCTATTATTTTTTTAATCGAAGAAAAGACTTTGACCATGCCTAAACAGAAAACCATTTTTGGGCAACTTTTTGCATCTTTGACCTATAGTTTAAGAATGGCAACCGTTTGGTTGGCGGGGCTTTTAGAATTATTAGTGTATCTTGTTATCTACGCTGTTAAAGCTTTTTTACCAATATTTATTATCTCTCAAGATAGTGGCACTATTTTTCAAGCTGGTATATTTTTCTTCTTTCAGGAGGGTGCCCATCTTGTCTCCAGACCATTTGGGGGCAAGTTATCTGATAAATATGGCCAAAATTTAATTATAATAATAGGTCTGATCTTCTTGAGTTTTGGGCTTGTTTCATTNACTTATGTATCAAGTTCATTTCTGCTNCTTTCAGCTGCGTTATTTGGTATTGGACAGGGGCTAATATTTCCGTCAAGTGTAGCCTTACTATCAAAAAATACTGACCAAAAGTATTTAGGTGCTGCAATGGGGTTTTATGGCGCCCTAAGAAATTTAGGAAAGGTNATTGGGCCAATATTAGCTGGATTTTTACTAACTCAGTTTACTTACTCGGTCGTATTTAAAATTTTTGCAGTTTTTATTTTGTGCGTTGTAATTTTTCTCATACTTTTTAGCGCAAGGAAAAGAATTTTGGAGGAGATTTGATGGAAATGATTAAAGTATTGAGCGAAGAAGAGGGTGTTTGGGAGTATCAAGATGATTTTCCTGGGCTACGTTATAAACTGTTAGTTGATTCAACGAAGATTGATAANCACGGACTCTCTATGGGTATTCTTGAATTGGAGCCAGGTGCAGAGTTGCCTCTTCACCACCATAGCCCTCAAGAGATTTATATTATTAAAAAGGGCATAGGATTGCTCTTAGGCAGCGCAAATNACCGCCAGGTTTCNTCAGAGATGACTATCTATATNNCNGAGAACGAAAAACACGGATTACGTAATATTGGTTCTGAAACTCTATCATTCTATTGGATTTTTCCCACAGATTGCTGGGATCAGGTTGAGTATTTGTATAACTAATTTTGTGAAGTTAGTGAGGGNTAAGAANCAAATNTAANNATTTGTCTTNTGATTTTGATATTTTGAAATACGTNTTTNTTAGGAATATATAAATGGGTTGTAAAAGACTTATAAATACTTAACTAATATAAATTACTNTTTAGACCTGNGATNTGTANTNTTAAATTTAGAANNATTGGATTGAAATATGGCGGAAGATGAAAAAAANAAAGAAGCTGANAATTCGGNNGCTCAANCAGAATCTCCGACTGTTAATATTGATGGAGAAAGTCACCGTGTGAGTGACATGAACGAAAAATCCAGAAATATTGTGAATTTTTTGCGTAGGTTAGATCGAGATATTCAAGAGCATCGTTTTTCTCTTGACCGTGACATGCTTGCTCGAAAGCAAGCTTTGCTTGATCTTAAAGGTGCAATCAAAGAAAAAGAATAATTAACCTCAACAATAATAATTTGGATTATATTCATTTTGTTAATTGAGATGAGTATTTTTTGAAAGGTTTGCTTGGATTTGCGTTAATGGNTGAACAACTNGAAAATGAANCTTTACGACTTGAAATGGCCGTTNGANGAGTNTGTGAAGCAAATGGGCGNCGAAAAAGTGTAGCGTCTATTAGGCGTTTGGTTGGAGAAAATTTTGAAACCTATGGACCAAAAGAGGCGTGTGCTTCCTTACAGAATCTTGNATTTGAAGCGACCTTTGTAAATGTTTCTCAGAAGCAACTTGAGTTGCAAGAGCTTCCCCTAATAGCTTTTGATAAGGAACAAAATCCTTTAGTTTTGATAGAGCGCAAGAGTGATGGTTCGTATGTTGTTATAAGGGATAAAAAAGCAAAAAATAGTGAAATTATCTTACAAGGTGATTTTGAAAACATTTTTTCGGGATATATCGTTTCTATCCGAAAATTGTCAGAATTTGAATTGCAGCAAAAGAGAGGCCACTGGTTTTTTGGGGCTTTCAAAAGTAGTAGGTGGCTTTATGCACAGGTTATTGTCGCCTCTGTTATTTCTAATTTCTTAGCACTCACTACATCTATTTTTACAATGACTGTTTATGATCGCATTATTCCAAACTCTGCGATTGATAGTTTGATTGCTTTGAGTATCGGTGTGGTAATTGCTCTTAGTTTTGATTTTATAATTAGAACAATTAGAGGGAGATTTATTGATAAGGCTAGCAAAGCTGCTGATATTGAAGTGTCAAACACTCTTTTTGATCGTGTATTGTCGTTGACCCCTGCAGAGCAGAGCCAAAAAACGGGTGCAATGGCGAGTATCATTAAAGAATTTGAGACTTTAAGAGAGTTTTTTACCTCTTCCACACTGGTTATTTTAGTTGATTTACCGTTTGCCTTTTTCTTTATTTATGTAATTTCATTGATCGCTGGGCCAATGGCATTGGTTCCACTTGTTGCTGTGCCAATTGTGGTTGTTGTTGGGCTTTTGATTCAACCGTTTATTGCTAGATTAACTAAAGCAACCCAACAAACAGGAATGAATAAACAATCTGTTCTTGTGGAAACTCTATCTGGTCTTGAAACTGTTAATGCGACAGGATCTGGTCAGTTAATGAAGTCAAGATATATCGAGGCTTTGATCGGTCAGTCGCAATCGGGGGGTAAGTCTCGTAATATTAGCCAGTTTTTGGTTAACTTTTCTGCATCAGTACAACAATACGCTCAGGTAGGGGCTATCTTTTATGGCGTATTTTTGATTCGAGATGGATTGATCACACAGGGTGCTTTAATTGCAGCCGTGATTTTAGGTGGTAGAACACTTGCTCCTTTGGCGCAGTTGGCGAATGCACTAACGCGTGTTAATGGAGCGATGACCGCTTATAAGTCTTTAAATGCATTGCTTAAAAACTTTAATAATGCTGGCCTTAATGATAATTACGTTAGCCGGTCAAAACTAACGGGCTCTATCGAGTTTAAGAATGTNAGTTTTTCATTCCCTGGNGCAGTTGAACCNACAATTAAAGATCTCTCAATCAAAATAACTCCAGGACAGAAAGTTGCTGTTGTGGGTAAAATGGGNTCAGGAAAATCAACATTAATTAAACTTATNTCTGGCCTCTANGAGCCAACAGANGGAGCAGTATTGATCGATGGGATAGATGTTAGGCAATTAGATAAAACAGATTTACAACATAATGTTGGTGTTATGTTGCANGATTCATGGTTGTTTTCTGGAACAGTTAAAGAAAATATTCAATTAGGTTTACTAGAATATGATGATGATCACATTCTTTCCTTGGCAAAAATTTCTGGAGTGGACGACTTTGTTGCGTCAAATCCTAAAGGGTATGATTTTGAAATTAAAGAAAGAGGAGTTGGCCTATCTGGTGGTCAAAAACAATCAATAAATCTTGCACGTGCACTTTTACATGATCCAAAGTTATTACTTTTAGACGAACCGACCAGTTCAATGGATCAAGGAACGGAGAAAAAAATAGTAGATAATTTACAAGAGTACGGAAAAGACAAAACGATGATGATTATCACCCATAGGAACCCTATATTGACAATGGTGGACCGTGTTTTGGTAGTTGAAAATGGAAAGGTTGTCGCAGATAACACGCCTGATCAATTAGGTTTAAAAAAGTGAGTTTAGACAACAGTGAAACATGATTATAGAAAAATAGCTGCGACAGTCAGGCGTGAAAGAACCGGTTCTAGCTCGTTTTTACTATTAGTCGTTTTGTTATTNATNGGTGCTTTGGTTTATTGGAGTGCGGTTACTGAAATTGATAANGTAACTAGAGGGCAAGGGAAAACAGTNTCTGCNGATGAAAACCAACTTGTNCANTCAGCTGANTCTGGAGTGCTTGTNAAGAGATATGTTGAGGANGGTGATATCGTCAATTATGGTGATGTNTTATTTGATATAGATCCTATTGACGCACGNACTCAATANGAACAGGCGTTAAAAAGNGCNGAGAGATTAAAAGTNCAGAGTTATAGATATTTATCTGAGTCTCGTAATGANGTNCCAGATTTTTCAAAATTTGAAGGAGAAGACTTAGTTGAACTTCTGGAAAATGAACAGAGATTATTTGAATCCAGAAAAAATGATTTGCAGGGTTCAATCCAGATCTTAGAACAACGTCTTGTTCAAAAGAAAAATAAGATTGATGAAGTATATTCTGAGGTTAACAGCGCAAAACGCATTGCGAAATTACTTTCTCAAGAAATTGAAACGCTGGAACCTTTGGTTTCTTCAGGTTTGGCTCCTGAAACGAGATTATTAACTTTACTTCGCGAAAATGAAAAGAATGAGAACATTATAGGCTCTACTGGGTTTTCTGTCTCTCGAATTGAGGCTGAGATTGCTGAAATAAGAGAGCAAATGAAAGCTGAGAAACAGCGGTATGTAACGTCGGCATTAAGTGACTTATCTCGGGTGGACGATGAACTGAGCGAAACATTGATATTAATTCCTAGTTTAGCAGCGCGTTTAGCAAGAACTTCGATACAATCTCCGACAGATGGCATAATTAATCAAATAAANTTTCGAACTGAAAATGCATACGTTCGATCAGGTGAAGTCTTGCTTGAGATTGTGCCAACAGGCAAAAGCTTAGTGGTCGACGCAGAAGTGGATCCAAAAGATATTGCTGATATAGTTATTGGAGATGAAGTTAAGATTTCACTGACAGCTTATGATCCAACTCGATATGGTAGAATGGATGGTAAGGTCGAAAAAATATCTGCTGATGCAATTACTGATAAAAGTGATGGTCAAGCATATTATTCTATNAAGGTGTCCATTAATAGTAAGTTATATGAAGACGATGGACGAGAAGTNATGGTTTTGCCTGGAATGGTGGCAACAATTGATGTTTTATCAGGAAAAAGAACTATCCTTGATTATGTCTGGCAACCTATTGCAAGAACTAAAGATCGGGCCTTAAGAGATTGAGATGAAATGTTACGCGTGTTATTTGTTTGGTTGATGAATGCATGAAATAGAAATATACAAACTAACAATATTTGGGAAAAAGAACTTATTTTATGAAAAAGATAATAATTGGTGATAAGAGCTATTCGATCGATATGCTGGATGATGAGGGAAAGGCGCATTTNGCGTCGTCTCAATTTGTTGATGGAAAGATTAAAGAAACTTCAAATCTGATTGCTGCCCTTACTGTTTCTAAAAATGCCTATATTCAAGAGTTAAAAAGTGAAATTATAAAAAGCAAAACTGGCTTTGTTACAGATTAATTGAGAAGTAAAATGCCTAAAATAACGATAGANGACATTGATTTTAATTCTGAGGATTTATCAGAATCTGGAAAGGGTTTGTTGGCGTCTCTTCAATTTGTAGAGTTACACATTAAGAGANTAAATGATGAATTAGCTGTGTTAAAAACGTCTAAGAATGTTTATGAAAATATGGTTCGTAAAAAGCTTGAAGCTGCTGATCAAGTGTCAAATAAAGTCAATTGATATTGATAAAACTTCTTCCTCGGACAAATTTGAAAAAATAATTGAATTCTGGGATCCATATAAAATACTGTTCTTATTAAAATTTATGTCTGACGCGCTAAGGTTGTAAAGCAATAAGTTGTCCGCTCCTATCTCCCAATCAGTGATGGTGTCATTTCCAAATAATCCAACGAACTTAAACTGATCTGCGCCCAAGCCTCCTGACATCACATCATCTCCCGGCCCTCCATTTAAAACATCGTTGCCGTTACCGCCAATTAAGACATCATTTTGTGCACCGGACCAAAGAATATCGTCCCCTTCACCTCCATCTAACAATAGCTCTGATGCAGATATTTTTGTGCTTGTAAAATCTAGTATGTCAGAGCCGCCCATTCCATAAATTTCTTCACAAGCCATCAGCCTTGGTAAAACGCCAAAAGGAAGCCCAAACTCAGAACTTTCGCTATAAATGGAGGAATGTGAAGCAGAATAATGATCATCCAAAAAGAGAGCATCGTTTTCCGCCGTAAGATATATTTTATCTTCACCGTCACCAGAAAAGATATGATCAGTAAATTTGTTGTATCCAGCCAAATTGATTTGCTCATAAGTGCTTGTAACGTTTGTTATGGTGTGTAGAGCGATAAATTCATCACTCCATTGCTCATTGCTTTGCAAATAAATAATATCTTCTCCATCTCCACTTTTTATAAGGTCGTTGCCTAAAGAGGGCTTAAAAATATTATCTCCACCACTCGATTGCAAAAAATTATCTAAATTATTTCCAGTTAAATTGTCATTGCCTAAACCAGTTAAAGCATTTTCAATGTTAACACCGTGACCAATTATGAAGCCGCCCCAAGTGTTATCAGTNGTAACAGTGCAAATACCGCTAAATGTTGTATCGGTATCTGATAANTCNAAAGTAGGAGATCGAAGNTCAATATGTACCGAGTAAGTTTGNTCGCCTTGAAANGTTANTGTATCATTTCCNGATGTATCCCAAATGGTTTCCCAGNTTTGACTTCTATNNTCTANATCGAAAAAAAATATTGTATCATCAGAATTTGTTTGATNATTAGNACCATAAAGAGTTTGAAGAAATAACTGATCNATGACGCCAATATTGCTAAGACCAAATTNCTCNAATTGCTCAAAATTATCTGGATTAATTTNTAANGCNTNGGCAGTTGTCGTTCCAGTNTCATTATAAGACGTNACAGTATAAATATTTTGACTACTATTTAACTCACCGAGATCGTATGTTGAATTTACACCGGGGAAATTAGCGTATCCATCAAATGGATGGGTCATTCCTAGATTATGCATTATTTCGTGAGCTATGGTTAAATGATCCATTCCACCAGACGGAATATCCGAATTTTCAATGTTAAAAATATTTATAAATATGCCGGGACCCTCAATCCCGTATGAGTATCCTAATGTATTATTATTTTCAAAATATAACCAAAAATCTATGTCTGCATTTTCATTGACTTCTGTAAAACGGAGGTTCGAAATTGCTTCGATTTGCGAAAATACATTTTGGGCCGCTGCCCCAATATTTTCATTCCACCTAATTGTATTACTATGTTCAGGAGAGGGTTCTGTTTTTCTAAACTGATAGGTTAACTCTAGATCGTTCCATGTTTCAAAGCTGATTGGCGTATTAAGAAAATAACGTGTAGCTAAACCTCGCAAAAAAACGTTATCTTCAATTAGATTTGTGATTTCAGTCTCTGTTTTGCCTAAGCTTGCATTCATAATGTTCTATTCAATTCTTCGCTTAAAATCATCTTTAAATTGACTAATCATCAATAGCCTGGATGTGTCTAGAAAAAAANTGACCGTAAATTACAGAATAAACTACCTCANAATTATTAACATAGAATTTGTTGACTCATTCAACAGTCTGGTTACACTTTCCTTATTATTAAATTATTGTTTGCAATTGATCTAATAACTTGCATCCAAAGTCGGTCAATTCAGGCAGTTTTAAATGTGTANGAACATAAAAACAAAGGTTTTTGTGGGCTTATGCACTTATGTAGGGAGATAATAAAATGATGGACGNCGACATCAAACTTTTTGCAGTGAGCGAATCAGAAGGTGGTTCAGGTGATGATGGTGGNCCATTTTTAGCGGGTAATAACAAAATTGTCGTTACCAATAAAAATGCGNTGAACCCAGAATTCCAACCTGCACTTCAGGTCACGCGAGAAGATATCAAAGAAATAGAGTTTTATGCTCCTGAAATGATTAGGGGTATCAAGGATGCAAAAGGTAAAATTCGCCTAGACTTTGAAAACACGACAGCAGAAGCGCCAGGTTCTTTCTCAATAGACGCCGGTTTTATTGGAGAGTTTGGTAAGACAACTGCTAGTGGCAACAGGGTAGCAAATATTAAGATTTCAGAAACAGGAACAGATAGTGTTGTTAATCTATTAGCTTATTCTGCCGATGATATAACTTGGAAAAAGGCAAGTTTGGCCGCAAGTGAATANAAGGCGCCAAGAGANGGTGAGTGGGATNTATATGTCGCGCATTGGTCGCCCGATGGCAGTGCTACATCGGATGAAAGCATTGAAGTGGCTGTGCTTGTGGAAAGATCACTCACAGTCAACGTAAATACTGCTGTTAATTCAGCTATGAGTGTTGCTGGCTCATTCTTTGACTTCTTTGGCATGGAAGAGCCTGCTGATGGTGGAGCAGCTAATATTGGAGGACAAGCCTCCGAAACCGTAACTGAGGGACAAGTACTCGATAAAAGTGATCAAACTGATGATTTCATCTTAGCTGGCAGTGAAGGTGATAATGAAATGATTGGTGGCGCCGGTGCTGATTATGCTGATGGTGGAGCAGGGGCGGATACGCTTGATGGTGGAGCTGGAGCGGATATNGTTAAAGGCGGNGCTGGTAACGATATNATTGATGGCGGAGCCAATGGTGCTGAAACATACCAGGACGGTGATAATAATACGCAACAAAATTCGATTTGGCAGTGGGGTGATCGAGCGATTTATGATGGTAAAATGGCTGANTATACCATCACGTCAACCGGTTCTGGTACCTTCACGGTTAAAGATACCAACACAGCCGATGGAGACGATGGTACAGATACGTTAACGGGCATTGAAATCCTACAATTTAGCGATAATGAAAAGCTGCTAGTTGCGGAAACTGGATCTTTTAGTTTCGTAGATCATTATACTGGGCAAACAATTAGTGAGGATTGGGCTCACGGTACCGACTTTGGTGATATNATAGCGCCGACNTCAGCGGGTCGATCATTTATAGAAGGTAAAGCNGGCAATGATATTATAATTGGCGATCCATCAAGCGGTGGAGGCCAAGATCATATCTCTGGTGGTGCTGGTAATGATTTTATTGATGGTGCAGGTCGTGGGACAAGTGCGATGCCCTGGGAAAATGATAATATCGCAGAATATAATGCACCAGGCAGAAGCTTTAAGTGGGAAGANGCCGAAGCTAANAGNCTTGGTTTGACCGCTGGTATTACAAAAATTNNNTATNCTGGAGCAGGAAAGACACAACTAGATGGTCTTGCAACTANTTTAGGAATGAATATTTCGGATCGNTTTGTNGCTGATCAAGAATATTGGGTTATTTCGGATAAAAATGGAGATGAAGGTCTAGGGACAGACATTATCACAAACATCGATGAGTTGCGTTTTAATGACTCNGATGTTCGNCTTNCNGTTTTTAAAGATCCATGGGGTGGCTTTATTGATGGGACAGATTTTGGTGATACGATAATTGGTGAGGGCGTTAACGAATTTATTGAGGCTCGCGAGGGTGATGATCGTGTTTTTGGTGGCGCTGGTTCTGATGAAGTAAATCTTGGTCGAGGAGATGACTTTTTTGATGGCGGAGCTGATGCTGAGGATTTTGACACTGAAGCATATATGACAAATCTTGGAGGTAATTTTGGAGACTTCAAGGCTGAGGATTTTTTTGGAGATAAGTTTGCTATACCGGTAGGTGGAGGTNNANANGGNGGTGGNGGNGGTACCGGCGGTACTGGCATTACNATCGTCTCACCNGGGGCTTCCAACTATCCAACTTTTGATCCAGGTTCGCCAGCATATCAGGCGAGTTGGACNGGAANGTTTTTAGGGAATGAAGAAACTTTNCAAATGGTTGTCTATAATGTAACGGTAGATGGTGCCTCTCTTCCAATGATGATTATTCAAGGTATGAGTAGCTTAGGTATTCCAGATAATACTNTNGTTCAAGTGCAAGCTNATGGATCNGGTGGATATGACTTTATGCCTGGAATGAGCCCTGATGATTTTTCTGGTGAAGAGGATGTTCACGAATTTACAGATATGGCTCAGGCTGTTGGAGCGGCGCAAGTGCGAGGGGACACCGTATTTTACGATGGAGATTTCGACAGATATACCGTCACAGCTTATGATGGAGATGATGCGTCAGATACGGCATCAACACTTTATACAATAATTTCAGATAAGTTCTCAGATGTTGATATCAGTGGATGGTCAGCCGATGATACTGTTGTTGTTGTGCAAGATACTAATACTGGATCTAAGAGTTTTGGAACAGATTTGCTAATTAATGCTGAGCGAATTCAGTTTGACGATCAAGAATATCTCTTAAGTGTTCAAACTGACGTGAATTCTTGGACAGAATATCGCTGGAACCACGATACCCAGCAAGAACAACAAGTTACGATGGGTGAGGCCAATTGGCGCGGAACTTTTTCCGATGATACTATTAACTCGTCATCTCTTGTTGTCGATGGAAAGTCTTCAGCACCCGAAACAGACAGAATGGACGGGCAAGCTGGCGATGACATTTTGATTTCTGGGGCCGGTGGTGACCGTTTAATTGGTGGTATAGGCAATGATATTCTTGATGGTGGTGCTAATGGTAGCACTGGTGATAGTTGGCGCGATAGCGATGTCGCTGAATATTCAGGAAGTATAGATCGCTTCACCTTAGAGAAGGTAATCTTCGAAGGTAAAAATCTTAATATTTCTGATGATCAAGGTAACGGCGTATTTGTTGTAAAAGCCGTAACAAAAGGTGACAATGTTATTGGTCAAATTTCAAAAGTTGGAAGTACAGATGTCCTTTATCAGGTTGATAAGGGTGAAACCTTTGTTGTTGTAAAAGATAGTCTTCCACTTGNTTACGGAGGTGTTGGAACGGACATTCTTCTTGGAATGGAAAAAGCGCAATTTGGATTTGACTGGGAAGGTGAAGTCGAATTCCAGGTTAAATACGAAGTTAATAGCTGGGGTGGTAATGAAGGAGAAGTTCGGGGTCAAGGTACCCGCTTTGATGATGTTATTGATCTAAGGGCAGGTAAAGCGTCTGACAATGCTGGTGGATATGGCGGCTTTGATGACTTTAATGATGGTGCCGATATTTGGGATGGAGACGCATTTTTCACAGGAGCGGATGAAGCTCAAGGTTTTGATATATGGAACTGGCAGCCAAAATCGACGGATACAGCATTAAAAGAAAATTTAACTTCTCTAAGAGACTTTTCAGATGCAAATGATGTTGATTTTGGATCAGATGTTTCAATTAGCATTTATAAAGTTATGGATGGTTCAACTGAACGATGGCTTGCCTACGATACTGAAAATCAATGGGTTGTTGAGGAGGTTAAGGAGACTTCAACAAGTGGCGTTTGGAAAATTCATTATGATGGCGCCGCAGTAGATGCTGTCTTCACTGTTCAAGATGATGCATGGAACTGGCAGCCAAGTGAGAGTGATACAGCNGTTGCAACGGGTGTGAATGTTGCTTGGGATGATGGTTATGTCGATACGACCATGACATTNGATATCTACTTGCGCGGTACGGATGAGTACGTCGCATACGATACACAGTGGAATATGGTTTTTGATATTGTTGAAGGAAATGTAACAGATGGTTGGACCTTCAAGCCATATCAAGCTTTTGATACAGCAGCTAATGAAGTCTCAGATGGTATTTGGAGTTGGGCTCCTGGTGAGAACGACACAGCGACTGCGAGTGTTTCGAAAATAGTTTGGTCAGATGGTGGTTCTGAAACTTTTAATATCGATGGTTCTTTTGCAATCTATGAATATGAAACAGGTAAGTTTTTAGCCTATGATACGGAATGGAACTTTGTTTCTGATGCCGTAAAACTCGTTGGATCTGACTGGGTTATAGACATGGGCGATCATGCGCACTCCGCAGAAAAAATGGAATCGTCTAATCCTCCTGCGGAACGTATTCATAACAGTTGGATCGAAGGTGGTCGCGGTAATGATATTATTATGGCAGGGCAGGGCCGTGATGAAATTACTGGCGGTGCAGGGGACGACTTTATTGATGGNGGATCCGAAAGCGATTTTCTTGCGAGCTTCGTTGGTACAACTGCGCTTCTGGAAAATAAGCAGTTAANAGATCCTGATACGGGTCGATCTGGCGTTTACTCAGTCTATCAGGATTCTTCAGGTGTGAAATGGGCTTGGGACGGAAATCAATCTACGCCATCTTACTTCAAAGTAGAAGTTAACGGATCTGATGTTTCCCAACTTCAAGAAACCGTAGATGCTAACTTTTATAATGATCGATGGTCTAGCTATGACAGAGCGCATTTTTCAGGAGACCAAATTAGATACGATGTATCAGAAGTATATCTAAAAATTTCTTCTGGCCGTCCTGAACTTACAGCTGCTGGCGCATATCAAGAATTATCTGTGGCAGAGTACAACGCTCTCTCATCTGGAAAGACAGACTATAAATTAGTCGTAAAAGTCGTAGATGCGCTGCCTGCTGCGGCTGGAGGTGATGGAACAGATTATCTAATAAATGTGGAAGAAGCGCAGTTTTATGATGGTCATGAGCAGTTGGAAGTTGATAGCTGGAGTTGGGCTTACGAATCTATGGTGTCTCCAACGGATAGAATGACAGATTCAGAAATAGCGGGTGCTGCAGTTCAAGCAAGCGGTATAACGAAAGTTGATCACGCTGGCGATCATGGTGGGCAGCGTGACCTTTGGACAGACTCAAATACCACGTGGAAAGTGCTGGCTTATTCGGGTGATGATACGTTAGAATCGGGTGTTTATGCTTTGGTACAGGTTAATTCTGATAGTTGGGGTTCCTGGAATTGGCATGACTCATATGTTGTTTCTAATGGATCGGGTGGCTGGAAAGAATATTCTGCTACTTCTTACGAAGGGACTAGCCGAGGAACAATAAAGAACGACACAATTACGAGCTTAGTTAGAAATCAAAAAGATGAGATCTTTGGCAAAGTTGGTGATGATTTAATCGCTTCAGGTGATGGCACAGACCGCATTATGGGTGGTGAAGGTAACGATACCATTTGGGGTGGTACAAATGTTGCAAGCAATAGCTGGGATTATCAGGGTGATATTGCGTTTTTCTCCGGTTCTGAAGCAAGATATACTGTCGTAAGAGACGTGCTCGTTAAGGGTTCTGAAAATGGAGCAGTGGAAAAAGATTCCTCTGGTAATATCAAACTATATTCAGATGAAGTACTGTCAGTGTCAGCAAAAGGCGTTGTTTCAGCTTCGACAGATTCTTCAACATTAATTGCAAATGGTACAAGTGGGTATCACGCAGCAACAATTGTAATTGATAGTTTATCGGATGCTGC
>PARX01000050.1 GCA_002712045.1 Paracoccaceae bacterium
GCATCAATTCCTTTAAAGTTGTCGAGGCATTATTCCTCATTTGCCTTATATTTGGGTGGAATTTTTATGGGTAGTCGATTTCCAAATAATTTTTTTGAAGATTTTTTCATTTGGCATGTTAGCATTTTAGCAATACCACTTTTTGTAATATTTTGCGTTTTATCTGTCTCTTTTTATTTAAAAATTTTTGCAAGATATGATTTGTCTACTGCCATTTTGAGTGGGTTCCCTGGTGGTATCCTTACCATGGTTAGCCTTGGGGCGGAAGCAAAGGGGCGAGAAGATACAATACTCTCAACTCACACACTAAGAATCGTAATGACCGTTTTTGTTATGCCTTTTGCGCTTGTGTATTTTGGTTATGAAATCACTGAGAATATTTCTAATAAAACTCAGATACTAAATTATTCAAATTTTTCACTTTTTGAAATTATTATGATTATTTTGGTGAGTATTATTTCCTTAATTATTGCAAGATTTTTGAAATTACCTGCCGGCGATTTAGTTGGACCAATGTTTGGCGTTGGTTACCTTTATGCTGCTAAGATTATTAGTGGTGAGTTGCCCCCAATTATATTGATTTTTGTGCTGTGGATACTTGGATCAAGTCTTGGACTCAGATTTCCAAAATTAGATCTAAGTTCTTTTTTAAAATTGTTCATTCACGGTTGTATAATTTTTGCTCTTCTATTTCTTTTGTCATTATTTTTTACATTCTTACTTTTGCCATTTTCTAACGAAGCAGGTCTTAGTATTTTCTTAGCTTTCGCGCCAGGTGGTTTGGGGGAGATGGCCACAATTGGCGTTATTTTTGGAGCTAATCCCGCCTTTATTTCTATCCATCACGTTGTTCGCGTGATTTTTTGTGCTCTTTTAGCAATTTTTTTATCGAAGAGATTTTTGATTAAATAAAGATTTGATCGCTTGACTTTTTGTACAAAAATCATTGTCCTGATTTTTGAGTGGCAGTGAGGTAAAAATGAGTGATGATTTAAGTTTTGGCGCGAAGCTGGATAATTGGCGATCAACGCCGTATAGTAAATGGGCTTTTCATCACGTTCGAGAGATTATCCCAACTGCTGATATTGAGAATAAAAGCGGACTAGTTAACAATCTAAGCCTAGACATTCAGAGGTTTGAAGATCTTAATCTTGAGCTAGTTATGGAAGAGACAGAGACAGATGCAATCGTCATTGCGCAAAATAGTTCAATTTTATTTGAGAAATATAATAACGGTATGAGTGAAAAATCTCCTCATATTCTTTTCTCGGTATCTAAATCTATCCTAGGGTTAATTGTTGGTGCATTAATTGGTAATAAAACTCTTAATGAGNNTGATTTAATCATTAAGTTTGTTCCTGAGTTAAAAATGACTGCCTACTCTGATGCGACTGTTAGAGATCTTTTAGATATGCGCGTTGGAGTAAAGTTTGATGAGGATTATACGGCAACGACTGGGCCAATCATTAATTATCGTTATGCAGCTAATTGGAATCCCGTTCCNGTGGGCGTAGAGGCTGGAGATCTAAAATCTTTTATGGGAAGCTTAACTGAAAGGGATGGAATTCATAATGATCGATTTCATTATGTGTCACCAAATACAGATTTGTTGGCCTGGGTTTGTGAACGGGCATCAGGCATTAGATACTCAGATTTAATTTCAGAGCTCTTGTGGACCCCATTAGGTGCTGAGTCTTCGGGATATATTACAGTAGATAGGTTGGGAGGCATGAGAGCAGCTGGTGGAGTATGCTTTACTGCCAGAGACCTTGCACGCGTAGGTTTGATGATAGGCAATTATGGTTACGCAAATAATAAGCAAATTATTCCAGATTTTTGGATCGATGATATTATCAAAAATGGGTCTGATAGTGCTTGGGAAAAACGAATTGGGATGGATGAATTTGGGAATATGCCAATGCATTACAGATCCTTTTGGTACGTTCAAAAAAATGGAGATCCATTAATTCACGGACTTGGTATTCATGGGCAATATTTGTTTGTAGATCCTAAATTGAATTTATCAGTCGCATGGTTTTCAAGCGATAATGATGCTACTGGATCCCCTTACATCTCAAAGGTAATGAAAACTATAAACGTTTTAAGGCGTAACTTATAAAAATTTTTAAAAGTTATTGATTTGTACTATAAATTTTTTATTTTTTTCTTCTGAAGAATTAAATACCATTATCTCTAGAGATTCCAAGTCTAACAAAACCATCGCGAAATTCTAACGACCATGCATCAGCTGCGATATGTTTTTCAGTTTTAGGACTTAATGGCAGAAGTTTGGGCAACTGTGACTCAACAACCCATCTATCTTCATCATTAACAGCAGCTTGCCATTTTTGTATTTCTTTTTCTGGTGTATCTCTGTCATAATTTCTTGCTAAAGAGATGAAAATACGTGATGTGGTAGGACTTTCGGGGCAAATACAGTCATAAATTGTCATGACTCTGCCATCAGGGCTATTCATTTCTAATTCGGATGCGAACGGGTATGTAAACCTGTAATTGTAAATCTTTGGTACAACTTCACTTTTATCACTAAGATAGTCTATTTTATCAATTTCGTTATAGGTGAAGGTTCTATCAAAACCTTCATCGGTTTTTTCTACTTTATATCTTTCAATTAATGGATCGTTTGGATTGCCAAAAGTACCAGAATGAATAAAAGAAAGATGAGCAACATCATTAAAATTTTCAGTATGTCTACCAGCCGAAGCGTTCCATAGTTCTGAGTCACAATCTACCACAATATAATTATCGTCTTCAAAAGCTGCCCACTTGGGCAGCGGTTTAGTTGGCTTTCCATTAAGATTTACCCATATTAATCCGTATTTTTCACACCAATTAACCATAGTTAATTTGATAGCAGCACAGTTATCCGCATGAGGTTCGGAAGCTGGGACTCTTTGGCATTGTCCGGATTTATCATATTCTAGCCCATGATAAGGGCAAATAATGCGTTTTCGCTCAATCCGGCCCTTTGACAAGGGTGCGCCTCTATGGGGGCAAATATCTGTAGCGATTGAAATCGATGTCTCTTCAGTTTGATAAATTACAAGAGATACATCTAAAAGTTTTACTGGGAAGGGTTCATTGCTCAAATCACTTAATCGAGCAACGGGATGCCAGAATCCAGATAGTACATCCCAAACTTCACGATCATAAGTTGAGTGGCTTGGATATTTGACTGGCATTTTTTCTTAATTCCTTCAATTAGTTGGGTAGTTTCATTTTGCACAAACGTTTAAATAATATTTGTGTTCAAACCTAAGTATATTTTTAATTTTATATATATTATTTAATATATATTAGTTTTAATCAATGATACTTGAAATTTAGATATTTATGTCGTTAATTATTTTAAAGAAGGTTATGCTTATATTTAGGCTAAATAGTCTAATACTAAACCTAAAAAATTTGATCAATTAACATGCGGGGGTTTTAATGTTAAAAATAAAAAATTTCATAAAAATTATCTTGTTTGCTAGTTCTTTTAGTGTGCTTTTCGGTGCAACTAGTATCACGCAGGCAGCTTCAACTAAGAACTTAAATATTGCTATTTTGATATGCTGCGGTATGGAGTCTGGATGGGATTCAACTTTTGTTCACTCTATGGACCGAATTGTTGCAGCTAAACCACATGGACTTAACATAACCTATACACTTACTGATCCTATCTATGGTGATGATGTAGTTGATGCGATGACATTATTTGCGGAGTCTGGTGACTATGATATTATATTTAATCACACCGGAATGCCAAATGTATCTCAAGTTAATGGAGATTACCCAGAAATCGCATTCGTATCGAGTGGATCTGGCAATACGGGCGGTACAGGTAATCACTATTGGATTTATAAGAGAGTTCATGAAGCAGCGTACGCAATGGGTGTTATGGCTGGACACTTAACTAATAATGGTAAGCTTGGGGTTGTTGGGACATTTCCAGCGGATGACGTGAATGATGAGATAAATGCATATTTTGCAGGTGCACGATCAGTGAGATCAGATATTAAGCAAACAGTTTCATTTATTGAAAGTTGGTATGATCCTGGAAAAGCGGCTGAAATGACTGCAGCTCAAATTGCTACGGGTGCAGATATTATATTTAGTTTAGCAAATAATTTTACAGCGTGTGAAGATGCAGGAATTTTATGCTTTGGCAATTTTGCAGATGAAAGTCCTTATTCTCCTACGACTATTGTGAGTTCTGCTATGGCTGTTTGGGATCCAGATATTATGCGTATAGTTGATGCTTGGTGGGATTTTAAGGAAAATGGGAAACCCCATAGTGGTCAACCACGTATAAAATTTGCCTCAATGGCTGAAGGTGGCTCAAAAATGGCACCTTTAAATCCTGCTATTATGGATAGAATTCCAGAAGACGTAAGAAAAGCTGTGGAGCAAACATTAGCAGATATAAAGTCTGGTGATCTAGTTGTTGAATTAGATGTGTCAGTGCCAAAGTCTAACTAACTTAATAACTTTTTTTCCCCACTTAGTTAGGTTATAAGTGGGGAGAAATATCTAACTTTCTTATTTGAAATAAAGTTTATGTCGCAATCAACAATATTGAAAACGAGCCAGTTATCAAAATATTTTCCAGGCGTTGTAGCAAATGAAAATGTTGATTTTTTACTTAATAAGGGTGAAGTCCATTGCTTATTTGGAGAGAATGGAGCTGGAAAATCGACTTTATGTTCCTGTCTTTTTGGGTATCACAAGCCAGATTCTGGTAGAATAGAATTAGATGGAAAATTAGTTAAATTCCGATCCCCCGGTGATGCAATAAAATGTGGGATTGGCATGGTTCATCAACATTTTGTTCTTGTTGATGATTTTACAGTTTTAGAGAATATCATTGTTGGAACTAACTCAGAAAAATGGACTCTAGATTTAGAAAAGTCAGAAAATGAATTGAGGCTAATTTGCCTTGAGTATGAAATAGACCTGAAATTCAATTCCTTAGTTCGTGATCTTTCTGTCGGTGAACAGCAGTGGGTGGAAATTTTAAAATCATTATACTTAGATGCAGAAATTTTGATCTTAGATGAACCAACCGCTGTTTTGACACCAGAAGAATCTAAAAAGCTTTTTAATATTATTGGCAAGATGAGTAAAAATGGTATTTCAATCATTCTAATCAGCCATAAGATTTCAGAGGTCATGCAGGCTGATCGGGTCAGTGTGATGAGTAAGGGTAAATTAATAAATACGGTTTATCCGAAAGATACGACTCCTCAAGAATTAACAAATATGATGGTTGGTCGAGAAGTAACGCTTAGGGTCAAAGAAAATAAAGATGTTAAAACGGCTACCTCTTCAAAGCCATTATTATCTGTAAAAAAGTTAAACTATCTCAATAAATATAAAAAGTTTGCCTTAAATAATGTAGATTTGGAATTACATTCTGGAGAAATTTTAGGTCTTGCTGGTGTTTCTGGAAATGGACAAAAGGAACTTTTTGAGGCTTTATCTGGTAATTTGGCACCAGATAGTGGCACAATAATTTATGATGGTGAAGAAATTCAAGGAAAATCATCTCGCTATTATATGGACTTGGGGATTGGTTTGATTCCAGATGATCGATATCGAGAAGGATTGATTGGTGATTTTAATATTTCTGAAAATACAATACTTGGCTGGCAAAGAGATCAAAAATATAGCAAGAATTTTTTTCTTAACCATAAGTACATCAAGAAATTTACAGAAGATTTGATAAAAAAATTCAATGTTATTGCTCCTAGTGCCACTGTGCCCGTGAATTATCTTTCTGGAGGGAATGCTCAAAAGGTTATTTTAGCTAGAGAGTTTTCGCATTCTAATAAGATACTGCTAGCTAATCAACCAACACGTGGATTGGATTTAGGTATAATTGAATACGTTTATGAGCAAATTAAAGCAAAGCGTGAAGAGGGGTTTGCTATTTTATTGGCGTCAGAAGAATTAGAAGATTTAATAAATATGTGTGATCGAATAGCAGTAATTAGTGAAGGGGAAATAAAAGGAACCGTTGATGCGCAATCGACGAGTATTCAAGAAATTGGCTTATTGATGGCCGGCCAAGCTGATAGTTTAACATGATAAAAGTAGAAAGACGAATAGAGGTAAATAACTCTTGGATTATTCTTATGTATCTATCTGCTTGTATCGTTGGCTTTTTGCTTACGTCATTATTGCTGTGGTTTAGTGGCGCAGATATCTCTAAGGCATTTTATGCCCTGTACAAAGGCTCCATGAGCAACCAGAAGACAGTATTCAACTCTCTAAGTAAAGCAACGCCTCTTATTCTTACTGGTTTAGCAACTGTAGTCGCTTTTCGGGCTCAAGTCTGGAGTATTGGTCAAGAAGGCCAAGTTTATTCAGGGGCTATGTCTGCTTACATGGCATCATTGATGTTTTATGGTTTGCCAGTTTGGATATATTTATCTCTGATAATCGCTTTTGGAGCTTTGGGCGGTGCTTTACTAGGAGCCTTGTCTGCAGTCTTGAAAAATAGGTTTAATGTTAATGAAATTATTTCAACGGTGATGCTTAACTACATAATCATTTTTTTTCTATCTTATATGGTTGGGGGAGGCCCATGGACGGGGGTCGGTGATCAAGCCCTTATATACTCTCAGTCCAATCCAATAGATGACACAGCTAAATTACCATTTCTTTTTGATAGTAAGAAGCTTCATTTTGGATTTGTGTTGGCAATCGTGAGTGTTTTAGTTTGTCATGTTTTGATTAATCATACGCCATTTGGATACGAGATTAGGGCCATGGGATATAATTCTGTTGCACTTAAATATCGTGGAACCAATACAAAAAAAACTTTGCTATTTTTGATGTTATTAAGTGGCGCAATAGCTGGTTTAGCTGGAGTGAGCGAAATTTTTGGAACTAACCATAGTTTAAGAGGGGACACTTTAGTTGGATTAGGATTCACAGGAATAATTGTAGGAATGATAGGTGGTTTGACGCCAATAGGTACTCTCGTTGCAGGAATTGTATTTGGAGGACTAGCAAGCGGATCAGTATATATGAAGATTATTGCAAAAGTACCTGGAACTTTAGTTCCGACAATGGAAGGGATCTTTTTGTTGACTTTTTTAATAGCTGGAGTCGCTTCTCACTATAAAATTGTAGGATTTAAGAAAGATGTCTGAATTATTTCAAGAAGCTGTAATTATAAGTATTTTAGCGGGATCTTTCCGAGTAATGACGCCAATCTTATTTGCAGCCATTGGTGAATTGGTTACTCAGCGTGCAGGTATTTGGAATATGGGTGTCGAAGGTACGATGATTATGGGAGCGTTTACTTCATATATGGTGGCTACAACAACTGGATCTTTATACCTAGCCGTCTTAGGAGGGGTATTTTCCGGGATGATAATGGGTCTTATAACTGCTTTTATGATTGCTACTGTGCGTGTGGATCATTTTATCACGGGATTAGGTCTTAATTTATTGGTGGGTGGNTTAACATTATTTTGGTTCAGACTATATACTGGTGGGGGTTACGCACCAACTTTTACAAGTCTTGGGAATTTTCCTATTCCTATATTGAGCTCAATACCAATTTTAGGCGATATCTTTTTTAAACAAAAGCTTTTGACGTACGTCGCTTTTTTATCAGTGCCTGCTGTTTGGTATTTTTTGTATAGAACACGATGGGGTTTAGAAATCCGATGTTTAGGTGAGAACCCTAAGGCATTAGATATTAAGGGTTTAAACGTTGTATTACGCCAATATGTAGCTATTTTGATCGGCAGTAGCTTTACAGGATTAGGCGGCGCATTCTTAATGTTAGCATTCTCCGATCGTTTTCAGCCTGATCTTACAGCAGGTAAAGGATGGCTAGCAATTGTAGCCATTATAGCTGGGAAATGGTTGCCAAAGGGTGTCTTTATTGCTGTTTTAGTTTTTGCGTTTTTAGGGAGCATTGCCGTACATGTACAAATTCTTGATATTGATGTTCCATACCAGATATTTCTNGCGCTTCCTTATATAGCTTCAATTATTTTATTAATCTTCTTAAGGAAAAAGATAAGNCAGCCTGCAAAGCTGGGTGTCCCATACTTCCGATAAAAAACTGACGTAATACTGCTATATTACTTTAGATTATTATTACTAATCGCTTTCCCTTGCGGGTTATTCGTCCTCTTGGCGATGAGCGTAAGTGTTATCAAATCGAGATTTAATGTATTCCCCTGCCTCAATCGGATCGTATTTAGCCTTTATAGCATCACTTTGACAGCTTGGTAAAACTTCTATTATCTCTTTTGAGTTCGGCCCATAAAAAAACGGAATTGAGTATCTTCGTCTTCCTGATAAGTTTATGGCTCTGTGTACCGTCGATTGAAAGTAATCGTTTGTCCAGCGCGCCATTAGATCGCCAACATTAACGATAAAAGCCCCTTCTATNGGCGGTGCTTCAATCCATACTCCATCAGTGTTTAAAACTTGTAGCGCGGGTACGTCACTCGTACACAAGATAGTAAAGCACTCATAATCTGAATGAGCACCAATTCCCATTTGCTCTGTTCCAGATTTCGGATCCTGAGGGGGGTAATGCAATACTCTCATGTGCGCCATTGGTTTAGTAATTGCGCCTTCAAAATGATTTATAGGTAGCTCTAGAGCGAGAGCGAAACTTTCGAAGATCTTTTTTCCAAAGTCCACCATAGATGAGTGGTAATTTAATAAAGTGCTCTTAAATGAGTCTCTACCTGACGGCCATTGATTGGGACCATAACCAAACACCCCGGATTTCACATCTTCGTCTGAGCTATCTAAATCTAATGCTAGGTCAAAACCTTCATGAAAATCTTTGCCTGAATCGTCATGTTCTGCTGCTAAAAGTGCTGTGTAACCCCTCAATGTTTCTGAATTTTCAATATTTACTTCCATTTTTACGTCAATAGACGCATCAAAGAAGCCTTCTGCTTCTATAAAGGTATCTGAAATAATATTTTGATCAACAAAATGATTTTTTATATAAAAGAAGCCAACCTCTGTGCAAGCTTCCCTAACAGCGGCACCGACATTCATTTTTGCAGTTTCATCNTCTCCAAACATTGCAGAGAAATCAATTATTGGTATGCTGTCAAATGGGACAGTTTTGGCAGAAGTGCCTGATGAGAAAAACTTTCTTGGTCCATTACCAGTGTTTATTTCTTTGTGATCATTTGACATAATATAGTCTCCAGTTTTGCTCGTTTGTTTTAATAGNGTANTTCATTATCGAATATTTTANAATATTATCTTTTTCGGGTCTTAAGAATTGGTGATTGCCCCATAATTTATCAATTTTTCATTTAACCAACGCCTATAAACTATAGAAATTTTNTCAGATCTAATTGGTGTCTCCGCTCTTGATATTAATGGCAATTTTTTTGGAATTTGATTTTCAAGTATTGGTTTGTCTTGCATGAATATAACCTGCATATACCAACGAACCTCTTCTTTAGTTGTGTTATCAGAAAGATAACACAANAAAGAATGCACAATGCAGTTTTCTTCATCGATAGGTTGGATGAATAAAACAATATAATCCATCTTATCTTTGTGAATTGAATTTGCCTTATACAGTGCAACTGTTAAGGGCCTATATACTCTCCATTCGTACGCTACTAAAAAACCTTCAGTAGAGGCGGTTGACGCCTTGGGTTGATATAGTTCAACATTTGAAACGAAAATTTCATCATTAACTATTTCTACATTATAATCAGGTATTTCGGTATGCGGTTGCTCACCCAAGAAACCTGGATGGACCCAAGATAAATGACCTTGATCAAGAAAATTCTCTACTACCCTTAGACCAGATGTATTTACTTGCGTAGCTCCACCACTAATTACATGACGATCTTTATCTAAAGATTCTGGGATGTCGATAATTTGTCGTGTAGGACGTCCAAGAGATGTCCATATGAACCCATATTTTAATTTCACAGGCAATACTTTCTCATCTGTATAAACCTTAACATGACTATTTGGCTCCTTAGCTATTGTGATTTGTTTGCCGAATAATTGCGTGTTCATTATTTTTTTCAGTTTGAGTTGAGAGCACTCAGCTACAACATGCCAATCATTTAATAAAAAATTATCTTNGCAAGTNGTTNCCATTAATCTGCCCTNTTAACCTTATAAAATGGGAANGGGCATAATGAGGCNGAAATTTTTTCATTATTTTCCCAAAGCAAGTCAATCTTTTNGGTCGTATCAAAACATTCGTTATTTAAATGCCCAAAGCCAATTACTTTTTTTAATGTTGGGGACCAAACGATGCTTGTCACATATCCGATTTCCGTATCATTTTGATATGCACTAACCGGATACCATCTTACTCTCTTAAATTCCTTTGGTTCCGTGTTTGGTAAATTTTGCCAATCAAGTTCAAGTCCGACCAATTTCTTAAGATTTTTGGTATCAGAGCTTTTGTACAATGCATCATAACCAATAAACTTTTTAGATGAATAGTCTATAAAATGACCCAAATTTAATTCATATGGTGATGCTGTAAAATCTGATGATGCATAAATCGCAGCGCCTCCCATCTCTTCTTTTGGTCCAGCACCTGTATAGTCATAACCAGGAATTATGAGCCCCGCTTCAACTCTTGAAATATCTAACGCCCAAGTGCCAACAGGTGTTATTCCAAACTTTTTTCCTGAGTTTTCTATGAGTTTCCAAATTTTTGGTCCTATCTCTCGAGGCGTCCAAATTTCGTAACCGTGTTCACCAGTAAATCCTTGTCTCATGATTAAAACTTCATGATCATCAAACGTTAAGCGTTGACATCTAGAGAATGGCAAATCCTTTACTTGTCCATTGGTGGCATCTTCAATCGTTTCTTTTGATTTGGGTCCCTGTAATGTTAAGATGCCATAGTTATCAGTTTCATCAGAAATAGTTACATCAAACCCAACTGCGTTGGAGGTCCACCAGTTCAGACCGGGGTCTGANGAAATAAAGAATGAGGTTTCGCTTTCGCAGACGACTAAGCCATCACCGACAGTCAAGCCCTCTTTGTTACACCACGGAGAAAAATATACTTGGTTATTCGTCATTTTCTTTATACTTCGCGGCATCATGTAATCGAGATACTTTACAGCTTCTTTCCCTGANACTTTGTATTTAGCAAGTGGTGACATATCACCCATAGCCACGTTGGTTCTTATGGCTCTTAATTCACTTTCTTGGTCACTATAGGTGTCTACGACCATATAATTTCCCCATCGAAGCCATAATGCATTTTGATTTAATTTTGCTGTGCATTCAAGAAACGGAGTCCCTAAAAAAATGGGTCTACCTTGCTCATTGAAGCTTAAGCCATCTTCAAATACTGTTTTGTCCATGTTGTGTCCTAAGTTATTTAATATTAATATATTTGGGTTTAATTATTTGCTCCCAATTTCTGATAACATCCATTCATCAAGAATTTTTAAGTATTGTTGTTTCTGGTCATCTGATGCGTATGAGGCTATAAAACTATTTCNAGCCAAATCGCATAGCTCTCTGTTTGTGAGGCAGAAACTTTTGGTCAATTTACANAAATTATCCACCAAGTCGTTCTTCATAAATGGCGGGTCATCTGAATTTATCGTCACAAAAGCTCCTTTGTCTCTTAATGGTATTGCCGGATGCTCTGAGATGTCATTATAAACTTTGATGCCCACGTTACTCATGGGGCACAAAGTAAGCGGTATTTGTGTTTCTGCAAGATATTGAACTAACTTTTCATCCCGTATCGACTGGTTTCCATGATCAATCCGATCGGGATCCATATTTGTAATAATGTCCCACACTCCAGCTGGTCCTGAAGCGTATTCTTCTCCACAGTGGGCTGAAAGAAAAAAACCATTTTCTCTTGCAAGTTTAAATGCCGCTTTATGTGGTGNGGCTGGATATCCGACCTCCTGACAGTCAAACCCTACGCCGATAATGCCTACGCTTTTGGAGTAAGGGAGGATCGATTTCACTAGATTAACTCCACTTTCAGGAGACCGCGTTCTATCAATATCAGCTATAAAATAGAGGTCACGATTAAAATCTTCTTTTATTGCTTTTCGTGCTCGCGCCAAGCCAGTCATCATTACTTCCAAAGGTACTCTATGTTCATGAACTGCTTGATATGTGAACATTGCTTCCCTTCGTAAAATGTTTTGGCGTTCCATGTCTTTACCTAGGTCATAAGCAGCTTCAAAATAGTCCTCTTCAGTTAGCATGACTTCTACTGTTTGAAGCCATTTACCTAAAAATTCTTCAAGATCCTTGAAATTGTGCCATTTTAATGCTTCGGCGTGAGTTCTGTAAGGTAAGTTTAGACCATTTCTTTTTGCGACTTTTATTAGGATATCTGGATTTATAGAATCAAAATGAAGGTGTAATTCAGCTTTTGGCATTCGCTCAATGAATCCTCTAAGCTTGCTTTCGGTATTTATAGTAGGTTCCATAATAGATACTCCCTTAAACGTCTCCACATTATTTGAATCTGATTAAAATTGGATATCTAAAATTAAAATAATATTATCGTATATTAATTTTAGCATATAATAATAATTTTATCTTAAAAGATTTACTTGTTTATTTAAAATTAACTGATTTGCTCAGCAAATTCTAAATTGGAAAAAAGGTGAGGGAATTATAACATGGATTTAACTGATCAAAATGAAGTAATTAAAAATGGTTTTTTTAGAGGCACGCCATTTCATAATTCTAGCTCGTTAGATGTTGCTGCTGGTTTTTGGTACGGGTGGGGAGAGTACGCAATTCCAGACGTTTATTCATCAATGTATGAAGAGTTACATGCTATTAGAAATACGGCTGGNGTTATTGATATGTCACCTCTACCAAAAATGTGTTTTGAAGGAAAGGATTCCACAAAATTACTCGATAAATTAATGACCAGGTCCATTTCGGACTTAGCTATTGGTCGGTGCCTGTATACGCCATGGTGCAATGAAGATGGTTTGCTTATTGGTGATGGAATTGTTTTTCGACTATCAGAGAGAAAATATATTGTAGCCGGAGAAAATAGCATTTCTTGGTTCCAAAGTAATATAAATAATATGTCAGTTGATGTAGTTGATAATACTCACGATTACGGTGTTTTATCAGTTCAAGGCCCTCATTCTGACAAAATTCTCTCAAAGGTAATTGGAAAAAAATGGAAGGAAATTGATTTTTCTGCTTTGGCTTTTCATGAAATAGCTGGAATTCAAGTATTTGTTGCACGNCAGGGATTTACNGGGGAGAAAGGNTACGAAATTTGGACNCCGAGTTCNGANGCTGCTAAAATTAGAGATACCATAATGGACATTGGTGTTGAATTTGGTGCGCTACCAGTGGGTGAATACGCTGTTGATATTGCACGAATTGAAGCAGGATTAATATTGGTTTCGGCAGATTATTCCGGTGCTGGACCTGATGAAAAATGTGCGAATGTTACCGTTGATAAGCAACTAACAATCTCCCCAATCGAAGCAGGCCTTTCAAGATTGGTTGAATATGATGTTAGAAAATTTGTTGGCAAAGAAGCCTTAGAGGCANCTGCAAGTTTAAAGGATCAAAATTGTTTTTTGGGCCTTCATATTAATCTTCAAGATATGATAGATATTTATGTAAAGGCTAAAAGACCAGACGAGATGTTGTCTCGGGTTTATTGGGGTTCAACCAAGGTCTATTTAAAAGGTAATATTATTGGTCGAGCTTCTAGTATTTGTTGGAGTCCAACACTTAACAAAACTATTGCTTTTTGTTTTGTTAAGAGAGAAGTTATTGCAATAGGTGATAATATAGACCTTGAAATTAAAAGTGCCGATGGTTCTGTAATTGGCTTGGTCTCAGCGAATGTTGTTAATTTACCCTTTGTCAAAATAAAAAGATCTGAAAATTAATTAATCAAATATTTCTGATTTCATTGGGAGTTTTACCAAAATGAATTTTGATTTGTCTGCAAAAATGTGGAGTGCTTTTATATCCACTATTGTAAGCAATTTCTTGTTGACTAAGATTTGTTTCCATTAGTAATTTTCGAGCATATTTGGCTCGCTTAGACCAAATGTATCTAGATGGTGTCATTCCAATATATCTATAAAAAGAATTAATTAAATGTTGTTCAGATACAGTTGCAATTTTTGCCAAATTTGAAACTTTTAAATTTTCATCATTGAAATTACCATCTACAAAATCTTTGGCGACTAATAAAAAATTTGGATAAAGCGCGTGCTCATCATCCTTTCGTAATTCATAACTATGTGAACGCATACAAGCATAACCAATAGCATTTCTGTATTCTTTTGATAGGAAGTCTGATCCTTTATCCAGTGCTATACCCATGTTAAGTCGTGCTTTTTCACTATTGGCTATCAATCTTACATTTGAATTTTTATTTAAGTTTAAGGATACCCCAATATTTAATAATGATATTAATTCTTTAGAAATTGGCATAATTTGTCCAATTCCAGTAATCGCCTTAAATGATTTCAAGCCCATTTGGCCAAAATATCCTTCACACGAAATGATAGTGTTTTTATTATGTTTGTTATGCCAAAAAGTAAAAGATTCTGAGCTTGCAAATGCTCCGCAAAACCCAGCCTCAATATCTTTTTCTTTACCATCATATTGTACTGTGCATGATCCTTGTTCCACATAAACGAGTACAAAATAAGGTCCAGGTATGGGCCCATATTTATTATTTTTCTGATGTGAGTATCTACCAAATAAAAAAGAATTAAGATGGTTGATAAATTGGTGCATTTTGATAGTTCTTCGATATTGTTAAATTCTTACTGACTTTAATTTGAGACAATAAAATAGAGTAAATAGATATTTAAAAATAGAGTAAATAGATATTTATTAAAAGTTGAGAGTTTATTAGATTTTTTTAAAAAGGAATAAATTTTAATAATGAGTTTAATTTGCGAAGACCCGGTTATGTTAAATCAGTGGCAACCTATCTGTTCATTAGAAGATATTAGTATTGCCAAAAGAACCCTTCATACGATGTTATTAGGAGAAAAAATTTCTTATAAGATGTCTGACGAAAATCAAGTCTTAGTTTGGCGCAGTGATGCAAAAAGCGAGAAATTGCCAACTAAGTTAGCTTACGGTTTTATTTGGGTTTGTTTAGGCGAGCCACCAGAAACTTTCTTCTCTCTTCCTGAATTTGATGAGCCTGATCGCAGGAATGTGCCAACGGGCGCTTTTGGAGTTAATGTGTCTGCGGGTCGTGCTGTTGAAAACTTCCTTGATATGGGGCATTTTCCATACGTGCATACTGGGATTTTGGGTGAAGAACCTCATACGGAAGTAAAAGAATATGATGTAGAAGTTTCTACTGAGCGTGATGAAGTTCTTGCGACAAATTGCAAGTTTTATCAACCACAGCCGAATGTAGCCTCAACTGGAGGAAGTGAAACAGATTACATATATAGGGTTCCTCATGTGAATTGTGCGTTACTATACAAATCTAGTCCTGATCCTAATAGGCTCGATGTTATAGTGATGTACTGTCAGCCGATGACTGAAGAGTGGATTAGAGCCCATACAGGTATGTGTATAATTGATGATTCTAGCACTGAAAAAGATATTAGACTGTTCCAACATTTAGTTTTTGGTCAAGATAAACCAATTTTAGAAAATCAATATCCGAAACGATTGCCGCTTGATCCAAGAATGGAAACACCTATCAGAGCTGATAAAGTTGCAATCGCTTATAGAAGGTGGCTTTCCAATAAGGGTGTTAAATACGGCACGATTAATTAGTTTCGTACTGTATCTTAATTGCAATTATCATTAATATTTAATGTCTTCAAAACTAATTCTTAATATTCATTTCAGATAATAAAACTTTATATATAGATATTTAAATCTATCAAAAAAATGCGATATTATAAGCATGAAGTTATATATCGAGAATAATGGGACGGGGTAAAAGTGTTTCAAACAACAAATAATTCTAAATTCGTTTCTGAGGTTCCAAGAAAAAATACATTTTCTGAAAATGATTGGCATGTTTTGGCTGGCTTTTGGCATCCAGTAGCTTTTTCACATGAGATAGAAGATAAACCAGTCAGCGCTAAGCTTCTTGATGTTGAGTTGGTAATTTACCGAACATCAAAGGGTGTTTCTGTTGCAAAGGATATTTGCCCACATCGAGGTACTAAACTAAGTGCCGGTTGGATAAGTGATGATAATTTGGTCTGTCCGATGCACGGTATTTGTTTTGATGGGGCTGGAGGTTGTACTAAAATCCCATCGATTAACCGACAAAATGTTCGAATTCCACCGAGGTTAAGACTGCAATCACTTAAAGTAGAGGAAAGATATGGTATTATCTTTACCTGTTTAAAGGAGGACCCAATCTGGCCAATCCCAGTATGGCCTGGGATTAAGGATAAGAAAAATAAGGTATTACATTTCCCAACAGACACATGGTATGCGGCTGCGAGTCGTCATGTGGAAAATTTTAATGATGTAGCTCACTTTCCTTGGGTTCATAAAGAGACTTTTGGGGGATATGAAAATGACCCTGTTCCCGATTATGAAGTTAATCATACGGATTATGGTCTAAGTTTTGATCTTCCTTATCTCGAGGAAGGTAATAGATTTCCTGATGGAGTAGAGGGTCATGAGCGTAACGTGATTTATACTTATCAATTAACATTCCCATTTTCGACAATTATAATGATAAGCCCGATCGATTCAGATTACGTGCAATATTTTGCTGATACAGTATGCCCTGTTTCAGCTTATGAAACTAAAATATTTCAAGTAGCAACTGATACAACTGGAAATCCAGATATTGAAGTTCTTACAAAGGAAACCTTGATGATAAATGATGAAGATAAAGGTTTTGTAGAGTCACAGCACCCAGAAGACCTTCCATTAGACTTAATGGAAGAAATTCATATACCAGCTGATAGGATGTCTGTAGAATTTAGACGCTCATTGGCAAAAAGATTTGGTTTGGGCACACCGCTGGTAAATTGATGAAATACAATTAATATCTTAATATCTCTGGAAGAAAAATTGTGATATTCGTTAACTTTAATTGTTTAGTAGGAATAGATTTCTTAAGTACTTGTTTTAAAAAGGTTTATAAATGAATAGAGAGTCTTTGGTTCAAAAATGGTTTCCAATAGCATCAAGTTCGGATTTGGTTGCTAGACATGTTTATCATGCACAGCTTTTAGGTAGGGAGTTCGCAGTTTGGCGCGCTGATGATGGGAATGTAAATGTTTGGGANAATAGATGTCTTCACAGAGGNGTGCGTTTAAGCATCGGTATTAATGATGGGACAGAATTGGTTTGCCAATACCACGGATGGCGATATGCAAATAGAACAGCNGGGTGTACCTATATACCAGCGCACCCTGCTGATGCTCCNTCTAGAACCATCTGTAATAATACTTATCCAGTNAAAGAGTCTTTAGGATTAATATGGTCTGGTGAAGAGGNAATTGAAAACGGTTTTATTTTAGAAGATTGGCCAAAGAAAACTGTACTAAGAGCGGTGCCAATTTTTGCGCCATTGGAGGAAGTTTCNAANGGATTAATTGAAGAGTATTCAAACCAAAAATTTTCTGTAAAGTTNTTGAAAGATGACTCCNTAGAANTCGATCTAGGTTCTAAAAGAAAGATTTTATTTTTTATTCAACCTCAAGATAGTAAATTATCTGTNGTAAGAGGGATATTGAATCAAGAATTAGATCAAAANGATCGATATAATTTTTTAAAAACNCAGAATTTTTTGATCGAAAGACTTAGATANAAGATTGAAGANCAAGTTAAAGGCACATTAGTAGAACCNATGNTGCCACAAATTAAAAAAGTTTCGGAAGAGTTAAGTAAAATTCCNGAGGCTTCTGAAGATGGAAGAAAAGCNGACCTGCGAGTTGAGGTTTTCGAAAAAAGTTCCACTGCAAATGGAGTGGTTTCTTTGAAGCTTCGTAGCATTAAAGAGCAACTTCCGACCTTTCAACCTGGTGCGCACATCGATCTCCACCTCCAAAATGGATTGGTACGCCAGTATTCTTTAATAAACGGTCCTGGAGAGACCAGTTATTACCAAATCGGGGTGAAGTTGGAAAAGGATAGTAATGGTGGCTCTGAAAATATTCATAAAAATATAAAAGTAGGAGACGTACTTGCTTCGTCGGCGCCTCGAAATAATTTTCCACTAAGGCGAGATTCAGTTCAGACGATTTTTATCGCAGGTGGGATTGGAGTTACACCGTTATTATCCATGTCACAAGCTTTAGAGAGTATGGGTCTTAATTATAAATTACATTATTTCATCCAATCTAAAAAGGATGTTGCATTCAAGGAAATTCTTGAGAAATTAAAAGGTAATGTGATTTATCATATTGGATTATCACCAGAGTCTACTATTAGCGATATAAAAAGTATATTATCGGATCCCGGCCATGCTAAAAACCTATACGTGTGTGGTCCTGGACCAATGTTGGAGGCTACCCGTGAAGTAGCATATGAGTTAAATTGGCCAGATGACGCTGTTCATTTTGAGTATTTTAAAAATAATAATGAAGTTGATGATAGTTCGAGCTTTGAAATAGAGTTAGCTAGGTCTGCATTAACTCTGGAGGTTCCATCGGGTAAGACAATATTAGAGATTTTGCGTGAAAATGGAGTAGTTCTTCCAAGTTCTTGTGAGCAGGGCGCGTGTGGGACATGCAAGGTAAATGTATTAAAGGGCAAAATTGATCACCAAGATGTTTATTTAAATTCAACTGAAAAGGCAGATGGTGATGTTATTATGACATGTGTCTCAAGAGCTCTTTCAGGTAAATTAATTTTGGATATATAGGTTAGTTATGATTGAACTTTACGATTATGAATTGTCTGGGAATTGTTACAAGGTTCGGTTGATGCTATCGGTTTTAAATATCGAATATAAATCTAATAATATAGAATTTTATCCCAGCGAAGAACATAAATCAGATGATTTTTTGAAAATAAATCCGCTTGGTCAGCTTCCTGTTATTTCTGATGATGGTTTTGTTTTAAGGGACGCTCAGGCGATATTAATTTATCTTTCTGCAAAATATGACAAAAATGGGAGTTGGTATCCTACTAATGATCCAAAGAAAGTAGGAATGATATCTCAATGGTTAGCATTTGCGGATTCTATTACAGGTAGTGCTTCTGCCGCTCGGCTACACGATACTTTTTTTTACACAAATTTTGATATCGAAAAATGTAGAGCAGCTGCTCATTCTCAGTTTAGAATTTTGGATGAGCATTTGTATTTTCAGGAGCAACTNGGAAATAGTTGGGTTTGTGAAGGAGAATCCCCCACCATTGCTGATATAGCTTGCTTTCCTTATGTGGTGCTTTCTGAAGAGGGCGGGGTGTCAAGAATAACTTATCCTGCGATTAGACGGTGGATTGATCGGTTTAAGCGGATAGATGGTTTTGTCATTATGCCTGGAATGTTTCCCGCCGGACCGGGCCATTAATCATACGTTACCATTTATTANTTTTATTTATTTTTTGTAACTTTTTGTTGACATTATCAATTAANTGTTAAANGNTTTGNATACTGTATACAATTNAANAANTTATCAATTAATTGGGGAAGAGCTCAAAAAAGCTAGGGAGAGAAAAATGAGAANATTGTTTTCNAAGACAATAAAGTCCATCTATTTTATNGGAATGGCTTTAGGATTAACTATTGGTTCAAATTCAGCAAATGCNGGCGAAATTCTAATCGGAATTCCTGCAGCGCAATCTGGACCAGTTGGAGTTGCAGATCATCAAGATTTCACAAATGGAGCTTTGATGGCTGTTGAAGAGATAAATGCTGCAGGGGGTGTTAATGGTCACACATTAACTACAAAAATTATTGACTTGAATATGTTAACCCCAGAAGGAAATGTTGCTGGAATCCTAAATTTAGTTGAAGCTGGTGTTCATGCTATAACATCAGCATTTACAATTATTCCACAACCGGCAATGGATGCAGCAGCACCAAGCGGAATACCTTATGTTCATGGTAACACCTCGTCCGTTAATGTTGAATTATATCAAGGTGATCCAGAAAAATATAAAAATATTATTCAATTGGATGTAGCCGAGGTTTGGTATGGTACGGGATTTGTTCGCTTCCTTACTGATCTAAAGGCTTCAGGTCAGTGGAAACCAAAGAATAACAAGGTTCATATTGTGCAGGGTCAAATATCCTATACG
>PARX01000051.1 GCA_002712045.1 Paracoccaceae bacterium
CTTCATCGGAAGACTAATATCGGAAGGTAGGATCAGACGTCCATCGTTGATATCATCTCGCAATAAAACCTTAGGGGCTAAGGCAATCCCAAGCCCACGCCGCGCTGCTGCAATCACAAGGGACATATCGTTAAAAGAAATTGTTGATGCATCTCGAAATCCTTTGGGGCTTTTGGTTGAGGTAAACCAATCATCCCAAGTTGGTTCAGATGCGTAGGCTGGACCCCAGCGATTTTGCAAAAAGTACTTTGCCGGAACGCCGTCAAATGTTCCATCTTCGCTGCCATAGCGGTCCCAAAATGCTGGGCTGCATGTTGGCGTGGCAACATCGGTAAAAATCTTGGTTTGATAGTATTCTTTATAGTATCTGGCGTCATAAGTAAGCCGTAAATCGACGGCGCCTTGTTCAAATTCGATCGGATCATTTTCAACCCGAAGATCAAGAGAAACACCAAGCGCCTCAATCACCTGCTGCAATTTCGGAAGCAGCCACAGCTCTGACAAATCAGGTAGTATACTGATCACGAAATAACCAGGTTTACGGCTTTTATTTAACTTTTCAGTTGTACGGGACAATTCCTGCAAGGCGGCCGCAACATCGAGATAAATCGTCTCGCCCGCGTCGGTCAGGGAAATCTTGTTGCCAAGCCTCAAGAAAAGCTTTTTACCATAATAGGATTCAAGGTTTTTCACTTGCAGGCTGACAGCCGCCGAACTCACCCCAAGTTCCTTNCCCGCNAAAACAAACCCACCACATCTTGCGGCGCATTCAAAGGATCTCAATGCATTCAGGGGTAAATGTTCGGACATACAGACTCCATTTTTTCTTATGATACCCTAATAATTTTTCTAGTTGCTACATGCTTTATGTCGAATATGATCTTGATATAGTAAACAGATATACAATGACCGGCTATGGCGAATCAAGCCACAAGCCTAAATTTCAACCGTTAGCTTCTTCAAAAGCTGATTTTAAAAGGGGGATAAAATGAAAGCTATAACATTTCTTAAAGTAATATTAATAATGGCATTAACTTTTGTGACATTTGGCGCAACTGCTGAGACAACACTTGAAAGAATAAAAAGAACTGGAAAAGTCACAGTGGGAACAGAAGCAGCATTTCCACCGTTTGAATTTGTTGAGAATGGAAAAATCGTTGGTTATGGAAAAGATATATTAGACTACATCATCGCTGATTTAGGTGTAGAGCTGGTTCAATTAGATCTACCATGGCAAGGAATCCTTCCTGGTGTTTTGGCAGGAAAGTTTGACTTTGTAGCAACAACAGTAAGTGTAAGACCGAAACGCGCAAAAACCTATGCTTTCACTGTTCCGATAGCTGAAGGTACAAGCTGGCTTATGAAACGAAAAGGTGATACCAGTATCATGAGCGTGGATGACGTAGCTGGTAAGATAATCGCTGCGCAGCTGGGCTCAGGTGGTCAAGCAGCAGCAGAAGATTGGGAAAAAGACATGCAAGCTAGAGGCGTAGGCTCTTTTGGCGAACTAAAACTCTTTACAGCGTATCCAGAGCTATTCATGGCAGTTGCTAATGGTACCGCCGACGTAGTTGCTGGGCCTTTGCCAACTCTTGCTGTAGCGTCAAAGAAATCTGAAGGAACCTTTGAGCTAGTAGGCCCAATCAGAGATCCAAGTTATATGGGTTGGGTAACCCGTCCAGAAGATACTGACTTACGAGATTACCTAAGCTCTATGATACTTGAGATGCGGGACAATGGTAAGCTTTACGAGAGCCAAGACAAATGGTTTGGATTCAAGATGCCTATACCAAGCGAGGGATATTTGCCAGAAGGCGCTCTTTAATAAAAGATTATAAAAATGTTATTGCTGGAAAAATTTTCTGGCAATAACAAATCCGTGGAATAAAGGAAAATTAGGTGAAGTTCGATCTAAGCTATACGATTGATGCGCTTCCACGGCTGTTGGAAGGTGCAACAGTAACCGTTCAAGTAGCATTACTGGGGTTTGCATTTAGTATTACGCTTGGAACTATTATAGTTTTAACTCGGACTACTTTAAATTGGCGAATTCTTAATGGCATAATAGCCATATATATAAGCTTTATCCGCGGAACCCCCTTGATGATCCAAATTTTCTTGGTTTATTACGTACTTCCAGTTACTGGACTAAATCTAGGGGCTTTTAATTCAGGAATACTAGCAATAACGCTGAATAGTGCGGCGTTTGTAAGCGAAATACTAAGAGGCGGCCTAGCATCAGTTCCCAAAGGCCAATTTGAAGCGGCAAAATCCTTAGGAGTATCCGGCGTTGCCTTATGGGGGAGAGTTATATTACCTCAAACATTTATTGCTTCAATCCCACCGCTGGTTAATGAATTCACTCAGGTTTTGAAAGCTACTGCTCTGCTCTCTATTATTACTGTTGTAGAATTACTCAGGGTTTCACAGCAAATTTATAGTAGTAATTATCATCCTGTCGAAATACTCTCAGGGGCTTTTGTTATTTATTTTCTACTTTGTTTTTTTGTTAGTCGTGGCTCAGTGCTGTTAGAGAATCACTGGCGAGTAAGGCGTGCTTAAGGATATTAAATGNCTATAGANTTCTCTNTATTTGTNGAATANGGCCCCCGCCTTTTGATGGGNTTNTGGCTAACAATAAAAATTGTTATTGCAGCAATTATTTTAGGAATGCCTTGGGGGCTGGTACTTGCGCTTGGACGCAGATCTCGNTTCTTTATTCCTCGACTTGCAGCAACAAGCTTTGTTGAAATATTTCGAAACACACCCTTCATTATTCAAGTGTTTCTATTTTACTATGTACTACCTTTTTATGGAATCAAATTTCCAGCAGAATATGTTGGAACATTAGCTTTAGCAGCGTTTGGTAGTGCATATTTTTCAGAAATAATTCGAGGTGGCATTGATGCTGTTTCAAAAGGTCAGCTTGAAAGCGCAAGGGCTATAGGAATGTCTGATTGGCAAGCTATGAAAAATATTGTGTTACCACAAACTTTATCAATAATTCTTCCATCGCTGACTAACCAAACACTGACATTGATTAAAGAATCTGCAATACTAGCTACAATCACAGTTCATGAATTAACAATGAGT
The DNA here is from genome assembly GCA_002712045.1 of Paracoccaceae bacterium. GTDB lineage: Bacteria > Pseudomonadota > Alphaproteobacteria > Rhodobacterales > Rhodobacteraceae. Next base: position 3,094 of record PARX01000051.1, read on the forward strand.
GGGATGCGGGTTCAGGGTGAAATATTTAGACCCTTTGAAGTATTTATCATGGTTGCTTTATTATACTGGGGCTTAAATGAGACNATAGCAATTTTAATGCGTAAACTTGAAAAATGGTCAAAAAAGGGACGTATATCGAACCAAGATAGTGCTGAAACTCTCAAGAAAGATGGTGTAGCACGATGACCAGAGATAATATGGAGAAAGATGCTTTTCTCAACCTAAAAAATATTACTACTACTTTTGGCTCTATTACTGCTTTGGATGATATCAGTTTCAAAATAAAAAAAGGGGAAGTAGTATGCTTAATTGGACCAAGCGGCTGTGGTAAGAGTACCCTTTTGAGGACTGCTAATTGGCTAACACCACCAGATAAGGGTTCAGTAACCTTAGACGGCTTTGCAATTGGCTCAAAAAGATCAAAGAATATGAGCCGAAAAGAAATGACNGCCCTAAATGAGGTGCGGGCCAGAATGGGTATGGTCTTTCAACAGTTTAATGTTTGGCCTCACTTAAATGTTCTTGAAAATGTAGTAAGAGCTCAACTAGTTGTGGCTAAAAGATCGCGTAAGAAAGCCGAGGATAAAGCAACAAAAATGCTTCATGATGTTGGTTTAGAAGACAAAATTTATGACTGGCCTGATAATTTGTCTGGAGGTCAAATGCAACGTCTNGCAATAGCTAGAGCTCTTGCGATGGACCCAGTTTTAATGTTATTTGATGAACCTACTTCCGCGTTAGATCCAGAGTTAGTCTCTGAAGTTTTAAACGTGTTAAGACGCCTGGCTGACGATGGTATGACGATGATTATAGTGACGCATGAACTAGGGTTTGCTTCTCAAGTTGCAGATAGGGTGGCCTTTATGGAAAATGGAAAAATTATAGAAGAAGGCCCACCAAACGAGATACTGAAAACACCTAAAACTGAAAGATTACATCTTTTTTTAGAAAAACTTAATAGCACCGCTTTTACTAAACACTAAATCGCTTAATTAAATAAGGAAAATACTATGGATACTTCGCTTACTGTCGCTCCTATGAGATCAGGTTTGCATTATTACTTGGAACAGCAATTTAATAGTTTTCATAATTTCCCAATCGAAACTGACCTAGACAATTTAAACGCAGATGTTGCAATCCTAGGAATTCCGTTTGGGGATCCCTACTCTATGGGAGAAGCTAGCAATGATCAGGCATTTGCTCCTACACACGTCCGTCGACATTGCGGTAGAGCACTACGTGGTCTTGATAGATATGATTTTGATATTGGCGGAACTCTTCTCGATGGAAGAGATATAAAAGTTGTCGATTGTGGAGATGTTATCGGAGTAGCCAAGGATGTTGCAGGTAATCATGCTCGTTCAGAAGCAGCGGTTAAAAAAATATTAGCAGCAGGCGCNTTACCNATTATTTTGGGAGGTGATCANGCTATTCCNATACCTGTTTTTCGAGCTTNTGAAGGNNGCGGGCCAATNACCTTAATTCAAGTTGATGCGCATATTGATTGGCGAGATATNTTTCATGGCGTTAGAGATGGGCTNTCAAGCGTAATTAGACGAGCATCTGAAATGGATCACATCAATGACATATATCAAATTGGATTAAGAGCNGCNGGTAGNGCAAGGCCCGAAGAAGTNNATGCGGCNCTAAANTATGGAGCACACCTTATTNCTGATATTGAACTTCAAGANATNGGTATGAAATCTGTTTTGGACCGAATTCCNGACGGAGGTCAGTATTATTTGACGATNGATGCAGATGGTGTNGATCCTACTATTATGCCAGCNGTNGCTGGTCCAGCTCCTGGTGGCGTAAATTATCCTCAAATGCGAACCNTAATACAAGGTCTCGTAAATAAAGGTAAGGTTGTAGGTATGGATNTAGTCGAAATAACTCCTAGTCGNGACCTTAATGGGATTACTGCTGTTACTGCTGGTCGATTTATTTGTAATTTAATTGGGACTGCCGTTAGAGCTGGATATTTTGAGAATAAATAGGTGCTTTTACCCAGCAATATGGTTAAAGAAGGTAAATTGTGCATTAATCAGTATTATGAATATTAGGTTTGCTTATGTCAAAAAATAACGTGATTAACCGCATAACGAATAGTTTACAAAAAATTAATAAAAATTCAATCCCAGCGAATGTGATAGAAATTGGGAAAAATTGTATAATTGATACTGTTGGAGTAACGATAGCAGGTTCGGTGACACCATCTGCAAAGAAAATCTATTTCTCTGCCAATGAAACTTATAAGGACGGTAATTGTACAGTCTTGGGAAGTNATAAAACTCTTAATGCTGAAGGAGCCGCGTTAACAAACGGAGCAGCAGCTCATGCACTGGATTTTGATGATAANTGCTATGCGGGAATAGTTCATGGNTCAGCTGTAGTTTTACCTACTGTATTAGCATTAGCACAGGAAAATTCTTTAAATGGCCAAAAGTTGTTAATTAGTTTTATAGCAGGCCTTGAAATACAGTTTGGGATCGCAAAAGCATTTTCCAATGGCATATATGATCGAGGTTGGTGGACGACTTCTATATTAGGGGTTCTCGGAAGTGCAGCCAGCGCCTCAAAATTATTAGATCTTGATACTCAGGCTACATCAAATGCGTTAGCATTAGCCGCAGTGGGAGCAGGTGCAACTCGGGCAGTTCGAGGGACACATGCAAAACATTTTTATTGTGGGCTTGCAGCTGAACGTGGGATTATAGCGGCAAAGTTAGCAAAAAATGGTGCTATTGGACCCTTGAATGCATTTGAAGATGTCAACGGACTAACCAGGGCTCTTAACGACGGCAAGTTTGATACCACCAAAATTGATAACATTGGAAAAGATTTTAGTATTATAGAGCCCGGTGTTGATATCAAAAAGTATCCCGTCTGTTATGCCAGCCATGCAGCAATAGATGGAGTAAAAAGTATCTTAGACGATAACAATCTAAATTCGACTATGATTAAAAAAGTAATCTGCACTGTCCCTCCTGTGGTAGGATCAAATTTAACTTTTTCTCATCCAAAAAATATTTCAGAAGCACAGTTTAGTCTGGAATTCGCACTAGCAACTATAATTAAAGATGGTTCACTCAATTTATCTCATTTAACAGACAAGTTTATAAATTCTGCTAGTTTAAAACTTATTCAAAAAAAGATTGTTATGAACGTTGATAATCTGCCATTAGAACAGTCAAATAATAAGAATATTTGTCCAGAATGGGCAGATGTAGAAATTGTAATGAACGACGGTATCGCTTATAAAACTTTTGTAAACTCCCCGATCGGCTCTTCAAAGAGAACCCTACCCGAAGAGTTGCTTTATAAAAAATTTTATGACTGCGTGTCCTATGCGGATACGGGAAAAAACGTGGAAAAACTTTACGAGAATTTGAGAAATATTGAGTCGGCTCATAACCTAAAATCTATGTTTAGTTAAATTAAATCTATAACTGCCAAAAATTTTTAAGTTTTAATTTTCCAATAATAGCTTTCATATTTTTTGCATGAGTAAGTAGTAACTCGTCTTCACCAGACCTACCAATTAGTTGAATACTGTAAGGTAAATTATCCTGATTTACCCCAGTAGGAAGGCATATAACTGGTAAGCCGGTGTAGGTCCATATTGATGCCATTTTAAAGTCTCCAGTGTATTCAAGACCTCGGGGAGCTACCGTCGGTGCAGTTGGTGCTAACCATAAATCAATATCGTTATCTCTCATAAATTTATTAAGCCAACGGCTGTATGCATGCGCTTTTGATCTAAGCTGATCGAGTCTTTCACTTTTTACTTTTTGACCAGCCTCTATACTTGTACGAGATAACGGTTGGTAATAATCCTTGTAATGTTTAAACCAGTTTGCGTGCACTTCATAAAGTTCTGCGTGAATCAACTCATCTAGTTCATCATTGTAGGTGAAAATATCGTCAATTAAGTGAAAATTTTCTACTGTATATGAGGTTAACTTAATTTTTTTTAAGAAATCGGAAAATTGTGAATTTATCTCAGAATCTGCTAATTCCATATAAGATCCGGTAGGAACTGCTATCTTAAAACCACTTTTTTTCTGAAAACGCTCTTGAGACCAGCCTTTAGTGATTACTTTCATCGTTTTCTCTAAAATATCAATCTCTGAAGCTAAAACTCCCAAATGATCCATGGATTTAGAAAAAGGGATGATGCCGTCCGTAGGAATACGATTGAAAGTGGGTTTGTAACCAACAACCCCACAAAATCCCGCAGGTCTTATTACTGATCCACTAGTCTGTGTTCCAATAGCTATATCGCAAAATCCTGCCGCTACTGCAGCAGCAGAGCCGCTAGAAGAGCCTCCAGGTGTATGCGCTAAGTTCCTCGGGTTTCGTGTCAATCCAGGATCAGATATTGCAAACTCTGTTGTTACAGTTTTTCCAACCATAATAGCACCAGCATTTAATAGTTTTGTTACACTACTAGCTTGTGGTCCAGAAAATAGGTCTGTTGGTAGGTTTGACCCACACGCTGTTGGATAACCATCTATTTTAATTATATCTTTGATCCCCAAAAACATTCCTGCCAATGGATAATGATCTTTATTAAGTTTTTGAGATTTTTTGAAGTTGTCATTTAATACTTTTCTTGAAAAGGTTTTAGGCACGAAAGCTTTAACTGAAGATTCATATTTTTCTATAAGCTCGGATTTTTTATTCATTAATAATTCACTTTTGTTGTTTATCTGTAAAATAATTCGCTCTGACTATCGCGCCAATAAAATTACACAATAATCTTTCTGCATGAATAAATGTCGTATTACCTTTCTCATAGGATGGTGATATTTCAACTAAATCAAGACCTAAAACTCGCCCTTTTTTGACGATTTCATGTATAAATTCTCGAAGCTGCAACCAATTCAACCCTCCAGGAGTTGGCGCATTAACAGCTGGCATTATTGTTGGGTCCAGACCGTCAGCATCAATAGTTATGTAGTAATGTCTATCATTGGGAATTTTATTTAAAACTTTCTGCATACCTATTTGATGCATTTCATAAGCGCTAATCAAATTGGCTCCATATTCTTTGGCAGCTTTCACCTCTTCCTCGCGCCCACTTCCAACACCCCGCAGCCCGATTTGATATATTTCTTCAATAAAAGGAAGTTCAGAAGCTCTCCTAATAGGGCTTGAATAACCTTCTTTTTCTCCATTAACACTATCACGCCAGTCCATATGGGCGTCAATTTGAATCAATATAATAGGCTCACCATCGGGTAGAGCTTTCATTATCGGAATTGGTATTCCATGATCTCCACCAATACTGACCAAAACTGCACCCGACTGAAAGATTTTTTTAGCTGCGACCTCAGCCCTACGATAATGCTCTCTAGGGTTCTGAAAATCAGCTGTTACATTACCACAATCAACAACACGAACCGCTCGGTTATCTAAAAGAGGCCCTCCTAAATCCCAATCAAAATGCTTAATTGTCCTTGGCTCTGACCAGCCAGAATCCTGTGCGTTCTCTCTAAGCAGATCAGGAGAGGTACTTTGATCATTTGAAAGGTCATCGGGGGTGTAAGGTAAGCCATAAGGAACGCCAAGGATTGCTATATCAGCGTCTAAATTATTCAGATCTGTATGTATGGGAAAACCGAGGAACCCTCTTCCTCCTTTAGGTGTTTCTGTTAACTTCTCAATTTTATTTCTTTTCTTATCACGATAAGAAGATTCCATTCTATTTTCCTATAATTATTCAAATTACGATTACTCAAAATTTTTACTCAGTAAATACATAATGATGAGTTTTTAAAATTATTTTGCCAAACTTGAAACTTTAAAAACCACCTGAAAGTATTTACATCGATAAGCAAAAGTGTATTTTTTTATCATGACAAAACCTCAAAATGAGTTAATTGAAAATCTTAAGCAAAATATTATCAAAAACTTTGGAACTCCATGCCCAGTGATTGATCTTGATATTGTGCAGACTAACATTAACCATGCGCAGAAGCTTTGTGATGTGAAGGGCCTTGCTAATAGGCCTCACATTAAAACCCATAAATCACCTGTCTTGGCCAAAATGCAAATTGCGGCTGGTGCGAAGGGAATTACTTGTCAAAAATTAGGTGAAGCAGAAGTGATGGTTGATGCGGGCATTACAGATATTATCATTGCAACGAACCTTTTGGGAGCCGCTGCGTCTGGCCGCTTAACCTCATTGCAGAGACGCATTAGTTTAAAAGTATGTGCGGACAATCCATTTTCACTCGCGGCGTACTCTGAAGCTGCGCAACAGGCCAATCGTGTTATGGATGTTCTGATTGAATGTGATACTGGCCGGCATCGTGCTGGTGTAGTCACACCAGTCGAAGTGATCACGCTAGCAAGAATCATAAAAAATGATCCTATGCTTAATTTTGTGGGGTTGTTGTTTTATCCACCCCTGAATGGTTGGTCGCAGACTCAAGAATTTTGGAAAAAAACTAAGGAAGGCCTCAAAAGCTTAGGAATGTCAGCCAAGATTGTGTCTACTGGTGGCACACCAAATTTTCAAAACATTGGTCAACTAGATGGTGCAACAGAACATCGTGCTGGAACCTGTATTTTTAATGACCTTATGATGATCAAGGCTGGTGTGGCAAAATTTGAGGATTGTGCTTTACAAGTGTTTACAAGTGTTGTCAGTCGGGGAGCAGTGGATCGAGGCATCCTTGATGCTGGTTCCAAAACTTTAACTTCTGATCAGTCTGGGTTGGAAGGGTTTGGCCGACTTCTTGAGTATCCGAATGCAATAATTGAAAAACTTGCTGAAGAGCATGGTTTTCTTGATCTTTCAAAGTGCCTCAATAAACCCAATATAGGCGATATTGTTAGAGTTATACCAAATCATGTTTGTGTTGCAGTCAATATGGTTGATCAGCTAGTGGCCGTGCGTGGCAATGAAATTGTCGATGTGATCCCGATAGCTGCGCGTGGTATGCTTGTTTAACCCTAGAATTTAAAAAAACTGGTAAAGTCACTGTGGAAATAAGATTTGGAAATATTTACTAAGAAACTTAGTTCTCCAAAATACTTTAATTAATTATTTATGATTTTGCTTCTTAGATTGTAAACAATATTACTTGTTCTATTTCAAATTGTTTTTCATTCTGTTCTTTGAAGTAGTTTAAACAGTACAAGAATAGTTTTTCAACTAATTTGGATTTTCGATAATACAGATGTATGCTTGCCACGTCGCTTATTTATGGCATAGAAATGTGCTTGTTGGGAGCTTCGAGACTGGTTAGAGTTTGCCTGACATCACCCGTTTCGGCCATGCTGGCACCACTGGGCTGCACAATCCGAGCTTCTTTCTGCATGAGACTTTGTCGATTGGTGCGTCCATCATGGTGCGTATAGCTAAACGTAGTCTAACGTCTTAAGGAGACATGATATGAACCCACTTGATTTGCCATTTGACATTGATGAAATGCTGGCTGGGCTTAAGCCCTGGATCCAATGTGAAAGCCCGACGTACGATGCTGCCGCAGTTAACCGCATGATGGATATTGCGGCCTATGACATGGCCATACTGGGTGCGCATGTCGAAAGCATCCCGGGCCGCTTGGGGTTTGGTGGCTCGGTACGTGCTCGTTTCCCACACCCTGATATAGGTCGAGTGCCGGGTATCTTGATCGCGGGACACATGGATACCGTGCATCCCATTGGCACGCTAGAGTTGCTCCCGTTTAAACGTGAAGGGGATATTTGCTATGGTCCCGGCCTGATGGACATGAAGGGTGGCAATTACGTGAGTTTGGAAGCTATCCGTCAAATGATCTTCGCGGGGCTGCAAACGCCTTTACCAGTCACGGTACTCTTCACTCCGGATGAAGAGGTTGGCACGCCCTCAACGCGTGATCTGATCGAGGCAGAGGCTGCGCGAAACAAATACGTACTGGTACCGGAACCGGGCCATGAAGATGGCGGCGTAACTATTGGGCGCTACGCAATCGCACGCTTTAACCTTCGCGCTGTGGGTCAGCCCAGCCATGCAGGTGCCCGATTAAAAGACGGCAAGTCTGCCATTGCTGCCATGGCACGTAAAATTATTGAAATTGAAGACATGACTGGTCCTGATTGCACCTTTAGTGTTGGGGTTATTCATGCTGGACAATGGGTAAACTGTGTGTCGTCTTTTTGTGATGGTCAGGCGTTAAGCATGGCAAAGAAGCAAGAAGACCTGGATGACGGGGTGGCGCGAATGCTGGATTTGCAAGGCGTGGCGAACGGTGTTGAATTTCAGGTTTCAAGGGGCCTTACCCGGCCTGTGTGGCATCCAGACGAGCCTGGCACGCGAGAAATCTTTAAGGTAGCAAAAGATATCGCGAAAGAATTGGGCTTCGAAATGAAGGGCCGGAGTCAAGGTGGAGGTTCAGATGGAAATTTCACGGGGGCAATGGGGATCCCGACGCTTGACTCACTAGGAGTGCGGGGACAGGGCCTTCACACACTCCATGAACATATTTACGTCGACAG
>PARX01000052.1 GCA_002712045.1 Paracoccaceae bacterium
ATTTCGATTAACAAGCTCTATGTCAATAAATCCAGCATTTTGCATGGCTTGGAAATAAGTCTTGGGCGACGCCATCGCAAAATCCAACCCTTCGTCTTTAATATAGTCAGCCATCTGGGGTGAGGGAGGTCCTTCATGGCTAATTAACCAATCAGATGCCGCAAACTTTCCTCCTGGCTTTAATACNCGAAATGCTTGTNTTGCCATTTCNGNTTTGTCTGGNATNTGAATNATAGAGTCTTTNGAGAATACNATATCAAACGNNNANNCNTNAAATGGAAAAGGNCCAGGATTAACTTTCAGTATTTCAATTNTNTNGTCAANNCCTGCNGCTTTAGCTCNACGATTTGCNGCTTCACANACTGGATCTTCAACATCTATACCTATNACNNNNGCCGCTTTNTNCTCGNTNACNAGTAGTACCGCGCATGCGCCAGAGCCAGAACCAATATCTAGGACGNACTTANCCTCAATATCAACGTCACTGAGGACTCGTGCTACCTCATCAGCTCCTCCTGGAGACAAAAACCCATCCCCCCAAATTTCTTCCAAAAAACCTATAACTTGGTTATTGTAAAGAATCTCATTTTGCATTTGTCNCTCCTCCCATATAGAATTGCAGTTTGCTTCAAAAATGCAAGATATTTTGAGTATAGACCAAAAGGAATAGAATTTGATGTAGTCTGAAGTAATTGATGATTATTAACCCTAATTTAATACTTACAAATAATGAACCCGTTGTAATTTTAGTCTATTCTATNCAGCTATTTAATTTCAGGGAATNCCTTAAGAATAGAAGTATTATAGTTTAATTGATTCTGGTAAATTTTGAGCAACTCACTTACCATCTTATTTTATGAGCGAAATATTAAAATCTCAGTTAACAGGCCCATCTGTATGGAATGGAAAAACATTTAAAAATAATGAGACATGGCTTTATAATCTCAGTAGTGATGAACTAAGTGAAATTGATAGTGCACTTAAAAACTTGAGCGCAGCAAATATCAAATTTCCAAATTTTTCTAAACATGATTTTAGATTACCGAAATTGAAATTTAGGTTGGAAGAATTCGCAAATGAATTAGAAAATGGTAGAGGTTTTTTAGTGTTGCGTGGGCTTCCAGTTAGCTACTACAATGATGATCAAGTTCATGTTATCTATTATGGTCTAGGGTTGAACCTTGGGGAACCAGTTTTGCAAAATCATAATGGNGATTTGATTGGTACTGTTATGAATGTTGGTGATACAGAGGATAAGAATACTCGAGTTTATCAGACAAATCTGTACTTACCATATCACACAGACCCTTCTGATGTTGTTGGATTGTTATGTCTTCGCAAAGCTAAGACTGGTGGATTAAGTAGTCTTGTCTCAGTGCCTGCAGTTTACAATATTTTGTTAAAAGAGTTNCCNGAGTATGTNGGCTTGTTTTATAAGCAATGGTATTATGCTCATCTAGGGGAAGATTTGCCAAGTCCAACTTCACTTTTTGCGTTACATGAAGACAAATTGAATTTTAGATATCTTAGACAATATATTGAGCTCGGGCATGAGTTAAGAAAGTCTCCTCTATCACCTGTAGAAANTGAAGCATTGGATATTTTGGATAGTATTATTGTTCGTCCAGAGCTGCGTGTTGATATGATGCTTCAGCCTGGGGACATTCAATTTGCAAATAATCATTTAGTTTTNCATTCACGTACTAGTTTTGAGGATAGCTCNAATGAGAAAGAGCGAAGAAAATTATTAAGGCTATGGTTGAAAATGGATAATGCTCGAAATCAACCCCCTGAATTTCCTGGTAGAAATGGTTTTTGAGGTTTTTGTAATATTCTTTGAAAGGGAACTNGAAAATGTCGAAGGAAAAACATAGTGGNGGTTGTGGTTGTGGTTCTGTTAGGTATGAGACTATAGGCAATCCAACTAGGGCAGGAATTTGTCATTGTAGATATTGTCAAACACGAACTGGTTCGGCTTTTGGTATTTCTGTTTATTTTGAGGAAAGNCAGGTAACCATNTTAAGAGGTGAATTAACTGAATATAGTTTNACAAATTCGTCAGGCAGGTACTTCAGAAACAGATTTTGTAAAAAATGTGGCACCACTTTATTNTGGGAAGTGGAAGTAAGAAAGGGCCTAATTGGGATTGCAGGCGGCACTTTCGATCCACCAACTTTTTGGTTTGAGGCTGGCTTTGAGGTATTTTGTCGGTCAAAGGCACCTTTTATTGAAACAAATATTGCTGAAAAAAATGAAACAACAGATTACTATGAACCGATTATACCNGATAAGAAGGCTNTGACTGGATAATCGAGTCTAAGACAAAGAGTTAAAATATTCAGCTACGAAATAAAAGGAGGATAACTAATGGTTGATAAGACAATTTTAATTGTTGGAACCTTTGACACAAAGAACGATGAATTAGAATATATGGCTGAACGTGTAAAAGCTATGGATGGTGGTGTNCTGACTATGGACATTTCAGTGTTAGGTAATCCAGAAAAANCGACTGATATTTCAAAACATCAAGTGGCAGAAGCCGCTANCAGNTCAATAAAATTAGCAATTGANTCAGGTGATGAAAATACAGCCATGCAGATAATGGCTAATGGCGCAAGTANTCTAGCTAAATCTTTATACGCAAAAGGTGAATTTGATGGTGTTGTAATTTTGGGTGGTACTATGGGTACAGATGCAGCCTTGGATATATGCCAAGCGCTNCCATTGGGCGTNCCAAAGTATGTTGTGTCGACTGTCAGTTTTTCACCATTAATTCCTTCAGCACGCTTATCAGCTGATATTCAAATGATACTTTGGGCAGGTGGGCTTTANGGATTAAATCCAGTTTGTAAAGCATCCTTATCCCAAGCAGCTGGAGCTGTTCTCGGGGCGGCCCGAGCAGTTGAGTTGCCCACGGCTAATAAACCTGTTGTTGGTATGACTTCTCTTGGTTCTTCTTGCCTAAAGTATATGAAATTAATTAAGCCAGCCCTGGAAAATCGAGGGTTTGAAGTAGCTATTTTTCACGCTACTGGGATGGGTGGTATGGCATATGAAAGTATTGCACGAGATGGCGGTTTTGCTTGTGTAATGGATTTTGCACTTCCAGAGCTTGGTAATCTTTTGGCTGGTTCAGTTATTAATGCTGGAGAAGACAGAATGATGAATGCTGGTGCGTCTGCCATACCACAAATTATTGCTCCAGGTTGTTTAGATTTGATTGATTTTGCTGGTTGGCAGGAAATACCGGATCAATATAGTGATCGCCCATTTCATGAGCATAATCGTTTGATAAAATCTTCAGGTCTAAATCCAGAAGAACGACGCGAAACAGCAAGAGAAATGGCCAAGCGAATTAAATCTTCAAATACACCGGCCCACGTTATCCTAACAAACGAAGGAATTGAAGAGTGGGACCGTCCGGGCGAACCTGCTCACGACCCTGAAGGGTTGTTAGAATTTTGTGACGAAATGCGTAAGGTAATGACTGAGCCAATCAGATTCACAGAGTTAGATTGCCATATTAACGATCAAGAATTTGCCGATAAAGCCCTTGAAATTTTTGACGCTTGGGTCGCTGAGGGCATAATAAAATCTTGATAACTAATTTGATGAAGGAAGTCCCTGATAGTTGTAATTTTCAGTCGATATGTCGCCATACCATGCATAAACTGAAAAAAAGGCTTCTTTTCTGGTTCTTGATGCATGTGGCATCATAGAGGGATGATAAGATTGGTCCCCAGGGTGATGAGTGATATATGGTTCGTTACCTCGCTTCCAATCAGAATCTCCAGCCAACATTATGTAAAGTTCTTCCGCTGGATGTGTTCTAAGGCCATACTCAGAATTTGGTTTCATACCGTATAATCCAAGTCGAACTTTGTCTGAACGAATTAATCCATCGGGACCTAGTAACTCAATATGAACTTTTGATTTACTATGCTCGATATAGAGTAGATCATTTGATGTTTTTGGAGGAGCCCAGTCAAATGGTGTTTCATTTATTAGCTTACAGATATGATGTGCATCAGATCTTTCCATCACACTTCTGAAAGAGGGAGATAAAGTGGTCGGACTAGTTAAGAAATCGATATCAGTATTGGCGCGTTGAAGCTCTGAGCGAACATGACATTCAATAGTTAAAGATCCAGAAAAAATGTTTTCTAATTGNAGAAATATCNGTTTTAAGGCCATTTTTTTAATCTTAATATCTTTCAATGATGAAAATAGTTAATAGATATTCTTAAAATATCAATAATATTCTTTAGGATTCNATTCTTATGCTTATCATATGTTNGATAATACTGCTTAAATATTGATTAATTTTAAAGAAAGATTAATTAATTCTTAGCAAACATATGCTAAGTTAACTGAAGGTCTGAAATAATGNTAAAATCAACTCTCATTTCATTTGCAATAATGACTGCAACTTTTCTCTTTATTGATGTTATTTGGTTGTCACAAGCAGTTGGTTATTTTTACCAACCAAATATTGGTGCATTACTTAGAGAAACACCATTAGCACTTCCAGCAATACTTTTTTACTTAATCTACCCACTTGGAGTTACCATTTTAGTTATCGTCCCATCTCTCGAGCAAGTGTTATTAAAGAAAATATTTTACCGTGGATTTGTGTTTGGTTTTGTCGCTTATGGAACCTATAATTTAACAAATATGGCAACGCTCAAAGGGTGGTCTGCAAATGTTGTAATTGTAGACATGATTTGGGGCGGCATTCTAACTGGAGTTTCAGCGTCTCTTAGCACATACTTGGTCCGNGGAATTTTACGAACANGATAAGTAACAAATGATTTTTATATTACCTTGTATTTTTTAACATTTGTTCGCGCATAACAAATTTCTGNGGTTTGCCTGTAATTGTCATCGGTAGTTCATCAACTATTNGGATGTNTTTGGGTATTTTGTAATGTGCTATTTGGCCCTCGCAATAGGAAGTCACATGTTCAGGCGTAATTTCTGTATTTGGTGATTTGACAATCCAGGCGCAAACCTCTTCCCCATATTTATCGTTTGGTATTCCAAACACTTGTACTTCCGAAATTTTTTCATGACGGGATAAAAACTCTTCAATTTCTCGAGGATAGATATTTTCACCACCTCTGATAATCATGTCTTTAACCCGTCCTACTATGTCACAAAATCCATCCTCATCGATTATTGCTAAATCGCCAGTTAACATCCATCCATCAATTATACTTTCATCGGTTTTTTCTTTATCATCCCAATATCCTTGCATGACAGAATAGCCCTTAGTGCAAAGTTCCCCACTTTTACCTCGAGGAACCGTAGAACCTTCTTCATTAATAATTTTGACTTCGAGATGCGGATGGACATGTCCAACTGTAGCGCATCGCTTCTCTATAGGGTCATCTACTAAACTTTGAAAAGATACTGGCGAAGTTTCTGTCATTCCATAAGCGATTGTAACTTCTGACATATTCATATTGCTAATAACACGTTCCATTACTTCGATAGGACAAAGTGAACCTGCCATTATTCCTGTTCGAAGTTCACTTAAATCATAAGCTTGATTTTCCATCAGATGTAACATGGCTACAAACATTGTTGGAACGCCATATAGTCCAGTACATTTTTCTAGTTCTACNGCCTTTAATGTCTCTTTGGGATCAAAAGCTTCACNTGGGAAAACCATTGTTGCACCTTTAGTCACGCATCCTAGAGTGCCCATTACCATGCCAAAACAATGATATAATGGAACCGGGATACAAAGGTTATCACTGTCAGTTAGATTAATTCTGTCAGTAACAAATCGAGCATTATTTACGATATTTTTGTGGGTGAGTGTTGCACCTTTCGGGGAGCCTGTTGTTCCTGATGTAAACTGAATATTTATAGGATCGTTTGGGTTTAATTTATCGGTAATAACATCAAGGTCGGAAGTCTTTACAGGCGTTCCAAATTTTAGAATTTGAGAGAAGGTGAATAGGCCACTTTCGTTTCCATTTCCCATTGATATGACGTGTCTTAGGTGTGGTAACCTCTCCGCCTTTAAATGACCTGCGTTACAATCTTTTAGTTCAGGGGCTAATTCTTTTAACATCTCGATATAATTTGAAGTTTTAAAGGATTCTGCAGAAATGATTGCCTTACATTGGACTTTATTTAACGCATATTCCAATTCGGACAATCTATAAGCTGGGTTAATATTAACCAAAATTAAGCCTATTCTAGCGGTAGCAAATTGAGTTAAAAGCCACTCGTATCTATTGGGAGACCATATACCAACTCGATCACCCTTCAGCAGACCNAAACTTACAAGACCGTATGCTAGGCGGTNTATTTCTAAGTTAAGTTCTTCATAAGTTAATCTTATATTTTGGCTAGAAAAAATTGCAGCATTCTTCTTTCCGTGTTTTGATACAGTTTCGCGAAAAAGCATTGGTATAGTTTTGNAATACAGTGGCTNGTCTGTTCTACCAATTAAATATGACATTTCATTGTTCATTACGTTTCAAGAAGATCATTAGTTTACAATAAATTCAAGAAATTATTTGAATTACTTCCGGTAAGAAGTTTTTTTCAAAATTTTCTTGTGTCCTAAATATTTATTTCAAAGATGGTCAGTAAATTCTTTATATTTCATTTTTAAAAACTAAGGATATGGCATAAGATTCTTAAATTATATTAATTTCTTTATTATGGAGCCTGAGCGATGTGGCCTGATTGTAGATTGTTAGATTTGCTAAAAATTAAATTGCCTATAGTTCAAGCGCCTATGGCTGGTGCAAGTGGTTCAGCTATGGCAATTGCCACTTCAAATGCTGGTGGGTTGGGATCTCTACCATGTGCAATGCTCAATATTGAAGCAATGTACTCAGAGATTGGAATTATTCGGCAGCAAACAAATAAACCGGTTAATGTGAATTTTTTTGTACATCAAGAACCAAGCCAAGATCTAAAAAAACAAAAGAGTTGGATGGCGTCTTTGTCTAAATATTATTCTGAATTTGAGCTTAACCAGTTTGAGCAAAAGAGTTCTAATGGTAGAGCGCCATTTTCCAACGATACCTGTGAATTTATTGAAGATACTAAGCCTGAAGTTGTTAGCTTTCATTTTGGCTTGCCTAAAAAAGAACTAATGGATCGCGTTAAAGCTATCGGGTGTATTGTTATGAGTTCAGCGACAACTGTTGATGAAGCCCGTTGGCTTGAGGCTCGAGGATGCGATGTGATAATTGCTCAAGGTTACGAAGCCGGCGGTCATAGAGCTATGTTTCTTAGTAATGATATAAATACACAAATTGGTAGTATGGCTCTGATACCTCAAATAAGTGATGCTGTAACTGTTCCTGTTATCGCCGCGGGTGGAATTGCGGATGGGCGCGGTGTTGCGGCGGCATTTTCTCTTGGCGCGTCCGGTGTTCAAGTTGGAACTCCTTATTTATTAACCAAGGAAGCGCTCGTTAATGATCTTCATCGAAAAGCCTTAAAGAATTCAAAAAGTGACGATACTGCATTAACAAATATTTTTACGGGCCGCCCAGCACGAGGAATAATGAATCGGGTCATGGCTGAAATTGGACCTATATCTTCGAAGACTCCTGATTTTCCATTGTCTGGCACTGCGTTAACACCTCTCAAAATCGCAGCAGAAGAAAAGGGTCTATCTGATTTTTCTTCATTATGGTCGGGGCAGGCTGCCAGTTTGGCTTATGAGACTTCTTCAGCTGATTTCACCAAGGATCTTGCTAGAGATGCTCTGAAAAGGATGGGTTCTTTAGTTTAGATTAATTAAATAGGTTAAGGCTTATTAAAAATGGTTGTTAATGAGTGGTTGTGCCTAGTCAAACAGCAATTTAAGAATCTATAAGTAAGTAGCTTGGAATCGGTAAGCTGAGAAAGGAATTTCGATATTCGGATAGATTATGAAACTGATCGGCTTCGAGAAGAATGTGGCGTTTTTGGCATTTTTGGTCATCCCGACGCAGCTACTCTCACGGCCCTTGGTCTTCACGCATTGCAACACAGAGGTCAAGAGTCGGCTGGGATTGTAAGTTATGATGAGACTCATTTTCATGCAGAGCGCCGTATGGGGCTTGTGAGTGAAAATTTCACAAAGGCTAGTGTTTTAAATCGTTTACCTGGAAATTCTGCTATTGGGCACGTTAGATATTCTACAATGGGAGGAACTGTCCTCAGGAATGTACAACCATTATTTGCAGATTTGGCAGGGGGTGGTTTTGCTGTCGCACATAATGGAAATTTGACTAACGGTTTAACATTAAGAGAAGACTTGGTTGAACGAGGTTCAATTTTTCAATCTACTTCAGATACAGAAGCGATCCTTCAGCTTATCGCAAGGTCAAACAAAGAGAATACTATCGCCCGATTTATTGATGCTCTTTTTCAAATTGAAGGAGCCTATGCTTTAGTAGCTTTAACTAACAAAAAATTAATTGGGGTTCGTGATCCTTTGGGTATCAGGCCACTGGTAATTGGAAAGCTGGATGAGTATTTTATTTTGGCATCCGAAACTTGTGCTTTAGACATAATAGGGGCTTCTTTTGTGCGTGAAGTAGAAAATGGAGAGATTGTTGTGATTACCAAAGATGGAATTGAGAGCATCAAACCTTTTCCATTTAGAAAAGCTCGGCCATGTGTATTTGAATATATTTACTTTTCCCGGCCAGATAGTTCACTGGGGGGAGTTAGCGTCTATGAGTGTCGTAAAGCGTTTGGAAGGCAACTTGCTTTGGAAACACCAATCGAAGCTGATTTAGTTATTCCTGTTCCAGATAGTGGAGTTCCTGCTGCGATCGGTTTTGCTGAAGCATCTAATATTCCTTTTGAACTAGGTATTATCAGAAATCACTATGTTGGAAGAACATTTATCGAGCCACAACAGTCAATTAGAGAGTTTTCTGTAAAGTTAAAACATAATGCAAATAGAATTCTTGTAGAGGGCAAGAGGGTTGTATTGATTGATGACTCTGTTGTTCGTGGCACTACTTCGATAAAAATCGTTCGTATGATGAGAGACGCTGGAGCGACAGAAGTTCATTTGCGGGTAGCATCTCCGCCAATCAAATATCCAGATTTTTATGGAATTGATACACCTGTCAGGGATCAATTATTGGCTGCAAATAAATCTTTGATGGAAATGCAAGATTTCATTGGAGTGGACAGTTTGGCATTTTTGACAGTGGATGGTTTGTATAAAGCAATGGGCCATGAAAACGGGCGAGATCCTGAGAATCCTTTCTATACTGACCACTGCTTTACAGGAGATTATCCGACTAAACTACGAGATATAGACAGAGTAGATGATATCAGGCAACCATCCTTACTTTCAGAGTTGGAGAAGGATAACGATTAAACGAGCCAACTGTTATGCTGTTGGCTCGAGAAAATCCTCTGAGATAGCTGGTTTGGTTTGAACTATCTCCGTATTTGACTGTGAGCCTTAATTCAAATCAAAGCGGTCATTATTCATGACTTTTGCCCAAGCAGTTACAAAATCACTTATGAAGTGATCATTACCATCACTAGACGCATAAACCTCTGAAATTGCTCTTAATTGTGAGTTAGAGCCGAATGTTAGGTCAACCGCTGACGCAGTCCATTTTACGGCGCCGCTACTTCGATCACATCCTTCGAAAAGATCATCAGATTTTGACGATTTTTTCCATTCGATGTCCATATCGATTAGATTTAGAAAAAAGTCATTAGTTAATGTCTCTTGTTTAGAGGTGAACACGCCTGTTGAATTATTTGAGACATTGGCATTTAAAACTCTCATTCCACCAACAAGTGCAGTCATTTCTGGGGCGCTTAAGTTTAACATATGTGCTCTGTCAATTAATAGCTCACCTGAAGAACGTTCTTGTCCGTTAGCAATAAAGTTCCTAAACCCATCAGCTTTTGGCTCAAGAACTGCGAAAGATTCTACATCTGTTTGCTCTTGCGATGCGTCAGTTCGGCCGGCTGTGAATGGTACCGTAATGTTATGCCCTGCGTTTTTCGCTGCTTTTTCAATTGCAGCGCAGCCTCCAAGAACTATGATATCCGCCATCGAAATTGACTTTCCATTTTCTTGGCCTTTATTGAATTCATTTTGAACTTTTTCTAAAGAACTTAAACATTTACTTAGCTCAGCGGGATTATTTACTTCCCAGTTTTTTTGTGGCTCTAAGCGAATTCTAGCTCCATTGGCCCCACCTCTTTTGTCAGTTCCACGATAAGATGCAGCAGATGCCCATGCTGTTTTAACTAAGTCAGAGACTGATAAACCTGAGCCTAAGACTTTTTCCTTTAGCGTGCTAATATCTTTCTCATCTACTAGTTGATGATCAACTTGAGGTACAGGATCTTGCCATAACTGAGGTTCTGCTGGCACTAAATTTCCAAGGCCTCTAACGTATGGCCCCATATCTCTATGTGTTAATTTAAACCATGCTTTCGAAAATGCATCAGCAAATTCCTGAGGATTCTCATAAAATCTTCTTGAAATTGGTTCATATATCGGATCCATCCTAAGTGCCAAATCGGATGTAAACATTACGGGCGCATGTCTTACTGATGGGTCGTGAGCATCGGGTACTGTTCCTGAGGCGTCTGCCTCTTTTGGTTTCCATTGTACTGCACCAGCGGGGCTTTTTGTTTTCTCCCATTCAAAACCAAAAAGATTTTCAAAATAATTATTATCCCATTTTATAGGATTGGTCGTCCAAGCTCCCTCAAGACCACTACTAATGGTATGCACACCTTTTCCAGTTTCAAAAGTATTTTTCCACCCTGTCCCTTGCTCGGCTAACGTAGCTCCCTCTGGCTCTGGACCTACATACTTGTCAGGATCTGCCGCACCATGCGCTTTTCCAAAAGTATGACCTCCTGCCACTAATGCGACTGTTTCTTCGTCATTCATTGCCATTCTGCCAAATGTTTCTCGAATATCTCGAGCAGACGCTAGAGGGTCAGGATTGCCATTGGGCCCTTCAGGATTTACGTATATTAAGCCCATTTGAACAGCACCCAACGGGTTGTCTAATTCTCGATCACCACTATATCTTTCGTCGGCAAGCCACTCGCCTTCTGGCCCCCAATAAATATCTTCTTCTGGTTCCCACACATCTTCACGACCTCCAGCGAAGCCAAATGTTTCTAGTCCCATGGATTCAATCGCACAATTTCCTGTTAAAATCATTAGATCAGCCCATGATAGCTTTCGTCCGTATTTTTGCTTGATCGGCCAGAGTAACATTCTTGCCTTATCAAGATTAACATTATCTGGCCAGCTATTTAGGGGCGCAAATCTAAGGGTACCAGCTCCTGCACCGCCTCTTCCATCACCAATTCGATAAGTACCAGCGCTATGCCAAGCCATTCGTATAAAAAACGGTCCGTAATGACCATAATCAGCTGGCCACCAATCCTTAGAGTCAGTCATTAAATCAAAAATGTCTTTCTTTACCTCATTTAGATCTAAACTGCTAAATTCATCTGCATAGTTAAAAGTACCGTCCATAGGATCAGCAGCACTTGAATTCTGATGCAATATTTTAAGATTTAGTTGATTTGGCCACCAGCGTTGATTGGCTGTTGTACCTGTTACTGAATGTCTCTTAGATCCACCCATTACTGGGCATTTACTTTCATTTGTCATTATTGGCTCCGGTTTAGTAAATAATTTTTATCTGTAAATAATAAAGAAAAACAAATAGTCATTTTAGCATATGTTAGAAATGAGTTTAGCCAAGGTCAAGCATTTTAGAATGATTTTAAACTAATCTACGTTAGGTTTTATCTTCACCAGATTGAGACGCATATATAGACGAATAACCACCACTCCAATCTGGCGGTATTTGACACGGACGTGGATCATGCATTGCCCATTTAACCTGATTGCCTCTGACGATCTTATACGAGTTTTTTGTGGGTTGAGGGTGAGCAGTATAGGGTTTGGCGTCAGCGGAAGTATAACAGTTTAAAAGTAAAGGTCTTGGCTTACTAGATTTTGATGATGGTGAAAAATGTAATGTTCTTGCATTGTGAATTGTAATGGAACCTGCTGCTCCCATCATATATTCTACTCTACTCATATCAACACTTTCTGCATCCTTATCGGATAACATTCCCGACCAATTTCCTTTGGCATCGTATTGATCATAAAGATCTCCATTATGAGAACCCTTGAGTGCGGCAAGAGGTCCGTTGTTCATATTGGTATCTGCTAAATAACATCCAATTGTAATAACATTGTAATTCGTATGTGGAAAAAACTGTATGTCCTGATGCCATTTCACTTTGTCACTCTTATCTGCCCATTTAAAGTTTAGTTTAGAATGGTGAAAAACGACATTAGGTCCAAGTATATCTGTGGCGACATCAGCCATAAGGCCTTTTGAAAACTTCCAATATATATCGCTTTGAGCATCTGGTATTTTTAATCTTCTCAAAATAGGATTCTTAGCTGAGTGACCATCGCCCACATCAAATTTTTCATCGGATTGGGTTACTTTTCTACTCGCATCTACAAAATCAGAAGTTGTTTCTTGTAATTGTGACAATGTTTCTTCTGGCACAAGATTATTTATCGAAACAAATCCATTTTCAAAGTAATATTCTCTTTGTTCCTG
>PARX01000053.1 GCA_002712045.1 Paracoccaceae bacterium
GACGTTAAAGATCAATACATCAAGAAATTGACCATGGAATTGAAACAGTTGAAGTCGAGGTTATGATCGTCACGAAGAGAGAGAAAGAGGAAGGAGCCCCGAGGAGGATTTATACATAGAAGAACAAAGAGAGAAGAGCGATATTATACATGTTAAGAGAAGAGAGCACATATACCAACCCATAAACAAACAAGGAACACTCTACTCCATCATGCTTCACTTTTTTTACAATGCGAGCCAGCGCGGGCGAGCTCGCGGCGAACCACCACCCGTTGACAAAACCGAAACCTTCTCGACGCCTCAAGAAAACGTATAGTCGAATGGCCGCCGCACTTCGCGCGTCCTCCAACGACGAAGCGTCCACTTCATCATCTTCTTCGACAGTCAAAGATACGGATAAAGCTGTGAAGGATTCCATTCAATCGAAGGCGAAGAGGATGTGGACGCGAGCGGATAGGTTTCACGCGCACTCTGTGAGTGGAGGATTGTATTCAGTTTTAGGTTTTGACGTCATGTACGAGTGGTGCCGAAACGATTACGGCGCGATATTCGGAGGAGAGATGAGTAAAAGTGCATTAGTAGGTGAAGCAACAACACTAACAACGGGAGTAGGGGATTGGAGCGTCGCGGCTTCGATATCGGTTCTATTAGCCACGGCGTGCGCGTTAAGCGGCATACCGTTAGCACAAAACAAAGGTTGGAGAAAACAGGAGTTATCGCTTCGATCGATTGCGTTCCAGCTCGTCATGACGTGGCAGTTATGTCGATTGAATTCAGGCGAGGCGTTGGCACCGTTGGACGCGATTGCTTTGTACGGGTGCGCTTTGCCGTTCGTTTGGCACACGTTGACGTACATCTACGTCTTTTTCGTTACGGAGGATGATAAACGGTCCGTTTTGTTGGTTTGGCTTGGAGTTCTTTTGTTTAGTTTGCAGTTAGTACCGACGGCGTTGGCCATTCAACACGGAGATTTATTGAACTTGAGAGAAGGGTTGCCGCAGATGTGGGAACACTCTCTGTTCGGATTGATTTGGTTGTTGAATTGGTCCACGTTTGGGGCGAGTTTAAAAGCGCGGAATGTGGTTGATGACGTTGACTTTCGAAAATGGTTTTTAATCCGCCCATCCGCGCTGTGGATGTTGATGTATGTTTTAGATACGACGCGGTATCACCCTTTCTCGAGCGTGGGTGATTACGCGTTCACGCTAGCGGGCGCCTTAGTGGCATGACTCGTATTCAAATGCGTTCAGATTTACAACAACTCCTCTATATATTATATACTCGCTCTCTCATCTCATCTAATTTTATGTTTTTCCTCTCTCTCTTTCTTTTTCTAAAAATCTCTAATCGCCTTTGACTTCCGCGTCAAGCTGCGCCTCTCTTCTCCCCGCGAGCGTGTACACCGCCGCTAACCATACCAATGCAATGGTCGAGTGAAGGAAAACCATGACTGGTAACGCCGCGATAATGCTCCCGAACCAAAATAGCAGACCTTGTTGCATGAAACTACCACCAGTTTTGCCAAATTGCGAACCCAGCACGTCCACGGCGGCTTTACCTTTAGATTTCGCCTCATCGTCTAATGCAATATACACCATCTCTTCCGCTGGTTTGAACAGCGAAAACTTCGCCGCTCGTTCGACAATGTAAATTGCAGCACCGCCAACAACTAAAATTGGAAGCCAATAACTCGTTTGCGACAAAAGCCCAACTCGGGACGCGTATATCGAGGTTCCGAAGAAGAACCAACCGAGAATAATGACGCACTTTGGCGTAATCGATAAGGTTCCTTTCCACCCGATGTTCCTAAACAGAAACGGTGCGGAGATCATAAATATTCCAGTTACGAATCCAGAGTACATTTGCACGTTGCCCATAAATTGCGCGTACGCGGTCGGGTCGGGGTGTAAAATTCTCAGCTGCGTCTTCCAGGCGACTTGGAACAAAATCGTAGAGATGCCTTGTGAAATCGCCATCACGGCTAAGCAAGACAACTCTGGCGAGTTCGCGACGAACTTCAACGCATCAAACAAACCTCTTTTCGACTTCGACCGATTTCTTTTTGCCATTTGCGATTTCGTCGGCGGTGCGCTTTCCGTCATTCCTACCCGTTGCGAAAGTTCTCTCTGCACAAGCTCTGACTCGTCCATGGAATCTTCGTCTTTACTCTTTTGTATATCTTCGATGGGAAGAATTTCAATCCTAGCCATCTCTGTGTTCGAATCGTCTTCTTCGCTCGCTTCATCGATGTCCGCGTCGTCCAAATAGACGTCGTAAACTTTCTTTTTTTCTTCATTCTTCTCGGGCGTAATTTTATTATTCTTCTTCTCAACCTTCAACAACCGTCGCCTTTGCTTATCGCAAATGTACGCGTGAATCAACGTCGCGCACCCACCACACGTTAAAACTACCGTCATTAAAAAGCGGAGCTTAGCATCCCAAGAGATGAAATTTCCACTCCCGGTGACCCATTTCATCATAAACCCAGAACTCGCCTGAGCGACGTTCGCCCCGATACCGAGCAACGGATATATAATCGCCGCGTCGTGCAACGACGTCGTCTCGTTCGCTAAACCCCAAAATAGCAACGACAAAACGACGTCGCCCCATAACTCACTAAACACGTAAAACAATGAATACGTCCAATTCGTGAAGACCGCGATGCCGCCTCTCAAACCGCTCGGCAGCCATTTCAACAACTGCACGGATAAGTCCACCGGGTGCAAAACCGAGCGCATCGGGTACAACACAATCGTAAACAGCACAAAAAAGCTTATGAATGTTCCAATCGCGGCATAAAACAGCTTCTCCCTACCCCACCTTTGGCTCAGTTTCGTAAACAAAGACACGAACAACAACGACATCGGCAACACCGCGTACACCGTCAAATATGGAATCTGCTCGGCGCCGCCAAACGCAGTCACGACCAGCGTATCTTTCAACGCGTCCAAGATTGAATTCGCAAACGCCATGCAATAAAACATCGCACTCATTGGTAATAATCTAGAAAGTAAAGGTTTCACGGCTGCAAAGCCACCCACGGCTAACCCGCTCGCGTTGGCGGTTTCGCCTCCCCGGTTCGAAGCCGTGGCTGACGAAGTGGTGGTAGTAGAGAGTCTTCTTTTGTTGATTTCATACCGTCGTGCTCTGCTGGTCATCGAACGCTCTTTTCCCATCCTCGTCGTCGTCAAATCCTTCGTGGCATTACTCGCTAAAGTTGTTGTTTTCCTCCTCTCTTTCCCCGACGACGACGACGATGATGATGATGATGAAGATGTGTTGGGGAAAAAGACGCCGCCAATATTCCTTTTTTTGCTTGTCACAAACGCGCAACAAAAATTCCTCCTCTTCTTCGTTAAAGACGTAAACGACGACGACGACGAAATCGAGCTTCTTCTCCTCCTCCTCCTGATTGCGTGCTCGTTCTCATTTCCCGGACTCAAAGTCGCCTTCGCCGAGGAGGAGATGCGAGAAGAAAAAACCATCGACGACATCCCTCGGACCTTTGAGGTTTCAAAAACACACAAAAGAAGGAAAAAAAAATAACAATTCAAGTTGTTATTCAACGCTCTCTTTTCCTAATAAAACTCTGCCAAAGCGTGAAAAGAGAGGTTTTACGTCAGTTGCGGTCAAGAAGGCGGCGTCTTCGTCTGGCGGATTTGATTGCCTGCGATGGCGCTTCTTTTGAGATATATATACTATTACATAACTACATACATTGTACTGGGTACCACGGTACTATCACATTACTTACTTAGTAGAACTTTGTGTTGACCCACTCGAAATCCGTAAGGTGCACGCGACTGCGATTGTTCCCGACTCTCTTGGCATCCGCGTCGCTGCCCGGCACATCCCAGTCCGGCACGCTGACCTGGAAGTCTTTGGACGAGGCCAGCAGCGAGGGTACCACTTCTGAAGACTTGTACATGTGTTTCGCGCCTTCCAACAGTCCCCCGCGGATGTAACAGAAGTAGACCATCTCCGAGCAGAAGAAGCCCTGCACTTCCTGCTCATGCCAGTGCGTAGACAAGAGCGTCGTCGACTTGTTCTTGTACCTAAAAGTACCTTGTCGGAGCATTTGCCCTTTGCCCTTTGCCCTTTGTTCTTCTTTCTTGTCTCCTCGACTCTTTGTTGCAGGAGAAGCCACGCCCTTCTCGTTCTTGCCGCTACTAGGACTGATACACTTCGAACTTTTCGAACTCTTCAGTTTTCCCAGCACCTCCTCACGGGTTCTCACCCGCCACGGCGCGTAGTTCGACGCGTTCGCGCTCGTGCTGTTCCAGAGCTGCCGTACGCCGCGCAGGGTTGCAAAATTCAAACGGAACAGGGAGTAGTCGAGCGCGCTGGACTCGTAGAACACCGACCACATCTGCTGCTCCAGGTGCGCGCGGTCGCGGGGGCGCAGCCCGGTGAGACGGCGGACGCCGAAGAGCACGCGCCTGTGCTCATCTGGGTCGTCGCTAGACACCGCCTGCTCCCACATGTCCGCCAGCTTCTCCTCCAGATCCCGGATGATCACCCCGCCGCTGCTCTCGTGCCCCTGCCCCAATTTCATGACGCTCTTCCCTGCGGACATCGTGGATTCCAGGATGAAAACGGTGTTCACAGGCGGCGGCTGCGCCGAGATCACGAGGGCTGCGTGCGTTACCGGTCTCAGCTTCTGTCCGAAGTGCGCCTCATTTACGTTGAGCTCCGCGGCGTGGAAATTGTCGACGGCGCGTGCCAGGAGGGTCGTTCTCGTCGCAGGAGCAGCGCCTGCGGACACGGCGCTAGCAGCAGATGCCGATGATGCGCCCGTGGCGCCTCCGCCTATGTTTCCGGGGCCCAGACTGCTTTTGGAGGTACGTTTGATCGTCTTCCCCCCCAGCTTCAGGGTCGCCTTCGTTTTCCGCTCGCCTGCTTCGACCCCTGCGGTGTCCTTGATCTTCTCAGTGCCGAAGAATACGATGTCGCCGGGGCGCAGCGCTAGCAGCGCGGACCGCTGCGCCGAGTGGTGCACAGGCGGGATGACGACCTCTCGCAGGCGCTCCTCCTCCTCCGTCGTCTGAGGGACTTCTATAGGAGCGGGGTCAATAGCACTACTAACCACACCATCGTCGTTTATTGGCTTCATCATCAGCGGAGGTAGGCGGCAGTCTATCGGCGGGGCGTAGTGCCTTTGCAACCACTCGTCAACAGCCGGCAATTGCACTGCGCCGAATGCACCAGCACTAGAATCTTTAGCACTACTACTATCGCTACCCTCCGCAGCGGGAGGGAGATCTTCTCCTGGCGCTCCTGAGGGCGGCGCCCTCAGGAGCGCCAGGAGTTCTTCGCCCACGGGCGTGCCTCGCGGGAGCGCCAAGAATTTTTGGTCCTCGTCATCAGGCAGAAGGCGTTGTAGTCCGCGGCGCGGGTCTGAGTGTTGTAATGCGTCCGAGTAGGAGCTGCTGCTCCTCCCACTAGCAGTGCTTTGCGCGTAACACAGCAGCCGCGCGCTCTTCCCCGCCTCCCTCATTAAAAACCGGTGCAGCGGCTCCGTCCTAATCTCCACCTGGTCCTCCTCCGATTATAACGACGCCGCGCGGCCACCGAATAGTGCTTCCTCCTGAGACTGGGAGTTTTGATTCGCGACGTCCAAGTTATTGTCCGAATTCATATTGCTCGCACTCTCATCAGCGCCAAAATGAGCACATATAGCTGATGCAGGCACAGCCGAAACAACGCACAGATGCAGCCGCCGCGGCGCCCCCGCCGCGATGGCCTCGACGGAGACGGTGATAGATGGGAGCACGACGCCCCATATATCCTTATCCTTTCCATCCGGTCCGTCCTTTGAACAGTTCTCCGCCGGATTTCGATTTCCGCGCACGAACCTTAGCAGGTCGCCCTCCTTCAGGTGCGAAAGCACGAAGTGCGCTTGGCGATGTCTTTGCTGCTGTGCCGCTGATACCGAGTCAACTAGTTGCAGCTGATTAAACTGGGCGTCTTTTGACGGTCGAAAGTCTTTTAGCTCTGCTGGGAAGATCGCCGCTAAGCGCTTGTGAAACTTTTGCGGAGTTTTTTTCGCACAGCTCTCACTACTAGAAGTACTACCGGGCTCCTCGTCCTTGACGACTGCGAGCTTGACCAACTTGTTCGGTTTATCTCGGTTCTGCGTGAAGTAGTGGAGCTTGTGGGCGCGGGAGACCAGGAGGTTGTTTTCTCCGCCCGTAGGTGCACTTGCATGAGTAGTCCTACTATCACCAGGGTCTCCACAAGAATCTTGCTGCTGACCCGACACATCAACTGACAGCGTGACCTCCAGCAGCCCGCCCAGCTTGGTGTGCCACTTACCCTTCTCGCTGCACAAGTTCCCCAGGCTGTAGACGCAGAGGGTGGAGGAGGCCACGCCGGTGATTGGATTGAGACAAGACGGAAACTCCTGCGCGCCCTGGCAGACGTGCGGCCCGTGCCCCACGATGAGGTCGACACCCGCCCGCGCCAGCTGCTCCGCGACGCGCACGGTTTCCGCGCGGGGCATGTAGCGCTGCTCGCGGTCCCAGTGCAGGTACGCGACCAGGAAATGGACGCCCTCCGCGCGCTTCACCAGGTTCCAGTCGTGCTTCAGCAAGTACTCCGTCCGAAACACCGGCAGGGACGCGTTGCGCTTCCCCCAGTTCATCACGGAGGTCGCGTTCAGAAACCCGATGTTCAGAAAGGAGGGCGCGCTCGTGCTCGTATTCTTCTCTTCTTGGGAGGTAGCGGCTCCTGCTCCTGCCCCTGTTCCTACTCCCGCCCATCTGCTGTGCTGGCGCTCACCACGGTCGAGGGGCACCCGCACCGTGGTGAGCAAACTCCCGGGCGTCATGAAGTGTCCGAACTCGACGACGTTGGCACCGAGTTTTGTCTCTACGTGTCGCACCGTGTCCTTGAGCCCGGCCCGGCCGCCGTCGCCCGAGTGGTTGTTGCTCACGCCGCAGAGGATAATCTGCCCTCCCTGCGCCACCGGCTCGCCCGCGCCCTGCCGCAGGAGCCTGGCCTCGCCCAGGAGCCCCCGGAGCGAGTTGCGCATGCGCATGTTGGCCATGGGCTTTTTCCACAGCAGCCGCGGCGTCTTCAGAGCTCCGCCGCTTTTACTATTTTCAACGTCAGGAGCCGCCTCGCCGCCGGAATCACCCCGATTTTCATGCTTTTCGAGCAGCAGGTCGCGATATCGCTCTTCGGCGTCGGAGCGCTCCGGGTGCTGTGGCCCCGCCGAAGAATCAGAGAGCTTTACCGCGTCCAAGTCCAACGCCGCACTGTTTTTGTGAGCGCCCTCTCGAGGACATGAGCCGCTCTCTACCTTGCTCTTCCCAGACGCGATCCTGAGCTGCTCGAGGACACGAGCTTCCTCGGAGGCCAAAGGAGACTCCACAGGAGACTCAGGGGAGCCTGGCTCGTCCAGACTGCAGCCTATGCCTTTAAGCGTGGCTTTGATGAAGTCGCACCCCATGCGGAGGTTGAGGCCACGACGCCGCGTTGTGCCCGCGACTAGGCCTTCTAGATTCACGACTACCACGTCCGCTCGATTCACCACGCTCTGCAGTTCTGGCTCCGCAACGACTCCGTACCCCGTCAATTTCCCAGTCAGGGGCATCAGGTCGCCGCCGAATACAATTCGCACCGTCGTCATACTACTGAGACTCCTACTCTCCCCTGTTCTCGTTGAACTTAATATGTTGTCTGCCATGTTTGTTGTCGGAGGAGTACAACTAGTACAGCTACTACCGAGCGTAGTAGAAGGACCGGTAGGAGCAGCAGTACCCCCGTTCTTGTCGGAGGAGGTCGTAGTATTACCAGTAGTTCGTCGAGGTACTACTAAGGGAGTAGTGAAGCCCTCTCGCGCGGCTGGCACGAAACCCGGTGGCGGCGTCCCCGAGCCCAGGCCGTTGCAGAGGACGCTGGGTGGATACTTCGTGACCGTGTACCCAAGCGGATACGGAGATACCAGGAACCCCTTCTTCGCCAACGCGCGCACGAAAGGTCGCGTGAGCGCCTCCACAGTGCCGTGCTTAACGACCTGTTTCAGCTCCCGCGACCTGACTTCGTTTCGTGCTTTTGCTGCTGAACGTAATTCTCGCGCTTCGTGCGGCCCTCCTTGCGGAGGCAAAACAACAGCCGCCTCATCGTCGGGTTCTTCCGCCCGGCTCCGGGTTCTTTTGGGTTCCCCTTCTCCTCGAGACGTCTCGTCCGCATCAGCCTGCGGAGAGGCTTCGTCGTCGCTCTCGAGAGCAGTGTTTGTCATACTTTTATTTTTTCAACAACAAACGCAAGGAGTGTGAAGAACTTTTTTTTAAAATAAGATTCGTTTCTTTCTTTTCTCCTGCCTGTGAAAACTCTTGATGATGTNAGATCTGACGTGATTATTTGTGTGATGAGACGCAAAAGTGCCCAATTTTTTTTTTGGCAAAAAAACACAAAAAATTAAAAAAAGAGATAAAATTTCCACAAACCTTTTCTTTGTGTTCTCTCGCGGAGTAGTATTACGGCGACACGAGAAGAGACACAGAGAGAGAGAGAGAGAGAGAGAGAGAGAGAGAGAGAGAGAAAAGAAATAAATGACTTTCGTCGTAGCCGCGACGAATACGAACAGCATCGCACTGAAGAAAACCACGACGGGGGCTTTGAGCAGCGGCGGCGTCGGGTTCTTGAGGAGGAAAAGGCAAACGACGACGACGACGAAAAGAAGACATTTTACCAATCATACGAGAACGATGAATACGACGACGACGACGACGACGGCGAGACGACATTTAAACCGCCGAAACAGTTTTAAGGGGTGGTTTCCTTCTTGCGGGTGTTTTTCGCCCGCGCCGTCGTCGCGTGCGACGTCGTCGTGTACGTCGTCGTCTGCTTTAAATTCGACGCCCGTCGTCCCGGCGGCGAAACCAATTCCTTCGGTTTCTTCGTTTTTCAGCGCGTCNTCGAATATTAGGGAGAATGAAAACAGGAAAACGGGTGGTGGTTTTTGTGGTGGTGGTGGTTTTTGTGGTGNTGGTGGTAAACGTTTCTTCTTTANCCAAACGTCGTTTACGTCGTTTACGTCGTCGGTCGTTACCCGCAGCAGCAGCAGCAGCAGCAGCAGCGCGGCGACGTCAGATGATGTCGCCGACGCGATTGCAAAACAAGGCGATTTGATTAAAGCTTTGAAAGCGTCCGGGAAAACGAACCAGGACGAGGACGTGAAAGCNGCCGTGNCGGTGTTGAAGGAACTGAAAGCGAAAGCGGATCCGTCGGCCGGAGAAGCGAAAAAAAANAAAGAAGAGANTAGCAGCGATAAAAAGAAGAAGAACGACGGCGGCGGTAAAGGAGGGAAAGAGGCGGAAGCACAAGTGACGCCGCGCTCGGAAGACTTCTCCAAGTGGTACCTGGACGTCATCCGAGAGTGCGAACTGGCCGATTACGGACCGGCGAGAGGGACTATGGTTATTCGCCCGTACGGGTTTGCCATGTGGGAGACGATGCAGACGATTTTGAACAAACAATTTGGAATGCGAGGGGTGGAGAATTGTTATTTTCCGCAGTTGATTCCGTATTCGTTCATTACGAAGGAGGCGTCGCACGTGGAAGGATTCGCTCCAGAATTGGCCGTAGTCACGCAAGGAGGTGGAAAGACGTTGGAGGAACCGTTAGTGGTGAGACCGACGTCGGAGACTATCGTGAACCACATGCTTTCGCAGTGGATTCAAAGTTATCGAGATTTGCCGATTAAATTGAACCAGTGGTGTAACGTGCACCGATGGGAGATGCGAACGAGGCCATTTATTCGAACGTTAGAGTTTTTGTGGCAAGAAGGACACACGGCGCACGCNACCGCGGAAGAAGCGAACGCGATGGCCATGGAAATGATTAAAGTGTATTCAGANTTCGCGGAGAAGACGCTCGCGATGCCTGTCATCGTTGGAAAGAAATCCAGCATTGAAAGTTTCGCGGGCGCGAAGGCGACGTTTACCATGGAGGCGATGATGGGCGATAAGAAAGCGTTACAAGCCGGNACTTCGCACGATTTAGGCGATAACTTTGCAAAAGCTTTCGAGACGACGTTTTTAGATACCGACGGGAAAGCAAAGAACGTGTATCAAAGCTCCTGGGGCGTGAGTACTCGAATGATGGGTGGCGTGATTATGACGCACGGCGACGATAAGGGATTGACGTTGCCGCCGAAATTAGCACCGGTGCAAGTCATCGTGACGCCGATTTGGCAAAAGAANAAAGANAAGGAATCGGTGATGGCGTCGTGCGATGCGATTACGAANATATTGAAAGAAGCGGGCATTCGCGTGAAGATTGATGCAGACGATACGAAATCGCCCGGATGGAAGTTCAACTTTTGGGAGATGAAAGGCGTGCCGATTCGTATTGAAATNGGTCCCAGAGACGTCGAGAAGAACGCGTGNGTTGTGGCCAGAAGAGACGTGCCGGGTAAAGAAGGCAAAGAGTTTGGCGTTTCCGCGGAAAAAGCGTCGTTAGTGGCGAAAATCAACGTGATTTTGGACGAGATCCAAGACGCGATGTTGGAAAAAGCGAGAAAGTTTCGAGACGAAAACATCGTCGATTGCGCGACGATGGCGGATTTAGAAAAAGCGGTCGAGGACGGGAAGTGGGCGAGGTGCGCTTGGGAAGGTTCGGACGAGGAAGAGAAGTCGATCAAGGAGAAAACGGGGGCGACCATCCGATGCTTCCCTTTTGAACAACCGAGCTCGGTTGGAAACTGCATCCAAACTGGAAAGCCAGCGAAAGAGGTATGCATATTCGCCAAGAGTTATTAAGAGAATGATTAGCTTTTTGTAATTTTGACTATGATTGGCATGCATGTAGTTTGTCTATTTCCTAGTACCAACTGGTACGTAATTTTGGCGCTATGCATATTGTGTTTTTTATTGCTATTAATACATCTGGTGCACCTGAGCGAGTGTTTTCGCATCCTTCTCCAGTTGGTTTCGATGCGAATCAATCGCGATTCTCAAAGCACCTGCTATGTGTTTCTTTTTATTTGAGAACGCGTCGTCATCGAGCGCAATTTGAACCGCGTGAAAAGCATCCATGGGAAGCCAAACGGCGTTATGTTTAACGCGTTTCATCGCACTCGCGCGCGAATAAAGCTCCAACTCTTTCAGAGCCACCCGAGCGGCGCACGCCGGACGATTCGCCTTCAAATACAACGAAATGAGCTTATCGCAATGNACGTTTTCTGTGAGAAANAAAGGTAACNCGAGATCTGGGTTCACGCTTAAGGCGCCTAAACACGCGGAATGAGCAATCATCCCATTCGTTTCCACGTTTTCAAACTTGTCCACGATTTTTCTCGACGCCACCCACGGGTTCTCATTGGCGAGGGTATTTGAGCTGTTCGATAACGAGCTCGAAACTTTCACACATTTAAAACCAATCGGTAACTTTGCCGAATGATGACTCTCACTCGAATGCTGAATCGTTTCTGCCGCAAACGCACCGGCGCAACATGATATGTGACTCGCGACGTCGCGCAACTCGTGGTTTGAAAACCACAAAGAAACCAAATCCGAACAGTCATCGAAGAANCCGCGCTTTAACAAACTCTCGCACACAACTTTTACCGCGCTCTCATCGAATAAGGAAGCTATGTTGGTGAAACTCTGCTTTTCAATCGCGAGCTCTTCTAAATAGGCATCATTTTTTAAAAGAAGAAGACGCGCTTTTGTGAGCGCGACCATTCTCGCCATCGCCGCAAGNGGCGAACCAACGCCAATCTCGTCGTCTCCCGTTGGAGGATGGAGCTTTTTGTGTCGTTTCGGTTTTGGTGGAGGCGCGCGGTCGTTCGGTGGTTCTTGATTCTGACGTGCAACATCGTTGCCTTCGTCGTTGTCGTCATTATGAATGCGAAGTTTTTCAAATACGATCTCTTCTTGCGAGGACTCTGAGGATCCTTTTTCGACGTGCATTTCATCGTCCGTGCCTTCTTCTTCTCCAAAATCGTCATGCGTCGGTGCAAAGAACACTTCGCCGTCGGTACCGCACCTCTCGTCACTTCTTGTCGCAGTCAACGCGGCTAAAGACTTTTTTAAACCGTGCAAATGACGTTGAACTGACTCGATGGCATCGTCTCGAAGTTGTGCGTTTTGCGGGTCTTTCGCGGCTTCGCAAACTTTTCGTCGAGCTTCGTCGCCGAAGCGCACGGCGTCTTGGGCAGCGACTAACGCGGCGTCCTTCAACTCCCAACGATCGATGAGTATGGAATATAAAATAACCGACGGAGAAACGATTGTAGCAGTTCC
>PARX01000054.1 GCA_002712045.1 Paracoccaceae bacterium
TGGACAGTCATTCATCTAGGCATACAATTGCTTATATGCTCAAGCAGCCTACCCGGTAACAACACGAGCAGTGTCAGTGCTACCCTATTTGGCCTTGCTCCGAGTGGAGGTTACCGCGTTTCACCGTAACTTAATACGCTCGTCTCTGTGGCCCTATTCCTCACCTCGCGGCGTATGGCTGTTAGCCATCACTCTGCTCTTTGGAGCCCGGACTTTCCTCTACATAGAAAACTATATAGCGACTGTCTGGTCAACTTAAGTATTTATTTTACACTCTTAACTAAATTTCTGATAATTGCCAGGATAAAGTTTCGTCTGCAAACAGAGGGATTATTTCTTCGTTTCCTACTTGAATTCTAGCTGGTATTCTAAAATCTTTTTTTGTTAGTTTGATCTTTAAATTATTAGGAGGTAGTTCATAAAAATCAGCTCCATATTTACTGCTAAAATTTTCCAATTTATCTAATGCATTTTCTGTTTCAAAAATTGAAGCATATAATTCCATTGCGGACAAGGCTGAATAAATACCTGCACATCCACAACTACTTTCTTTTTCATGTCTAAAGTGAGGTGCGCTATCAGTTCCAAGAAAAAATTTAGGAGATCCCGAAGTAGCCGCTTTTACTATTGCTACTCGATCTTCTGATCTTTTGAGAATTGGTAAACAATAATGATGTGGTTTAATCCCATGAGATAGTAAGTCATTTCTATCAAACAGTAGGTGTTGAGGGGTAATAGTTGCAAATACTTTGTCTCCAGAATCAATAACGAATTCTGCTGCTTCTTTCGAAGAAATATGTTCAACAACAATCCTTAAATTTGGAAATTCTTGATGTATTTGACTTAAATTTCTATCAATAAAAACTTTCTCTCTATCAAAAATATCTACATTTTTATCATTAGATTCAGCATGAACTAGCAAAGGTACATCGTATTTTTGCATTAGCTCAAAAATCTTGAAACAATTTTCTATCACATCGACCCCATCTTTTGAGTTTGTGGTTACACCTGACGGATATAATTTAATACCATGAACTATATTGGAATCACTTACTTTCTTTATTTCATCACTATTTAATTCGTCATTAAAAAAAAGAGTCATCAATGGTTCAAAATTTAAATCTTCAATATTCTTTTTAATCTCTTGATAATAAATTTCGGCTAGATGAACAGTTTTAATAGGATTTTTTAAATTTGGCATCACAATTGCTCTAGCAAATTGTTTCTGTGTGTCTTTCACAACATGTTTTAGAACATCTCCTTCACGAAGATGAAGATGCATATCGTCAGGCTTTATAATAATTAATTCTGTCATTTTTTTAATTCCAATGCTTGATTATAAACTTCCTTTTTATTTTTTTTAAAAATTTTAGAAATAAGTTTTACTGATTGATTTAAAGGTAATTCCTTTATCATAACCTCTAAAGCTTTATCTAAAGATAATGTTTTAAAATTTTCAATCTCTCTTATTTTTCCATCAAAGATGATAACAAATTCTCCTTGTTGCTCTTCAGGATGACTTTCCAGTTTCTTTATTATAGATTCAATATTATCTTTATAAATTGTTTCATATATCTTGCTTAACTCTCTCGCAATAAATAACTTATAAGAAGAACCGAAAATATTTTTTATTAAAGAAAGAGTTTTCATAATTCTATGTGGTGATTCAAAAATAATTGTTGGTAAATCTTGATTATATATTTCCTCTAAGACTTTCTTACATTTTCCCGATGTATTTGGAAGAAAGCCAAAAAATTTAAATTGAGTTGTCTGGACTCCTGATACAGAAAAAGCTGAAGTAATTGAAGATGGTCCAGGAATTGGGGAAACTTTGATATCTTTTTCTAAGGCTTGATTTACCAAAAAAGCACCTGGATCACTTACAGCAGGTGTTCCTGCATCTGATACAAATGCAACTGAATTACCATTTAATAATAAATTAATTAAAAAATCAGTTTTATTTTTTTCATTGTGTTGATGGAGGGATATCAATTTTTTATTAATTTTGAAATGACTTAACAACCTACTAGTTTTTCTAGTGTCTTCACAAGCAACAATATCAACTTTTTTTAAAACTTCTACAGCTCTAAAAGTAATATCGTCGAGATTACCAATAGGTGTTGCAACAAGGTATAGGTATGTTTCCATAAAAAAATTTAAGATTTAATTAATTTAGTTTCTAAAAAAATTATTTAGTTATATAATTATTATTAATGAAATCATACAAGCTTTTCATACTTTTTATTTTATTTATCACTCACTTGATTGGTTGTGCTCCATCAACAATTACTGCAATACCACTATCAATTGCAGATAGAAGGTCAACTGAAGCGCAGGTTATTGATAACAAAATATTTTTAGCTGCATGGAACCCAATTCAAGAAATTGCTGATAATGCTAATCAAAAAATTCATTTTAATTTATTATCATATAATCAGACTATTCTTATTGTGGGACAATCTCCGAGTGAAGATATCAAAAATCAAGTAACGGATGTTGTTCAAAAAATTAAAGATGTGAAAGCAGTTCACAATAAAATGACCGTCGGTAAAATTAATACCATAAAACAACGTGCAAAAGATACAGTAACAACTACTAATCTTAAAACAAGATTATTTTTAAAAATTAAAAACGAAGTACATCCATTTCATGTCAAAATTGTAACTGAAAATGATATTGTATACTTGCTCGGGATAGTTAACGACAAAGAGGCTGATGAAGCAATAAGTGTTGCTAAGTCATCAAAAGGTGTTAAATTAGTGGTGCCTTTGTTTGAATTAGATGAAAGTGTTAAAAATAAATATTGATTATAATTTTTTTATGCTTTATCATTTAATTTCAAGTAATACATCATTAAACCAAACACCATAATTTCATATTAAATAATTGTAAAACTAAATCAAAATAATTATGAGTAACAATATATCTCATCTAACCGATGAAACATTTGAAGAAGAAGTGCTTCAATCAAACATACCAGTATTAGTAGATTATTGGGCAGAGTGGTGTGGGCCTTGTAAAATGATTGCACCTATTCTAGATTCATTAACGGATGAATATGAGGGAAAATTGAAAATATCTAAACTAAACATAGATGATAATCAAAAAACTCCTCAAAAATATGGTGTTCGAGGAATACCAACTCTAATGATTTTTAAAAATGGAAATGTTGAAGCTACAAAAGTTGGTGCTTTATCAAAATCTCAATTAACAGCTTTTATTGACAGTAATTTATAAAAATATGCATTTATCAGACTTAAAACACTTACCCGTTGCCGAAATTGTAGATTTAGCAATAGCAGATAAAATAGAAAATACAGGAAGAATGCGCAAACAAGATCTTATTTTTGCCATTCTAAAAAATAAAGCTAAAAATGGTGAAACTCTAGCTGGTGACGGAACATTAGAAGTTCTTCAAGATGGATTTGGCTTTTTAAGATCTCCTGAAGCATCGTATTTAGCTGGCCCAGATGATATCTATGTATCACCTTCACAAATTAGACGTTTTAATCTTCATACTGGAGACACTATTGAAGGTGAGATTAGGACTCCAAAAGATAGTGAACGTTACTTTGCTTTAGTTAAAGTCGATAAAGTTAATAACGATGCCCCAGAAAATACAAAAAATAAAATTTTATTTGAAAATCTAACGCCTTTATTCCCAACTGAGCCACTTACTCTTGAGAGAGAGACAGGAGGAGAAGAAAATAATACTAGCCGTGTCATTGATATGATAGCTCCTATTGGTAAAGGTCAACGTGGTCTTATTGTTGCTAGTCCCAAAAGTGGTAAAACTGTGATGTTACAAAATATCGCCCACGCAATAACTTCTAATCACCCAGATGTTTCGTTAATAGTTTTATTAATTGATGAAAGACCTGAAGAAGTTACTGAAATGACGCGTTCTGTTAAAGGTGAAGTTGTGGCATCAACTTTTGATGAACCTGCAACAAGACATGTTCAGGTTGCTGATATGGTTCTTGAAAAAGCAAAAAGATTAATTGAACATAAGAAGGACGTAGTCATTCTTCTCGATTCTATAACAAGATTAGCACGAGCTTATAATACTGTAATACCGTCATCTGGAAAAGTTCTTACTGGTGGAGTTGATGCTAATGCTCTTCAAAAACCTAAACGTTTTTTTGGAGCAGCAAGGAATATAGAAGAAGGTGGTTCTTTAACAATATTAGCAACAGCTTTAGTCGAAACTGGATCAAGAATGGATGACGTAATTTATGAAGAATTTAAAGGCACTGGTAATATGGAAATACATCTAGATCGTAAAATGGCTGAAAAAAGAACATATCCAGCTATTAATGTTAACAAGTCAGGTACTCGACGTGAAGAATTATTAATACCACAAGATATTCTTCAAAAAATTTGGGTCTTACGAAAATTACTCTATCCAATGGAGGATTTAGAAGCAATGGAGTTTTTATTAGATAAAGTAAAATCAACAAAAAATAATGATGACTTCTTTAATAGTATGAGAAAGTAAAATAAAATAAATAATTGATTTTTTTATAAAAATCAATGATAATTCAATACTTCAAATTTATAACAGCATAAAAAATGAAAAAAGATATACATCCTGATTATCCAGAAGTTAATGTAGTCTGTAGTTGTGGAAATAAATTCACAACACGATCAACTATTGGTAAAGATATGACAATCGAAGTTTGTTCTAAATGTCATCCTTTTTATACTGGAAAACAAAAAATTCTTGATACAGCTGGTAGAGTAGAAAAATTCAAACAAAAATATGGGATGTAACATTACCAACATTAATTTCTAAAAAAAGCAGCCTAGCTGCTTTTTTTTGTTTATGATGTCTTAATATGAAATTTGATCTTGAACATGACTGGCAAGGTAATATGTCAACACCCAGAAAAAATCTAGGTGAAAAAACTAAATTACATTTATTTTTTGTACTATCATTAATTTTTCTCTTGACGGGATTAATTGGCCATGAACCTTGGCGACCTCTTGAATCAACTTCAATTAGCATTATTCTTGATATTGTACAAAATAATCACATAATTCTTCCAATGGCAGCAAGTGAAGATTTCATTACAAATCCACCTTTATATGCCTATGTTGGAGCAGCATTTGGAAAACTTTTTTCACCAATACTTGACTTACATGATGCAGCTAGACTTTCTAATATTTTCTGGCTATCACTTACTTTAATAAGTCTTGGCTTAATGACAAGAGAGTTATGGGGACAAGGTTTTGGGCGTCAGGCTGGTTTAATTTTCATAGGATCAGTTGGTTTAATATTAAATATTCATAGCTTGATACCAGAAATAGCTACACTTTTAGGTTATACGATGAGTCTTTATGCTTTTTCGTTATATTTTAGAAGGCCTTTTAGGGCAAGTATGGTTCTTGGTTTTGGATCAAGTATAGCTTTTCTATCAGGAGGTATTGTTCCCTTATTAATTATCTTTTTAACGTCTTTATGTTTGCTAATTTTCAAGAATTGGAGAAATAAAAGATATTTTATCTTTATTGCAATTTCATTTGTTATTAACCTCTTGATTATAACTCCATGGTTATTTTCTTTTAATTATTTACAACCTGATCTGTTTAATTCTTGGTTAACATCTCTAAGATTCTCATCAAAGTTATTATTCAATTATCACCTTCAAGGGATTTTATGGTTTACCTGGCCGGCCCTTCCATTATCAATCTGGTTAATTATTAAAGACCACAAAGAAATCTTTAATAAGAAAAAACTACAAATTCCAATTATTTTCTTGCTAGTTTTACTAATTATATTATCAATAACAAGCAAACCTAATCAAACAAACCTTATTCCTTTTACTATTCCTTTATCAATCATTGCAGTTGGCGCAATAGATAGATTAAATAGAAGTGCGGCAAGCGCCTTAAATTGGTTCGGTATCTTAATTTTTGGTTTTATTGGTTTTTTAATTTGGTTGGGTTGGTTTGCAATGATGACTGAGATACCTGAAAAAATTTATGAACGTATGTTTTTTCAATCTGCAAATTATATTGCTGAATTCGAATTATTTAGTTTTATTTTTGCTGCAGTTATAACAGCATTATGGTTAGCTTCAATCATTAAATTTAAAATTACTAATCGATCAGTAATATCCAATTGGGCAATTGGGATTACAATGGTTTGGGTTACATTAATTATGCTTTGGACTCCATTCATTGATAATCGTAAAGACTACAAATTAATTTTTACTGATGTAAAACAGCAACTTATAAAAAGTTCGACTTGTGTTTATGTCCATAATCTTTCAGATAGCCAAATAAACTTATTACATTACTATACTGGGATTAAAGGTACTGATTCAAATTTAGAAAATAAAGCTTGTAGATTAGCCTTGATCTCATTAAAAAAAGAAAAAGAAATACCAGCAGAATATAAATTGTGGGGGGAGATTTGGACTGGAAAACGCTTAATTGATAAAAATTATTTTGTTTTATTAAATAAATAAGTTATTCTTGCAAATATTTTTTTACCGCATCATTAACCATATCATCTAAATTATTATCTTCTGGGTTTGATGAATTGACGTATTTAACAATTTCTTTTCTCATTACAGGAGGCCAGAATTTTTTTAAATGTGTTGCAATATCTTTTGTTGCTTGTTCTTTATCAGGATAGCTTTTAAAAAAACCTCCTATTTGATTTGCCATAGTAATTAAATGATTTTTTTCCATTGCAGAATTTTACTCTATTATTCTTTCATTGTGACTATAAATTGTATATCTTGACTCTCTAGCAAAACCAATTAGAGTTATTCCTAAATTTTCAGCTAATCTTATGGCTAAACCAGTTGGAGCAGATATTGCGACCAAAAGCTTTAAGTTTAAATAAGCAATTTTTTGAATCATTTCATAACTTGCTCTACTTGATGTAATAATAAAAGAATCTTCGGTGACTTCATGTTTTATACTGGCTCCGATCAATTTATCTAGAGCTATATGTCTACCTACGTCCTCTCGAGTAATTTTTATTATTCCATTATTTTGACATAAAGCCGAAGCATGAGTTGCCCCAGTTTTTTTTTGTAATATTTGGTTTTTAGAAAAAATTTCTAATGCTTTTAAAATATTTTTAGAATCAAACTGGTGATTTGAGTTTTTTATTTTTGGTATTCTCATTGCTTGAGATAAACTTTCAGCGCCACAAAGTCCACATCCAGTTCTTCCAGTTAAATTTCTTCTTATTTCTTTTAGATTTGCAAAATTCTCTGATGCTATTTCTATATTCAATTCAATACCATTGTCTTTGTTTTCTATTTCGATAGAATATATATCAGATATTTTATTTACAATTCCTTCAGTAATAGAAAAACCTAATGCAAAATCTTCTAAGTTAGAAGGTGTCCCCATCATTACAACATGCGATATACCATTATAAATTAAAGCAATAGGTGTTTCTTCGGCAACACTTTCAACAATTTCTTTTTTTAAAGATGTACTTTTATATGCCTTAGAATTTGTTACTGATTCTTTTGTTTGGATAAATTTAGAATTGCTCACTTAAAATTTAATCTACCTGCGCCTCATTCTTTTTTGCAAACTTAATTTGTTTTTCACTAAATTCTTGATATTTTTCTTGCCATTCTGATGGTTGAGTAACTTTAGTGACTTGAACTGCCGTTACTTTAAATTCTGGGCAATTTGTGGCCCAATCTGAATTGTCTGTAGTGATAACATTAGCACCAGATACGGGATGATGGAAAGTTGTATAAACAACTCCTGGTTGCACACGATCGGTTATTTTTGCTCTTAAAACAGTATCTCCTGCTCTACTATTAATACCAACCCAATCTTGCTCATTTATACCTCTATCTTCAGCATCATGAGGATGAATCTCAATTAAATCTTCATCATGCCACTCAACATTATTTGTCCTTCTTGTTTGGGCCCCAACATTGTAGTGAGCTAAAATACGACCAGTAGTTAGAATAAGTGGGAATTTATTATTAACGCGCTCTGAAGTCGGAATATATTCAGTAATAAAAAATTTACCTTTTCCTCTAACAAATTCATCAACATGCATAGTAGGTGTTCCCTCTTTATGATCTTCATTACATGGCCATTGAATACTTCCTAATTTATCTATTTTATCAAAACTAACACCTTTAAATTGTGGGGTTAATTGTGCAATCTCATCCATAATTTCACTAGCATGCTTGTAATTCATTGGGTACCCTAAAGCATTTGAAAGCATTTGTGTAATTTCCCAATCTTCATAACCATTTTTTGGGGCCATAACCTTTCTTACACGAGAAATTCTTCTTTCTGCATTAGTGAAAGTACCATTTTTTTCCAAAAATGATGATCCAGGTAAAAATACATGAGCATACATTGCAGTTTCATTCAAAAATAGATCTTGAACAATTACACATTCCATTGATTCAAGAGCGTGTGTTACATGTTGAGTATCTGGATCTGATTGAGCAATATCTTCTCCTTCACAATATACAGATTTGAATTTACCAGAAATTGCCCCATCAAGCATATTTGGTATTCTTAATCCTGGCTCTTCGTAAAGTTTCGTATCCCATGCGCTTTCAAATAAAGAACGGGTTGCTAAATCTGATACATGCCTATACCCAGGAAACTCATGTGGGAAAGATCCCATATCACAAGCACCTTGAACATTATTTTGCCCCCTCAATGGATTAATACCAACACCTTCTCTACCTATATTTCCTGTTGCCATGGCCAGATTGGCTATTCCCATAACCATTGTTGAGCCTTGACTATGTTCGGTTACTCCTAATCCATAATAAATAGCGCCATTGTCACCTTGCGCAAATAATCTTGCAGCCTTTCTAACTAATTCAGCAGGGATACCTGTGTCATCTTCTAATGTTTCTGGAGAATTCCTTTTTTCTGAAATAAAATCTTTCCAGTAAGTAAATGCTTCAGATTCACATCTTTTTTTAATAAAATCTTCATCCATTAATTTTTCAGTAACTACAACATGGGCTATTGAATTTATAGTTGCAACATTTGTACCTGGTTTAAGTTTTAAATGAAAATCTGCCTTAACATGTGGAGTATTCTTGACTAAATCTATTTCTCTAGGGTCAACTATAATTAATTTGGCTCCCTCTCTTAATCTTCTTTTCATTTGAGAGGCAAAAACAGGATGGCCATCTGTTGGATTTGCTCCAATGACCATAATGACGTCCGACTTCATGATTGAGTCAAAATTTTGTGTTCCTGAAGACTCGCCTAATGTTTGTTTTAATCCATATCCTGTTGGAGAGTGACAAACTCTAGCACAAGTATCTATATTATTATTTCCATATCCTGCCCTTACAATTTTTTGCATTAAATAAGTTTCTTCATTAGTACATCTTGACGATGAAATTGCACCGACTGAATCAAATCCATATTTTTTTTGTATTCTTTTAATTTCAGAAGCTGCATAATTGATTGCTTCTTCCCAAGATACTTTTTTCCATGGATCTTTGATACTTTTTCTTATCATAGGTGAAGTTATTCTATCTTTATGGGTTGTATAACCCCAAGCAAACCGACCTTTTACACATGAATGCCCATGATTTGCACCACCATCTTTATTTGGTGACATTCTAACAACTTCTTCTCCTTGCATTTCAGCATTAAAAGAACAACCAACTCCACAATAAGCACAGGTAGTAGTAACTGATCTTTCAGGTTGTCCATGATCAATAATACTTTTCTCAACAAGCGTTGCTGTTGGACAAGCCTGAACACATGCCCCACAAGATACACATTCTGAGTCCATAAAATCTTTATTTCCTGCAGAAACTTTCGACTCAAAGCCTCTTGCGTCAATAGTTAAAGCATATGTTCCCTGAGTTTCTTCACATGCTCTAACACATCTTGAACATACAATACATTTAGAGGGATCGAACGTAAAATACGGATTAGATTCATCCTTTTCTGAATTTAAATGATTTTCACCTTCATAACCATACCGAACATCTCTAAGTCCCACAGCTCCAGCCATATCTTGAAGTTCACAATCCCCATTCGTTGCACAAGTTAAACAATCTAAAGGGTGATCAGATATGTACAGCTCCATAACCCCTTTTCTGATATCAGCTAATTTTGGTGTTTGAGTATGGATTTTCAAGTCTTGCTCTACTGGCGTTGTGCAAGATGCTGGATAGCCTCGCTTACCCTCTATCTCTACAAGGCATAATCGACATGAACCAAACGGATCTAAACTATCAGTTGCACATAATTTTGGGACAGATACGCCAGCTTCCGAAGCTGCACGCATAATTGAAGTCCCTTCAGGGACAGATATATCAATGCCGTCAATATTTAAATCGACTAACTTTTCTGCAGTTTTTTTTGGCGTACCAAAATCTTTTGTATCATCCATATTTTTTTGCTTTTGGCATAATTTCTAATGGGATTTTGTCCCAATCATATATAATTTTTATTAAGTTATTAATTTAATTAACTTAAGTTGTAAGTTTATGCTTAAGTTTCTGTTTTTTCAAGTCCGAAATCTCCAGGAAAGTAATTAAGTGCGCTTATAACTGGAAAAGGTGTCATACCGCCCATGGCACATAATGATCCGTTTACCATGGTATCTCCTAAATCTCTTAATAATGAGACGTTTTTTTCTTGATCTACGCCTTCTTTAATTTTGTCAATAACTTCCATACCTCGAGTCGATCCAATCCTACATGGTGTACATTTTCCACATGACTCAATCGCACAAAATTCAAAAGAATACCTTGCCAATTTTGACATATCTACTGTGTCATCAAATGCAACAATTCCACCGTGACCAACAACAGCTTTAATTTCACTGAATTTTTCATAATCAAGAGGAGTATCAAATTGTTCTTCTGGTAAAAATGCACCTAAAGGTCCACCAACTTGGACTGCTTTAATAGGTTTTCCCGTT
The DNA here is from genome assembly GCA_002712045.1 of Paracoccaceae bacterium. Lineage (GTDB taxonomy): Bacteria > Pseudomonadota > Alphaproteobacteria > Rhodobacterales > Rhodobacteraceae. The sequence continues at coordinate 10,910 of PARX01000054.1, forward strand.
GCAGATCCTCCTCCAAAATCGTATAAAAGCTCTCTTAATGAAATTCCAAATGCCTTCTCAATTAAACCAGTCTGTTTTAAATTACCAGCTAATTGAATAGGAAGTGTACCTTTTGAACGTCCCATTCCATAATTAGCGTAAAAAGAAGCTCCTTTGTCCATAATAATTGGAACTGTGGCAAGTGATATTACATTATTAACCACAGTTGGCTTTCCATATAAACCCTCAATAGCTGGTAATGGTGGTTTATATCTCACCATTCCTCTTTTTCCTTCTAAGCTTTCAAGTAAAGAGGTTTCTTCGCCACAAATATAAGCTCCAGCAGCACGAGTAACTTCTAATTTAAAAGAAAAATCTGATCCAAGAATATTACTACCAAGGTAATTTTTACTTAAAGCAATCTTTATAGCTTCATTTAAAACTTCTAAAGCGTTAGGATATTCAGAACGTAAATATATATATCCATGATCTGCTCCAACAGCAAGTCCAGCAATAATCATTCCTTCAATTAAAACAAAAGGATCATTTTCCATAATCATTCTGTCAGAAAAAGTTCCAGAATCTCCTTCATCTGCATTACAAACAATATATTTTTTATCTGAAGGAGCATCTAAAACTGTTTTCCATTTTATACCTGTAGGAAATGCTGCGCCCCCTCTTCCTCTTAAACCAGAATCTGAGATTTCTTTAACAATATTTTCTGGGGTTAGCTTAATGGAATTTTTAAGCCCATTAAAACCATTTAATTTTTCATATTCATCTATATCTAAAGGGTCTATAATTCCAACTCTCGCATAAGTTAATCTTTCTTGATTTTTTAACCACTTTATTTCTTCTGTGATTCCCAAACATAATGGGTGTTTACTTCCTAAGTAAAATTTACTATCAAATAAAGAAGGAACATCAGAGACATTTACTGGGCCATAAGCTACTCTTCCATTTTTAGTATCAACTTCAATTAGTGGCTCAAGCCAAAATAAACCACGCGAACCATTTCGAACTATTTCTATATCAATATTTTTTTTCTTAGCTTCATTCAAAACTGCTTGATAAACATCATTAGCGCCTAATGATATTGAACTTGAATCTCTAGGTATGTAGATTTTGTATGTCATTAACTGTCTCCAGCATCTTCAATAATTTGATCTATTTTTTCTGGTGTAACTCTTCCTATAACTTCCTCATTTATCATAACTGCCGGTGAACAAGCACAATTTCCTAAACAATAAACAGGTTCTAGTGTAATTAAATTGTCTTCGGTGGTTTCGTGGTAATTGATCCCTAACTTTTTTTGACAATAATTTTCTAACTCTTCTGATCCCATCGATTGGCAAGACTCAGCACGACAAATTTGAAGGATATTTTTACCTGGTAAATGCGTTCTAAAATGATGATAAAAAGTTACAAAGCCATGAATTTCTGCAACAGATAAATTATAGGCCTTAGAAATTGGCTGATATGATTCTTCTGGAACAAATCCAAGATCATCCTGAATAGCATGCATTAAGGGTAATAATGCACCAGGAACATTTTGATACTTTTGTACATGTTTATTTATTTTTTCTATTTGTTTACTTGATAATGTCATTTTTATATTTTTTCACTTTTTACCTATATTCAACATACAGCTATTATACTTTAAGTTTAAGAAGTCATCTCTATGAGATTTTTATTACTTAATTAAGTTAAAATAGTAAAAACACATGAAAGACTATACTCGAACTATTATAGGACCGTTATGCTTACTGATCAGTTCAATAGAAAAATAAATTATATTAGGGTTTCAGTAACTGATAGATGCGACTTCAGATGTGTCTATTGTATGTCTGAAAAAATGAAATTTATTCCTAAAGATGATTTATTATCATTAGAAGAAATTGCAAGAATCATAAGAATTTTTAATGAGTTAGGTATTGAAAAAGTCAGAATCACTGGTGGCGAGCCGTTAGTAAGAAAAAATATAGACTGGTTATTTAAAACTATACATAAAGAAAATAATTTTAAAGAAATCACATTAACTACTAATGGTAGTCAATTAAAGCAAAAAGCCTTAATGCTTAAAGATTCTGGAGTTGAAAGAATTAATATTAGTCTTGATAGTTTAGACCCAAAAATTTTTAATCTTATGACAAGAGTTGGAAAATTAAATGACGTTCTAGAAGGTATTGAGCATGCAAAAAAAATAGGTTTTAAAAAAATAAAATTAAATGTTGTCCTCATGAAAAACCTAAATGGTCATGAGATTTTTAATCTAGTTGATTTCGCAATTGCTTCAGACTTTGACATCGCCTTTATAGAAGAAATGCCACTTGGTAATACAAAATTTGATAGAAGTCAGACCTCAATAAGTAATGACAATATTTTAAATTCTTTGCAAACTAAATACTCCCTTTTAAAATCAGATTTAAATACTGGTGGCCCATCAAAATACTGGAAAATAACTAATTCAAATACAAAAATTGGATTAATATCTCCTCATTCACATAATTTTTGTGAAGACTGTAATCGAGTCAGAATAAGCTGTAAAGGCGAGTTATTTTTATGTCTTGGACATGAAGACAAAGTAGAGCTACTCCCATTAATTAAGTCTCATCCTTTTGATGATGGTCCTATAATAGAAGCAATAATTAATAGTATGAAATTTAAACCAGAGTCCCATACTTTTAACCTTTTGGATAAACAACCTTCTGTTATTAGATTTATGTCGCACACAGGGGGTTAATTGAAAACTGAAATAGAAGGTGTAATCCTTGCAGGAGGAAAATCAAAAAGAATGGGCTCAAATAAATCTCTTATTAAGTTAAATAATAAATACCTAATCGAACATGTATACAATAGATTAAATAAACAAGTTTCTCATATATCGATTAATACAAACACAATTATTAAGATTTTTCCAAAAAATATTCAGTTCCAGGATCTTATTTCAAATAATACTGGGCCACTTGCTGGGATTCAAGCAGGTTTATTTAACGCAAAAAACAACTGGGTACAATTTTGCCCTAATGATAGTCCATTTTTACCCTATAACTTGGTAAATAAATTAAGCAGTTATATTAAAAATAATGGGCCTACTATTATAGTACCTTTGCTTTTTGGCCGTATAGAACCTGTATTCATGTTATGTCATCGCTCATTAATCAAAAATCTTGAGGAATTTATTGATACAGGTGGAAGAAAAATAGAATCTTGGATAAAAAAAAATAATTACAAAACAGTTCCATTTTCTAACAAAAAAGCATTCACAAATATTAACAATCTTAACGAATTAGAAGAAATTGAAAAAACAACAAGTAAATAAAAATTCATGTGTGATAGGTATTTGTGCATCTAACAGTGGGTGTGGAAAAACAACGTTAATTGAAAAATTAGTTCCAAAATTGATACAAAAGGGATTTATTGTTTCAGTAATTAAACATGCCCATCATAAATTTGATATAGATATTCCAGGAAAAGATAGTTTTCGTCTAAGAAAAGCGGGTGCATATCAAACTTTAGTTTTTAATGATGTTCGATCAGCTGTAATTACTGAAAATATAAATAATGAAGTCAGTTTAGAAAAAGAAATAAAAAAAATTAATTTAAATGCAGATATTATTTTGATCGAAGGATTAAAAAATATGGCTTACCCGAAAATTGAAATTTATAGAAATAATATTTCAGATGAAAAATTATATGAAAATGATTCCAATATTATCGCAATTGCATCTGACATTATTCTAGATGAAAAAATACCATGTTTTAATTTAAATGATATAAATGGAATAGTAGATTTTATAATTGAAAATAAACATAAGTATGAATTTAAATACGATAATGACTAAAAAAATTACATTAAGAAATTTATCTAAAGAACCTGGATGCCTAGCAGAATATGATCCTAATTCGATGAGTATTGACTCAGCAAAAAAAATGATAGACTCATTTATAGAGCCAATTAAAAAAACTGAATCTGTAAAGCTCATAAATTCAATTAACCGAATTCTAGCGGTTGATTTAATATCTCCAATTAATGTTCCAAATTATGATAATTCAGCAATGGATGGCTTTGGATTTAAATTCTCTTCATTAAAAAATACAAAAACCTTAAATGTAAAAAATAAAGTTTTAGCTGGAAATCTAAAAATTAATCATATAAAAGATGATGAAGCTATTAAGATAATGACTGGAGGAAAAATTCCAAATGGTGTCGATACTGTTATACCAATTGAATTAGTTAACTATAAGAATAATCAAATAACATTTACTGAAGCCCCAAAAGTTGGCTCAAATATAAGAAAAGCTGGAGAAGATATAAGAAAAAAAGATATTGTTCTTAAAAAAGGGACTTTAATTTATCCTTCACAATTAGGATTGATTGCTTCTTTAGGTTTTTCGAAGATAAAAGTTTTTAAAAAACTAAAAGTAGGATTTTTTTCAACTGGAGATGAAATTGTTCAAGTAGGTAAAAAAATAAAATCAGGACAAGTTTATGATAGTAATCATTTTACAATTCACTCTATGCTATCTAGATTAAATGTTGAATGTCTAGATTTAGAAGTTATTCCTGACAATAAAAAAATTATCAAAAATACCCTAAAAAAATTATCAAACCAAGCTGACGTAATCATTACAAGCGGCGGAGTATCTGTAGGTGAGGCGGACTATATGAAAGAAGTTTTAAAAGAAATTGGTGAAGTTTTATTTTGGAAATTAGCAATTAAACCAGGAAGACCTATGGCTTTCGGAAAAATAAAAAATACTGACTTTTTTGGCCTTCCAGGAAATCCTGTATCAGCTATGGTTACTTTCTACCAAATTGTTCAAAGTGCTCTTAAAATAAAAATGGGCTCAAATCTCAAACAAAAAATACCAACGTTAAAAGTTGAGTGTAGTGAATCCATCTTTAAAAAACCAGGTAGAACAGAATTTGTAAGAGGTATATTATATGAGTCTGATGGGGTATGGAAAGTCAAAACTACTGGAAAACAAGGATCCGGTATCTTAAGCTCTATGAGTAAAGCAAATTGCTTTATAGTCCTTACTTCAAACAAAAGAAATGTAAAACCAGGTGAAATTGTTGATGTTCAATTAATGGAAAGCTTCATATAGACTTGATTCCATTCATTACTTTTACTAAATAAGCTATAATTACTATCCTTTTTACTTAAACTTTCAAAAAAATTTGTTTACTTTACCTTATAAAAATAAACGAAATCTATCTTTAACTGAAACAATTTTATTGTCTATTTTATTTCATGCAGCATTCTTGGCATATCTACCATCACAAAAACTAAATGATCCATTTAAATCAATTGAATTAGATATAGATATTTTAATAAAACAACCTGAACCAATAAAAGAAATTATTCCTGAACCAATAAAAGAAATTATTCCTGAACCAATAAAAGAAATTATTCCTGAACCAATAAAAGAAATTATTCCTGAACCAATAAAAGAGGTAACCCGACCAGCAAAAAAAGAATTTATTTCTCAACCTAAAAAAGAAACTCAGCCCAATGATTTTGTTATTAAAAAGCAAATAGAAAGTTATAGTACTACCGTAACAAAAGCTATTTCTAAACAAAAAAAATATCCTCGAATAGCGCAAATGAGAGGTTGGCAAGGAGAAATTATTGCTATTCTTGAAATTGATGGACAAGGTAATTTATTAACTTCAAAAATCGAAAAAACAAGTGGATTTAAAATCTTAGATAAGGAAGTTATAGCTATGATAAAAAGAGCAACTCCTTTACCAGCGCCACCAATGGAGCTCAAATCTAAAATTTTAAAAATAAATGTTCCAATTTCTTTTAAACTTCAACCCTAAGAAAAGGTCTATTAGCAATGAAAAATATTATACTAAATGAAAAAGTACCAAATTTTGAACTAGAAGGAACTAATAATTTATTTTTTAATTTATCTGATTATATTGGTAAATATGTTGTTATTTATTTTTATCCGAAAGATTCAACTCCTGGTTGTACAAACGAAGGTATTGATTTTAAAGAAAATTTTAATAAATTCAAAAAATTAAATGTGGAAATTTTTGGAGTGTCCAGAGATAGTATTAAATCTCATGAGAACTTTAAGGCTAAATATGATTTTCCTTTTGAACTATTAAGTGACGTGGATGAAACCGCTTGTAATTTATTTAATGTTATAAAAATGAAGAATATGTATGGCAAAAAAGTTAGAGGGATTGAAAGAAGTACTTTTTTACTAGATCCAGAAGGAAGTCTAATACACGAGTGGCGAGGTGTTAAAGTTAATGGTCATATCAATGAGATTCTCGAAGTTTTAAACTAAATAAAATGGTAAAAAAAATAAACCAGACAAAACTTTTTGTTATAGATACTAATGTGCTTTTACATGACCCATCATGTCTTTTTAGATTTGAAGAGCATGACATTTATCTTCCCATGGTTACAATTGAGGAATTAGATAATAATAAAAAAGGTAGTAGTGAAGTTGCAAGAAATGCAAGGCAAACTCACAGATTTTTAGAAGAAATTATCGGGCCATTTACTGGAAAACTATCAGCTGGATGCCCCCTCAAATCCAAAATTAATTCTCATGTTTCGGGTAATTTATTTTTACAAACACATCCTATTGATTTTGATTTACCTATGCTTTCTGGAAGTAAGGCAGATAATCAAATTTTAAGTGTAGTTTCAGAACTTAAGAAAAAACAAAAAAATAGACAGGTAATTTTAGTTTCTAAAGATTTTAATATTCGTATAAAAGCAAGAGCACTCGATATTAATACCGAAGATTATTTTAATGATAAAGTTATGGAAGATAGTGAGATTCTCTATAAAGGATCATTTGAGCTTCCAGAAGATTTCTGGGAAAAACATAGTAAAGGTATGGAATCTTGGCAAAAAGAAGGAAAAATGTTCTATCGTATTACAGGCCCGCTTTGCAATAGTTTCTTAACTAATCAATTTGTTCATTTTGATTTTGAAAAACCCTTCCATGCAATTGTTAAATCTATAGAAAATAAAACTGCAACATTAGAAGTAGTTCATGACTTTTCACATTCAAAATTTAATGTTTGGGGTATAAATTCACGAAATAAAGAACAAAATTTTGCTTTAAATTTACTTATGAATCCAGATATAGACTTTGTTTCGCTTCTTGGTCAAGCAGGCACAGGAAAAACATTACTTGCATTAGCAGCCGGATTAGATCAAACATTAGACAAGAAAATTTATACAGAAATTATAGTTACACGAGTAACTGTATCGGTAGGGGAAGATATTGGATTTCTTCCAGGTACTGAAGAAGAAAAAATGACTCCTTGGATGGGGGCATTAGAAGATAATTTAGATGTACTTAATAAACCTGATGAAAGTGTTGGTGATTGGGGAAGAGCAGCAACTCAAGATTTAATTAGATCTAGAATAAAAGTTAAATCATTAAATTTCATGCGTGGCCGAACATTTCTTAAAAAATATTTAATTATTGATGAAGCGCAAAATTTAACTCCGAAACAAATGAAAACTTTAATTACTCGAGCTGGCCCTGGAACAAAAATAGTCTGTGTAGGTAATATCGCGCAAATTGATACTCCATACTTAACTGAAGGTAGTTCAGGGTTAACCTATGTTGTTGATAGGTTTAAGGGTTGGAATCACAATGGCCATGTTACCCTTCTTCGAGGTGAACGTTCAAAATTAGCAGATTATGCAAGTGAAATCCTATAATCAAATTAGAAGTAAGGGTTTTTACTCTTTTCTTTCAGCTCAATTTCTCTCTGCTTTAGCAGACAATGCTCTCCTTTTTGCAGCTATAGCATTACTTACTAGACTTGATGCTCCGACTTGGCACCAACCCCTCCTCCTTCAATTTTTTGTTTTTGCTTATATTGTTCTTGCCCCATTTGTTGGTGCGTATGCGGACTCAAAACCAAAAGGTCAAGTTATGTTTATTGCTAACGGTATTAAATTATTTGGTTGCCTCGCAATGTTTTTTGGACTACAACCACTATATGCTTATGGAATTGTAGGTATAGGGGCTGCGGCTTATTCTCCAGCCAAATATGGTATTCTCACTGAGATGCTTCCAGCAAATTCTTTAGTTAGTGCAAATGGATGGGTAGAAGGCTCAACAGTTGCAGCAATTATTTTAGGAGCGATGTTTGGAGGAATTCTTGCTGTATATAATGTTGATCTAGCAATAGTTATTATAAGCTTACTTTATTTGATAGCAGCTATTTTTAACCGATATATTCCTTCCCTACCTTTGAATCATAAAATTGATAAAAAAGACCCATGGTCTCTAATAAAAGATTTTCTAAGTTCCTTCAAAAAATTATGGAATGATCCTCTTGGACAATTATCATTGACGATTACAACTTTGTTTTGGGGAGCTGGGGCGACCCTGAGGCTTGTAATTATTGCTTGGGCTGCATATGCATTAGGTTTTGGTTTAGATAAATCAACAACATTATCAGCAACAGTTGCTTTTGGTGTTGCAATAGGTGCAATAATTGCAGCATTTTTTATCAAAATGAAAGATTCTACAAAAATACTTCCTATTGGTATTTTTATGGGTTTCGTAGTCTGTTCAATATTTTTTGTAACGACTTGGGAAACAGCCGCTATTATCTTAACTATTGTTGGAGTTCTGAGTGGTTTATTAATAGTCCCCTTAAATGCACTTCTTCAGTATCGCGGCCATCTTCTTGTTGGGGCTGGACATTCAATAGCAGTTCAAAATTTTAGTGAAAACTTAGGAATTCTTTTATTAAGCGGTGCTTATACTTTTATGGTGAAAGGAAACATTCCAATAAATGGGATTATGTTCATATTTGGTTTTTTTGTTTTATTGTCTATGACAATAGCTAGTATTTATTATGCAAAAGCTAACGATTAATGCAATTTAACTCTAGTTTCTGTTCTCCTTGTTATTAGTTTTGCTAACAATCTAAAAATTACATTCATTATTCCATGTAAAGCCATTAAATGCATTTGATACAGCATTAAATACATTAATCTAGCAATAATGCCTTCAATAAACATACTTCCACCCATTAATGAACCCATCAAATTACCTACAGTTGAATAACGTCCCAAATTTACTAAAGAGCCATAGTCTTTATAAACATAATTTGGCAATTTATCCTCTTTACCAACGATAACTTTCTTCATACTTTTAAATAAAATAGAGGCTTGTTGATGAGCTGATTGAGCTCTTGGTGGAACCAATTCTAAAGAACCAGGGTGAACTGGGCATGCTGCACAATCTCCAAAAGCAAAAATATTTTTATCAACTGTTGTTTGCAGAGTTGATAAAACCTCTAATTGATTTATGTGGTTTGTTTTCAATCCATCAATATTTTTTAGAAAACTAGGGGCCTTAATACCAGCTGCCCATACCACCAATTGAGAAGAAATATTTCTGCCAGATACAGTCCTAACTCCTTTTTTACTAACCTCAACCACCTTTTCATTTAAATATAAACTAACTTGCAATTTTTTAAGCTCAAGCTCAACTGAACGGCTCATTCTTTCCGGCAGAGCTGGAAGTAATCTCTCGCTTGCTTCAATCAAAGAAATTTTAATATCTTTATCAGGATTAATATTATCTAATCCATATACTGTCATTTCTCTAGCAGATTTATGAAGCTCAGCAGCAAGCTCTACTCCTGTTGCGCCAGCACCAACTATAACAATTTCTAATATATTAGTATTATCTAGAGATTGTGTTTGTGCTTTTATAATAGAATTGTGAAGTTTTTTATGGAAACGTTCTGCTTGATCTTGAGTATCAAGAGCTATGGTATTCTCTTCTGCACCTTTTACCCCAAAATCATTTATTGTACTTCCAACAGATATAATTAAAGTATCATATTCAAAAGTTCTTTCCGGAATTATTTCAACACCGTCATCGTCAACAAAAGATTCAAGAGTAATTTGTTTTTTTAATCTATTAAGGCCATTCATTTTTCCAAGTCGAAATGTGAAATTATGCCAATGGCCCTGAGCAAGATAATCAAGCTCATCTTTATCTGGATTTAGACTTCCTGCTGCTATTTCATGAAGTAAAGGTTTCCATATATGAGTTTTTTTTGCATCAATTAGAGTAATGGATGCTTTTTTCCTTTTTCCTAGAGTATCACCTAATTTCGTTGCAAGCTCTAATCCTCCTGCGCCACCACCAACAATTACAATTTTGTGCAATTTAAATTTATCCAATAAAGAAGTTATTACAAAAAAAGAAGTTATTACAAAAAAACGACTAAGGAATTATACCTTAGCCGTTCTAATTTAATATTGCTGCTTTGTAACGGTTTCTTAATTTTTGAGGAATTTTTTCATATTTTCATCTTCATTACCAGAAATTCCTTGACTACCTTGTGTGCGAACCCAAGCAATAGTTTTTAATAATTCGTCTACAGTCATACCATCGTCAGCAGCCATAACACCGTAACCTTTTCCGCCCATACCACCGTTAGTACCGAACCAGATGGTTTCTAGCATACCTTGATTAGTAATATCTTTAGGATATTTAAATGTAGGGCCAACTAATCCAGGACCAACTTGACCTTTTGCTGTTGGGCCATGGCATTGTGTACATGACCAATAACCAAATCTTTTTTTACCACGTTTTTCTGCTTTGGCATCACCAACATAAATATTCTTTCCTGTCTTGAGAAACTCTATTTCAGCTTTTGTCTTAACATTGTCTTTCTTTTTTGTGTCGCCAAAAGCTTTTGGATCTGTAATTTTGAACTCTGATCCATCAGTTGTTTTAATTAATTTTATCTCTGCATGAGCACCAAGACTGAAACTTAAAATTCCAGTAAATAAAATTGCTAATAATTGTTTCATTTTAAACATATCTTCTCCTAATCTATATTTAATATCCATATGTCTGAAAGACAATAAAATTTACTAAAAGTTTCCTTAAAAGGTGGATTTAATAAATTGTTGGTTTGCACTAAAACTGACTAATATTTTACTCAGTTTTTAAACTGATGTCATCCCTTTTGTAGAGGTTAATGTTAATTTTTATGTCTCTTATAACCATCTAATCTATCGCTGAATACAGGATCAGTATATGGCACTCCAAAATCATCCATAATTTTTCTGATTTTGTCTTTATTTCTTATTAAAGCTGCTTCAATCATATCTCGTCGCTCGTCATCTTTTTTTCTTACGCCGGCTGAAATATTCCAATAAGTTTTACCAGTTAATTTTTCATTTCCTTCTGAATATTCTGGAATTAAAACTACCTCCATCGGTACGGATGATTTTTTAGCGAAATACCCACCTATAGGACCCCACATGATTGCTATATCAATTTCTTTCTCTGCTACATGAGTTACAAGCTGCCCAGGATCTTTAGTTAAATCTCTCATCAGCCTATATGGTTTAGCATTTGCCATCAAATCATTTGCATGCAAAGAAACTGAAACAGGACTTTTATCAACAATACCTATAATACCTTTTCTTAGATCTGGTGAATTCCAATCCTTGATATCATAACCACTATCTTTTCGATAAATCCATACATGACCTGCGCGGTAATATGGTTTTGTAGTATTGAGTGCGTCGTATGTAGTATTTGTTCCAATAATTACATCACATCGATTCGATTTTATAGTATTCCTAATAAATCCAAATCGGTCAGGCCAAAACTGAAAACTTAATTCTTTCTTTAAATCTTTAGCTAAAACCTCAGCTATTTTATTCTCAAATCCCTCTTGTTTATCATTTGAATAAGGCATATTGTTTGGGTCTGCACAAACTTTAAATTCATTATCTTTTGGGACTCTTGCAGTTTGTCCTGGACGACCATCACTAGACCATTGATCTGGACCACCAGCATAAGATACAAAACTAATTGCACTGATTGCAAGCAATAATATAACTTTTAATATATTTTTAAACATAATATTTCCTTAATTTATTTTGCCTTATTATACATTTAACCCTTAATCATTATCTAATGATAATCCCTAATATCAATTATTTAATTTAATTAAGGTAAAAAAAACACCCTACCGAAGTAGGGTGTTTTTAAGACTAACTAAACTGTAATTAGTTCTATAAATCCGTTAAGAATTATAGGCTAAATACTGTTAATGCACCGCCACCAGGAGCAGCGTTGTATTTTGTTAGTTCTTTATAACCACCAGCTGCACCAAGTGCATCTGTGTCATTTGTAAGACCAAGGTTCATTGCAACTCCAGCCCAACCACCGATGCCTGAAAGCACACCAACGTGTTGTTTACCTTTGTTTGCATATGTGAATGCATTACCAATCACACCTGAACCAACTTGGAATTTCCAAAGTTCTTTACCGCTTTTCGCGTCAAGAGCTTTGAACCAACGATCTAA
>PARX01000055.1 GCA_002712045.1 Paracoccaceae bacterium
AAAATGATCATTCTCTAACCCACCTAAATTTCGTAACGATATATCATTTGCATATATTACAGCGTCACTTCTGGAGATATCCAACTCGGTTTCAATATTAACTAAATTATGAACGGAATTTCCAAATGTTGCTATTGCATCATATGAAACTGACTGTGCAAAAGTAACCCCATCATTAAATGTTATGGTACCACCTGGAATTAACGAATTAATATTAACTAAACATATATCATTAACGTTGATATTACCATTAAAACTCGAATCTCCCGATGAAATAATTAATTTACCGTTTGTAACAATTAAATTATTACTTATTTCCACATTACTTTGAAAAGACGCATCCGTTACAATTTGTAATGCTTTGTTGTCATTGAGCGAACCGATGTTATCAAACGACGCATCGGGAACTCTGAGAAGTTTATTAAAAGACACCTCTCCGTGTGTAACAATTAAATTATTAGATATTTCCACGTTTCTTTGGAAAGACGCGTCTGTTACAATTTGTAATCCTTGATCGTCGTTCAGCGAACCGATGTTATTAAACGAAGCATCGGGAACTTTGAGAAGTTTATTAAAAGACACCTCTCCGTATGTAACAATTAAATTATCGGATATTTCCACTTTGCTTTGGAAAGACGCGTCCGTTACAATTTGTAATGCTTGATCGACGTTGAGCGAACCGATGTTATTAAACGAAGCATCTGGAACTCTGAGAAGTTTATTAAAAGATACCTCTCCGTATGTAACAATTAAATTATCGGATATTTCCACTTTGCTTTGGAAAGACGCGTCCGTTACAATTTGTAATCCTTGATCGACATTGAGCGAACCGATGTTCTCAAACGAAGCATCAGGAACTTTGAGCAACTTATTAAAAGACACCTCTCCGTATGTAACAATTAAATTATCGGATATTTCCACGTTTCTTTGGAAAGACGTGTCCGTTACAATTTGCAATGCTTTGTTGTCAAGCGAACCGATGTTATCAAACGAAGCATCCGGAACTTTGAGCAACTTATTAAAAGATGCCTCTCCGTATGTAACAATTAAATTATTGGATATTTCCACATTTTTTTGAAAAGATACGTCCGATATAATATCAAAATGATCATTCTCTAACCCACCTAAATTTCGTAACGATATATCATTTGCATATATTACAGCGTCACTTCTGGAGATATCCAACTCGGTTAGAATATTAACTGAATTATGAACGGAATTTCCAAATGTTGCTATGGTACTATATGTAACTGACTGTGCAAAAGTAACCCCATCATTAAATGTTATGGTACCACCTGGAATTAATGAATTAATATTAGCTAAACATATATCATTAACGTTGATATTACCATTAAAACTCGAATCTCCTATTGAAATTAATTTACCATGTATAGTAACATTATCAGATAAGTCAATATTTGATATATCATTAATAATAATATTTCTATAATTACTTATATCTATATCGTTGTAAAAATATAGTTTTTTATCACTAATATCATAATATATGTTACCAATTTCATTATTATTATTTAAATATCTATCAATTGTACTTCTTATGCTTCTTGATATATTTAATGTTGGTAAAATATTTTTATTTCCTATTTTAGAAGACATATTTATAATTAAATAATATAATTATTTATAATATTTAACATAGTATAAATTAAGACATTGGTAAAGGTCGTTGATTTTTTTCAATTACTAATTGTTTTGGCATAATGAGAGGAACTCGTTCAAAAAATTTACTTGTTGGTAATGTTTTTAATTGAGGTTTTGTTGGCGCTCTCTCTTTAACTAAATTTGTTGAGTTAATACCAAAAAGTGTAGATTCTATTTCAATAGGATTACTTGATAACATATCTCTTGGTAAAAAACTGGGTCTATAAATAATATCAGGCATAGTCGTTTTATGTGCTTGTCCGTATTGTGAATGTTTATATGAATCATAATCTCTTGCTAAAGAATAACCTTTTTGTTCAAGATTATAATTACCTTTTGTATTTTTATTTCGTGTAGAAGTCATATGTATATATATATTATAAATTATAAATTATAAATTATAAATTAATATACGTTTATTTTCATTTATAACATTTTCGTTATCATTATTTAAAATATTACAAATACACTTATGTGTAAAATCAAATAATTCATATTTAAATAATAATTTAAATAATGTTAATTCATCATCACCCAATAAAGTTATCATCATTTCTAAATTTTTAGATTTTTTTATATTATTAATAATATCTTTAATATTTGTATTATCTTTTATATTTTCATACAAATCTTTCATTTTATCATTTATAATATCATCATTCAAATTTTCGCTTTGAAATGCTTGTAAAAATTGAATTCTATATAAGTGTTCACTTTCTGATTCGTTCTCTAGTAATTTATAAGTGCATATAAAATCTGCACAATACATATAATTTAATAAATAAATTATTATTTAAATTATATTAAACTAATTGCTTATTATCATATTATCTTATTTTGATAATTCACGTGAAGGAACACCTCCTCTAACCCAATTCTTATCAGCAACGCCTTCAACAAGATTGGCCGGATTTGAAATAGTATTTTTTAAAGAATTAACTAAAGGTGTTTGATTGCACTCCATATAAGGAGTTTCGCTTAAAGGATTTGCTGTTTTTCTGCTGGAATTTAAATCTCCGTGAAGAATTTGTGATTCAACATCAATATTACCTTTGCCTCTTCCTAAAAATGGAACAGACACGAATTGTCTCTCGTCTAAAGTAATTTTACATCCAGGTTTTGTTAAACCAGATAAAAATAACATAGAATTTTCATTAATATTGTTCCCCCCATGAGAGATTTGATTGCCTCCGGTGAAATTCATAAATAATTGTCCGGCAGCGAATTCTACATGATCGGAAGCTGGACAATTGGGACGAAAGTTGTCTAACATGTGTGTTGCATGTGCTGAATTTTGAATATTTCTTTGGCTATTATCACATAAATCATTTCCTAATCTACTAGGTTGATGAAATGAATAATCGTACATATTTGTCATTTATATATTTGCTTAATATAATTTTTTAATTAAAATATAATAATTACAATTTATAATAATTATAATAACAATTACAATTTATAATATAAATAAAGCATATTAATTTTTAGCCCATCTATGTGGCAAGTTTTTACTGCAAGCAAGTGTGCTTCCTTCTTTACAAGAGGGCATATCACCATAGCAAAAATCGGCAAATGATTTTTGATCATTAGGAATCTGGGTATTTGGCATAGGATACCAAGAACGCATGGATTGATCAAAGTTTATACTATCTCCTAAATCTTTAAATAGTTTATTTTCGATTTCAGGATCTCCAAAATTTTTAATAATCATATTTTTGGCTTCTTGATTTATTTTTTCTTCAACTACAGGGTTAAAGGAAGGAGCAGCTGTTTTACGTTTAGGATTATCTTGATACTCAGTTAACATAACATTCATTAGTGGATTTTTTCTTGTCGGTTCTGTAAAATTATGTTTTATACTATTATATATTGTCGGATTGGTAAATGCTTCGCTGGTTAAATGTTGATTTTTAATATTTTTTAAACATTTTGTTTTATGTAAAAAAATAATTACAAATAATGTTATAAAAAAAGAGATAATAAATTTAATATTTTTTGTTAATATATATCCAATAAACGATAATAGTATTACAAGTCTTGTAATTGAATTAAGTTTTTCACTTTGAGACATGTTTTTTGTAGGCCATAAATGTAAAATATTATTTTTATTCATTAAAACACTCGGATTATTTAACCAAAATTGTGTCATTATATATATGAAAAGGATTTTTATTTGTTAATCTTTTTTCTTTTTCTTCTTTTTCTTCTTTTTTTTCTTATTATTATTATTTGATGGCGCATCGTTAACAGATGATTTTTCATATTTCTCACCTGTAGAAAAAATAAAATTTTCAATACCCTCTTCATTTAAACCTTCACTTGATAATAATTGTTCGATTGCCTCATTAGCAGCCTTAGTTGCTAATTCTAATTCATCTTCATTAAAATCTTGGGTTTCGCGATTTTCATTGCTTTCACCAGAATTATTAACCTTGCTTTTCATACGCTCGCGTTGTTTTGCTAATTTAATATTACGCTGTAAATGAGCCTGCATGGCGTTAACATTGAGTTTTGAATTTCCGCCGCCCATACCGCCCATACCGCCCATGCCAGCCATATTACCAAACATATCTTGTAGATTCGACATACCAGGCATATCTTTCATTTTATTTACGATTTCTCCGGCTTCTGCTAATAGTTCACTTTCTTTTAACTCGCCCGATTTAAGTTTTTCATCTAATTTACCTCCTACTTTTTGAACTAAATTCATTAATTTATTTGGTTCCTTTAATAAGTTTTGAAATACATCACCAACAGATGATTCATTTTCCATATCGATATTCAAATCTTTGGCGGTTTCCTCGGCAATTTCTTTAGCTAATTTGCCTAATTTACCATCCATCATTCCCGAAACATGATCGTTAATAAAATTGGCATCGGGTAAATCATTCAAATTAATATTAGAAACATCCTTAGCGCCACTAATATCAAAGCAACTATGCATTTGATTAATGGTTTCCTCTATTTTTGATTTAAAATCATCTTCGTTAATTGCTTCAAATAGTTTTGCCGTATCGCCGAACGAACTGCTGTCGGATATATCAGATACGATTGTAAATAATATTAATTGTAAATATTTCCAAATTGTTTCGCGGGTATTGTAAGTAATATTTTCTTTCCAAAGTATATTAAAGTCTATTCCCGGTAATAATAACAAAGGAGTTTCGTGAGAAAATAATTTGTCGTTTTGATATAATATATCAAAGAATTTTTCCGGATATATATTTAAACAAAATTCTTTTAACTCACATATGCAGGTTTTAATTTTATCTTCGTCATCGTTATCATTGTTTTCGGTTTTATTATTATTTAATATAAATAATAAGTTATTATCAAGATTTTCAGCAAGTTCTGGAAAAGTTTTCAATAAATCAGAAGTAAAATCATAAAATATTTTTTTAAGATTATCCATAGATTCTTTTTTGTTATCTTTATCGTTATCTTTATCATTATCTAAATTTCCATCGTCCATATCTTTAGAGTATTGATTTGCGTAATCAGAAAAATTATTGTTTAACAATGAATCGGTTTTTAAATGATTGTCTAAATCTTGCTCATTTAAAGATTTTTCTTCGGTCATAATATATTTTTATTATTTTTATTTTTAAATTAAACTTTGCTTATTATATTTATTGATTATATAATAGACATAATTTTTTAAGATTTTGGAGATATTTTAAAACTTTCTGTTGGTTGTCTTCACTCATCTCTCTAACAGGATCGCGCAATTTGTCTATCTTTTCAATAATCATAGAAGAGCTACTATTATCTTGTAAGTCTGTTTCATAGTTTTTATTAATAAAAAAATCAATGTTTTTATCATCGATTTCTTGACTATATTTATCAATAACATATGTTCTAAAAACTCCAAGCACTAATTTAGGGTTTAATTTCCTAAAATTAATAAAAGAATTCTTAATTGCTACCAAATCACTATTTTCCGGAAAAACTTTTATTATATCCTCAATAAATTCTATAAAATGGTCATTAAATGTTTTTAATATATGTGATTGATCCATAATATTAAAAATAATGTTATTTTTTTAAATTATTAATTTATAATTAATAATTTATATTTAATAATTAATAATTTATATTTAATAATTTTTATATATTATTCCTTTCCTTTTCATATTGTTCTAATGTGTTTGAACCTACTTTATCTGGTGTATAATCATCGGGAGGAGTTTCGATTGTATCATTAATATCTAAAGCAGCATAATGATGTTGTTGTCTCATACCACCGCTTCCATTTGCTGACAATTCCTCGGAATTTTGATCTAAGAAACTAAAATTATCAGAAGCAACACCAAAATTGGCACCACCAAAAGCGAATGCAGACGGTTCTCCATTAAACATGCTGGCTTTTTCCTGGACCTTCTCTTTAATAGGTTGAATATAATTATCGATTTCATTTCCAAATACAACTCGATTACCTCTGTTAAGCAATAAAAGAGCAGGAACTTTAGTAACAGTAGGAGGTAATAAAATTTCTTGACCATTTTCTAAAATAATATTTGTCACGCCATTAGGTTTCTTTCTTCGATTATCAATACAGATAAAATGCATGTCATCTTTTATTTGTGATTGTGAAATTGTTTGAATTAATTTTTTAGAATGCTCACAATAATTGCTATAATAAATAATCATACTCATTATAATTAAATATCTTATTAATATTTTTTTAAACTTAAATTTTTAATATTTTATATGTTGATTTAATTATAAAAATGATTTAATTATAAAAATGATTTAATAAAAAATTGATTTAATTATTTATCATTATAGATATATAATAAAATGACAAATCCAATTGTATCTATTATTGAACAGGATGAAGATGAATTAAATTTTAAAATTTCTGATGTAAATGTTAGTATTGCTAATTCTATTAGACGCGTAATATTATCTGAAATACCGATCGTCGTATTTAGAACAACTCCATATGAAAAAAATAATATTGAAATTATAACTAATACATCGCGCATGAATAATGAACTAATAAAACAGCGGTTTAGTTGTATTCCAATTCATATTAATGATTTAAAATTTCCAATGGAAGATTATATTGTAGAAGTTAATGTTGTGAACGATACAGACAGAATGTTATATGTTACCACTGAAGATTTTAAGATTAAAAATATTAAAACAAACACCTATATGAATAAAAGTGAAAGTAAAATAATATTTCCACCAAATAATATTACCTCTTCCTATATCGATGTTATTAATTTGCGACCAAAAATATCAGATGAAATACCTGGAGAAAGTATTAATATTATTTGCAAACTGGATATAGGTATTTCTAAAGAAGATAGTGCTTTTAATGTTGCTTCGACATGCTGTTATGCAAATACTCCAGACGAGATAAAAATTAATGATGAATGGAATATTAAAGTAAAGGATTTGGATAAAGAAATGGATAAACAGGAAATAGAAAATTTGAAAAAAGATTGGTATAATTTGGATGCTAAAAGAATCGTAATTAAAGATTCATTTAATTTTAAAATAGAGACGGTTGGACAGTATGACAATTTAACTATTGTTTTTAAAAGTTGTGAAATAATGATAAATAAAATACAGAAACTAAATGATGATTTACAGAGTAACGAAAATTTAATAAACGAATCCAATAATAATATTGATAATTGTTTTGATATCACTCTTGAAAATGAAGATTACTCGTTGGGAAAAGTAATCGAATTTATGTTATACAATAAATACTATAAACATCCCAGCAAAAATCCGAATGGTATATTAACATTTTGCAGTTTTAATAAACATCATCCACATGATACTGATAGTATTATAAAAGTTGCTTTTTCAAGTAATAAAAATAAATTAGATGTGATACAATTAATAAGTGATGTCTGTAGTGAAAGTATTATCATATATGAAGAAATTGCTTCCAATTTTAAGAATTAAAATTATTTAATATAAATATTTAGTATAAATGATTTTTACTAAAAAATTAGTTGAAAAGACCATTTGGTTTTCATTGATTACGCAATTAATTACAAGTTTCATACCAATACATGCGTTTTTTATTAAACTTCCAGAAAACGATAAAATATTGGGCGACATACTGGGATTAGAAACAATCGTGCAGTTTGTTGAAATGGTATTCTATGTTTGGATTGCCAGTTCTGTTTTAAATGTTAATAAAATGGCGTCAAGAAGATATATAGATTGGGTTATAACGACACCAATGATGCTTCTCTCGACAATAATGTTTATGAAATACAAAGAAACCAAAGAAACCAAAGAAACCAAAGGCAATGACGATTTAGATAAAAAACCGTTAACTACCAAGAATTTTTTAACCGATAACAAAGAAAATATTTTTTTAATATTTGGATATAATTTACTTATGTTATTATTTGGATACTTAGGTGAAACAAATGTAATTTCAAACTATATATCAATACCTATTGGTTTTATCTTTTTTATAAAATAGTTTGAAGTTATTTATAAAAATTATGCTAATAAAACTTTACAGGGAGAGAAACTATTCTTATTTTTAACTATAATTTGGGGACTTTATGGTGTAGCAGCAACATTTTCGCCAAATTTAAAGAATGTAAGCTATAATGTATTAGATATAGTATCTAAAAATTTTTATGGTTTATACATTTATTATGAAATATTAAAACTTGCTGGTGTTAATTAGAAACATGTTTAACAATAAAAAATCAACAATAAAAAAATTCAACATTAAATATATTTAACAATTAAATATATTTAATATTATTGATATAAATTTCTACTATAAATATAAGATAATGGATGAAACATCAGAAAACAATGTGAATATAAAATTGGGAGACATTATTGAAATTGAAGCATTAGACGATATGTTATTCCATAATATTAAGTTTTTTGTTAAATATATTGATAAAAAAAAATTTGTCTTAATTTCGGAAGAAAATGACGAGCAAACATTATTAATTAATGAAGAAGGTGGTTTAATCAATGAAAACATATCTGGTATAAACATTTTACATCGTGAAAAAGATAAAGGCTACGCAAAACAAAATGGATTGACAGTTGGTACATGGATAGATATACAGTTTAACACTAATGTTCCGATGATTATTACTGGACAAATAACAAATTTAGACGAGGACCAAATAGAAATTAAATTGACGAATGAAGAAGTAATATATATTGATTTTGCTTACAAAGGAATACCTATTGATTTACAAATTGAAAAAATAATAATTCGCGATACACCAATAACAAGTAAAAATTTAACCCCGCAGGATATATCAGAAGGCGACGAAGATTCAACACCGGAATCGACAAAGGATTTAACTGGTAAAGATGAGAGTAACGAACCCCAAGAACCCCAAGAACCCCAAGAACCCCAAGATGATATTTATAGCGACGACGCAATAAAAGATGTGGAGATAGAAGAAAAATTAAATAAAATAGATGATATTAACAAACAAATTTTTGAAGCAGACCAAATATCATTTGGTGAAGATTTGGAAGAAATCGTGCAAATAATAAATATACCAGAGTCCAAAAAAATTATATAATATCGATAAACAGACAAATGATATGTTAAACGAGTTTCTCTCTAATATTGCAAATATTAACAGAACAGAAGAGGTTGTCAATAATATTCATTTGATTATTGATAGGTATGTTCAATTGCGTAAAGAATTTTCAACGTTTGATAAAAATGATAATATAATTTCTTTTATAAAAAAGGGTGCCGAATACAAACCTTTAGTGAAATCTTTACAGGAGCTAGATAAAAAATTATATTGGATAATGCCGGTTACTAAGAATAAAAAGAAAGTGTATGACGTTGATAATGATGATAATTATAAATATATTATTCAAAAAACATTAGGCAATAGCTTATTAGATATTGACGAAATAAATAATAAATTTGCCGAAAAAAAATCACAAGACGCTCCCAATAAATATAAAATATACCTGGATTCCATAACCGATTACTATAAATCGTTTGGTTATTCAAATATTAAAGACGATGTTATTATTAGCAAAGAAATAAAAACCGATATAAATGCAATTATAAATAATTTTGAAGATTTTAACAGTAGCGTAGTTCAAAACGAAATAATAACTAAAAACAAATTTGTTTCGCAAAATTATAGCACAGGTTTACAATATTTAAAAACTTTTAAAAACGAAGTGTTCATGAATAATATAAAAAATGATGTATTGGATATTAAATCATTCATCACCCTTCCAATAAAAGTTTTGAATTTTTCTTACATTAATTTGCCAACAACAAACATTTTAACGAAGGCAGATTTAAATAATAATTTTATTTCATTGTGGAAAATATTAAATAAAAGATCTAATATAAACTCGCATATTGTAACAGATATTGATAAACCATTGGAACATGACAAGGATACTTATCTTAATAATATTACCGAATATACAATAGATCCGGAGATAATTACTAAATACAGCGATAAAAATGAATTATACGAAAAATTTTTAAACACTATTATACCTAAAACAAGAGTATTATTCAATTTGATAAAAAAAGATATCACTGAAAAATTAACAGTTTACGATATTATACGATACTTAGAACCTTTTATGATATATTCGAGCGACATTTCTTACATGCAGTATAACGAATTTGTTAATTTTATTAGAGAGAAGATTAGCGAATACAAAAAGATTTATGTCCAAAATATACGAAATTTAAGTAATATGTATGTCAAATCGAAAGATTATGAATTGAATTTACATACTTTGCTTAAAAGTAATGAAAAAGTATTTAAAGATGTTATCGAAAGTTATAAAATTCCATATGATAATAGCATAACTAACGAAGAAATAATGGCCCGCATGTTTAAGATTGATAATTGCAACCTGTATAATATTGCCATCAGTATTTTAACAATTAAATTAAAAATAACTAATAATGTTCAAGATATTACAACTTTAATTGATGAAAAAAAAACATTATTAGAAAACGAAAATAAAATATTAGATAATTCGGAAAATAACGATGATTGTAATAAATATGTAATAGCAAAAAAATATATTGCGGTTGATGAACTTGAGGAAGATAATGGGGTAGATATTTATTATGACCGTCAGTATGATAAAACATTATACGACTTGTTAAAGGAGCATGAAAACGAAATTAATACATTTGAAGGCGACGAAATTAAAATCGGTTATTTATCAAAACAATTAGAGAAAATAAATGGATTAAGCGAGATGAAAGCTTTGCGAGAAGCAAAGGCGATCATTAAAAAGAAACGGTTGGTAGAAGAGGGCGAATATGCAATTCTTGACTACGACGATAAGATATTATACTATAAAAGGGAAGATAAAACTTGGATTCAAGATAAAAATATAGATGAAACATTGTTTACTGATGATACAAAGGTATTTTGTAATTTTAAATTAAAGTGCATTACAAATGAAAATGATTGTGAGAATTTTAAGAATAAAGACAACGCTTTAGAAATAAATAAATATAAAACAATTGTAGATGAATTTGATACAACACTTGCGCTAAGTAAAGAGCAAACAGTAAACAAGATAAAAAAATCATATGAAAAAGCATTACAAAATATAAAGATTAATAGAGTAATCGTCAATAATGCGGATTTAAAATACAATAAGCAACAAAATTTAATTGCAGGAACATTAGAAATTAATGATATTGTTGTTTCGCCTTATGATAATATAGCAAGTATAATATTGGGTCAGAATGACATTGTAAAAAAATATAATGATATAAATAAATTTATCAGGATATATACCCGAGAGCATGAAAATAGCGATAAGGAGGATGAAATGTGGTTATATTGTATAACAACCGGCGTTAAACTATTACCAGTGTTTATAAAGAAATTATCTGATGCGTTTCTTACTGGTAATACAAAACATTATCTTGACACCATTGCTAAAATATGTGCAGAACAAGGTACAATAAGCGACGACGAATCTTTTTGGATAGACGAATATAGTGGTTATAATATTGTCCCGATCGATTTCTCCAACCAAGAAGACTATAATGAGCAAGGATTTAAGATGAAAACAAGCGATGTTTTAGATAATGATATTAATGATATTATTTCGGATTCCAATGATAAAAAATCCAATAAAAATTATGATAATCCTGTTGCCAATATTAGTATTGTTGTGATTAACGCATTTATGAAATTCACAGGAGTTATTATTAGCAACGATAATATGGAATTTATAATAAATAATGTAATTTTACACTCGCAAAATCCTAAGATTCTTCCGAGCAAAAAATCATATGAGGCAAAGATTAATAAACAAGATAAAAAGGATGGAAAGAAGTTTGCTAGTTATGATAAATTTAAAAAGAAACAAAGTATTATTTTAACATTATGCTATTTACTAATAGTAATACAAACAAGTATTCCTGATATTAAAACAAAAAAACAATTCCCTGGTTGTAAAACATCTTTCAAAGGTTACCCATTAGATAGTAATGAGGATAGCGTATCCGGTATTAAATTTATAGCGTGTGTTATAAGTAATATCAAGAGTTCTATAGAACCATGGGATTCAATTAAAAGTATGAATGATAAAAAAATAATTACAGAGATGATTAATATTATAAAGAAATACATTTTGGCAAGTTCCGATGTTAAAAAATTAATTAGCGATAAATTAGAAAATATTAAAACAAAGGGTGATGGTATTGATGATGTAATTGAAAATTTAAATTTAATTACTTGGAATAATTTTTTACCTTTATTGACACCGGTTAAATTAAATAATGTGAATAATATTACAAGTGATTTTATTTCAGAATTAAAGAATGACATGAAAAAAGGTTCGATGAATCAATATGAAAAGATACAAATAATCCGCGGCAAAATAATTTTATATACCGCTAAAATACAGGAAGTTATACAAAATATTATATCCCAAAAAACCACCATATTATCAAGTAATTCACAGCAACCATTCTTAGAAAACGCTTGTTGTAACGAAAATAATTTAAATTCTTTAGAATATTTTATTAATATTAGACCTGAAATAATTAATTATAATAATAATAATGCTTCTATGCAAGATATATTAGATGATGTAGGTAAATTAGGAAAAGCACCTATTATATTTTCACCCGAAAACACAAAGAGTAAAAAAACAACTATTGATCATGAGTATTCGGAAGAGACTATATACCAAGCATTTATCACCTACTGTAATTTTAATTCAGATTTACCAATTAACCCTACTCTCTCATCAATCTGTTTGCAAAAACCAGATGATTATAATAATAATAATACGATCGAAGAAAATATTAAAATTCTAAAAGAAAATGGTATAAATTATTCTGGCGATAGTCTTCTCCAATTAATGAATATAGTTAATAAGGAAAATATAATTAAAAGAGATATCCGTAATGCTACAATAAATAATGTTCAGTCATACCGAATGATATTACAAAACATAATGAATCAAGATACGTCAATATTACCGGATGAGTTTATTGAAAAAATGTTTTCTATGATTGACTCTGTTGATGGTGCCAGAAATTTAACAGAGGATACCGATGAAATGATAGAAATGAAGAAATATCTAAAACAAGAAGAAAATATTAAAATGAGAAATCAAATAATCCAATTTTTAAAAGAGAATACCGATAAAAAAAAGAATGGCAAGGTTATCGATTGTATAAAAAATATTATGAAATTTAATATTAATGTACCGGATGATAATTTAGAAAATAATTTAGAAAATAATATTCGAAATAATGATAATGCCAGTTTCAGTTCTATAGAATTTATTAAAAATGTCTTTAGAGATATTTGTATTACATTTCCCAACATGATTTTAAATAAAATAGACTATTCGGAAATGACCGTACCAAAACACTGGAAGTTGTCATTAAATCATAATAATGATATCAAAAAATATTTATCAGATTATTACAAGAGTTTTTATCAATTTTACGACGACGATGTTATAGAATTATTGCTGAATAAGGTAATGCCGGATATTAATTTTATTTATGAATTGGCGATGAACACATACTTTAATTCTTCTATGTATGATAATGATACAAAGTTTTATTCTATATTTACTAACGATATTTGCGAACAATTGTTCACATTTTATTTTTATTCTATTATAGTTAAATTTATAAATGTCTTAGAAGAAGACGAAGATGATTTTTTAAATAAATCAGAATATTCAAGCGACGAAGATAACGAAGCGGACGAGTTGAGTTATATTATTACTGCGGAGAAGAGTTCTTTAAATAAAAATACCGGTAATTTATTGCGTGTTATTATAGAAAGGGTTTGTTCGGATAAACAAGATATTAATTTGAGTTATGATATGCTTATGAATAAAATACACAGAGAGAAAGAAAGAGAGAAGGATAATATAGTAGAGACACTTAAGAATATGACTACCGAAGAACGCGAAATAGAAAATTTGTTTAAAAATAATAAATTAGGTAAATGGAGCAAAGGACTGCAAAAAGGAGTGCACACATATCAAGGAGACACATACGACGAAGAAAGAGGCGAGATGGAAAAGCAAATGATAATGGAAGCCAAATTAGGAAGTATAGCAAATGACCCAAACAGGGATGTAATCGCGATGGATATGCAAAACCAAGAATTGATAGCACACCAAATAGAAAGTGAAGAATATTCAATGAAACATTTAGGCGATGATGATGATTTTGGAGATATGGACGGAGACGAATTCTTTTAATTCTTTTAAAAAATAATAATAAATCAGCATATATTTATGTTGCCGCTACATGTATCGTAATAAAAACTGTTATTTATAATATAAATTATGTTATAAATAATAAAAATTTAAATAGTAAATAATAAAAAACTTCTTTAATATTATAATATAATGATGAATAGAAACTATATTAGACGTAATATTACAACTATCGCAATAATAATATATGCGTTGCTTTATACAATTGTTATAATGTTAAAACCCGCCTTCGTATACAACGAAGATGGAAGTTTGCGAGATTTCGGGATTGGATATAAAAAAAAGACAGTAATTCCGGTTTGGTTAGTAGCAATATGTTTAGCGATAGTTTCATATTTTGGTGTTTTATATTATTTAACTTACACTAAAATGGTCGAATAACTTTAATCGGTTATTTTATAAACAGTCTCGGGTTCTTTATTTAATTTCTTTTTTTCGATTTCTTTTATCTTATCATCATTATTTTTCATGACACTAATTGGTTTTTTACAACCTGCATTTAGAATATAATTATAACTGGCTGATGTAATAAGACTACCAATTAATATATACCAAATATATTCAGAAACAAAATATTTAATTCTTACAAAGTTTTCTAATTTACCTTTTAATGTAGGATCGCCCTTAACTCCAGATTTAAATAAAATACTTGAGGTATCCCAGAATTTAGAAAAATTGGAAGGCGTTATTTGATTAATTAATAATGATTCATTACCATATATTTGTGCTAAAGATTGTTGAATATTTTTCTCACTATTACTTAAAAACTTAAGATTTGTTGTAGCCTTTGGTTTAAATATTTCGTGTATTACTTTAGATAAACCTAATATTTTAACAAAACCATAACCAAATGTATTTGAAAAGGGCGCCAACCAACCTGGGAATAACATTATCATTAAATTAAATACGCCAAAAATTAATATCCAGGGTATTGCGGTAACAAATATCGCTGTTAATACTTGGTTGCTCCCACAAATCTTGCCTGTAAGATCTAAATTAATTACATACTCTATTATAATTATCAATAATATGTACCCGATCGAGATTAGTTGTTCGCTTGATTTTAGATAATATTTAAGTGGAAAATATAATGTTGTCAATATAAAAAACCATAACATTGCTGCCGACGGATTGGGTGTTTTATCGCTCATATATAAATAATATGTATAATATATTTTAAAAATATGACATTAATAATTAATGAATGAAGAAACACCTATTTTATGTGAACCGGGTATGAAATATTTTATTAATTGTTCTCTTAAAGAAAGTCGTAAATTAAAAGAAAAACACTCGAGTTTAATTTTTAATATAGTCATGACATTATCATTAATAGGGGCTATATCGTCAATACTTTTTTATAGATATAAAGGACGATTAACAAAAAAGGATATAGAAATAAAAAATCGAAAAAAACAAGAATATATAGTATCTAAATTACAACATTTAACAGCAATAAGAGAGAAAAATAATCTAAGTTTGATATCGGAATTACCTGTATTGGATAATAATCCAGAATTAGAAATGCTTAGAAGATATGCATAAATTATAATTTATAAATTATAATTTATAATTATATATGAGTTTAAGTAATTCAGAATCAGTTTCATCAATAATATCTACACAGTCAACATCATCAACATCATCATCGTCTCCTGAATCAGCATCAGCATCAGCATCTGCATCTGCATCAGCATCTGCATCAGCATCTGCATCTGCATCAGCATCTGCATCTGCATCAGCATCTGCATCAGCATCTGCTTCGTCCTCGAAAACATCGTCATCTCAAGTAAATATGGAAAAAGAAATAAACGACTTTTATAAATTAAAAGCAAAATACGATGAAAAAATCTCAAAAATAAAACAAAAAATAAAAAATAAAAATACTTTAACAAAAAAAGATAAACAAAAAGAATTCAGAAATATACAATTCAAATGTGTTAATTGTAATAGACCAGGTGGAACATTGTTTGAAATAAAAAAAAATAAATTATCTGCTTTATGTGGTGCAAGTAATAAATGTGATTTAAATATTAGTATTGACAAAAAAACATATTATAATATACGAAATGAAAAGGCAGACGTAGAAGAAGAAATAAATCTATTAAAAATATATATAATAAAAACAAAATTAGATTTTTTATTTAATTATATAGATGAAAGTGAAGCAATAAAAGAGTTTTCGATACAAAAAGAAGATTTAAACTTATTTTCAAAAGGATTAATTTCTACAAAAAAAGATTATATAGACATTGTAGATAATATAGAAAGAAATAATTTATTAAAAGAAACAATTATCTCATTGCATGAAAAAATAATACAAATAAAAGATTTAGAAAAAAATTATATTGAAACAAAAAATACACAATTGATAGAAGATATTATTAATATTTATAAAATAGATATAATACCATTAAATAAAAAAATTAGAGAACTTAGGTATAGTTATTATAATATTGTCAAGGATGAAAATGATAATAATATTATTATTAAAACACCGTATACATTAGACAAATTATTTTTACAGAATTTTTGATATTATACAAATAAAAAATGAACATAGATTATATAATGTTATTTAAATATATTTCCCTACCAATATTTATTATTAGTCTCTCGTTGGGAGTATTGTATGTATATTTATTAAACCCTAGTCCCAATATTATATATGTTTATCCTACACCCGACAATGTTAATCATATTGAATATAAGGATAAAGCAGATACGTGTTTTAGGTTTGAAGCATCAGAAGTAAGTTGTTCAAACAACAAATTTAAAGAGATACCAATACAAAGTTAAAAAATAAAAACATAATATATAATGGTTATTGACAATGTTATTAAATCAATGAAAACAGATATAGGAAAAATGATATTATCTATAATTTTAGGAATTGGTTTAGCCAGTTTATTTAGAAAATCATGTGAATCGCGAAATTGTTTAGTGTTTCACGCACCGTCTTTTAAAGAAATAAATGAGAATGTTTATAAATATGATAATAAATGTTATAAATTTAAAGAACATCCCACAAAGTGTAATGGAAAAAAAAAGAAGCAGGTAAGATTTGCGTAATTTATTTAATATATATTTTAATTTAATATATATTATATGACTTCTAATTTAGATGACTTGCCTGTTTCAAATCAAACCGATCAAAATAATATTACTCTACAAACAAGTGAAAAAAATACAGTAATAGAAGGTTCTATAAATAATATACAACAACAGCGCGAAAATGATTTAAAACAAAACATCGCACCATCAACCGGTCAGCAGGGAGTAAATAATAACGGTAATAACAACGGTAATAACAACAACAACAATATAAATGATTTTGTTACAAGTATCCAAAGTGCTGTTTCAAGTGGTTCTTTGAGTTTACCTTCAAGGGATATACCG
Source organism: Paracoccaceae bacterium (assembly GCA_002712045.1). Classification (GTDB taxonomy): domain Bacteria; phylum Pseudomonadota; class Alphaproteobacteria; order Rhodobacterales; family Rhodobacteraceae. The sequence goes on from PARX01000055.1 coordinate 17,797, forward strand.
CAAACACAAACTCATATAACACAGGATGATGAAATAAAACAAAATTTTATTCCAGGAGATAATGATGATTATATTGACGAATATAGAAGTAAACACGATATTATAAATAATTATATGAAAAAACAAGAAAATAATAATAAAACAGACGATTTTTATAATAAACTACAAACGCCAATTTTAATGTCGGTATTATATTTTATATTTCAATTACCGGTAGTGAAAAAACTATTTTTAAAATTATTTCCTGCCTTTTATCACAAGGACGGAAATTTAAATTTAACTGGATTTATTGTAAATAGTGTCTTATTTTCTATTAGTTATTATATAATAAATTATTCAATTGATTATTTTAGCATCTAAAAACATAACCTACCACATTCTAATATTCTACTCTTCAATATTTAACTTTGTCATAGTAACTTTGGCTTGGTCAGCAAAATAATTTACAATTTCATCATTTTTATAATCGTTAATGTAACGAACTTCTTTTATACCAGAAGCACATAATACTTTAATGCAATTAATACACGGATAATGAGTTATGTAAGCAACACTATCTTTACAACTAACCCCTCTTTTGGCACAATCCGCAATGGAATTTTGTTCTGCATGAATCGTTGCAATTTCATGATTGTCGCGCATAACTTGTTTATGTTCTGCACCAGGTAAATAACCATTATAACCCTGAGATATAATTCTGTTATCTTTTACAAGTAAACATCCAACTTTTAATCGTTTACAAGGCGAACGATTTGCTGTGAGAGTAACTATATCTTTGAAATATTCATCCCACGATGGTCTTTTAGTTTCTAATTCTTCACACATACCAGTAATATGAATATCATATTATTTTTATGTAGTATTATGGATATCATATTATTTTTATGTAGAGTTATAAGTTATAAGTTATATGTAAAAATAATTTATTGTTATATGGATGATAACAATAAACTATTAAATTTATATGTTAATACATTAGTAAAGAATGTAGATTCAAACAAAATACCAAAGGAAATAGATCTTATATTCGATGGTGGAGTGTTTAATGGATTTATCGGCTATGGATTTTCTATGTATTTAAATGAATTACAAAAACAAAAGAAAACGAAAGTAGTTCGTGTCTCTGGATGTAGCATAGGTTCTTTATTAGCTTTATTATATATAGTAAATATTGAAAAAAAACTTGATATAGATATTAATAATATATTTAAAAAAGGAATAACCGGATTTAAAGAAAAATATAATTTTAGTGAAAATGAAAAATTAATAAGAGAATTGGTTTATTTACTTTTTGAAGACGATAATTTAAACATGTTAAAAGATAGATTATACATATCTTATTATGATATGAAAAAGGTGGAAAAAAAAATAGTACATAACTTTAAAAATAGGGACCATTTAATTGAATGTCTCATTAAAAGTAGTCATATCCCTTTTATTTCAAATAATGATTTTAAATATAAAAATAAATACATTGATGGGTTGACACCATACATTTTTAGAGACAACCAAAGACCTTCATTGCATATAATGTTAATTACATTTAAAAATTTATCTCGTATTTTTTTTAATTCAAATGAAGTAAATGCGAATTCAAGAATAATATCGGGTGTTGCAGATGCAGATGAATTCTTTACTTGTGGTAAATCAAATATGTGTTCTTATGTTAGAGAATGGAATAATAAGAGATATTTATTTATAAGAGGGAGAGAACTATGCTGTTTTTTTATTATTTGGTTCATTGAAATTTTAATTATTATAACAAAATATATACCTGCTTTTGTAACGCGAACAACAATTTGTTGTGGATTAAAACATATTTTTAATGAAACATATAAAGATATTATGTTTAAATTAGTAAATTAATATTTTGGGTTCCATTTTTTAAAATTACAATTATCTATGCACGCTTCAACCGGAACGCGTAAGCAAAATTTGTTTGGATATCCTTGTTTAATACACTTGCTATAGGATTCATACCCCTCTTTATTATAACTTCTTTTTATTGTTACATATAATTTTGATATAAGGTTCCATAATGCAATTAATAATATAATTGGTGCTGCGTATTTAGTATTACTAAATGTTTTCTTCAAAAATTTAGAAATCATACCTCCTATTAATATAATAAAATAATAAAAAATAAAATAATAAAAAATAAAATAATAAAAAATAAAATAATAAAAAATAAAATAATAAAAAATAAAATAATAAAAAATAAA
>PARX01000056.1 GCA_002712045.1 Paracoccaceae bacterium
AACATTAAAAACAAAAATTGAATCCGTGCTCTCTTCAGGGTTTTTAGATTCACCGCTATTAAAAAATAATATCAAAGTATCTAGTGGAAATTTTATAACTGCTCGACCTATAGGGGTTATTGATGGCACTGATATGGAGTTTACTGGCCAAATCAGAAAAATTGATTCTGAAGCAATATTTAACAAATTAACTAATAAAGAAATTGTTGTTATTTCGCCGCTTGGATATTCACCAATTGGAGATGTATTTAATTTATCTTACGAACAAACGGCAGCTCATATTGCTCAATCAGTTAAAGCTGAAAAATTAATTTATTATGTAAATTCAAGTGGTATCTTAAATATACATGGAGAATTAATTCCAGAATTAACATTTAACAAAGCTAAGCGATTAATTGAACATATTGAGAATCCCAAAAATGCCCCCTTTATTTCCTATAATGATTTTAATATCCTCAAAAGTAGCTTGTATGCAATTAATAATAAAATTGAGAAAGTACACTTAATAAATAGAAATATCGATGGATCCATAATTGAGGAAATTTTTACAGACAAAGGTTCAGGAACAATTCTTACGGAATATTCTCTCGAGAATATAAGAAGTGCCAGAGAAGTAGATATAAATCAAATTAGAAATATTATTAGTCCATTAGAAAAAAAAGGGATACTTGCTGATAGAGTGCACAAGGATATAAGTTCATTTTATGTCATTGAGCACGACCATAATATAATTGGAACTGTTGCGCTATACCAATATTCTAATTTACTTGAAGTGGCATGCTTTGCAATTCATGATAAATATCAAAATCTTGGTTACGGAAAAAAGTTACTGAAATTTTGTGAGAAAAAAGCTTTAGAATTAAATATAAAAGAATTATTTATTCTAACTACGCAATCTGAACATTGGTTTATTGAAAATAATTTTAAGTTAACAGATAAAAAATTTATGCCTAATGCAAGAAAAAAAATCTATGCCGCTGAACGAAACTCAAAATACTTTACCAAAGGGCTATAAAAAATGACTCCAAATGAAAAATCAAAAGTACTAAGTGAAGCATTACCATACATAAAAGAATTTTTTGGGAAAACAATAATTATTAAATTTGGAGGTAATGCAATGATTGATAAGCGTTTAAAACAATCATTTGCTAAAGATCTAGTGTTGTTAAAATTAGTTGGAATGAATCCAGTTGTCATTCATGGTGGTGGACCCCAAATTAACGAATCATTAGCCAAATCAGGTGAAAAACCTATTTTTCAAGAAGGTATTAGAGTTACAAATAAAAAAACATTAGAAATAGTTATTAATGTCTTAAATGAAGTCAATCAACAAATTATAGATCTTGTAAGAGACAATGGAGGAGATGCTAAAAGCTATAGAAATGAGAAAACTTTAAGCATTATTCAAGCTAAAAAATTAGAAGCTAAAGAAAAATCTAACGATCTTGGTTATGTTGGAGAAATAATAGGTATTGATTCATCATTTATGAAACATCTAAAAGAAGATGGAATAATACCAATTATTGCACCGATAGGAATAGATGGTAATAACAAAACTTACAATATCAACGCTGATGTTGTAGCTTCAAAATTTGCAGAAATTTTAACTGCTGAAAAATTAGTACTGATGACAAATACAACAGGTGTTTTAGATAAAAATAAAAAACTAATAACGGGATTAGTTCCAAATGAAATTGAAAAGCTTATAAGTGATGGGACTATCTCAGATGGTATGCTCCCTAAAATTAATTCTGCTGTTCATGCTGCTAAACATAAAGTAAACTCTGTTCATATTATCGATGGGAGAGTTGAACATGCATTATTGCTAGAAATCTTAACTGATCAAGGTGTTGGAACACTTATTAAGGACGAGTAATTTGGAACATACATGGATATTTGATCTTGATAATACATTACATAATGCAGAACAAAAAATATTTCCCGTAATTAATCAAAAAATCAATCATTATATTAGTAAGGAATTAAAAATTAATCTTGATGATGCTGATCAATTAAGACAAAAATATTGGGATCAATATGGAGCTACTTTAGAGGGCCTAATTAAATATCACAAAATAAATCCAAATAAATTTTTAGAAGAAACGCATAAAGTTGATAATCTTGAGGAACTAGTTGTACCTATGCCAAACTTAAAAAATACATTAGATTCAATAAAAGCTCCAAAAATTCTTTATACAAATGCCCCTAATAATTATACTAAAACGATACTTAAAAAATGTGATATTGAAGATTACTTTGATAGTATCTTTAGTATAGAAGATGCAAATTTTAAACCAAAGCCAAGCAAAATTTCAATGGAGCTTTTTCTCAATAAATATAAAATTAAAAAAGCTTATTTTGTTGATGATATAAAAGAAAATCTTGAAACAGCTCATAAATTTGGATTATTTACAATATGGCTTTCTAATCATAAAGAAGATCCAAAATTTATTGATAAAAAAATTTCTCAATTAAGTGATTTAATTACTGACTAATTTTTTAAGAATAGCGAGTCTTTCTTGGTAAATTAACTCTTTAATTTTTTCCACAGATTTTAATGGGTCTGTTGTACTTCTTATTAGGCTTAATTCTTTCTTGAACGATAAAATTAAATTCTTCACTAATTCAATCTTTTTAATTACATTCTTCTTATATGCTAAATTTTCTTCACGCTCTATTGAATGGCTTGATGGGATTGGTTTGGAGCGTGCTAATATCAAGAAGATGAGCATATCTAAAATTTCCATAGTAATATCAGGACGTCTAAAAAAATCTAATCGATATAAGCAATCTAATTTATTTTCTAAAGAAAGAGATAAAAAATTTTCAAGATTTATAGCTTCAGACTTAATACTTTTAAAAAGATTTTTGGCATTTCTTGATAATCTAAAAAAATCTAAATAATATTCGTTGTTACTTTCTATTTCTATATCTAAAAGTGAAGGAAGAACCAAAATCATTAAAAATTTAGATTCAGCCTTAATGGAATTAGAGGTATTTCTAAGGGCTTTTAACAAAGCATGAAAAGGAATACTTGAATAATTAAATTCTGGAAAAATTTCTTTTAAAACACCGCTGGTTTCAAAAGATAAAAACATTTTATCGGAATGTTTTTCTTCTAAGCCTTTTAATATCTCAGAATAGATTCTTTCAACTGATAAGGACTTAATTTCACCACTGGATACTATTTTTTTTATTAACTTTTCAGTGTCTTGGTGAATTTCAAAATCTTTAAATCTTGCATAAAATCTCGCTACTCGAAAAACCCTTAATGGATCTTCACAAAAAGCGTTACTTACGTGTTTAATTATTTTATTTTTAATGTCATTTACGCCATTAAAAGGATCATAAATTTTTCCATCTTCATCCTCAGCTATTGCATTTATGGTGATATCCCTTCTTTTTAAGTCTTCTTCCAGGGTAACGGCGGGAGAAGTGAAAAATTTAAAACCGTGGTAACCTTTACCTACTTTTTTTTCTGTTCTTGCAAGAGCATATTCTTCATTAGTTTTAGGATGTAAGAAAACTGGAAAGTCTTTTCCAATTGGCTTGAAACCTAACTTAATCATTTCTTCAGGGGTACTTCCAACGACAACATAATCTCTATCTTTGCTAGAGATACCCATAAGTTTGTCGCGCACTGCCCCTCCTACAAGATAAATATTCATAGTTTTTTATAGTTATTTAAATATGTAGTCAATTCTTTAAGAGAAGATTTAAAATGGTATGAATGGTTTACTTTAACAGTATTGCTAATTTCCATAGATTTCAAATTATCTGTAGTTATTAGTTTAACTGGTGATAATTGTAGTAAGCTAACAAATAAATAAGACATAGTTTTATTTAGTCCAATAACAATATTTTTCTTTTTATCACAAATAGATATTAGTTTAATAATTTCTAAAAATGTTAATTTTTTTGGACCTCCAAGATTAAACACTTTTTTATATGTTTTATTATTTTCAATACTCTTAGTAATTATATCCACTAAATCTTCAACATAGATTGGTTGAAACTCAGCTTTAGGAGAAACTAAAAATATTATTGGTAAAAATTTAATCATTTTTTTAAATAAATTTATAAATTTATCTTGCGGTCCAAATACAATAGATGGTCTAAATATGGTCCAATTAAAGCTCTTAAAATCTTTTTTTATTAAAATCTCTGTTTTGTATTTAGAATTTAAATATTTACTTTCAGATGTTTTATTTGCACCTATTGCACTTAAATGAATTAATCTTTTTATATTTTTTTTTAAAGCATACTTTATTAAACTTGATACAAAATTTTCATGTGCCATTGAAAATTTTAAATTTCTACTCTCATGGAGAATACCAACTAAGTTAATTATTATATTTGATCCCTCAAGATCATCTGAAAAATCTTTTTTTGGCGAGTATTCAATTACTTTAACCCTTGGATAAAACTTCGAGTAATTTATTTTATTTTTTTTTCTTGTAAAAATTCTAATTTCAAAAGGTTTTTTTACTAATTCTTTAACTAATTCGGTTCCAATAAATCCAGCACCGCCAAATATTGAAATAACCTTCGTTACCATATATGTAAATAGCGTAAAGTAAAATAGACTATTGCAATTAATAAAATGATTGAAATTAAATAATTAATTGCTGTTTTTGCTAAATATAAATATTTTTTATTTTTGGTGAAAAAATAACAAGCTGTCACAACAGAAAAAAATATAACCAGCAAGAAAATACTTAATTTAATAAATATCATTGTATTTTTTCTAAATAATTCTTCCTAAAATTATTTTTTTCTTTTATATAATTAGTTGCTAAAGAAGCTTTTTCTTTATCCTCAAGATCTAATAACTCTATTGCCCATTTTGTCTTATTTTCAAGCATTAATCTAAGCAATTTATTATTAAGCTCATGGCCTGATTTATATGCTGTAAATTTTCCAATAATTGGCATTCCAATCATATATAAATCTCCAATTGCATCTAGAATTTTATGGCGAACAAATTCATCTGAATACCTTAAACCTTCTTCATTTAAGATTTTATATTCATCCAAAACAATAGCATCATCTAAAGAACCTCCTCTAGCTAATCCATTAGCTCGAAGATATTCAACTTCTTGCATAAATCCAAATGTTCTTGCCCTACTAATAAAATTAACATAAGAATCTTTAAAAAAATCTATTTCAACTCTATTATTTTCTTCTTTAAAAGCTGGATGCGGAAAATCAATTGTAAAATCGACTAAAAATCCATTATAAGGTTCGAATTTAGCATATTTATCTTCTTCTTGAACTTTTATTTCTTCTTTAATAACAGCAAATCTTTTTGGTTTTAATTGCTCATAAATTACTGCAGAATTTATTAAATAAACAAATGGGATAGAGCTTCCATCCATAATAGGTATTTCAGAACCGTCAACTTCAATTAATATATTATCAATGCCAGAAGCAGAAAGGGCTGACATTAGATGTTCAATAGTTGAAATTTTTGTTTTTCCCTTACCAATTGTAGATGATAATCGAGTTTCTTTTATGGCTTTTGGTTCTACCTGAATCTCTATTGGTAAATCAAGATCAGTTCTTTTAAATATTATCCCACTATCTTCTTTAGCGGGCTTTAATGTTATTCGAGTCTTTTTCCCTGAATGAAGGCCTACCCCTACTGCACTGACTTCGTTTTTAATTGATCTTTGAAAAATCATCTAATTTTTTCTTCTCATAAATGAAGGAATATCATACTCTTCCTCAGTTGACATTCTCAGTTTATCAAGATCATCACCTTCAGGTGAATTATTTCCAAACACATTAGGGCTTTCTTTCTTATTTTCTTCAATATTTTCATGATCCTCTAAGTTTATTTTTTCATTTTCATTTTCATTTTCATTTTCATCAGCGTCATAAACAAATTCTCTCATAACATCATTATTATTTTGACTTGAATCTTTAGCTAAATTTAATTTTTCTTCTTCTTTTAAGTAGGACAAACCTGTAGCAACCATAGTAACTCTTATATCGTTACCCATTGAATCATCTATTACATTTCCAACAATTACATGAGCATTCTCTGCAGCATATTGTTTAATTGTATTCATAACTTCAAAATATTCCTTCATTTTAAAATCACTACTTGCAGAAATATTTACTAACATTCATTTCGCATTATTGAGATTAACATCTTCTAATAATGGACATGCAACTACTTGTTTTGTAGCATTTGATGCCCTGTCTGAACCTTCTGCTGTTCCTGAGCCAATCATTGCCATACCCATTTCACTCATAACAGTTTTAACATCAGCAAAATCTACATTAATCAATCCTGGATTATTGATAATTTCAACAATACCTGAAACTGCACTGTACAAAACATCATTTGCAGCTCCGAATGCATCTACAAAAGTTACATCAGGGCCAAGGACGCCCATTAATTTTTCATTTGGTATAGTAATAAGTGAGTCAACATGATTTACAAGTTCATCAATTCCATCATTTGCAATTTGAACCCTTCTTCCTTCAAAATTAAATGGTTTTGTAACAACAGCTACAGTTAAAATACCTAACTCTTTAGCAATTTGTGCTATTACAGGAGTAGCTCCAGTACCTGTACCACCTCCCATTCCAGCAGCAAGAAAAAGCATATCAGCCCCTTCAAGAGATTCAATTATCTTATCTTTATCGTCTAATGCAGCTTGTTTACCTTTATCTGGTCTTGCTCCAGCACCAAGTCCTTGAGTTAAAATTTCTCCGATTTGTACAATTGTGCTTGCTTGACTTTTTTTTAATGATTGTAAATCAGTATTTGCGCATATAAATTCAACTCCCATTACATTCTTTTTAATCATGTAATCAACAGCATTGCCTCCGCAACCACCAACACCCATAACTTTAATAATGGCTTTTTGCTTTTTACCTTCTATGACTTCAAACATAATCAATCTCACATCGCATTAAAAGTTTCCTTTGAACCAATTTTTTGCTCTTTTTAAAATTTCACTCACTGAATTTCCAGTACCTGATTTGTATTCACTCTTTTCTACATCACTTTTACCCATAATTAATAAACCTACTCCAGTTGCATATCTTGGGTTCTCTACAACCTGTAAAAGTCCATCAATATTTCTTGGTATACCAATTCTAACAGGCATATTAAATATTTTCTCCCCTAACTCAACCATACCTTTTAACATAGAAGATCCCCCAGTAATTACAATCCCTGAAGCAATTGTACTTCCCATTCGACTTCTATTAATTTCATTTTGTACTTTTTCAAAAAGCTCCTCTATTCTTGGCTCTATAACTTGAGCCAAAGCCTGAGTTGTTATTCTTTTAGGTGCTTGACCATGAACAAGAGGTATCTCAATAATTTCATTAGTAGATGACAAACTTGGCATAGCAGACTCATATGTTTCTTTAATATCTGATGCAGATTGGGTTGGAGTTTGAAAGGCAATTGCAATATCATTGGTTATTTGATCACCAGCAACAGGAATTACAGAAGTATGTTGAAATGCTCCATTTTTAATTACAGCAATATCAGTGGTTCCTCCTCCAATATCAATTAGACACACACCTAATTCTTTTTCATCTTGAGTTAAAACAGCTTCACTTGAAGCTAAAGGCTGAAAAACCAAATCAATAACCTCCAAGCCACATCTTCTTATACATTTAATAATATTCTGACGTGCAGCAATTGAACCAGAGATCATATGAACTTTAACATTAAGTTTCATTCCGCTCATCTCTAATGGCTCTTTAATATCTTGTTGATCATCAATGATATATTCTTGAGGTAGTGTATGTAGAACTTCTTGATCAGTTGGTAGATTAATTGCTTCAGCTGTTTCTCTAACTCGATCGATATCCATTTGCGTTACTTCTTCATCTTTAATTTTTACCATACCATGAGAATTCAAACTTTTAATATGACTTCCTGCAATTCCAGTATATACCTCGGTTATTTTACAATCTGCCATTAATTCTGCTTCTTCAACAGCTCTCTGTATTGCCTGCATTGTGTTATCAATATTAACAACAACACCTTTTTTTAGGCCTTTTGATACATGTTGGCCCTTACCAATAATTTTTAAAACACCATCAGATTGTAACTCAGCAACAATTACAACTACCTTTGATGTTCCTATATCAAGAGCAGAAATTCTTGTATTTTGGTCTTTTTTACTTTTCATTATTGGTGGAATAACGTTATTCATAATGCAGTCTTTTTTTGTTTATTTATCTTATTTAATTTTTCATTAAGTTTTTTTACTGCAAATCCATCCTTATATCTAAGATCTATATACTCGATTTGACTTTTCAATTCTGATAAAACATGATGATAATTTTCCATTAAGATATTTAATTTATTAACAATAATATTATTTTTTTCCTTGCCTAAAAAAATTCTCATATAATTGTTTGTATAAATTTCCCATGATAATCTTTTCGATAATGAGATTGTACCAATTTGCATCGACTCTTTCTCAAGAATTTTATTTATTTGATTATATTTTACTGTCATTTCTTCAACAAACTCCTCTGGGCCAACAAATAATGGTAAATCATCTTCATATGCAGCATGAAATATTTCTCCAAAATTGTTAACAAGCCCACGATTTTTCCATCTTGCAATTGGTTTATGTGATTCAATTTCTACCAATAAGCCAAAATTATTCCAATCTCTTCGAATACTTACGTCCCTTATCCAAGGTAATTTTTTAAAAGCTTGTCTTGTAGATTCAAGATTGATTCCAAAAAAATTCTCATTTATAAACTTGTTTTTAATCAAGTTAATTTGTCTTTTATTTATATTTTCATATTCCCCCTTTATACCTATTTGAGTTATTGGAAAATTAGAACTTGTCATTAATTGATAACTTAAAAATATTAAAGTTAAAAAAATGAATATATAAACAGTAGTTGTAACTTTTCTTATTGTGCTTTCCTTTTTAAGCATTTGATGTCTCTAAAATCATAATTACTAAATCATCAAAACTAATTCCAGAATATTTTGCAGACATTGGCACAAGGCTATGATTTGTCATTCCAGGGACTGTATTGACTTCAATAATAAATATTTTTTCATTTTCATCAATTATAAAATCTACTCTACCACATCCTTCACATCCAATAGAATCAAAAGCTTTTTTACATTCTTGATTAATATTTTTAACTAATTTTTCACTAAGTTTAGCGGGGCAAATAAATTCAGTGTCATCTCTTAAATATTTAGCCTCATAGTCATAAAAATCAGTTTTAGATCTAATCTCTATAATAGGGTATGTTTTGTTATGAATAATAGGTAAGGTGTACTCCTTTCCCTCAATTAAAGATTCAACAATAACGATTTTATCAATTTTGGATGCTTCATTGAATGCATTTGCAAACTCTTGGTGATTATTGACTTTTGCAATACCAATACTTGAGCCTGAATTTGCTGGTTTAATAAAAAAAGGTAATTTACATATTTTTGAAGCTATTTTAAAATCTGATATATTTTTGACCTGCAAAAAATCAGGTGTGATGATATTTTTCTTTTTCCAGACTGTTTTACATCTAAATTTGTCCATACCTACAGACGAGGAATCAATTCCACTTCCAGTATAAGGAATATTTATTTTTTCTAAAAAATTTTGTATTTTTCCATCTTCACCATCTTTTCCATGAAGACAAATAAAAGCTCTATCAAATTTTTTTAACTGTTCTAAATCATCAATTTTTGGATCGAATCTTTCTGCAACTATTTTTTTTCTACGAAGTGCATCTAAAACTGCAATTCCACTTTCTAATGAAATATCTCTTTCATTAGAAATTCCACCCATTAATACAGCTACTTTGCCGTATTGACTAGCTTCCAAATTTTTCTCCAATTATTTTTATTTCTGTTTGAAGTGTTATATTTTTCTTCTTTAAAACTACTTGTTGTATGTGATCAATCACTTTTTCAATATCTAATGCACTAGCATTCCCTAAATTAACGATAAAATTTGCGTGTTTTTTTGAAACTTGAGCCCCTCCAATTTGAAAGCCTTTTAATCCACAATCCTCAATTATCTTTGCAGCAAAATTATCTTTTGGGTTTCGAAAAGTTGAGCCTGCCGTTGGCCAATTTAATGGTTGTGTTTTTTTTCTATGTGACAATAATTCTTTTATCTTATTTTTTGCATCTTCTTTATTTCCATTTGGAAACTGAAACCATGCTCCAAGAAAACTTTCATCTTTATTATTAACCTCTCTATAATCAATTTTAAAATTTGATTTATTTCTAATAATTTGGTCACCATTTAAATCAATCATTAATACTTTTTTTACATATTCCCATGTTTCTGAACCATAGCAACCTGCATTCATTGCTAGAGCCCCACCTATGGTTCCTGGAATTCCGGCAAAAAAAGCTGATTCATCAAACCCTTCTTTAGCTGCAAATCTTGATAACTTTGAACAACTTACTCCAGCTTCAGCATAAAGTAATTTACCATCTCTATTTATTTTATTTAAACCACCATGCATCACTATTATTGTTCCTTTAACTCCCCCATCTCTAATTAATAAATTAGAGCCTAGTCCAATATAAGTAATAGGCGGCTTTATTTTTTTTGATTTAATATGTAAAGCAAGTTTTGCTATGTTGTCACAAATTAAAAATTGTTCGGCTTTTCCTCCAACCCGCCAACTATTGAAGCTCTTTAATTCTACATTTTGATGAACAATATTTTTTTCCATATTTTATTTTTTTATAATTTGCTTAATAAAATTTCCAACTGAACCAGCTCCCATTACAATAAGAATTGAATTATCTTCAATTAAATCAAATATAGTATTTTTTGCTGTCTTAAAATTAGGTAGATAATGAACATCTTGTTTCTTAATAGACTTAATTAAATTTCTTGTTGTAATATTTTTTATAGTTTTTTCACCAGCCGAGTAAATATCAAAAAGAAAAACCTTATCTGGAATTTTTAAAACTCTTATAAATTCTTTATAACAATCTCTTGTTCTTGAATACCTATGTGGCTGAAAAACTAAATAAATTCTTTTTTTACTAAATCCCTTTTTTGTTGCTTTAATTACCGCTTCAATTTCAGTTGGATGGTGCCCATAATCATCAATAACTTTTAATCTTTTATCTTTGATTAAAATATCATCGTATATCTCGTATCTCCTAGCCACTCCTTTAAAGTTACTTATTGATCTTTTAATATTACTTATAGATACACCATATTCAAGACCAATTGAAATTGCTACAAGAGTATTTCTTACAAAATGTTCGCCAGGAAAATTAATTCCAATTTCAAATTCATCTTTTTTATATTTTTTATCTCGAACTTTAAAATACATCTTACTGCCATCATATCTTACATTTAGTCCTTGAATATCTGCTTTACTTGAAAAACCATATGTAGTTATTGGTCTTGATATTAAAGGTATGATACTTTTTACATGTTCATCATCTAAGCATAAGAAGACAGATCCATAAAATGGTACCTGATGAATAAAATCAATATAAGTTTGTTTCAAATTTTCGAATTTATTCTGATAGGCCTCTAAATGATCTTTGTCGATATTAGTAATAACTGCATTTACAGGATTTAAATGAAGAAATGATGCATCTGATTCATCAGCCTCTACAATCATTAAATCACTCCCTCCAAGTTTTGCATTTGCATTCATTGAGTTAAGTCTGCCACCAATGACGTAAGTTGGGTCTAGTTTTCCTTCAGAGAGTATTGAAGCAATTAAACTAGTTGTCGTTGTTTTTCCATGTGTTCCTGCAACTGCAATACCTTTTTTAAATCGCATTAATTCAGATAACATTTCTGCTCTGGGAATAATCGGTATTTTATATTTAATTGCAGCTTTAATTTCTGGATTGCGTTTAGAGATGGCTGCTGAAATAACAACAACATCTGAATGTATAACATTTTTTTCTAAATGCTTATTAAATACTTTTATTCCTAATTTCTTTAAACGTTGGATCGCTTCAGATTTTCCAAGATCTGAACCCTGTACTTTAAATCTTAAATTGTGCATGACCTCAGCGATTCCGCTCATACCAGAACCACCAATTCCAACAAAATGTATATTTTTAATTTTATTTTCCATCAAACCTTTCTTTACAGTAAGAATATATTTTTTGGGCTACATTTGAACTTGATTTATTTTTTTGAGCATTTAAAGCCATTTGATAGCATTTTTTTCTATCTATTTTTAAAAGAGTTCCTAAGAGTTTATTTTTTACCTCATTCTCCTCAATTATGAAAGCTGCTTTTTTATCTTCTAATATTTTGCCATTATGATACTGATGATTATCAACAGCATATGGAAATGGTATCAATATTGAAGCAATACCTGCTTCCATAAATTCTGATATAGTAAGTGCTCCGAATCTAGCAATAACGATATCAGCCCATTCATATTTTTCCTCAATATCGTATATAAATTTTTCTTTACCCAATAACCAAATAGGATCTCTTGATTCGTTGGTATCTAAATTCATATATGTTCTTTCTAATTCCTCATAATGCTTTTCACCAGATTGATGAATAACTGAAATTTGCTCACTTAAATTAAATTTATCTAAAATTCTTGGTAATAATCTATTAAAAGTACTTGCTCCTAAACTTCCTCCTAAAATAAGAATTTTAAGGGGTCCTGTTTTATTTTTAAATCTTTGTTGAGGATTTCTAATCTTAGAAATTTTTTTTCTTATTGGATTTCCTATCACTTTCGCCTTTTTTAAACTATTTCTAAATCCACAAAATATCTGACTAGCAAAGTTTGAAATAACTTTATTTGCTAATCCAGGTATCGCATTTTGCTCATGAATAATTAATTCTATTCCAAGAATTTTAGAAGCAATTGCCATAGGTATACCAACATAACCTCCCATCAATATCAAAAAATTTGGTTTTTCAGTTCGTAAAATTTTAATAGACTGAACTGTTGATAATAAAAGAACGAATGGTAGGTTAAACCAAGGCAAAATACCTTTACCCCTAACACCAGATATACTAATTTGAGAAAAAAGAATTTTTTGTTTATCTACTAAACTATTTTCCATGCCTTTAGGTGTTCCAACCCATGAAACAGAATGAGATTGCTCCAAAAAATACTCAGCAATTGCAAGCCCAGGGTATATATGCCCCCCTGTGCCAGCAGCAGCAATCATAATTTTAAATTTATTTGTTATAGTGTTGTCCTCTCAAATTTCTTCTATTCTCATGATCAATTCTAAGTACTATTGCTATAGCAATTACACTCACTAAAATACTACTACCTCCAAAAGATAATAATGGGAGTGTTAAGCCTTTGGTAGGAAATAATCCTAAATTTACAGCCATATTAATTATGCATTGAATGGAAAACCATATAGCTACCCCTTGTGCCATTAAAGCACCAAAATGTTTATTATTTTGTATAGACTCTTTTGCAATACCAAACATCCTTAGCACCAAAAATGCAAATATACCTAAAACAATACTTACACCCAATAAACCAAATTCTTCGCCAATAATTGCCATAATAAAATCTGTATGCGCTTCGGGTAAAAAAGAAAGTTTTGCGAAACTATTTCCTACGCCGATGCCAAAAAACTCCCCTTTTCCAAAAGCCATTTGTGCTTGAGTTATTTGATAACCACCATCTAGTATGTGCTCTGGAGACCAAGGATCTCTGAATGCCTCAATTCTTGCTAATCTGTATGGTGATGACTTTATTGCTAACAAGACTCCAATTGGAGCCAATATAGCTAAACTTACAATAACTTTTAAGGTCAATCCACCCAAAAATAGAATACCCATTGCAATCGAAGAAATTACAATTAAAGCACCAAGATCTGGTTCTAAGATTACTAATGAACCGGTTAAAATCATAATCCCCAAAATAGGTAAAAAACCTTTAACAATAGTTCTCATTTGCTTTGATTTTCTTAAAACATAATCTGATGCATACATTATTGTAAAAAGCTTAACTATCTCTGTAGGTTGAAAGTTTGCAATTCCTAATGGAATCCATCTTCTACCACCTTTACTTTCTATACCAATAGGCGTTAAAACTAAGACTAAAAGAATTACCCCTATTAAAAACAAATAAGGGGCCCACCTTTGCCAGAAATAAACTTGTATTAGGAAAGAAATGTAGCCACATATAAAAGCAATTAACAAATAAGCTGATTGCCTGAGTAAAAAATAATAATGTTGGTATTGGAATTCCTGTTTACCAGCAGCAAGATCAATCGATGCAGAATAGACCATAACTAAACCAATACCTATAAGCAAAAGTGCTGCCCAGATTAAGCTGTAATCATAAATTGGTAAATTATAATTTTTTTGGGAAGAAAAAAGTTTCATACTTTATAAATTCTCCACAATAGACTTAAATTCATTACCACGTTCTTCATAATTTTTATACATATCATAACTAGCACATGCAGGCGATAATAGAATGATATCTCCATTTCCTGCATCCTTATATGCTGATAAAACTGCATCTAGCATTAACTTATATTTTTTTATCTTAAGTGAATCTATAAATCTGAAATTTTCTTCAAAAATATGTGCATCTTGACCAATTAAATAAAGAGCTAATACCTTTTTTTTTATAAATTTCTCCAAAGGCATTAAAAATTGACCTTTACTATCACCACCAGCAATTAAAAAAATATTTTTTTGTTAAAACTTTTTAAAGCTGTAATTGTTGCATCTAAATTAGTCGCTTTTGAGTCGTTGTAAAAATCTACACCGTTTATACTTTTAACCCACTCTAATCGATGACTAATACCTTTTAAATTATTAATTCTTAAATTACTTAATTCTGGAAAAACCGATTTTAAGCATGCAATTGCAGACATAATATTTAATTTATTATGTTCGCCTATGAGTTTAAAATTATTTAATTCAATAGATAATCCATCACCTCTTTTTATATAAGAACCAGAATCATTATTTATTATTACGTAGTCTTCTTTTTTTAAGGGTTCTGAAATACCAAAAGAGAAATTCACTTTATTATTAAAAGAACTTAATTTTTCATCGTCCCTATTAATAATTTTAGTTCTTGATAAATCAAGTAATTTTGATTTAGCCTTAAGATATTTACTGAAAGAATTATATCTATCCATATGGTCTTCTGAAATATTTAGAATAATTCCAACATCAATTTTAGCTTTATTTAATATTTCGAGTTGAAAACTTGATAGTTCAATAATCAAAACATCTAAAGTATCTACATTTTTGAAATCTAAAATTGGCAAGCCTATGTTTCCTACTGCCTTTGCTTTTAATCCAGATTCTTGTGACAATTGTTCAATCATTTTACAAACTGTAGTTTTACCATTTGTCCCAGTTACAGCAATAACTTTTGTTTCTAATAATTCATTTTCATCAAAAAATAACGAGATATCATTATGGAACTTAATTTTTTTTCTTATTTTATTTAATACGGGATGGCTAGGATCTATTCCAGGACTAATTGCAACATAATCAACACCTTCAAAAGATAATTCTTCTAAATTACCTGAAAAGAATAAATTTTTTTCATTATCAAACAACTTTTTTGCATTATCCAAAGCATTTTTATTTTCATCATAAAAAGATATTTTAATATTGTTTTTTAAATATCTTCCAATAGATATGCCTGTTTGGCCGCAACCTAAAATTAATACATGATTGATATTTCCATTCATCAACGAATCTTCAAACTAGCCAATCCAATTAGGACAAGCATCATGGTTATGATCCAGAACCTAACTACGACTTGTGTTTCTTTCCATCCTTTTTTTTCATAGTGATGATGAAGCGGAGCCATTAAAAAAATACGTTTACCTTTTCCAAATTTCTTCTTTGTATATCTAAAGTAAGCTACTTGTATTGCTACTGAGAATGTCTCAATCACAAATATTCCAGCCATAATCATTAAAACAATCTCTTGCCTTACAATTACTGCTAGAGTTCCCATTGCAGCTCCTATTGATAGTGAGCCTAAATCACCCATAAATACTTCAGCAGGATATGCATTAAACCAAAGAAAACCTAAGCCTGCTCCTGCTAATGCTGCGCAAAATACAGTTAACTCACCTGCACCTTGTATATATGGAATACTGAGATAGTTTGCAAAAATTACATTGCCTTCAACATAAGCAAAAACTCCCAATGCACTTATCACCATAACAGCTGGCATAATAGCCAGCCCATCAAGACCATCGGTTAAATTGACGGCATTACTGCTTCCTACTACAACCAAATAACTTAAAATAATAAATACCAATGCACTCATTGATAAACTTAAATCCTTAAAAAATGGGATCAATAATTGAGTTTCTTGAGGAGTTGAAGCTGAATAAAATAAGTAGGTTGCTACACCCAACCCAATAATTGATTGAAGTATAAATTTTTTAAAAGCTGAGAGTCCATCTGCCTCTTTTTTTTGAATTTTACTAATGTCATCGATTAAGCCAATTAACCCAAAAGAAGTGGTCACAATAAGTAAGAGCCATACATATGAATTACTTAAATCTGCCAATAATAATGTAGAAATAATAATTGAAATTAATATTAAACCCCCTCCCATTGTTGGGGTTCCAGATTTTACAAGATGTCCCTCTGGACCATCATTTCTAATATATTGACCAAGGCTGTATTCTCCTAATTTTTTTATAAACCAACCACCAAAACAAAATGAAATTAATAAAGAAGTTATAACTGCTAAAACTGCCCTTAAAGAAATATAATTAAATACATTAAAACCTGGAATGTCTGTTGAAAACCATCTAAATAATTCTAATAACATCTTTTATATCCTATTAAATTATTTTACTTACAATTTCTTCCATTTCCATATGGCGAGAGCCTTTAACTAATATAATTGATTTTGTATCAATTATCTCTGATAATTTTTTTAAAAGTTTATCTTTTGTATCAAACCAAAATGCATTTTTATCTAATTGTTGCATAGTTATTTTTATATGTCTTCCAACAGCTAAAGTAAAATCAACTGAAGATTTTTTAATATAATCTCCTAATTCTTGATGGTATTTGTTTGAATCATTTCCAAGCTCAGCCATATCTCCAATTATTAAAATTTTCTTACCCTTTATTGAACTTAATACATCAATAGCCTCTTTCATTGAAGATGGATTTGCATTATAAGTGTCGTTAATAATAGTTGAGCCACCTTTACTATTTATAATTTCAAGCCTTCCAGGGTATGGTTTGATTGCCTCTATACCTTTTTTTATTATTTTTGTAGGTATATCCAAAGCATAGCTACAAGCACATGCAGCAAGAATATTTTTAATATTATGTTTTCCTAGTAAATTTATTTTTACTTCAAAACTTTCTTCTGGAGTGAAAATTAATATTCTACTGTTATCTAGTATTTTACAATTAATAGTTGCCTCTTTTGAAAACCCAAATGTTATTTGTTTTGAGTTTTTGTTGTCTTTAGCTAAAAATTTATAATAATAATCATCTTTAGGTAATATCGAAATTTCCAAGTGATCTGAATAATTTATAAGTTCTTTTTTTGCTTCAGCAATATGATCTTTAGATTTAAAATTTTGAATATGAGCTTCGCCAATATTTGTAATTAAAGCGATATGGGGTTTTGCTATTTTTGTAAGTTCAGCAATTTCTCCAGAATGATTCATCCCTAACTCTAAAACAGCATGACTATGTTTATTTTCAAGCTTGATTAGTGTAAGAGGAAGTCCAATATTATTATTAAAATTCCCCTCAGTGAACAATAATTGATTTTGAGAAAGATAATTATTCATAATTGAAACGAGTACTTCTTTTGTTGATGTTTTTCCATTACTTCCTGTAATTGCAATTACTTTCGGATTGATAAGATTTCTTAGGTATGAGGCGATATTTGATAATGCTTTTTTACCACTTTCTACTAATATAGTTTTATCAAAATGAAATTCAGGATCAGAAACAATCGCAAATTTAATACCATTATTTAAAGCTTCTTTTGAAAATTTATTGCCATCTAAATTTTTTCCTACTATCGAAATATATAAATCTGATTTTTTCTGTGACCTTGAATCAATTGTGATAGAAGAAATTATATTTTCTAAATATTTTGTTGATCCTAAAAAAGAACCATTTGTAATTTCTATAATTTTTTTTAAGGTAATATTAATTTTTTACTCCAAAATATTTATTTAGGTATTTTTTTGCTATTAACTTATCTGAAAAATCTTTTTTAACTCCATTTATTTCTTGATACGTTTCATGACCCTTTCCAGCAATAAGAATTAAGTCATTTACATTAGCTTTTTTTAAAACTTCTTTAATTGCAATTTCTCTGTTTTCAATGGCTAAATAAGGTACTTCTAAATTCAGACAAATATCATCAATTATCTGCATAGGCTCTTCATTTCTTGGATTGTCTGAAGTGACAATTACATAATCTGCAAACTGATTAGCGATTAGAGCCATTTCTTTTCTTTTTCCTCTATCTCTGTTACCCCCGCAACCAAAAACAATATTTAAATTTTTATAAGGTAATTTCTCTAATGAATTTAAAATATTTTTTAATGCATCTGGAGTGTGAGCATAGTCTATAATAACTTTTGGGCATTTATCTATTTCAGTCTTTACTTCTTCAGATCTTCCCGGTACTGAATCTAAAATTTTTAATATAGGCCTGATATTCTCTATTTGATATCCTAAAGAGACTAAAGAACCAATTACAGCAAGTATATTATAAATGTTATAAACTCCTTGAACTGCAACTTCAAGTTTATAAATCTTTCTTCTATAAATTAAATCAAATTTAGTTTTATATTTTTCTAAGGTTAAATTTTTTGCTTGAAGTGTAGCTAAATTTTCAATTCCGAAGGATATTTTTTTAGATTTATTTAATTTTGATTCTTGAAATATTTTTTTACCTAAAGGATCGTCTATATTTATAACCAAATTACCTTTTTTAGCATCTAATAAAAAATTTTTCTTTATTTCTGCATAACTTTCAATGGAATCATGATAATCAAGATGATCTCTAGAAAGATTTGTAAACAATCGTACATTAAAATCAAGGCCAGTTACCCTACCCTGATCAATTCCATGAGATGATACTTCAAGACATACATCTTGAACATCTTCAAGAAGAAAATAATTTATGATACTTTGAATTTTAACTCCATCAGGAGTTGTATTTATACTTGGTTTCAACTGATTAATCGAACCATAACCAATTGTACTAATTATATTAGCTTTTCTTTCAAGATTTTCTAGACATTGAGTTAGCCAAAAAGCAGTAGAAGTTTTACCGTTAGTTCCCGTTATACCTATTAAGTTTATTTTTTTAGATGGATTATTATAAAATTCACTTGCAATACTTGAAATATTTTCTTTCAAGTTTTTAATTGGCATGTTAGGTAACTTCCATTTCTTATCCCATTCAAATCCTAAAGGGTCATATATAATTGCCCCAGCTCCATTATTTATGGCTTCTGGTATATAATTTCTTCCATCATTACTTTCTCCTGGATATGCCAAAAAAATCGAGTCATTTTTTATATTCGCACTATTTTGCTCCAAATATTTAAATTCAGTTAATAGTTTTTTTAATGAATCGCTCATAATTTTCTCTTATCAGCATAGACCTCTTTTTTATTTTGCATCTCTTCAAGTTCTAGACCATCAGCATCGAGACTATACCATTCAAATGCTTTTGCCATAACCCTACTAAAAACTGGTCCAGCTAATGTACCTCCAGAATACCCTCTTTTTTTAAGAGGTTCATCAATGACTACTGCCATTACAAATCTTGGATTTGTTACTGGGCCTAAACCAACAAAAGAGCTCATATACTTATCTCTCAAATAACCTCCATTTACTGGATCTGTTTTCCATGTTGTACCTGTCTTTCCAGCTACACGATAACCATATACTTTTGCTTTTGGTGCTGTTCCATCATGATCTGTTACGGATTCAAGCATTGTTAACATAGCTTTTGAAGTCTCAGGTGATAAAACCCTTTTACTTATCTTTAAATCATTACTTTTAATTAGAGATATAGGCACAAGTTTTCCTTGATTAGCAAAAACTGTATAAGCTTGCGCTGTTTGAATAAGTGTAGAACTTATACCATACCCATAACTTGCCCTAGAATGGTCTATTTTTTTCCATTTTGTATGATTTCTTATGGTGCCTCTCACCTCACCAGGGAAATTAATGCCCGTTTTAACTCCATAACCAAATTTTTTCAACATTGTGGCTAAATTAATTTAGCTAATTTTTTGACTGATCTTTGCCGAACCTATATTCGAAGATACTTTAATTACATCTTTTACAGTTATTTCGCCATAAGCTTTATGATCTTCAATCCATTTTCCTTCATATTTATACTTACCATTACCTGTATCTATTAAACTATCCTTTGTAATAATATTTTTTTCTAATGCAACTGCTAAACTTATTGGTTTGATGGTAGAACCTGGTTCAAATACGTCAGTTACTGCTCGATTTTTGATAAATTTACCAACTTTATTATAGCCATTGGGGTTAAATGAGGGGTAATTTGTCATTGCAAGAATCTCACCAGTTTTTGCATCCAACAAAACAGCTGAGCCTGATAGTGCTTCATGTTTTTCTATAGCTTTTCTAAGAGCATTATAAGCTTCATTTTGTAATCTCAAATCAATTGTTAGTCGTATATCCTCACCATCTTTTGGTAACTTTATAGCCTGAAATTCTCCTATAACTCTGGGAGTTCTTTTTCCATCTATAAGATTAATTTTTTTACCTTTTTCACCAGCAAGAGATTTATTCATTATCATTTCTATACCCTCTTGCCCATTTCCATCACTTCCAGTGAATCCAACAACATGTGCAACAGGTCCGTTCTCAGGATAAAATCTTTTATATATTTTATTTGTACTAATACCTTTTATTCCAAGTTTCATAATTTTATTTTTGGTATCAGGAGAAATATTTTTTTTAAGTCGAACCGCTCTTCTCTTTTTATTTTTAAGTTTTTTATCTAAGTCTATTTCTCTCAACTTTAACAAACTAGCTAATTTTTTCTTTTGCTTATTAAGAGTAGCTTGGGTATTTGAATCTTTATTTTTAAAATTAATTTTTGCTGCATCGCCTATTATTGAATAGACAGGAGTACTTTCAGCTAAAAGCGAACCATTTCGATCTAAAATCTTACCCCTATAAGGATATAAATCTAGTTCTCTATGTTGCCTTTGCCTAGATTCTTTTTGAAGTTTATTTTTTTCAAATGCTGCAAGTTTAATTGCTTGTGCAAATAAAACTAAAAACATTCCAAGTATTAATATTAAAACTATGCGTCTCCTAGCTTTTGATAACTCAAAATATTCTTTTCTTGATCTAATTTTATTCATTTAATAATCACTTTTTTTTCTTCCTTACTAGGAACACGCATATTCAATTTATGTTTGGCAGATTTTTCAATTATTTCAATTCTTGATTCAGACGATTCCTCAATTCTTAGCATCGTTTGCTGGTCTTTTAAATCTAAAGTTTTCTTATTTTCTTCATCTAATTCAGCATAATTATTTCTCGTTTGATGCTTAAAATTAACTGTAGTTAATGCAAAAATAATCAAGACAACAAATAAAATTAAATTTAATTTCATTTCATTTTGCCTCCATTACTTTTTCTATTACTCTCAATTTTTCACTTCTAGATCTTGGATTTTGTTTGATTTCTTCTAAATTAGGAATAATCATTTTTTGTACAATCTTAAAAGGTGCTAATTTTATTTCCGATAACTTGATTGGAATTTTTTTTGAAATAAAATCTGTTTTCATTTGAAGTTTTGTATAATTTTTTACAATTCGATCTTCTAATGAATGAAAACTTATCACTACTAATCGACCCTTCGGTTTCAAGGATTTAAAAGCTATTGGTAGAGCATTCTCTAACTCTTCAATCTCTTTGTTAACGTAAATTCTTAAAGCCTGAAATGTTTTTGTTGAAGGATCTTTTTTTGAATTTTTTATTGGGACCGTATTTTTGATTAATTCAGCTAATTCCAATGTCTTTTTTATTGGGCCCTCATTTTCTCTATACTTAATGATTGCTTTGACAATTTTTTTTGCAAACTTCTCTTCTCCGAAGTTTCTGAGTATATCTACCAAGTCTTTCTCTTTATATGTATTTAAAACTTCTGCAGCAGTTATTCCTTTACTTTGATCCATTCTCATATCTAAAAATGCATTAGACTTAAAACTAAATCCCCTTTTAGCTTCGTCGACTTGTGGTGATGAAATTCCTAAGTCCATTAAAATACCATCCAGTTTTTTAATATTTTTTTTTTTTAATATTTTGTCCATTTCTGAAAAAGCACAGTGATGAATTTCAAATCTTTTATCTTTTATCTTCTTTCCTTCATTTATTGCATCTAAATCTTTATCTAAAGCTATTAAGCGGCCTTCACTGTCAAGTAATTTTAATATTTCCTTTGAATGTCCTCCTCTACCAAAAGTGCAGTCAAGATATATTCCATTTGATAAAATAGACAAAGCATCGATCGTCTCTACTAACATAACGGGAATATGAGAATTTACTTTCACAAAGAAAATCCTCCTAATTCATCAGGCAGCTCTTCTTTATCATTAATTTTAATTTGTTTGATTTGTTTGCTCCATGCTTCTTTACTCCAAAGCTCAAAATGACTTCCTTGGCCAACAAACATTAAAGTTCTATTAATAGATGCATAGTCTCTTAAAGCAGCAGAAATTAATAATCTGCCAGCATTATCAGAAGACACATCTTCTGCATAACCGACTAATAATCTTTGTAATCCACTTGATTTTCTATCAAAACTAGATAATTGCATTACTTTTTGCTTAATAGGATTCCAAGCGGCGACAGGATATAAAAGAAGACACCCATGAGGGTGTGCAGTCAATACTAGTGGTCCAGTTAATAATTCCTCTCGATATTTAGTTGGAATTGCTAACCTATTTTTTCCATCAATATTTAGAAGTGTTGCGCCTTTAAACATATGTGTACCTAAAAAGATGGGAAATTACTGAACGCCCTTAGTCTCGTTTAATAATTTCCCACAAATAACCACTTTTTCCCCTACAATTCCACTATAGGCAAAAAAAAGATCTTTTGCAACACTTTTTATAAAAAATTATTATTCTTCAATTAGTTAAAGCATTTTAAATGCCAAAATTAAATATCGTATTTGACTAAATTTCATCTTTTGCCAGATAAAATAATAGTAGAATTAATGTTTTTTTTAATTAGAAGCTGGAAAAAAATATAGAGATAAATTAGCTTTTATCGAAAAAATATATGGTAAACAATATAATTTTTAAGTTGACCGATAAGCCGGGTTCTGTCTGGGACAGTCATTCATCTAGGCATACAATTACTTATATGCTCAAGCAGCCTACCCGGTAGCAACACGAGCAATGTTAATGCTACCCTATTTGGCCTTGCTCCGAGTGGAGGTTACCGCGTTTCACCGTAACTTAATACGCTCGTCTCTGTGGCCCTGTTCCTCACCTTACGGCGTATGGCTGTTAGCCATCACTCTGCTCTTTGGAGCCCGGACTTTCCTCTACATAGAAAACTATATAGCGACTGTCTGGTCAACTTAAGTATTTATTTTACACTCTTAACTAAATTTCTGATAATTGCCAGGATAAAGTTTCGTCTGCAAACAGAGGGATTATTTCTTCGTTTCCTACTTGAATTCTAGCTGGTATTCTAAAATCTTTTTTTGTTAGTTTGATCTTTAAATTATTAGGAGGTAGTTCATAAAAATCAGCTCCATATTTACTGCTAAAATTTTCCAATTTATCTAATGCATTTTCTGTTTCAAAAATTGAAGCATATAATTCCATTGCGGACAAGGCTGAATAAATACCTGCACATCCACAACTACTTTCTTTTTCATGTCTAAAGTGAGGTGCGCTATCAGTTCCAAGAAAGAATTTAGGAGATCCCGAAGTAGCCGCTTTTACTATTGCTACTCGATCTTCAGATCTTTTGAGAATTGGTAAACAATAATGATGTGGTTTAATTCCATGAGATAGTAAGTCATTTCTATCAAACAGTAGGTGTTGAGGGGTAATAGTTGCAAATACTTTGTCTCCAGAATCAATAACGAATTCTGCTGCTTCTTTCGAAGAAATATGTTCAACAACAATCCTTAAATTTGGAAATTCTTGATGTATTTGACTTAAATTTCTATCAATAAAAACTTTCTCTCTATCAAAAATATCTACATTTTTATCATTAGATTCAGCATGAACTAGCAAAGGTACATCGTATTTTTGCATTAGCTCAAAAATCTTGAAACAATTTTCTATCACATCGACCCCATCTTTTGAGTTTGTGGTTACACCTGACGGATATAATTTAATACCATGAACTATATTGGAATCACTTACTTTCTTTATTTCATCACTATTTAATTCGTCATTAAAAAAAAGAGTCATCAATGGTTCAAAATTTAAATCTTCAATATTCTTTTTAATCTCTTGATAATAAATTTCGGCTAGATGAACAGTTTTAATAGGATTTTTTAAATTTGGCATCACAATTGCTCTAGCAAATTGTTTCTGTGTGTCTTTCACAACATGTTTTAGAACATCTCCTTCACGAAGATGAAGATGCATATCGTCAGGCTTTATAATAATTAATTCTGTCATTTTTTTAATTCCAATGCTTGATTATAAACTTCCTTTTTATTTTTTTTAAAAATTTTAGAAATAAGTTTTACTGATTGATTTAAAGGTAATTCCTTTATCATAACCTCTAAAGCTTTATCTAAAGATAATGTTTTAAAATTTTCAATCTCTCTTATTTTTCCATCAAAGATGATAACAAATTCTCCTTGTTGCTCTTCAGGATGACTTTCCAGTTTCTTTATTATAGATTCAATATTATCTTTATAAATTGTTTCATATATCTTGCTTAACTCTCTCGCAATAAATAACTTATAAGAAGAACCGAAAATATTTTTTATTAAAGAAAGAGTTTTCATAATTCTATGTGGTGATTCAAAAATAATTGTTGGTAAATCTTGATTATATATTTCCTCTAAGACTTTCTTACATTTTCCCGATGTATTTGGAAGAAAGCCAAAAAATTTAAATTGAGTTGTCTGGACTCCTGATACAGAAAAAGCTGAAGTAATTGAAGATGGTCCAGGAATTGGGGAAACTTTGATATCTTTTTCTAAGGCTTGATTTACCAAAAAAGCACCTGGATCACTTACAGCAGGTGTTCCTGCATCTGATACAAATGCAACTGAATTACCATTTAATAATAAATTAATTAAAAAATCAGTTTTATTTTTTTCATTGTGTTGATGGAGGGATATCAATTTTTTATTAATTTTGAAATGACTTAACAACCTACTAGTTTTTCTAGTGTCTTCACAAGCAACAATATCAACTTTTTTTAAAACTTCTATAGCTCTAAAAGTAATATCGTCGAGATTACCAATAGGTGTTGCAACAAGGTATAAGTATGTTTCCATAAAAAAATTTAAGATTTAATTAATTTAGTTTCTAAAAAAATTATTTAGTTATATAATTATTATTAATGAAATCATACAAGCTTTTCATACTTTTTATTTTATTTATCACTCACTTGATTGGTTGTGCTCCATCAACAATTACTGCAATACCACTATCAATTGCAGATAGAAGGTCAACTGAAGCGCAGGTTATTGATAACAAAATATTTTTAGCTGCATGGAACCCAATTCAAGAAATTGCTGATAATGCTAATCAAAAAATTCATTTTAATTTATTATCATATAATCAGACTATTCTTATTGTGGGACAATCTCCGAGTGAAGATATCAAAAATCAAGTAACGGATGTTGTTCAAAAAATTAAAGATGTGAAAGCAGTTCACAATAAAATGACCGTCGGTAAAATTAATACCATAAAACAACGTGCAAAAGATACAGTAACAACTACTAATCTTAAAACAAGATTATTTTTAAAAATTAAAAACGAAGTACATCCATTTCATGTCAAAATTGTAACTGAAAATGATATTGTATACTTGCTCGGGATAGTTAACGACAAAGAGGCTGATGAAGCAATAAGTGTTGCTAAGTCATCAAAAGGTGTTAAATTAGTGGTGCCTTTGTTTGAATTAGATGAAAGTGTTAAAAATAAATATTGATTATAATTTTTTTATGCTTTATCATTTAATTTCAAGTAATACATCATTAAACCAAACACCATAATTTCATATTAAATAATTGTAAAACTAAATCAAAATAATTATGAGTAACAATATATCTCATCTAACCGATGAAACATTTGAAGAAGAAGTGCTTCAATCAAACATACCAGTATTAGTAGATTATTGGGCAGAGTGGTGTGGGCCTTGTAAAATGATTGCACCTATTCTAGATTCATTAACGGATGAATATGAGGGAAAATTGAAAATATCTAAACTAAACATAGATGATAATCAAAAAACTCCTCAAAAATATGGTGTTCGAGGAATACCAACTCTAATGATTTTTAAAAATGGAAATGTTGAAGCTACAAAAGTTGGTGCTTTATCAAAATCTCAATTAACAGCTTTTATTGACAGTAATTTATAAAAATATGCATTTATCAGACTTAAAACACTTACCCGTTGCCGAAATTGTAGATTTAGCAATAGCAGATAAAATAGAAAATACAGGAAGAATGCGCAAACAAGATCTTATTTTTGCCATTCTAAAAAATAAAGCTAAAAATGGTGAAACTCTAGCTGGTGACGGAACATTAGAAGTTCTTCAAGATGGATTTGGCTTTTTAAGATCTCCTGAAGCATCGTATTTAGCTGGCCCAGATGATATCTATGTATCACCTTCACAAATTAGACGTTTTAATCTTCATACTGGAGACACTATTGAAGGTGAGATTAGGACTCCAAAAGATAGTGAACGTTACTTTGCTTTAGTTAAAGTCGATAAAGTTAATAACGATGCCCCAGAAAATACAAAAAATAAAATTTTATTTGAAAATCTAACGCCTTTATTCCCAACTGAGCCACTTACTCTTGAGAGAGAGACAGGAGGAGAAGAAAATAATACTAGCCGTGTCATTGATATGATAGCTCCTATTGGTAAAGGTCAACGTGGTCTTATTGTTGCTAGTCCCAAAAGTGGTAAAACTGTGATGTTACAAAATATCGCCCACGCAATAACTTCTAATCACCCAGATGTTTCGTTAATAGTTTTATTAATTGATGAAAGACCTGAAGAAGTTACTGAAATGACGCGTTCTGTTAAAGGTGAAGTTGTGGCATCAACTTTTGATGAACCTGCAACAAGACATGTTCAGGTTGCTGATATGGTTCTTGAAAAAGCAAAAAGATTAATTGAACATAAGAAGGACGTAGTCATTCTTCTCGATTCTATAACAAGATTAGCACGAGCTTATAATACTGTAATACCGTCATCTGGAAAAGTTCTTACTGGTGGAGTTGATGCTAATGCTCTTCAAAAACCTAAACGTTTTTTTGGAGCAGCAAGGAATATAGAAGAAGGTGGTTCTTTAACAATATTAGCAACAGCTTTAGTCGAAACTGGATCAAGAATGGATGACGTAATTTATGAAGAATTTAAAGGCACTGGTAATATGGAAATACATCTAGATCGTAAAATGGCTGAAAAAAGAACATATCCAGCTATTAATATTAACAAGTCAGGTACTCGACGTGAAGAATTATTAATACCACAAGATATTCTTCAAAAAATTTGGGTCTTACGAAAATTACTCTATCCAATGGAGGATTTAGAAGCAATGGAGTTTTTATTAGATAAAGTAAAATCAACAAAAAATAATGATGACTTCTTTAATAGTATGAGAAAGTAAAATAAAATAAATAATTGATTTTTTTATAAAAATCAATGATAATTCAATACTTCAAATTTATAACAGCATAAAAAATGAAAAAAGATATACATCCTGATTATCCAGAAGTTAATGTAGTCTGTAGTTGTGGAAATAAATTCACAACACGATCAACTATTGGTAAAGATATGACAATCGAAGTTTGTTCTAAATGTCATCCTTTTTATACTGGAAAACAAAAAATTCTTGATACAGCTGGTAGAGTAGAAAAATTCAAACAAAAATATGGGATGTAACATTACCAACATTAATTTCTAAAAAAAGCAGCCTAGCTGCTTTTTTTTGTTTATGATGTCTTAATATGAAATTTGATCTTGAACATGACTGGCAAGGTAATATGTCAACACCCAGAAAAAATCTAGGTGAAAAAACTAAATTACATTTATTTTTTGTACTATCATTAATTTTTCTCTTGACGGGATTAATTGGCCATGAACCTTGGCGACCTCTTGAATCAACTTCAATTAGCATTATTCTTGATATTGTACAAAATAATCACATAATTCTTCCAATGGCAGCAAGTGAAGATTTCATTACAAATCCACCTTTATATGCCTATGTTGGAGCAGCATTTGGAAAACTTTTTTCACCAATACTTGACTTACATGATGCAGCTAGACTTTCTAATATTTTCTGGCTATCAC
The DNA here is from genome assembly GCA_002712045.1 of Paracoccaceae bacterium. GTDB lineage: Bacteria > Pseudomonadota > Alphaproteobacteria > Rhodobacterales > Rhodobacteraceae. The sequence continues at coordinate 28,492 of PARX01000056.1, forward strand.
TTACTTTAATAAGTCTTGGCTTAATGACAAGAGAGTTATGGGGACAAGGTTTTGGGCGTCAGGCTGGTTTAATTTTCATAGGATCAGTTGGTTTAATATTAAATATTCATAGCTTGATACCAGAAATAGCTACACTTTTAGGTTATACGATGAGTCTTTATGCTTTTTCGTTATATTTTAGAAGGCCTTTTAGGGCAAGTATGGTTCTTGGTTTTGGATCAAGTATAGCTTTTCTATCAGGAGGTATTGTTCCCTTATTAATTATCTTTTTAACGTCTTTATGTTTGCTAATTTTCAAGAATTGGAGAAATAAAAGATATTTTATCTTTATTGCAATTTCATTTGTTATTAACCTCTTGATTATAACTCCATGGTTATTTTCTTTTAATTATTTACAACCTGATCTGTTTAATTCTTGGTTAACATCTCTAAGATTCTCATCAAAGTTATTATTCAATTATCACCTTCAAGGGATTTTATGGTTTACCTGGCCGGCCCTTCCATTATCAATCTGGTTAATTATTAAAGACCACAAAGAAATCTTTAATAAGAAAAAACTACAAATTCCAATTATTTTCTTGCTAGTTTTACTAATTATATTATCAATAACAAGCAAACCTAATCAAACAAACCTTATTCCTTTTACTATTCCTTTATCAATCATTGCAGTTGGCGCAATAGATAGATTAAATAGAAGTGCGGCAAGCGCCTTAAATTGGTTCGGTATCTTAATTTTTGGTTTTATTGGTTTTTTAATTTGGTTGGGTTGGTTTGCAATGATGACTGAGATACCTGAAAAAATTTATGAACGTATGTTTTTTCAATCTGCAAATTATATTGCTGAATTCGAATTATTTAGTTTTATTTTTGCTGCAGTTATAACAGCATTATGGTTAGCTTCAATCATTAAATTTAAAATTACTAATCGATCAGTAATATCCAATTGGGCAATTTGGATTACAATGGTTTGGGTTACATTAATTATGCTTTGGACTCCATTCATTGATAATCGTAAAGACTACAAATTAATTTTTACTGATGTAAAACAGCAACTTATAAAAAGTTCGACTTGTGTTTATGTCCATAATCTTTCAGATAGCCAAATAAACTTATTACATTACTATACTGGGATTAAAGGTACTGATTCAAATTTAGAAAATAAAGCTTGTAGATTAGCCTTGATCTCATTAAAAAAATAAAAAGAAATACCAGCAGAATATAAATTGTGGGGGGAGATTTGGACTGGAAAACGCTTAATTGATAAAAATTATTTTGTTTTATTAAATAAATAAGTTATTCTTGCAAATATTTTTTTACCGCATCATTAACCATATCATCTAAATTATTATCTTCTGGGTTTGATGAATTGACGTATTTAACAATTTCTTTTCTCATTACAGGAGGCCAGAATTTTTTTAAATGTGTTGCAATATCTTTTGTTGCTTGTTCTTTATCAGGATAGCTTTTAAAAAAACCTCCTATTTGATTTGCCATAGTAATTAAATGATTTTTTTCCATTGCAGAATTTTACTCTATTATTCTTTCATTGTGACTATAAATTGTATATCTTGACTCTCTAGCAAAACCAATTAGAGTTATTCCTAAATTTTCAGCTAATCTTATAGCTAAACCAGTTGGAGCAGATATTGCGACCAAAAGCTTTAAGTTTAAATAAGCAATTTTTTGAATCATTTCATAACTTGCTCTACTTGATGTAATAATAAAAGAATCTTCGGTGACTTCATGTTTTATACTGGCTCCGATCAATTTATCTAGAGCTATATGTCTACCTACGTCCTCTCGAGTAATTTTTATTATTCCATTATTTTGACATAAAGCCGAAGCATGAGTTGCCCCAGTTTTTTTTTGTAATATTTGGTTTTTAGAAAAAATTTCTAATGCTTTTAAAATATTTTTAGAATCAAACTGGTGATTTGAGTTTTTTATTTTTGGTATTCTCATTGCTTGAGATAAACTTTCAGCGCCACAAAGTCCACATCCAGTTCTTCCAGTTAAATTTCTTCTTATTTCTTTTAGATTTGCAAAATTCTCTGATGCTATTTCTATATTCAATTCAATACCATTGTCTTTGTTTTCTATTTCGATAGAATATATATCAGATATTTTATTTACAATTCCTTCAGTAATAGAAAAACCTAATGCAAAATCTTCTAAGTTAGAAGGTGTCCCCATCATTACAACATGCGATATACCATTATAAATTAAAGCAATAGGTGTTTCTTCGGCAACACTTTCAACAATTTCTTTTTTTAAAGATGTACTTTTATATGCCTTAGAATTTGTTACTGATTCTTTTGTTTGGATAAATTTAGAATTGCTCACTTAAAATTTAATCTACCTGCGCCTCATTCTTTTTTGCAAACTTAATTTGTTTTTCACTAAATTCTTGATATTTTTCTTGCCATTCTGATGGTTGAGTAACTTTAGTGACTTGAACTGCCGTTACTTTAAATTCTGGGCAATTTGTGGCCCAATCTGAATTGTCTGTAGTGATAACATTAGCACCAGATACGGGATGATGGAAAGTTGTATAAACAACTCCTGGTTGCACACGATCGGTTATTTTTGCTCTTAAAACAGTATCTCCTGCTCTACTATTAATACCAACCCAATCTTGCTCATTTATACCTCTATCTTCAGCATCATGCGGATGAATCTCAATTAAATCTTCATCATGCCACTCAACATTATTTGTCCTTCTTGTTTGGGCCCCAACATTGTAGTGAGCTAAAATACGACCAGTAGTTAGAATAAGTGGGAATTTATTATTAACGCGCTCTGAAGTCGGAATATATTCAGTAATAAAAAATTTACCTTTTCCTCTAACAAATTCATCAACATGCATAGTAGGTGTTCCCTCTTTATGATCTTCATTACATGGCCATTGAATACTTCCTAATTTATCTATTTTATCAAAACTAACACCTTTAAATTGTGGGGTTAATTGTGCAATCTCATCCATAATTTCACTAGCATGCTTGTAATTCATTGGGTACCCTAAAGCATTTGAAAGCATTTGTGTAATTTCCCAATCTTCATAACCATTTTTTGGGGCCATAACCTTTCTTACACGAGAAATTCTTCTTTCTGCATTAGTGAAAGTACCATTTTTTTCCAAAAATGATGATCCAGGTAAAAATACATGAGCATACATTGCAGTTTCATTCAAAAATAGATCTTGAACAATTACACATTCCATTGATTCAAGAGCGTGTGTTACATGTTGAGTATCTGGATCTGATTGAGCAATATCTTCTCCTTCACAATATACAGATTTGAATTTACCAGAAATTGCCCCATCAAGCATATTTGGTATTCTTAATCCTGGCTCTTCGTAAAGTTTCGTATCCCATGCGCTTTCAAATAAAGAACGGGTTGCTAAATCTGATACATGCCTATACCCAGGAAACTCATGTGGGAAAGATCCCATATCACAAGCACCTTGAACATTATTTTGCCCCCTCAATGGATTAATACCAACACCTTCTCTACCTATATTTCCTGTTGCCATGGCCAGATTGGCTATTCCCATAACCATTGTTGAGCCTTGACTATGTTCGGTTACTCCTAATCCATAATAAATAGCGCCATTGTCACCTTGCGCAAATAATCTTGCAGCCTTTCTAACTAATTCAGCAGGGATACCTGTGTCATCTTCTAATGTTTCTGGAGAATTCCTTTTTTCTGAAATAAAATCTTTCCAGTAAGTAAATGCTTCAGATTCACATCTTTTTTTAATAAAATCTTCATCCATTAATTTTTCAGTAACTACAACATGGGCTATTGAATTTATAGTTGCAACATTTGTACCTGGTTTAAGTTTTAAATGAAAATCTGCCTTAACATGTGGAGTATTCTTGACTAAATCTATTTCTCTAGGGTCAACTATAATTAATTTGGCTCCCTCTCTTAATCTTCTTTTCATTTGAGAGGCAAAAACAGGATGGCCATCTGTTGGATTTGCTCCAATGACCATAATGACGTCCGACTTCATGATTGAGTCAAAATTTTGTGTTCCTGAAGACTCGCCTAATGTTTGTTTTAATCCATAGCCTGTTGGAGAGTGACAAACTCTAGCACAAGTATCTATATTATTATTTCCATATCCTGCCCTTACAATTTTTTGCATTAAATAAGTTTCTTCATTAGTACATCTTGACGATGAAATTGCACCGACTGAATCAAATCCATATTTTTTTTGTATTCTTTTAATTTCAGAAGCTGCATAATTGATTGCTTCTTCCCAAGATACTTTTTTCCATGGATCTTTGATACTTTTTCTTATCATAGGTGAAGTTATTCTATCTTTATGGGTTGTATAACCCCAAGCAAACCGACCTTTTACACATGAATGCCCATGATTTGCACCACCATCTTTATTTGGTGACATTCTAACAACTTCTTCTCCTTGCATTTCAGCATTAAAAGAACAACCAACTCCACAATAAGCACAGGTAGTAGTAACTGATCTTTCAGGTTGTCCATGATCAATAATACTTTTCTCAACAAGCGTTGCTGTTGGACAAGCCTGAACACATGCCCCACAAGATACACATTCTGAGTCCATAAAATCTTTATTTCCTGCAGAAACTTTCGACTCAAAGCCTCTTGCGTCAATAGTTAAAGCATATGTTCCCTGAGTTTCTTCACATGCTCTAACACATCTTGAACATACAATACATTTAGAGGGATCGAACGTAAAATACGGATTAGATTCATCCTTTTCTGAATTTAAATGATTTTCACCTTCATAACCATACCGAACATCTCTAAGTCCCACAGCTCCAGCCATATCTTGAAGTTCACAATCCCCATTCGTTGCACAAGTTAAACAATCTAAAGGGTGATCAGATATGTACAGCTCCATAACCCCTTTTCTGATATCAGCTAATTTTGGTGTTTGAGTATGGATTTTCAAGTCTTGCTCTACTGGCGTTGTGCAAGATGCTGGATAGCCTCGCTTACCCTCTATCTCTACAAGGCATAATCGACATGAACCAAACGGATCTAAACTATCAGTTGCACATAATTTTGGGACAGATACGCCAGCTTCCGAAGCTGCACGCATAATTGAAGTCCCTTCAGGGACAGATATATCAATGCCGTCAATATTTAAATCGACTAACTTTTCTGCAGTTTTTTTTGGCGTACCAAAATCTTTTGTATCATCCATATTTTTTTGCTTTTGGCATAATTTCTAATGGGATTTTGTCCCAATCATATATAATTTTTATTAAGTTATTAATTTAATTAACTTAAGTTGTAAGTTTATGCTTAAGTTTCTGTTTTTTCAAGTCCGAAATCTCCAGGAAAGTAATTAAGTGCGCTTATAACTGGAAAAGGTGTCATACCGCCCATGGCACATAATGATCCGTTTACCATGGTATCTCCTAAATCTCTTAATAATGAGACGTTTTTTTCTTGATCTACGCCTTCTTTAATTTTGTCAATAACTTCCATACCTCGAGTCGATCCAATCCTACATGGTGTACATTTTCCACATGACTCAATCGCACAAAATTCAAAAGAATACCTTGCCAATTTTGACATATCTACTGTGTCATCAAATGCAACAATTCCACCGTGACCAACAACAGCTTTAATTTCACTGAATTTTTCATAATCAAGAGGAGTATCAAATTGTTCTTCTGGTAAAAATGCACCTAAAGGTCCACCAACTTGAACTGCTTTAATAGGTTTTCCCGTTGCAGATCCTCCTCCAAAATCGTATAAAAGCTCTCTTAATGAAATTCCAAATGCCTTCTCAATTAAACCAGTCTGTTTTAAATTACCAGCTAATTGAATAGGAAGTGTACCTTTTGAACGTCCCATTCCATAATTAGCGTAAAAAGAAGCTCCTTTGTCCATAATAATTGGAACTGTGGCAAGTGATATTACATTATTAACCACAGTTGGCTTTCCATATAAACCCTCAATAGCTGGTAATGGTGGTTTATATCTCACCATTCCTCTTTTTCCTTCTAAGCTTTCAAGTAAAGAGGTTTCTTCGCCACAAATATAAGCTCCAGCAGCACGAGTAACTTCTAATTTAAAAGAAAAATCTGATCCAAGAATATTACTACCAAGGTAATTTTTACTTAAAGCAATCTTTATAGCTTCATTTAAAACTTCTAAAGCGTTAGGATATTCAGAACGTAAATATATATATCCATGATCTGCTCCAACAGCAAGTCCAGCAATAATAATTCCTTCAATTAAAACAAAAGGATCATTTTCCATAATCATTCTGTCAGAAAAAGTTCCAGAATCTCCTTCATCTGCATTACAAACAATATATTTTTTATCTGAAGGAGCATCTAAAACTGTTTTCCATTTTATACCTGTAGGAAATGCTGCGCCCCCTCTTCCTCTTAAACCAGAATCTGAGATTTCTTTAACAATATTTTCTGGGGTTAGCTTAATGGAATTTTTAAGCCCATTAAAACCATTTAATTTTTCATATTCATCTATATCTAAAGGGTCTATAATTCCAACTCTCGCATAAGTTAATCTTTCTTGATTTTTTAACCACTTTATTTCTTCTGTGATTCCCAAACATAATGGGTGTTTACTTCCTAAGTAAAATTTACTATCAAATAAAGAAGGAACATCAGAGACATTTACTGGGCCATAAGCTACTCTTCCATTTTTAGTATCAACTTCAATTAGTGGCTCAAGCCAAAATAAACCACGCGAACCATTTCGAACTATTTCTATATCAATATTTTTTTTCTTAGCTTCATTCAAAACTGCTTGATAAACATCATTAGCGCCTAATGATATTGAACTTGAATCTCTAGGTATGTAGATTTTGTATGTCATTAACTGTCTACAGCATCTTCAATAATTTGATCTATTTTTTCTGGTGTAACTCTTCCTATAACTTCCTCATTTATCATAACTGCCGGTGAACAAGCACAATTTCCTAAACAATAAACAGGTTCTAGTGTAATTAAATTGTCTTCGGTGGTTTCGTGGTAATTGATCCCTAACTTTTTTTGACAATAATTTTCTAACTCTTCTGATCCCATCGATTGGCAAGACTCAGCACGACAAATTTGAAGGATATTTTTACCTGGTAAATGCGTTCTAAAATGATGATAAAAAGTTACAAAGCCATGAATTTCTGCAACAGATAAATTATAGGCCTTAGAAATTGGCTGATATGATTCTTCTGGAACAAATCCAAGATCATCCTGAATAGCATGCATTAAGGGTAATAATGCACCAGGAACATTTTGATACTTTTGTACATGTTTATTTATTTTTTCTATTTGTTTACTTGATAATGTCATTTTTATATTTTTTCACTTTTTACCTATATTCAACATACAGCTATTATACTTTAAGTTTAAGAAGTCATCTCTATGAGATTTTTATTACTTAATTAAGTTAAAATAGTAAAAACACATGAAAGACTATACTCGAACTATTATAGGACCGTTATGCTTACTGATCAGTTCAATAGAAAAATAAATTATATTAGGGTTTCAGTAACTTATAGATGCGACTTCAGATGTGTCTATTGTATGTCTGAAAAAATGAAATTTATTCCTAAAGATGATTTATTATCATTAGAAGAAATTGCAAGAATCATAAGAATTTTTAATGAGTTAGGTATTGAAAAAGTCAGAATCACTGGTGGCGAGCCGTTAGTAAGAAAAAATATAGACTGGTTATTTAAAACTATACATAAAGAAAATAATTTTAAAGAAATCACATTAACTACTAATGGTAGTCAATTAAAGCAAAAAGCCTTAATGCTTAAAGATTCTGGAGTTGAAAGAATTAATATTAGTCTTGATAGTTTAGACCCAAAAATTTTTAATCTTATGACAAGAGTTGGAAAATTAAATGACGTTCTAGAAGGTATTGAGCATGCAAAAAAAATAGGTTTTAAAAAAATAAAATTAAATGTTGTCCTCATGAAAAACCTAAATGGTCATGAGATTTTTAATCTAGTTGATTTCGCAATTGCTTCAGACTTTGACATCGCCTTTATAGAAGAAATGCCACTTGGTAATACAAAATTTGATAGAAGTCAGACCTCAATAAGTAATGACAATATTTTAAATTCTTTGCAAACTAAATACTCCCTTTTAAAATCAGATTTAAATACTGGTGGCCCATCAAAATACTGGAAAATAACTAATTCAAATACAAAAATTGGATTAATATCTCCTCATTCTCATAATTTTTGTGAAGACTGTAATCGAGTCAGAATAAGCTGTAAAGGCGAGTTATTTTTATGTCTTGGACATGAAGACAAAGTAGAGCTACTCCCATTAATTAAGTCTCATCCTTTTGATGATGGTCCTATAATAGAAGCAATAATTAATAGTATGAAATTTAAACCAGAGTCCCATACTTTTAACCTTTTGGATAAACAACCTTCTGTTATTAGATTTATGTCGCACACAGGGGGTTAATTGAAAACTGAAATAGAAGGTGTAATCCTTGCAGGAGGAAAATCAAAAAGAATGGGCTCAAATAAATCTCTTATTAAGTTAAATAATAAATACCTAATCGAACATGTATACAATAGATTAAATAAACAAGTTTCTCATATATCGATTAATACAAACACAATTATTAAGATTTTTCCAAAAAATATTCAGTTCCAGGATCTTATTTCAAATAATACTGGGCCACTTGCTGGGATTCAAGCAGGTTTATTTAACGCAAAAAACAACTGGGTACAATTTTGCCCTAATGATAGTCCATTTTTACCCTATAACTTGGTAAATAAATTAAGCAGTTATATTAAAAATAATGGGCCTACTATTATAGTACCTTTGCTTTTTGGCCGTATAGAACCTGTATTCATGTTATGTCATCGCTCATTAATCAAAAATCTTGAGGAATTTATTGATACAGGTGGAAGAAAAATAGAATCTTGGATAAAAAAAAATAATTACAAAACAGTTCCATTTTCTAACAAAAAAGCATTCACAAATATTAACAATCTTAACGAATTAGAAGAAATTGAAAAAACAACAAGTAAATAAAAATTCATGTGTGATAGGTATTTGTGCATCTAACAGTGGGTGTGGAAAAACAACGTTAATTGAAAAATTAGTTCCAAAATTGATACAAAAGGGATTTATTGTTTCAGTAATTAAACATGCCCATCATAAATTTGATATAGATATTCCAGGAAAAGATAGTTTTCGTCTAAGAAAAGCGGGTGCATATCAAACTTTAGTTTTTAATGATGTTCGATCAGCTGTAATTACTGAAAATATAAATAATGAAGTCAGTTTAGAAAAAGAAATAAAAAAAATTAATTTAAATGCAGATATTATTTTGATCGAAGGATTAAAAAATATGGCTTACCCGAAAATTGAAATTTATAGAAATAATATTTCAGATGAAAAATTATATGAAAATGATTCCAATATTATCGCAATTGCATCTGACATTATTCTAGATAAAAAAATACCATGTTTTAATTTAAATGATATAAATGGAATAGTAGATTTTATAATTGAAAATAAACATAAGTATGAATTTAAATACGATAATGACTAAAAAAATTACATTAAGAAATTTATCTAAAGAACCTGGATGCCTAGCAGAATATGATCCTAATTCGATGAGTATTGACTCAGCAAAAAAAATGATAGACTCATTTATAGAGCCAATTAAAAAAACTGAATCTGTAAAGCTCATAAATTCAATTAACCGAATTCTAGCGGTTGATTTAATATCTCCAATTAATGTTCCAAATTATGATAATTCAGCAATGGATGGCTTTGGATTTAAATTCTCTTCATTAAAAAATACAAAAACCTTAAATGTAAAAAATAAAGTTTTAGCTGGAAATCTAAAAATTAATCATATAAAAGATGATGAAGCTATTAAGATAATGACTGGAGGAAAAATTCCAAATGGTGTCGATACTGTTATACCAATTGAATTAGTTAACTATAAGAATAATCAAATAACATTTACTGAAGCCCCAAAAGTTGGCTCAAATATAAGAAAAGCTGGAGAAGATATAAGAAAAAAAGATATTGTTCTTAAAAAAGGGACTTTAATTTATCCTTCACAATTAGGATTGATTGCTTCTTTAGGTTTTTCGAAGATAAAAGTTTTTAAAAAACTAAAAGTAGGATTTTTTTCAACTGGAGATGAAATTGTTCAAGTAGGTAAAAAAATAAAATCAGGACAAGTTTATGATAGTAATCATTTTACAATTCACTCTATGCTATCTAGATTAAATGTTGAATGTCTAGATTTAGAAGTTATTCCTGACAATAAAAAAATTATCAAAAATACCCTAAAAAAATTATCAAACCAAGCTGACGTAATCATTACAAGTGGCGGAGTATCTGTAGGTGAGGCGGACTATATGAAAGAAGTTTTAAAAGAAATTGGTGAAGTTTTATTTTGGAAATTAGCAATTAAACCAGGAAGACCTATGGCTTTCGGAAAAATAAAAAATACTGACTTTTTTGGCCTTCCAGGAAATCCTGTATCAGCTATGGTTACTTTCTACCAAATTGTTCAAAGTGCTCTTAAAATAAAAATGGGCTCAAATCTCAAACAAAAAATACCAACGTTAAAAGTTGAGTGTAGTGAATCCATCTTTAAAAAACCAGGTAGAACAGAATTTGTAAGAGGTATATTATATGAGTCTGATGGGGTATGGAAAGTCAAAACTACTGGAAAACAAGGATCCGGTATCTTAAGCTCTATGAGTAAAGCAAATTGCTTTATAGTCCTTACTTCAAACAAAAGAAATGTAAAATCAGGTGAAATTGTTGATGTTCAATTAATGGAAAGCTTCGTATAGACTTGATTTCATTCATTACTTTTACTAAATAAGCTATAATTACTATCCTTTTTACTTAAACTTTCAAAAAAATTTGTTTACTTTACCTTATAAAAATAAACGAAATCTATCTTTAACTGAAACAATTTTATTGTCTATTTTATTTCATGCAGCATTCTTGGCATATCTACCATCACAAAAACTAAATGATCCATTTAAATCAATTGAATTAGATATAGATATTTTAATAAATGAACCTGAACCAATAAAAGAAATTATTCCTG